>DAIDIP010000001.1 GCA_027451745.1 Candidatus Melainabacteria bacterium
CTCTTTGGGTAATTCTGCTTTAACAACAAAATTTTCCAATAAAAAGTTCTCTTTGTCCCATCATTTATTCAAAAAAATTGCCCTGTTTTGCAGGGCGAACTAATTAAGCGGTACCCATAAACATTGGTCACTATTGTGCCCAACCGAAACTATTTTCTCAAATGTTTGAGTAGTAGTGTCAAATAGACCTAAAGCATCTGTTGATTCACTGGTGACCAATATATGTTTATTATCAGGCAAAAGCATTAGTGCCCCTGGAAAATCAACATCCATAGGCAATTTAACATCAGTCACTTTTCTAGAATTACTTAAATCAAATATTGTTATGGAATTGTCTTTAGCATTAGCAATATAAAGTCTATTCTTATTTGAATCAACCGCTATACCTGTTGGTCCTATCCCCGTTTTTAAAATAAGAACAACAGCCCGGCGCACCAGATCGACAACCGATACTGTATTAGATACTCGATTAGAAATATAAGCTGTTTTGCCATTATTATTTATGGCTATTCCGCTAGGCAAAGATCCTACTGCAATTGTCCCTAGGAAACGTTGATTCTGGGTGGAAAGGATCGAAACCTTACTATCAGGCACACTGAGTATTAAAAGGGTAGTCCCGTCGGATGTCACACCCATGCGCCCAGGAAAGCTATTCACCTTGGTTTTTACTAAAAGCTTATCGGTGTCTGTTTCAAAAACCGCTACATCGCCAAGCATATTTTCCGAAACATAAATCAATTTACCGTCAGGCAGGGCGGCTACATCTTTTGGTGCGCTGCCCTTAGGCAGATTAATTTGTCCCAAAAATATATTGCGATTAGGATCAAGTTTCAATATTCGATCTTTAGACTGATCAGCAATGTAGACCTTACCATTCGCATAGGCTACGCCACTGGGAGTACCCTCTATAGGAAATTCAATTATCTTAATTAATTCAGGATAGGAAAAGAGGCTAATTTTGCCAGTTGCAGGAGAGGTAATCAAAATACAGCCTTTACCACTGTTAGATATTTTTTTTACGCTATGGGCTTGGGAATCTTTTTCTTCCACATTCGCCTTAACTGTATCTTTTATAGGAACAGAAGCACTACCGGCCACACCTTTCAACAAAGGTGGTAAAGCAAAACGATCTGGAACAATTAAATCAGAAGCCAATTTAGCTGAAAATATAGCCTTTTGAATTTCTTGAGGCATCATATTCACAGGCGCAAATGTTTGTTGATGATCTATATTTATCACCTTAAGGAAACACCAACCGTTATCAAATAAAAGCGCTTCTGGAGCTTCTAGACTCGGGAAGACTCCCTTTACTATAATCTCTTTCTTCGCATTCGTCTGAGCTTTTGCAGGCACCAGTGGTAAATAAAGGACATTATTTTTTGTTTCTATGGCACCATCAAGCCTTATCCGCGCCACAGGCAAAGTTTTTGTTATAGCTGATTTTAATTCACTGGATAATTTAAGCGCCCAGGAAGGTTGAATACAAGAAAATAAACATCCACAAACTAAAAAACAAAGCCCATATTTGAAAAGGAATTTTGCTTGGTCTTTATAAATTACCGTTTTCATTGATCAAAATTCAGACACTATCAGCTTTACTTTTAAAAGCTTCAACTATTTTATCAATAATTGAATTATCCATTTTATTGATCTGTGGATCTGTTTTTGTTTTCTCTTTACCAGAAACTTTTTTTGGTATTTCTTTTTGGTCTGATTTTTCTTCTTTATCCAAGCCCAGTCTCTCGCCACGAATTTGAGCCAATTGCTCAAATAGATTTCTTTCTTCTTTAGATAACTTGATTGGTGTTTCTACATTCAATTGCACCAACTGGTCTCCCCTGCGACTAGGATTATTTAGGCGCGGAACCCCAAGACTTTTCAAAACTATTACCGTACCACTTTGCGTACCGGCAGGAACCTTTAAAAGCTTATCGCCATCCACAGTAGCAATATTAATTTCCCCACCCAGAGCAGCAAGAGCAAAACTTATATTCTGTTTGATGAATATATTTTCTCCATCTCGAATAAATTCTTCATGCTCTTTAACCATGACAAATATAAATAAGTCACCGAAACCACCACCATGCCTGCCCTTATCCCCACCAGACGGAACACGTATACGGGTACCGCTGTCAATTCCTGCTGGAACTTTCACAGTAAAGTCGCTATTTTTCTTCAACAATCCTATGCCATGACATCCACGACAAGGTTTTTCGATATGCTTACCAGAACCTTGGCACGATGGACATTCTGAGACTCTTATACTTTGTCCAAACCAACTGTTAATGACTTGTTGTACTTGTCCAGTCCCAGTACAAGTAGAGCAAGTAATAGTTTTGCTTTCTGGCTCAGCTCCTGAACCTTTGCATTCTTCGCACTCTTGCAAACGTTTAATGCTTATCTTTTTTTCTACGCCAAAAACAGCTTCCAAAAAATCAATTTGTAATTCATATTGTAAGTGCGATCCTGGTTCAGGACCGCTGCGTCTGGAGGTACGAAATCCTCCCCCAAAAAATGATTCTATTAACTCATCAATGCCAAAACCAGCAAAAGAGCTAAAGTCAAAATTATCAAAACTATGAGTACTGCCTTTAACTCCTTCATGACCATATCGATCATACAGAGCCCGTTTTTGATCATCTGACAGTACTTCGTAAGCTTCAGCTAATTCTTTAAAAGCAGCTTCGTCCCCGCTGTTTTTATTATCGGGATGCAAATTCCTCGCCTTTAGACGAAAGGATCGTTTAATTTCCTCGCTGCTAGATTGCCGCGAAACTTCCAAAATCTCGTAATAATCTCTCTTTGTCATAGAAGGCAAAGATATATCCTCCCTATCTTGTTTTAACGTAGTAAAAACTAATCATAAGGATGGTCAGGGATTTTCGCTATCACTAGCAACCTTTGTTTCCTCACCGTCTTCTTCACTAGCCTGGCTTTCGTCATTAGAATTGCTCACAACATTTACTAATGCTGGACGAATCACCTTTTCACCCATTGTATAGCCGCGTCTCAAATCGTGAGCAACTGCACCTTCGGGTAAATGCAGCACACTCACCTGTTGTACCGGCTCATGAAGACGTGGATCAAACGGTTGTCCAACTGGATTAAGCGGTTTTACACCAAGCTGTTCTAAGCCCTTAACAAATCTATCAGCAATAAGCTTCATGCTTTCAATCACGTGAGCTAGTTCTGAATTGTCGGTAAAACTACCTTTAGCACGATCTAAATCGTCCAGTGCAGGCAAAATTGCCTCGACACCCTTTTGTACTCCTAAGCTAAGCAATTCTTCTCTTTCGCGTTCAACCCGTTTTCGATAGTTTTCGAAGTCAGCAGCCATACGCTTATACAGTCCTTCCATTTCACTGTATTTTGCTTCAAGTTGGTCAACATGCAAAGACAAATTAGCGCACCCAGAACATGTACCTTGAGCACCAGGTGATTTTACCGTTTCTACATTCATGCCATATTGCCCCGCATTAATATCGTCCCCAGCATACATTGCCCTAAAAAAGGCTTTTGCAGCGTTCATTCTTGAACTATTTTCTTCACTGCTTTCCTGTTCGGCTGAAGCGTTTTCCTCAGCGCCAGTAACAGAATCTTCAGATGTTTTCTTGACATCTGCCAAAGATTTATCTGTCAAAATTTCTTCATCTTCTGACGACATTCAGAATTGTCTCCCGATTTATTACCTTTTTACGTTCTTATTAATGCTGAATTAACTTATCGCTTGCCTCTTGCCTAATTTTACCCGCTTTCCTTGTAGTGCAGAAGGCTTGCTGCTTTTTTTATCTATACTTTCATGAATCAAGATAAAAATCGATGTTTGCTATGCTAACAATACAAAGCTGAAAGAACTGTTAAGCAGATATTCATCAAAGCAAAAATGATAAAAATCATCATGAAAAAACAAGGTAGACCAAACGAATACGAAGAAGCGATAATTTCTATCATTAAAGGAGCCCCAAAAGGTACTCATTTAACCGCTCCAGAAGTTTTTGCTCAAGCCAAAGAACTTGGACTGCCTGTCAGCATATCCACAGTTTACCGTACCCTTCAGCGTCTCAAAACAGAAGGCAATATTAGTACAGTATCGGGAGATAGAAAACTTAGATATGAATCAGCTGAAGCAGGACCAGAGCACGATCACCTAATTTGTTTAGGTTGTGGTCTAACGATTGAATTTATAGATGACCGCTTGCCTCAATTTGGCCAAACAGTGGCCAAGCGCAAAGGATTCATTCCCCTTAAGAGTCGTTTTGATATTCTGGGCTACTGTGAATTATGCTCCAAAAATAGTAACGAAAATAAAAGAATCAAATTAAAAGAACAATGGCAGCAGGCTTCTACCGCCACTATCACAGCACTCGAACTACTACGCAAATTGAGCAAACTAGATATAACAGACAATAAAGCTCTTGCTTTATTAGCCGATAATGAACTTTTAATCGAGACTCTCAATAAAGCTTTGGAAAATTGTCAGGCAGCCGACAAATTACTTAATAGAGGTCTTAAGCCCAACAATTTCTGATTCCTGACTAAACTTATTTTCTTTAATCTGTTTATGTAATAAAAGACGAGCTTTTTCAAGTTCTTCTTCTGAACTAACTATAGCCTCTTTAAGGGCATGAATACTTAGCTTTCTTCTCCTATTAATGGAGTCTCTTTTCTTTAGCATTTTTGGCAGTAACGTAATTGCTTTACCAATCCCTTCCAGCCAAGCTAATATTGAGCCCCCTCTTACAACAACAGCGGCAAAATAATATGACTGCCAAAAAACAATTTGCGGCAAAAACTCAAACAGCAAAGACAAAGGAATATTTTTGACCAAAACATTTATATTGTTACAACAAGACAAACGAACAACGAGCTTACTATAGCCACTGCCTGTAGAACCACATCCTAAGTGATACATAATCGCTTTAGGAGTATAAATACACTTATAGCCAGCACTTTGCCCTCGCAAAGCAATATCAACATCTTCTAAATAAGCAAAAAAGTCCTCATCAAAAAGCCCTATATAGTCGAGCATTGCTTTTCTGTAAAGAACAGCGCCGCCACAAGCACCTAATACATAACGTTCATTATCAAATTGTCCAACATCTAATTGTCCATGACCTATCCTGCCTGGCAATCCACCCCGGCGCAAACCATCACCTGCTCCATCTATTATTTTAGGATTATCCAACGACAACATTTTGCAAGCAGCACTTCCGGCTTCAGTATGATTTGTCAAAGCTAGCATCATAAGCTCAAGCCAGTGCTCATCAGCTTTGGTATCGTTATTTACAAGAGCAACAAAATTTCCGGTACTAGCCTCTATGCCCCTGTTCACAGCAAAGCTAAAACCGGTATTTTCTTTGAGAGGAATAACACGCACTTGCGGATAATTAGCAGCCAAAAACTCTAGCGAACCATCCGTGGAACCATTATCAACAATAATTATTTCAATGTCTTTATAAGTTTGAGTAAGCAACGAATCAAGACAAGTGACTAAAAATTTCCTGCCATTCCAATTAGGTATTACAATACTAACTAAGTTTGCTGTCATAAGTTTTTTATTTTAGTTCATTGGCTAAATGAAATGGGAGCCCTCTTTGCCTGATAATTCATCCCCAAAAATATTGCTCATTACTCTAGAACCTATAGGGGCACAGATGGCTGGTCCTGCCATACGCTGCTTAGAACTTGGCAAGCAATTAGCAAAACGCTTCAAGGTTACTCTATTTTCACCCTATAAACCAAAAGAAATACCTTCTTTTGAGAATTGCGATTTACAATTCGCTTTGAAAAAATCTGATTTATTAAAACTAGCCAAACAGCATGACATTTTAATTATCCAGGCAAATGTTTTAAAGCAATATCCTCAATTAGTCTCCTTAGGCAAATATTTAGTCGTAGACCTATATGATCCCTTTCTTTTCAATATTCATTTGCAGTATGCCAACCATCCTCCATCAATAGCATCTGCAAGTTTTCGCCTCATGCATAAATTGCTAGAAAAACATATGTTATCAGCAGATTTTACTATCTGTGCCTCCGAAAGACAGCGTGATTATTGGCTGGGCAGATTTTGCGCCCTGGGACGAATCAACCCCGCTCTACACAATTTCGATCCTTCTTTGCGCAAACTAATCGATGTTGTGCCATTTGGTCTTCCAGAAAAGTCTCCAATTGATCAAGGACAAGGACCAAGCACCTTATTTCCCCAAATCCAACCGCAAGACCCCATCCTATTATGGGCTGGCGGAATCTGGGATTGGCTCGATCCGCTTACCATAATCAAAGCCGTAGGCAGGCTAAAAGATCAAGTCCCTAATATACGTCTTGTCTTCATGGGAAGAGTTTCTCCGAACCCTCAAGTCCAAGTAATGAGCATGTCTCATCAAGCAGAAGAATTAGCCAAACAATTGAACCTTTTAGATAAGAATGTCTTTTTTGCACCAAAATGGATTAGCTACGAAGAACGAGCCGACTTTCTTCTCCAAGCAAAAATCGGTGTCTCGGCTCATTTTGACTTACCTGAAACACGATTTTCATTTCGCACACGATTGCTTGACTATTTCTGGTCAAATTTACCCATTGTTACAACATTAGGAGATGAATTAGCTACAGTTATCGAAGCAAATGGAGCCGGGTTTGCTGTCAATTATCAAGACGTTAATGAATGGACAAGAGTTATGAGTAATTTACTGACAAACCAAGACCTCTACAATCGCTGCCAGGAAGGCAGCAAAAAGCTTGCTCAAGTCTTTAGCTGGAATCTGGCAGTCGTGCCTCTTTTCAATTACTGTGAAAATCCTTACCATTTGCCAGCTTATAGTAAAGTAACCATGCCCAGCCTCATAGAGAGAGCCTTTTCAATCTACCACCGTGGCGGCAAAAAAATGATTTTTGACAGAACTAAACAAATGCTCAGAGAGATTTTGTTTAGCTAGAAAAATTTTTGCCAAGCAGCGTTTATAATAAATAGAAATAGGAGAAATGAAGCGGACGGCGACAATAAGGCGGCGGAAGCGAAACGAAGTAAAATACGCGCGTTGAGGCGAGGAACGAAGCTGAGGCAGCGCTTATAAATAGAACAATGGCAATACGAAAAAAACTAACGATTCTTGGATCTGGATCAGCTGGCTTAACAGCTGCTATTTATGCGGCTAGAGCTAATCTAGAACCACTTGTCATCCAGGGTTTGCAAGCTGGCGGACAGTTAACTATAACGACTGATGTAGAAAATTTTCCTGGCTTTACTGATGGCATACAAGGACCTCAGCTTATGGAGCAGATGCAAAAGCAAGCAGAAAGGTTCGGCACACAATTTATATATGACAATGCGGACTCAGTAGATCTATCTAAAAGACCTTTTATAGTCCGTACTAGTCATGAAGAAATAATTACCGACACTTTGATTGTTTGTACCGGTGCTTCAGCAAAGCTATTAGGAATAGAATCAGAAACAAAATTGATGGGGCATGGTGTTTCAGCTTGTGCCACTTGTGATGGCTTCTTTTTCAAAGACAAAGAAGTATTTGTGGTAGGAGGCGGAGACACAGCCCTTGAAGAGGCAGTTTTTCTTACTCGTTTTGCTAAGCAAGTGACAGTAGTACACAGACGAGACGCATTTCGCGCCTCTGCAATTATGGTCAATCGAGCAAAACAAAACAGTAAAGTCAAATTTATTCTTGATAGCGTTATCGAAGAGATTGAAGACATTAGCAAAGGTGAAGTAACCGGAGTTAAACTGCGTAATATTAAGACCAATCAAATAACACAACACAAAATAGATGGCATTTTCATTGCCATTGGTCACAAACCCAATACCGACCTTTTTCAAGGACAGTTAGAATTAACTGAGACTGGTTATATAGTCACTCAGGGAGTTAAAACCAGCGTTCCAGGGGTATTCGCAGCCGGAGATGTGCAAGACGAATTATATCGACAAGCTATTACAGCTGCCGGCTCCGGTTGTGCAGCAGCCTTAGAAGCACAATGGTTATTAGAGTCCGAAGAAAGTCATGCGCCTGCTGACAAAAAAAAAGTTGAAAAACAAGTGGTAGGCTAGTAAGCAAAAATTAGGATCCAAGAATGAACACAGGCTTCACTAATGCGAAGTCCAATATAGATAGTCGAACTGGCTGGAAAGATGTCAAAGTAGCCATGCTAGTCAGAAGTTTTTCCTCGCTGGGCGGACTTGAGTTATATGCCTACAAGTTGATTCAGGAATTATTATCTTTAGGCCTGCATATAACAGTCATTTGCGAAGAATGTCAGACAGATCTTAAACACCAAAATTTAAAAGTTGTACAAATATCTCCTAGCCATAAAAATGCCAACAAAGTAGCTAAGATAGAACACTATATAAAAGAATTTTCTGCCGCAATACAAAAGCATGGTCCTTTTGATATAGTTCACAGTCAGCATCTAGGCGCTCATAACGTAGATGTAGTTACTTTCCACAATCATACTGTCACCCGACTAAACGAATGTGGAACATCATTTGAATCCATTCTAAACAAACTAAAATTGTTATTACGTCCTGACTATATTATGCGCGATGAAATTGATGCAATGTTAGTTAAAGAGGCACAGGTACTCATTTTCCCATCACGAATCTGCAAACAAGATTTTGTCGAGCGCTTTCAATTTCATAAGAAACAAAACATGGCGGCACTCACGGTAGCATATCCAGGTTGGCAGCTTGCAAGCGGCACCCATACAGCCGAAAACAATTCCGCCCAATACTTGGGCAACGGGTCGGTAGCAAAAGAAAAGACAATTATTTTCGTCGGTCGTGGTTATAAAAAGAAAGGACTCGATGTTTTACTTTCTGCCTGTTTATTGCTTAAACAACAAAAGTACAATTTCAAACTTTTAATTGCTGGTCTCAAAGAAAAACCTCTGGATAAATGGCAACTCAGTACTTTTGGACTAACTGAGAACGTGAAATATCTGGGCTTTGTAAATGATATGGAAAAGGTATACCAAAGCGGCTCTATCATCGCCTTGCCTTCTCGCATAGAACCATTTGGCATGGCGGCACTACAAGCCATGAGCTATGGATTGGTGCCTGTAGTAAGTAAAGTTTCGGGAGTAGCAGAAATACTACAAAATGATATTGATGCACAGATTATCGAGAATCATTTGGATAGCAAAGAACTCGCTAAACATCTAGCCACACTTTTAGACGATACAGACAAGTTAAAAAGAATGTCTGAAGCCGCCAAAGACAAAGCACAATCTGTTAGCTGGCAATCTACAGTTGAAGCCACTTTAAATGCATATCAACAAGTTTTCCAAAAACAATATGTCATCTAGTATTGTCACTATTTCCAGAGAGTAGCGAACTATCGGGCTACCTTCCAGTATTGGAAGCTATAACTGATGTAAATTTATCAATTAGAACTTGTGCACCTTTATCATTCAGATGAGCAGTGTCAAAAAAGTCACTTTCAGGAAATTGTTCGTTGGCAAAATTTATCAGTTTTATATTTTTCTGACTACATATTCTTTGGACGCGATTCACATATAGTCCATAATAACTAGCTGGAAGTAGATCTTTATTTGCTTGCGTTAATGGCATAGTCACAACAACAATCGGTATTCTTAGGCTTGAGCAATAATCTACTAACTTTTCCAAGAAAATAAATTGCCTATTAAACTGCTCAGGCTCTAGATGACCATAACGCAAACGATATTCCAACAAGCTTTTCACTTTTGGTTCTTTTACCAACAGCGGATTTACAGCTTCCACACCCACTTTGAGATGATCAGTATTAACACTCTTATTTGCCTTTACCAACAAGGTTTTCAACCAAGTTTTAATTCTGTCCTCATGTTCGTGCAGGAAAAAAATTTGTTTGCATAGAGACTTTACTCTTTGTCCCAAATCCAAGCAGAACAAAGTTTTATCAACAATTAAGTCATGAGGTTTGAATAAACAATTAAAAGTCACAGTCTGGGTTTCGTCTGGAGTCAAAGTATCAGCAAAATCTCTTGGAGCAAGACATAAAAAAATCAGTCGTGGCTTGTGACTAGTATTAATTGCCCTTTGTACAAAAAAATACAGGTCTGAAATCATAGCCCCATCAAGAGCCGCATCTGCAACCTTGGCGTCACAATTAAACTTTGCCTTCAAATTGTCTTCAAAACTTTTTACTTCAAAAAATTGATTATAAGCAGGAGTATCTTTATTACTGTGAAAATCACGCATCCATAAAGGCAAACGGATAATAGACGAGCCCAGAAACAACACATCAGGCATCTTTTTCACAGATACAAGAGTTTCGATTATTCTCCTGTGTCCTGCATTTTCTTTAAATACATGAATTAATAGAGGCCCAGTCAAAAACAAGAGCACATTAATCAGGACAAATGTTACAGTAGCAAGGATAAATTTGGACATTTATTTCACGCAACCTAGACAGTCATTATACAAGAGGTTAAGAGCTAATACAGATGACAATACCTCCCAATCACCTAATTCACGAATCAAGCACTTATCTTTTACAACATGCTTTTAATCCCGTTAACTGGCATGCATGGACAAAAGAAGCCCTGGTAGCTGCTGTATCAAAAGATAAGCCTATTCTACTTTCTATAGGTTATTCAGCCTGTCATTGGTGTCATGTAATGGAAGAAGAATCTTTTCAAGACAATGAAACAGCGCAACTTATTAACGATAATTTCATACCCATTAAAGTAGATCGAGAAGAAAGACCAGATATCGACGACATTTATATGACTGCTGTGCAATTAATGACTGGACACGGCGGGTGGCCATTAACCGTCTTCTTAACCCCTGAACAAAAACCATTTTTTGGTGGAACATATTTTCCTAAAGAAGATACATTTCACGGACAACATGTTCTACCGGGATTTAAAACAATTCTAAAAGCAGTTAGTCAAGCCTGGCAAGACCGACGCGAGGAGGCAGAAGCAGGTGCAGCTCATTTAACTGGAGCTATTAAATCAATCACAGATCAGCTTTCTAAAAATCCAAGCAGATCTCACAAACCAATCGATAGCGACTTATTGATTAATTGTACAAAAAAGATTTTGCCTATGTTTGATACCATTTGGGGTGGCTTCAAAGGAGCACCAAAATTCCCCCAAACACTTGTTTTAGAATTATGTCTGCAAGCAGCACTTTATACAAAGAATAAAGACAAGATCGAATCAGAATTGTTTTTGGACGCCGTTAGTTCTAGTCTCAACGGCATGGCTAATGGAGGCATTTACGATCATTTAGGAGGAGGCTTTGCCCGCTACTCTACTGACGAAAAGTGGCTCGTACCCCATTTTGAAAAAATGCTATACGACAACGCTCTTTTAGTAGGAATATACCTGGATTCTTTTACATACACCGGCCAAATCAAATGGCTCAATGTTGCCTGCGAAACACTTGAATTTTTAACCCGTGAGTTAGCTAAAGAAGACGGTGGTTTCTATTCAGCCCTTGATGCTGATAGCGAAGGGGTAGAGGGCAAGTTCTATGTTTGGGAAAAGGCAGAAATAACAAAAACTCTCGGGTCCGATACTGAATTGTTTTGTAAGCATTTTGGCGTAACCGAATCAGGAAACTTCGAACACAATAATATTTTGCATCTCAGCAATATTTTGGAAGATGAGAAAGAGAAAGAAAAAATATTAGATTCAAAGAAAAAATTATTAGCAAAACGATCAGATCGAATTCGCCCAACTAGAGACGATAAAATGTTAACCAGCTGGAATGGGTTAGCAATCTCAGCATTTGCTCATGGTTACAGGATCTCTGGCAACGAAAATTATTTAAAACAAGCACAAAAAACTGCACAGTTTGTTCTAACTAAATTAGCAGACAATGAAAAATTAAAGCGCTCTTTTGCTAAGGAGACTGCCAAACTGTCTGGATACTTAGATGATTATGCATTCTTCTGCCAGGCATTAATCAATCTCGCAGGCATTGACAGTAATCCAATATGGCTATCACAGGCACTGTCTCTTACCGATACAATGATCAAATACTTTTTCAGCGAAGAGACAGGTGATTTTTATTACACAGCTAGCGATGAAGAAGAACTCATTACCAGACCAAAAAACTTTTATGATGGACCAATACCATCTGCTACTTCAGTAGCCATTAGCTGCCTGTTAAAGATGGAATTATTGACTAACAACAAGCTCTATAGACAAGTCGCTCAAACAAGTTTAGAAAAACACCAAGATCTCTTTTACAGTCATCCTACACAATATGCAAATATGATTAGGGCTTGGGATTTTAGCCAAGGAATGCCACTATCTTTAGTTCTCGTAACTTCAGGGAATCCAATCATGGATAAAGACATGCTTTTAAATCTTTATAGAGTCTATAATCCCAATATGATAGTTATTGTTAAAGATAACTCCCATCCTAAAGAGCTCGATTCAAAATTTACTCTCTTACAACAAAAAAACACCCTGGATGGGAAACCGACTCTATACATCTGCCAAGAACAGAGCTGCCAAGCCCCAATTAATGATATTGACAAAATGAAAGCTATGCTAAAGAATTGTTAACAACCTGTCTTAAAAACTAAATTCTAGACCGAAATCATTTAATTCTGCCAAATCTCAGGAAATCACCATTTTGCCTTAGTTAACCCAAAGTGCCAGATGGGCAATATACTATTAATAAGAGAAGGCCTGGCTATGTTTCAAGCTGAAATTGCTAAAAACACTTCAACGATCGAGAGGTTACAAGGGCTTATGAAAGTACTTGTAATTGACAATGTGCCTGTCGAAGAACGAAGCTTAAAAGAAGATCTCAGTAAGCTCGGACTCAAAGTCGATTGGGCCCAGAACTTAGATGAAGGAAGTCAAAAAATTAAAAATGGAAATATTGATGTCATTTTGCTCAACACTACCTTGGCAGATATTAATGGCTTAGCCACCATTAGGTCCGTACGGGCATTTAGTCGCAGTTTGCCGTTAGTTGTATATACAGATGAGAATAATAAATCCATAGCATTAGATGCTCTACGGATTGGCGCCCAAGACTATTTAATAAAGTCACAAGACACACCTAGTTCGATAGCACGCTGCTTGCGTTATGCCATAGAAAGGCAAAGAATTAGATACGAACAAATATTAGACGGGGAACGCTGCACCAGACTTATTTTAGAGAACTCATTGCAAGCATTTTTAGCCATGGATCAAAATGGCATTATTGTAGATTGGAACCTTCGTGCAGAAGGAGTTTTTGGTTGGAGTCGCCATGAAGCTATAGGAAAGCCTATTAAGGACTTGGTGCGTGCCACTCCTACCCGTGATGCATATATTAAGAACCTGGATAAAATACTTTCTGACTCACCAGAAGGCATTCTAAACAAGCGGATGGAAGTCTACGCTATCCACAAAGATGGACATCAATTTCCTGTGGAATTTGGCATATTTCGTATTAAGGACAAATCTGATTATTTGTATTGTACCTTTGTTAACGATATAAGTGATCGCAAAGAAATGGAACGAAAAACCAAATTGCTAAACGAACAATTGGAGCAAAGAGTACAAGAACGCACAAGTGAATTAATGCGATCAAACGAAGAATTACAGCAGTTTGCAAAAATTGCTTCTCATGATTTGCAGGAACCCTTACGCGCCGTCCAAGGCTTTGCTCAGCTGTTGTCTCGCCGTTATAGAGAGAACTTAGACGCCGATGGTAATCAGTTTATAGATTTTATATTAGATGGTACTGAAAGAATGCAGAAATTAATTCAATCGGTGCTGGAACATTCCAATATTCGTACAAATGACCAAGAGCTTGAGTCTGTTGAGATTTCATCTATTATCAAAGAAGTAATGAAAAACCTTAATCAGGCTATTTCAGACAGTAAGGCAACTATTATTTTTGGCGAATTACCAGCTATAGCCATTGAGCGTTCGCAACTTTTACAACTGTTTCAAAACTTAATCAGCAATGCCATTAAATATGCCGGCAACAAAGCTCCATATATCGTTATCTCTGCAGAAAAAAATATCGACGAATGGCTCTTTTCGGTATGTGACAACGGGATCGGAATTGACAGTAAATACGCTAGCCGCATATTTGATATGTTTGCTAGGCTACATGGTAGAGTAAAGTATTCTGGCACTGGAATGGGCTTAGCTATCTGCAAGAAGATTGTCACTGGTCACGGTGGCAGGATTTGGATGGAATCCGAACCAGGAGAAGGCTCTATTTTTTATTTTACTTTGCCAGCAAAAAAATGAACTAAATCCGAACAGTAAAGATAGCAGTAAGGAAATAGCAAAATGAATGACAAAACGAGTGAAATGGATAACAAAATTTCTGACGATAAAATTCATATCCTTCTAGTTGAAGATAGTCCTTCGGATGTAAGGTTGACTGAAGAGGCGCTAAAAGACTCAGGCTTGGCTTACGAACTATCATTAGCTAATGACGGCGAGGAAGCCATGAATTTTCTTCATCAGCAAAAAATGTCCGCGTTTAGCAAATTACCACACGTTATCCTCTTGGATCTAAACATGCCAAGAAAAAATGGGCACGAGGTTTTAACCGAAATCAAAGCCGATCCAAAATTAGCCACCATACCTGTTGTACTTTTAACGGTGTCACAACAAGAACGAGATATCATGGAAGCTTTACGGTTAAAGATGAATTATTATCTCTGCAAACCGGTTGATGCAACACAATTAGCAGCTCTGCTAAAAGCAATTTTTGATTTACATAAAGAGAAGTATACTGCCGATGATCATTCTTCATTGCCAAAAGAAGATCTGCATATACGTCTTGTTTTAGCCGGTAACCCACACACTTCCGGCTTCGTGCTTGCACGACTTGCTAAAGAAGACAACGTAAAAGTGCGCTGCCGAGTAGCGGAGAATCCCGCCACTCCTTCGGATGTATTATTGCTCTTATCCAAAGATAAAAGCGTCGAAGTCAGATTAAACCTGACAGAAAATCCTAATGCGCCAAAACAAGTGCTAGAAAAGCTAGCAATGGACGAAAGTGAAGACGTTCGTCTAGGCATGGCTGAAAATCCACAAATGCCTGATGAAATTCTCCAATCGCTAGCTGCAGACGAAAACATTTTTGTTGCCACAAGCGCTGCTAAAACATTAGCCAAATAACAAATCACTTATTTCTTTTTAGCTAGCGGATACAGTTCTTCAAAAGTAATCACTTCGCTTTTATCTTTTTTCAAAAAGTACATGGGGACTTTTTTGGCAATATTTGGATCAGCTGCCAGAGCTCCTTTCATAGCAATCTGTGCTAACGCATGCTTCCCTGCTGCTTCCAGAACAAAGCTTTTTACATACAGTATTTTTGGGTCGGCTGGACTTTTACGCCAAGTAAGCTCGATCCATTGTTGAGCTTCGCTCAAATGACCAGTAGCAAGAGCCGCGCGTGCCATAAGCAGTTCCATATTACGAGTCTGACTGACTTTAACGCCCATTCTTGAAACGTTATAAGCTACATTTATCAAACTAGGACTACTTATACCCAAAGCACACTCGGCCATCGGTTCAATAAAGTCTGGATTAGTTTGATCATGTTCAAATGCTTTATTCAAAAAAGGTAGGGCAGCTAAATATTTTCCTAAACCATTTAAGCTTCGCCCCATAATAATATTCAATGAATTACTATTTGGATTCATTAGAAGTGCCTGTTCGGCTATTTCTTTTGCTCTTGCATACTCGCCTAACTCGACCAGCACACCTGCTAACGCTCGCTGAGTATCAAAAAATGCCAGTGCGCCCAAATGCTGAGACTTTGCTAGATCTAAAGCTTTTTCTAATTCTTCTTTTGCCGCTTTGTAATTTTCAATAGTTTCCGGTCTATCTTTCTTATTTGGTAGTAGAGCCATACCTATAGCTACATGAGCTGGTTGACAGTTTTTCTCCACTGCCACTACTTGCCTTGCTATAGCTAATCCTTTGACAGCTTTATGTTCCAAAACTAGTATTTGTCCTAACGTACCTTTTGCCCATAAGTCTTTCTCATTAGCTCTTACAGCCATTTTTAATAAATGAATAGCAGAGCGAAAATCTAAACTTCTAAAAATTGATCCTGTAATTAAAAGAGCGATAACCGCAAAAATTGCAGCACGCACCTTTAGGCTCGATTTCCAGCTAAAAAGCCACGGCTTTAACAAAGAAGCAAACGCCAGACAAATTCCTGCTAACGGTATATAGAATCTCCAATCAGCAGCAATTTCATTTTGAGGGAAAAACACAAAGGTCAGATAGCTCAAAATTGCTAATCCAATACCAAAGGCAATCAACGGCCTGTTTCTAAGTCTGCAAACTAAATAAGCACCCGCACCCATGATTAAATATCCAACTATTACTAATGGATCTCCCAGTCCGTTAGCAACAGTATTTGGTGGAAAAATACTAAGCCCAATAGGCAAGAATAAACAGCGCAAATAATAAATGATAAGACTTTGAAATTGGCTAGCTATGTATATTTGCTGTGATTGCAGGGGCAAAACATATCCGTTGCTATAATCAGCCGTAAAACCAGGTAATGCAATTAATGGCATAATTAGTAAGAGCACTACAATAACAATAAGCTCACCCCATTTTTCTTGAAACCATTGTTTAAAAGACAAGTCCTGAGGTTTAAGTAATACTGCAAGTAAAAGCATACAAGCCGGTAGAGCAAGAGATTGAATTCCACAAAATATTGCCTGCAATAAAAAAATAAAAGTAAGTACATAACCACGAAAAACATTTTTCATTTTAGTAGTCAGAAATGCCCAAACAAAAAAGTTCAAGGTCAAGAAAAAATTACAAGCAGTCATACTAGCCACTCGTCCACAAATATGCGCCACTGATTCTGCACCCAATGGATGACAAGCAAATAAAGCCGAGGCGCAAAGCGCCAGCTCATGAACAGGTTGCTCCCGACCATCATCTTGCCAAAAGTACCTAGCTAATACATAAACTAATAGATAAAAATACAAACAACACAAAAGATGCAAAACAATATTGACCACATGATACCAACTTGACTCATAGCCAAAGTTTTGCAAATCAAAAGCAAAGCTGGTTGTAATTAAAGGCTGTGATAAAGGCTGGCTAATGGCTTTTACAACCAAATTGGACCAAAAGCTTTCCTCAGTTTGTTTAGGCACTAAAAAACTGAGTATGTATCTATCGTTATAAGCAAAATCACCTAAAATACTGACGCCATAAGCAGCCAAAACAATAAGACATAAGATTCCCGCATCAATAGCAAGTCTTCTATAACTAGTTCTTTGTTTGTGAGTTTCTTCAACTGTAACAACAGACGGTATTCTCGTTGGTCGTACACGCGATAGCTTCGAAATATCTATCCTGGTAATAAATTGTTTTTTTGATGGCTCAGAATTAGGTTTGTCCGACATAGGTTTAATAATAAGGACTCAATTTTTATACTTTGATGTTACACGAGTAAAAAGACATAGATGTTACAATTTTAATCGCTAGACCCCAATGGAATCAAATGACAAAAGGTTCTCAAACAGACGCCAAGAAAGCCGAATCATGGCAAGCCTTAAAGGCTTTCCTAATTCCGGTCACTCTTTTTCTTGCTTGCGTTGCCTCCGCAGCTGGCATTTTTCTTGTTTACAACCAAGAGCCACTTGGCTGGGTCTTTATCATTCCGGCCGGAATCACAATAATTCTAGATTTCATTGGCCTTATCCGTTTTCAAAACAAATTGAGAGCAAAAGGCGTCATGATTAACGAAGAACAATAATCATAAGCACTCGAAATCAAAATGAATAACAATCTGAATAAACCAGAACAAACTTTCGAATCTGAAAAACCACAATTCAACTTTGTTCGTTTTCTAGTGTTATTGTTCGGACTAAGCTTCGATGCACCCCCAATCGAAATATACAGCACCAAGCAGCCACAGGAAGTCATCTCTCAACTCAAGGAGAATCTTGATTCTTCCTGGGGAAATCTCATTCTCACTTTTAAACCAAAATTTATCGGCAAAACAAAAGAGAACAAATTTGCCTTTTGGTGGTTTCAGCCAGGGCGAAGAAATTCCTGGGCACCTATTGTGAGGGGAGTAGTTGAACCAGCTCCTTCAGGGAGTGTAATAAAGGCTCACTTTGACGTTCATAATGCCGTCAAAATTTTTTCCATCTTTTGGATGGGGTCTCTACTAGCCATAAGTGTATTTATGTTTTTCATGCCCACGGGACACGGCATTTCTTTATTTCCCTTGGGAATGATTTTATTCATGCTCTTATTAGTAAAAATAGGCAATGTTATGGGTAAACCAGACTGCAAAAAAATAATCGAATTGCTTGAACGGGTCAGCAAGCCATAATTGTTCTAGCTGATCAACAATGCCAGCTCAATAAGAACATACAATTAACTTCCAAATACTAATCGTCCAGCATAGGGTATACAAAGGGCAGCGATGTTAAAATCACTCCTTTCATGTAAAGCCAATATTAGTTTTTTTGAACTCTCCAAAAGCCTCACCAGTAGCCACTTTTAAAATTCAAAAAGCCCCGAAACCCTGATGTAATATAACTTCATTACGCTGGACAACCTTGACATCTATTTCTATTTTTATACCTATGTCCGAGTGTTTAATGAAGTCAGATCAGGAGTTATCAAACTGTTATTGACAAACAAACAAAGAATGAAGCCTAATTTGCTACGCGACACGGAATTTTCCCAATTAAAAATTCAGCAATAGATTCTATAGCCATTTCATAGGTGGCTGTATCAGCTTCAAAAGTTCTCCAAGCTACGTGAGGTGTAACAATAATTCTCTCCGGAATCATTTTTCGTAGTTCACTTACTGCATTCTCTTCTATTTCATTTTCATAGAAACCATCAAACGCCACCTGCATTTTTGCATCGGCTTTTAAAGCTTTTAAAAGTGCTTTAGGAGAACAAAGATTGACCGGAGAAGTATTGACTATAGTTACTCCCGCTTTCATAATGCCAAATTGATTTTCATCAAGAATCACGCCACTTTCACCAGGAACATGCAAGCTGATAATATCGGATGTAGCAATAAGTTCATTCAACTCTACAAACCCAGCTCCGCTTTTTGCCGCTTCGGTTTTTTTACCAGATCGACTCCAATACTGAACTTTAGTATCAAAGCCTTTCGCACACATTTGTGCAACCCGTTGAGCAATTTTGCCAAAGCCAATCAATCCTAGAGTTTTGCCAAACATCGTACTCGATGTCTCATAAGAACCACTCTCTTTTGCAAACGAAAGAATAGTTGACGAAATATGCCTCTGAGCATCAATCATCAAACCAACTGTAAATTCGGCAACAGAAATAGCATTAGCACCAGGAGTATTGCATACTTTAATTCCTTTGCCAGCTGCTGCTTTTAAATCAATATAGGCACCACAATCAACGCCGAGAAAGACTATTAGGCACAGTTTATCGGAGGCTTCTAAAACAGCAGCTGTACCTGTCTCATAGCCTCCGCTAATATAAATATCAATGCCTTTAATAGCTTCTATAAACTTATTTTCGTCAACTAAATCTTTAGCACCATATGTGGCTAAATCCAATCCCAAGCTTTCCAATCTCTGACGAGCAATTTGAGGCAACTCACCAGTGATTAATACTTTTGCCATAAAGCACTATAAAGAGTTAGCGTTTCGAGAATTGGAAACGTTTTCTAGCTTTCTTACGTCCGTATTTCTTTCTTTCTTTTTCGCGTGGATCGCGGGTAAGAAAACCATCTTGACGCAGAGTAGGTCTATTCTGAGGGATAGCTTGAGCTAGAGCACGTGAAATACCATGACGCAATGCACCTACTTGTCCACAAATACCGCCACCATCTACGATGGCAATCACATTGAAGCGACCATTAGCATCTACAGCAGCAAATGGCTCGTGTATTTGTTTATCCAAACCGTGACGTCCGCCAAGATAATCTTCAATGGTGCGACCATTAATGGTGATTTCACCTTGTCCTGGAACTAGTCGCACACGCGCACAAGCTGACTTTCTACGTCCGGTACCATAATACTGAATAACACTCGTCATTTTGCTTTCTTCTTTCCTTTAGTCAACTTTAACTAGCTTTGGTCACTGTGTACTGTGTAGGGTTTTGCGCTTCATGAGGATGCTCAGATCCAGCATAAACTTTCAACTTAGTGAATTGCTTTGCCCCTAAACGATTGTGAGGAATCATTCCTTTAATAGCCTTTTCCACAATAGCTACTGGACGGCGTCCGCGCAATGAGCGTAAAGTTTCTTCTTTAAATCCATGTGGGAAACCGGAATGTGAACGATACAATTTCTGTTCTTCTTTCTTACCAGTTACTTTGATTTTTTCAGCATTAATGACAACAACGAAATCACCATTATCTACATGACAACTAAATTCTGGTTTGTTTTTACCACGCAACAAATTAGCGACTTGTACCGCCAATTTGCCAAGGGTTTGACCATCAGCGTCAACTAAATGCCAGTTTTTTACAACTTCATTAGTCGCCTTTTCTGCTTTTACTGGTTCTGATTTTGTTTTGCTAGCTGAGCCAGCGCCAGACTTGGTTGATTTAGTCTTTTTTGTTTTTTCGTTGTCTGGTTTTGCAGTATCGGTACTCACTTAATATCTCCCTTTCCCTGTTTTGCCTTTTGAGCAAAGATATTGGCATAAGGTGGTGGGTATTTTACTGAAACCAGACATAGTCCAGAGGCTGGAGCAGTTGGTCCGGCTAGCTTACGTTCCCCACTCATTAAAGCCGTTTTAAGACTTTTGGGGTTTCTTTTCTTCAGCCCTATTTCAACTAAAGTGCCCACAATTATGCGGATCATATTGTACACGAAGTGGTTGGCAGCTATCGAGAATTCAAGCTCTCCTTCACCTAAATTCAACAATTTGGCATAGTCCACATCGCATATGGGAGATACTTTATCTGAATTAGTAGACTTAAAAGCCGAAAAATCATGCCGACCCGGCAAGCAAATAGTGGCTTCCTGCATAGCTTTTACATCCATCGGGGTACGCAAAAAATAGTGAGTATTCTGAAACAGAGGCGAACGCTGCTCACTATTTAAAATCCGGTAAATATATTGCCGTTGTATCGCACTGTAACGAGCATGAAAGTCGTCCGGCACCACTGCTACTTTACGCACACTGATATCAGCAGACAAAATACCATTTAAACCCCAAGCCAACACTTGAGCATCAAATACATTCCGGTCAATAATCTGATCAGGAATATCAAAATGAGCCACTTGCCCGGTGGCGTGTACCCCAGCATCAGTCCGACCGCTAAGAATGACTCTTAATGGTTTCTTTGTTTTTTTTATCCTAAGCACAGTCGGAAGCGCGTGTTCTAAAACAGACTGAACAGTGCGAAGATCTTTCTGAGCCTGGCTACCGCTAAAATCTTTGCCTAAATATTCAAGCAAAAGAGCAATACGCATTGGCTTAATTGACCGTGCTATGAAGTACGAAGTCTACTCTTACACCTACACCAATTGAATGATTGCCATTGGCGTAGCATCGCCGCGACGAAAACCAGCTTTGAGAATGCGAGTATAGCCACCCTTACGATCTTTATAGCGAGGAGCAATTTCATTGAACACTTTGTTAACTACATCGCGATCGTACAAAAATGCATTAACTTGCCTGCGCAAGTGCACCACCCGTGCTACCTGTTTTCTAGCCTCAACGTCTCCGCCTTTGCTCTTCTTCACAGTAGCTGGGTAATCAGCAAGATAGCCCTTTTTACCACAGGTGATTATTTTTTCTACTTGTGGTCTCACTGCTTTCGCTTTAGCGACAGTAGTGATAATTTCATCGTGTCTAAGCAATTCTGTTGCTAACGCTCTTAAAAGCGCTTTGCGTTGATCAGCTGGCTTGCCTAATTGATTACCCGGTACTCTATGACGCATTGCTCTATTTCCTTCTGATTAGCGATCTTTTGGTGTATCAACCAAATTGAGACCAAATTGCTTTAAGCGTTCAATCACTTCATCGGCTGATTTTTTACCGAAGTTTTTGATATTCATCAAATCATCATAAGACAATTTGAGTAATTCGCCTAAAGAATTGATATTTGCTCTTTTTAAACAGTTGTATGCGCGAACAGACAATTCCAATTCTTCAATAGAAATTGAACTGTGTTTGCCATCAGTCTGAGCTGGTTGTGTGGCAACAGGCACCATTGGTTTGCCAGATAGCTCAGCAATTGGTACCAAATGTTCAATAACTTGTCTGGCGGCTTGAGAAACTGCTTCTGTGGCATCAATAGAACCATTTGACCACAACTCTACTGAAAGCTTGTCATAGTCGGTTGATTCACCTACGCGAGTCGGTTCAACTGTATAGCTGACTTTGCGCACAGGCATGTATACAGCATCAATTGGCAAAATATCAATTGCTTGCTTGTAGTGAGCATGAGCATCTGCCGGTACATATCCACGTCCGCGTTCTATAGTTACTTCAGCACGAATTCTTCCGCCTTCAGCTAATGTGCAAATTTGCCAATCTGGATTGATTACTGTGGCGTCAGCTGGACAAATAAGATCACGTCCAGTTACCGGCCCTGGTCTGTCCACATCCAATTGCAAATACTGTGGTTCGGCACTAAATGTTTTTACAACTAAACCTTTGAGGTTAAGCATAATATCAATTACGTCTTCTACGACACCAGGAACTGTTGTAAATTCATGGGTTACACCATCTATACGTACTGCTGTTACAGCTGAACCATCAATTGAAGATAAAAGCACACGACGCAAGGCATTACCCAAAGTTGTGCCATATCCACTTTCTAATGGCTCAATGACAAATTTGCCATAAATAGAACCGTCAGCACCGGTTTTGTTTTCAGAGCATTTAATTTTTAGTGGTTCCATCTTCACTCCATATTTTGAATAAACGGATAACGATATTGAGGCCCTTTGAAAAATTGACTTTAACGTGAATAGTATTCAACGATAAGTGCTTCTTTAATGGTTGGATCAAGATCCTCACGAGAAGGTTGATTGATAATAGAAACAGTTAAGTTCTCTTGATCAACTTTTAGCCAGCTAGTTGTAGTACCTGCAACTGGACTATTAGCAAGCATATCTTTGACAAATTTCTGACTTTTTTCTTTGATTGAAACTACTTGATTGGGCTTTAGGTTATAAGAAGCAATAGCAACTTTTTTACCATCAACTAAAATATGTCCATGCAAAATCATTTGTCTGGCTTGGGCACGAGAAGGTGCCATACCGCTGCGATGAACAATATTATCTAAGCGGGTTTCACAAAGTTGCAACAACTTCAGACCAGTTGGAACTTTCTTTTGTTTGGTGGCTGTTTCCATATATTTGGAAAATTGTCCTTCCAGCATGCCAAAAAATTGTCTGACTTTTTGCTTTTCACGTAATTGAATAGCAAATTCAGATTGCTTTTTTCGATTTTGGCCATGTTGTCCTGGCCCGTAACGACGTCTTTCTATGCCACATTTAGTGGTAAAGCATCTTGAGCCTTTCAAGAAAAGCTTAGTGCCCTCGTTTCGACAAAGCCGACAAACTGCATCTGTATATCTCGCCAATTTATTATCTCCTGTATCTTTATACGCGGCGACGCTTGGGTGGGCGACAACCATTATGAGGAATTGGTGTCACGTCTTTAATCAAAGTAATTTCGAGGCCAGCAGCCTGCAAGGCTCGAATAGCTGTTTCACGACCAGCACCTGGTCCTTTGACTAATACTTCTACTTGGCGCATTCCTTGGTCCATCGAACGCTTTGCCACAGCTTCAGCAGCTTGCTGAGCAGCAAATGGAGTGCCCTTTTTTGCGCCTTTAAAACCAACTGTACCAGCTGATGCCCAAGCTACTACTTGTCCTTGTGTATCAGTTGCGGAAACAATTGTATTATTGAAAGTGCTTTGAATATGCACTACGCCTTGTAATACAACACGGCGTTCTCTTTTTTTGGTTTTTGGTTTAACTGTCTGAGCCATTATTTTTACTACCTATTACTTAGCCTTTCGATGGTGCTATTTTCTTGTTAGCGATAGTAACGCGTTTTCTACCACGTCTTGTACGAGCATTTGTTTTTGTTCTCTGCCCACGAGTTGGTAAACCACGACGATGACGCTGACCCCGATAACAATTGATTTCAATCAAGCGTTTGACACTTAAACCTTCGACACGTCTTAAATCGCCTTCAACAGGCATGCCGGTTTTTTCAATTTCTTCTCTTAAGCGACCAATCTCGTCTTCAGTTAAATCCTGAATTCTTCTTTCGTCTGGAACGCTAAGCTTATTGCAGATTTTTTCTGACGTACTGCGACCAATACCGTAAATGTAGGTAAGAGCAATTACCGTCCTTTTATTTCTAGGTAAATCAATACCAGCTATCCGAGCCATGCGCTATTTTTTCCCTTTATTAACCTTATCCGCGGATACTTCTGACGTTTCGCCAGCTGCTTCTCAGCATCTCCTTATCAACCCTGTCTTTGTTTATGTTTAGGATTTTCACAAATAATTGCTATCCGACGTTTTCGTCGAATTATTTTGCACTTTTCGCAAATTTTCTTAACCGAAGCTCTAACCTTCATGCTTTCTGCCTGTTTTCTTTATATATTCTTTCTTTTTGCCGACGATTTATCCTCGTCAGCAAATCCCGAGATGGCGAATTTAGCAGCGCTTCAGCCGCGTTGCCCGCCAAACCATCTATTGTACATTATTTCAAGCGCCAAGTCGCTTTCACTTTGTCGAGCCCCCTGCTTTTTATATTTAATTGCCAAAATATTGTTTGGTTTTCAACACAAATATGCACATTTAGTACTGCGCACTATACGCCAAATAGTTGCGATACTTAGTCTTTCACTCGGTAAGTAATTCTTCCTCTAGTAAGATCGTATGGGGTTAGTTCAACCTTGACCCGATCACCTGGGAGGATTTTAATAAAATTTTTGCGTATCTTACCTGAAATGTGGGCCAATACCTTATGTCCGTTATCAAGCTCCACCCTAAACATGGCATTAGGTAAGGACTCTTTGATAGTGCCTTCAAATTCGATTACGCCCTGCTTGGTCATATTTTTAGCTTCTTCCTATTCCTTACACTCTTATCACGTTGTCTAACACTTCGCTGGGGCGCTTAGTAAGTACTTCTACGCCGTTATCGGTAACCAGTAAAGAATGCTCAAAATGAGCTGACGGCTTGTAGTCCTGCGTTACCACTGTCCAACCATCCGGTTTAGTCTTTACTCTGTCTCCCCCTTGATTAAACATTGGTTCCACAGCAATTACCATACCAGTTTTTAGCTTAACCTTACTGCCGGTGCGATAGTTAAAAATAAATGGTTCCTCGTGATAACTGGGTCCAATACCATGACCACCATAATCTCGAACAATTCCATAAGCATTTGCAACAGCAATGTCTTCAATCGCACCACCTATGTCATCAAGGGTATTACCAGATCGGCAAGCTGCCATAGCTGCATAAAGTGATTTTTGCGTATCCTTCAGCAATTGCTCAAGACTGGCTGAAATTTTGCCCACTGGCAACGTAATAGCAGTATCGCCTATAAAGTCAAAGTCCTTACCATCTTTTTTTGTGCGTATCGTAACGCCAATGTCGATACTAATCACATCCCCTTCTTTTAAAACTTTCTTTTTATTTGGTATACCGTGCACTACTTCTTCATTCACCGAGGTACAAATGCATGCTGGAAAGCCCCGATAACCTTTAAAGGTCGGAATAGCACCAGCTTCCGATATTGCTTTTTCTGCAGCTTGATCAAGCTCCCAAGTCGTAATACCAGGAATCACTAAAGAGCCGACATACTCGAGTGCTTTACCCGCCAGATTGCCAGCTTTACGAATCAATTCAATATCGGATTGGTCTGTTAGTATCATCGTCCCCCAGCAGTAGCACAAGATCTAATGCCACCAATAAGATCGGTATATATTTCTTCTTGACTTCGAGCACCGTTAATTTCTTGCAGAACACCTTTATCTCTATAATATTGGATTACAGGTGCGGTTTGCTCTTTGTATACTTTCAATCTTTCTGTAACTATCTCAACATTATCGTCGCTGCGTTGTTTGAGTACGCTACCACAAACATCACAAATTCCCGCCACTTGTGGTGGAGAATTTTTTATGTGATAAACAGCACCACATTTGGAATTACTACAACTTAGTCGTCCGGTAGTACGTTCAATAATCAATTGATCGTCAACCATCAAATAAAACACACACGTTAACGGCAGTCTGAGTTCTTTTAACATACCGTCAAGACTCTCAGCTTGCGGCACAGTGCGGGGATAACCATCCAAAATGAAGCCATGACCACAGTCAGGCATCATAAAACGCTCTTTAAATATAGACGTAATTAAATTATCTGGTACAAGATTGCCTTTGTCTATATAACTCTTAGCTTGTAGACATGCGGGTTTGCCTTCTTCTATGCCGTGTCGCAAAATATCACCTGTAGATAAGTGAGGCAAGCCTAGTTCAGCATGAAGGTGCTTGCATTGAGTTCCTTTTCCCGATCCTGGAGGCCCCAAGAAAAGAATTCTTGCATCAAGCATTTTGTTAATCATCGTTTGATCTGACATCGTTAAATGCTCCGTTGCTAACTGCGTTTATATTAGATATTCCGATTTTCTCTTGATTTAAATAGCCCACGCGCCTGATAACTGGCCGATAGAGCATGAGTGATAATTTGTCTTTGAGTATCTATAGCCACGCCGACCATGATAATCAAGGAGGTGCTGCCTAAGCCTTGCAATGTTTGCACATAAGTCGCTTGCTCGATATGTATAGGCAAAATAGCGATGATACCAACTGCAGTAGCACCAATAAATACCAATTTATTAATTGTGCTCTCTAAAAATTCTGCAGTCGGTCTACCCGGTCTAACACCTTGAACAGCTCTTCCGCTTCTTCGCAAATTCTCAGCGATATCGCGAGGTTGCAAAATAATGGATGCATAAAAATAAGCAAACAAAAGTATCAAGCAAAAATACAAAAGTGAGTGTTCCCAATGATAGTAAGAGAAAATATTCGCTACTTCAGTACTCAAAAAGCTCCCCGCCTGCTTAACAAAATGTCTGTTCATCAGCGCACCGAATGTAGATTTTATCCACGGAATATTGCTAAAAACATCGCCCACATACTTAGCTGGATCAGACCGTCCTACAAATTGCATTATTGTGCTAGGAAAAATCAAAAGCGAAGAGGCAAAAATAATTGCCATAACCCCTGATGGATTGACCGGCAAATAAATATAATCAGTCGGAGACTCGGCGAACATTTGTCTGCCAACATTACGTCTAGCACCTAAAACCAGAATTTTTCGCATCCCTTCCTGTAAGCAAACAATAAGTCCTGCCAAAGCAAGAAATACAGAAACCATTACTACAACACCCCAAAGTGGTGTTTGTCCTGTCTGCACAGCCTCAGCTGTATTATGAATCATTACCGGTAAGCGTGCGGCAATACCAATAAAGATAAGCAATGAAGCACCATTCCCAACCCCTCTTTCTGTAATTTGTTCACCCATCCACATTACAAAAACAGCCGAAGCAGTCAATACAATAACTGTAGTAAGAACAAATAAAGGTCCTGAAGTGACTACAACATCAGGATTGTGGATACTGTAAAGTACTTTCACCAAAGTCAAAGACTGCACTATACCAAGAACTATGGTAGCTATCCGCGTATATTGCTGCAATTGCTTACGTCCTTGCTCTCCAGAATTTTTCTGTAATTCTTCCAGCTTTGGAATAGCCACTGACAATAATTGCATAATGATGGACGCAGTAATGTAGGGGCCTATACCCAAAGAAAAAATAGATAGCTTGTTTAATGCACCACCGGTAAATAAATCAAGCATGCCAATAAAGCTTTGAGCCAATTCAGGGTGCTTGGTAAAAGCAGTTGGATCAACACCAGCTATTGGAATATGAACACCCAATCGATATAGCGCAATCATGGCAACTGTAAAAATAACGCGTTCTTTTAGTCCTGCTGCTGAAAGTAATTTCAACAGTTCTTCTGGTGCAGGAGCTTTATTGCTGCGTCGACCCGGACTTTGCATTTAATAGGCTGTCCTTATTGCTGCGCTTTGGCTGATTTCTTTGATTGTTTCTTTTTAGAAGTGACAGGATTGCTTAGCAATTCAGTTTTACCACCTGCTGCTTCTATTTTTGCTTTTGCACTTGCAGAAAAATGATGTGCTTTTATGGTTAACGGAACTTTGATTTCGCCATTTCCTAATATACGCAAACTATCAGTAGTTTTGCGTAAAACACCTTGATCCACCAAAGTGTCAGCAGTAACTTCGCTGTTTGCAGCAAAATCAGCTAGAGCACTAATATTAATAGCTACCCACTCACGAGTAATAACTTGGTCGAAATTATGGATTTTTGGCAAGCGACGGAACAACGGTGTTTGTCCGCCTTCAAAGCCAAAACGTTTGCTTTCGCCAGAACGCTGACCTTGTCCATTATGACCACGAGTACTAGTCTTGCCATGACCAGAAGCCCGTCCACGTCCTACGCGCTTACGATTGCGACGCGATCCTTGAGTTGGTTTTAATTCGGTGAGATGCATGGTTTTCCTCTACTATTTCTGATCCTACTCGCTTTCGCTAATGCAGGTCAGATACTTGTTATTTTATTTGCTTTTTTCAACAGTTTTCTTCGTTGTTTTTTTGCTCTCTGATTTATCGCTTGCAGCACACTCTTTTACAGTAACTAGATGGTGTACTTTATTGACCATGCCACAAATACTAGGACTCTTTGAATGTTGTACTGTACTACCGTATTTAGTTAACCCCAAAGCGTGGACCACTTTGCGCTGAGTTTGTGGTTTACCCACCAAACCTTTAGTTAAAGTAATTTCTAACATAGTCATAGTACAAATTTCCTTTTACTTTCAACAATTAACCAGCTAGCATCTGTTTAAGACTCATGCCTCTAAGCCTTGCAGCTTGTTCAAAAGTTCTCAAATTAGACAAACCATTGATTGTGGCACGAGCAACATTGAGTGGCGCACGCGAACCCAATGATTTAGACAATACATCACCAACACCAGCTAATTCCAAAATTGCCCGTGCAGCACCACCAGCTATTACACCAGTGCCCTTAGCAGCTGGCTTCAATAGAATTCGGCTGCTACCCTGTTTGCCTGTAAGTTCATGAGGAATAGTAGTTCCAACTAAAGGAACTTTGATTAAATGCTTGCGAGCATCACCAACACCTTTTTGAATGGCGTTGAGAACTTCAGCAGCTTTGCCTATACCAACACCGACTTGTCCTTTGCCATTACCAATAGCAACAACAGCACGGAAGCTAAGCTTTTTGCCACCTTTAACAACTTTAGTAACACGCCGAACTTGGATTATTTTTTCTTCCCATTCGGATTGTTGCTTGTTAGCATCATCAGAAGAAACCGCACCACGTCTAGCTTCACGATTACCGCCGCCACGACGTCCTTTGCGTGTGCTTTCAGCGCTTTCCGGTTCTCCACCAATTATTTTTTCTTCCTTAGGCATCTTTTTCTAAACGCTCCATTCACTCACTCCTCGCTCATTCCGCTTACACCCGCTCTCACTGCGGACGTCTAGGCTTCGCATCGCCGCCCTTCGCTTCACTAACTTTACCCTAGTCTCTCCCTAAACTCTCCATCCACTAAAATTCAAGACCACTTTGACGAGCAGCATCAGCTACTGCAGCTACACGTCCATGATAAATATAGCCACCACGATCAAAAACTACTGATTGAATTCCTTTCTTGATTGCTCTTTTAGCTACCAATTGGCCAACTGCTTCAGCAGAACCTTTATCCCAGGTTTTCTTGAGTTTGTCAGTAAGCTCACTATCCAAAGAACTAGCACAAACCAAAGTATGAGCCTTGGTATCATCAACAATTTGAGCATAGATATGCTTGTTAGAGCGGTAGATACATAGTCTCGGTCTTTCAGGCGAGCCTTCTACTCTTCTTCTAATGCGCATATGTACTTTCTTGCGCGCTTCTTTTCTCTTTACTTTGGTTATCATTTTATAATCACTCCGTCGCTATCAGCGTCTTCAGCTCCTCCGCTTGTTTTATTTCTTCTTACTTGCTGCTTTACCAACTTTACGTCTAATAACTTCATTAGCGTATTTAACGCCTTTGCCTTTATAAACTTCCGGTGGACGCTTCCCTCTAATAAATGCAGCTAGATCACCAACTGCTTGTTTGTCAAAACCTTTTACTGCGATGGCATTACCTTTGCCAACTGTAATTTCTGTCCCGGCAGGTGGCTCAATTTCTACTGGATGAGAATAGCCAAGTTGCATAACTAGCTTTTTACCGTCCATCTGAGCACGATAACCGACCCCAATTACTTCAAGATTCACTTCAAATCCATCAGTAACACCTTTGACCATATTGGCTATAAGTGTTCTGCTAAGACCATGAAGATTCCTGGACATGCGATCGTCATTTTGGCGAGAAACAACAATTGTCCCGTCTTTTTGTTCAATAAGCATTTCTGGGCGTATGCTACGGTTTAATTGGCCCTTTGGTCCTTTAATAGACACTTCATTGCCCTTTAACTCTACCGTTACACCTTTTGGTACTACTATTGGTGCTTTACCTATACGTGACATAACTCAATTACCTTTTTAATAAGCGTCCAGTTGCCGTTTGGCTCCTCCGCTTTCCCCTACCAAATTTGAGCTATGACTTCGCCGCCAACATTACTTCTTCTGGCTTGCTTGTCGCTCATTAAACCGCTACTAGTACTGATTATCGAAATACCCAATCCGCCGTATACTTTAGGCAGTTTTTTACTGGAACGATAAATTTTTAGTCCAGGACTGCTTATTCGACGAATACCTTGAATTACTTGCTCACCTTTAGGTCCATATTTAAGAACAATACGCATTTTTTGCTCAGGTGAGCCTAGAGCTTTAGTTTCGAAAGACGAAATAAATCCTTCATTGCGCAATAATTCTGCCAATGCAACACGTTGCTTAGAAGCAGGCATCTCTACAGCAGGAGCATGCGTCCTGGCTGCGTTTTTGATGCGTACAAACATATCAGAAATTGGATCTGTAACCGGCATGTGACAACTTTCTCCTACCAACTAGATTTGGTGACGCCCGGAAGTAAACCACCGTGAGCCATTTTGCGTAAGCAACAACGGCAAAGGCCAAAATCACGATAAAAGCCTCTAGGTCTTCCGCATAAACGACAACGGTTATGCAAACGTACCATTGGATACTTACCTTTGGCAGCTAGTACCCTGCGTTTATTTTCTTTATCAATCATCGAAGTCTTCGCCACGTTACCTCCTAAATGGCATGCCGAGAGCAGCTAGAAGTGCTTGGGCTTCTTGGTTGCTGGTGGCTGTAGTGACAATAGCAATATCCATACCACGCGTTGCATCAATTTGTTCAAAATTGATTTCAGGGAAAACCAATTGTTCTTTGATACCCAAAGAATAATTGCCGCGTCCATCAAAAGACTTATTTGATAGACCTCTGAAATCACGAATGCGTGGCAGTGCCACGTGAATTAGCTTGGCTATGAAGTCGTACATACGTCTTCCGCGCAAAGTAACGCTTGCTCCCACTGGCATTCCTTGTCTAATTTTAAAAGTAGCAATTGACTTGCGAGCTCTTGTTGTTACCGGCTTTTGTCCGGTAATAGTGGTCAAATCTCTCAAACCACCTTCAATAGCCTTGGCAGAAGTTGTAACTTCTCCTAAGCCCATATTTACTACTATTTTTTCCAGGCGAGGTACTTGTAAATCGTTTGTATAACCAAATTGCTTTTTCAAGCTTGGCACAACTTCTGACTTATAGACTTCCTGAATATTTATCGCCTTATTTTTCATTTTGAGCTTATCCTAAGTCTTCCTTCTTCCTAAATTCCGCCCGAACACCTTTTTTTGTTTTGGGGCTGTAGAGCATGACTTTGCTTGCAAATATTGGGGCTTCTTCTTTCACTAAACCACTTTTGCCTGTGGCAGTACGTGGCTTCATTGCTCGCGTAGTCATATTGATTCCTTCCACCACCACTTTGCCCTGTTTAGGTAATACTTTTAAAACTTTGCCAGTTTTACCACGACCTAATTCCTTTGAACCGGAAACAACAATTACTAGATCGCCACGTTTGACATGAACTTTAGGCACAAGATTAGTGACGCCCTTTTTTACTAGTGCTTGAGAAACAACAGTTCTTGCACCCATCTTAATTTTTTGAGAGATGGGCTTTTTGGAGTAATTAACTGTCTTTTTGCTTTGAACTGACATATTAAAGTACCTCTGGGGCTAACGAAAGAATCTTGGTGAAGTTCTTGTCCCTTAACTCACGCGCAATGGGTCCAAAGACACGAGTACCTCTAGGGTTATTATCTTTTTGAACAATCACAACAGCATTGTCGTCAAAACGAATAGTTGAACCGTCATTACGTTTCACATGGTTACGAACACGTACAACAACTGCTCTTACCACTTCTGACTTTTTGACAGGCATATTAGGTAGCGCATCTTTTACTACGCCAACTATGACATCGCCAACCGTAGCATAGCGGCGATTCGATCCTCCCAAAACACGGATACACATGAGCTCACGAGCACCTGTATTATCTGCTACGTTCAACCTGGTTTGTGGCTGAATCATACTCCTCCTACCTCATCAATTGCTGGCAAAACGCCTTCGCCTTTAGTGATATCAATAACAATCCAACGTTTGGTCTTAGAAAGTGGTCGACACTCTCTCAGCCTTACCACATCACCAACTTTGCACTTATTCTCTGCATCATGAGCTTTGAATTTCTTTGTGCGAATAATTGGCTTTTCGTACTGTGGGTGAGAAAACCGTGTTTCTACAGCGACAACAACTGTTTGTTGCATCTTGTCTGAAACTACTTGTCCCACTAATTCCTTTCTTGGCATATTTTCTTCCTTACTCTAAACGCTCAGCAATCGCGCTCAGTTTTTCTCCCTTACTTTGTATTTGCTTTACTTTGTTCAGTTTGTATAGTCAACAAACGAGCCAAAGTTTTGCGTGCTTGACGAATAGCTGCCACATTGGTCAATTTAGCAGTAGCTTGCTGAAAACGATTTTCAACAATCTGTTTGCGAGTTTCATAAATGCGAGCAGTTATTTCTTCTGCACCTAATTGGCGAATTTCTTTGGTCTTCATGCGCCACCTCCATGATGCCGCTCAAGTACACGACATTTGACCGGCAATTTTTGTGCTGCCAAACGTAATGCTTCATGAGCATCTTTTCGTGAAATACCAGCCATTTCAAACATAATGCGTCCTGGCTTTACTACAGCAATCCAAAATTCCGGATTACCTTTACCAGATCCCATACGAGTTTCAGCTGCCTTTTTAGTTACAGGTTTATCAGGGAAAATTCTAATCCACATTTGTCCGCCTCGACGAACGCTACGTGTCATAGCTTTACGGGCAGCTTCAATTTGTCTAGATGTAATCCAGGCTGGTTCCAAGACTTGCAAACCGTACTCACCGAACGAAACTGCAACACCACGTGTTTCTACACCAGTCATGCGTCCGCGCTGCGCTTTTCTAAATTTTGTTCTCTTTGGCGATAGCATTTTTAACCTATTCCTTAACCTGCTGCTTTTTTAGATCGGCGTCCGCCGGACTTAACCATTAACTTGTCTCTATCAGCGCCACCACGACCAGCTCTATCTCTATCACGATCTTGCTGCATCTTGATATTAGGTGGCGACCATTGACCACGTTCAAGTTCACCTCTAAATACCCAAACTTTTACACCAATAAGACCAACCATTGTGTGGGCTTCAGTAAAACCATAGTCCACATCTGCTCTTAGTGTTTGTAGAGGAATACGTCCTTCTTTGCTCCATTCTGTACGAGCAATATCCGTACCGCCAAGACGTCCAGAAACCATAACTTTAATACCAACAGCTCCAGCACGCATACTGCGTTGCATGGCTTGTTTCATAGCCCGTCTAAAAGCAACTCGTTTTTCCAATTGCTGAGCAATTGATTCAGCTACTAATTGCGCTTCGATATCAACTTTGTTGATTTCGAGAATATTGATACGAATATCTAAACCAGTCCGGTGAAGCATTTCTTTTACTTTGCCGTGCAGGACTTCAATACCCTGACCGCCTTTACCAACTACAACACCTGGTCTAGCTGTATAAATATCAATTTGGATCTGATCCGCTTTTCTAGAAATCTCAACTTTGGATACACCAGCATTGTTCAATTCTTTTTTTAGATAATTGCGGATATGCTCATCTTCTTCAATGAGCGCAGCTAAATCGCGTTTTTGCACGAACCAATTTGAGCGCCATCCACGATGGACACCAACTCTAAAACCGTTCGGATTTACTTTTTGACCCACTTGCTTTATACCTCTACATCAGAAACTACAAGAGTAATATGAGTTGTACGCTTTACGATTGGCATGGCCATACCACGAGCTCTTGCTTTACGGCGGTACAAAGATGGACCTTGATCAGCAAATGCTTCTACAATCCGTAAATCTTGAGCCTGTTGTTCAGAAATAGATGACTTACCATTAATCAAATTGTAGACAGCCGATTTGAGAACCTTTTCTATTTCTCTGGCAGCGGCAAACGGCATAAAACGCAATACGGTAAAAGCCTCACCAGCTGTAAGACCGCGCACTTCGTTAATAACGCGTCGTGCTTTTCGTGGCGACATTCTGAGCCATTTTAACTGTACTTTACTTTCCATCTGAAGTCTCCGTGCGTGTGGCTGTCTTGCCAGAACCAGCATGAGCTCTAAATTCTCTAGTCTTAGAGAACTCACCCAGTCTATGTCCAATCATCTGCTCGGTAACAAAAACAGCTCGGTGCTTTTTGCCATCATAAACAGCGATAGTGTGACCGATCATGTCGGGCACAATCATGGAAGCACGCGACCAGGTCTTGATCACTCGCTTTTCGCCTTTTTTATTCATATCCTCAATTTTCTTAGCCAAAGAGGCATGAACAAAGGGACCTTTTTTTAGTGAACGAGACATTGCGCCCTCCTACTTGCTGCGCCGTTTGACGATAAATTTATCAGAAATATTCTGTTTACCACGACGAGTCTTGTAACCCATAGCAGGTTTACCCCATGGGGTTTGTGGCTTACCACCAATTGGTGATTTACCTTCACCGCCACCATGTGGGTGATCGATTGGGTTCATAACGACACCGCGGTTAGCAGGTTTAATTCCTAACCAACGAGAACGACCCGCTTTACCAATTTGCACGTTCTTAGCATCGGTATTACCTAATTGTCCAATTGTTGCCATGCACTCCAAATGGACCATACGCATTTCGCCTGACGGTAAACGCAAAGTACACATTTTGCCTTCTTTAGCGAGAACTTGAATTTGAGTACCGGCGCTGCGCCCTAATTGTCCACCTTTGCCGGCGGTCAATTCAACATTGTGCACCATAGTACCTAGAGGTATAGCTTTAAGAGGTAATGCGTTACCAGCTCTAATTTCAGCTTGCATACCAGACATAACTTTGTCGCCAACCTGAATCCCTAAAGGAGCTAAAATATAGCGCTTTTCGCCATCATTATATTGAATAAGACAAATACGCGTGTTGCGATTAGGATCATATTCAATAGTTTTGACAACAGCTGGAATATCTACTTTGTCACGTTTGAAATCTACCAAACGATAAAGACGTTTATGACCACCGCCTTGGTGACGAACAGTTATACGTCCCTTGTTATTGCGGCCAGCTGCTCTTTTGAATGACTTAAGCAGTGTACGCTCAGGCACTGAGGTGGTGAGCTCAGAAAAATCTGGCAGAATTAAACCTCTGCGACCGGCTGATGTAGGATTTACTTTACGAGTTGCCATATCCGACTCCTATGCACTAAAAATGTCCAATGCATCACCAGATATGGTGACTATGGCTTTCTTACTATCTTTGGGGGCGCGTCCGTGTCTTTTCGAACGACGAATGCGACCACGGATTGCTAGTGTATTAACATCTAACACTTCACACTTATTTTTAGGATAAAGCGCGCTAATTAGCTCTTTAACTGCTTGAGCAATTTGCGGCTTGCTAGCTTCTTTTTTCACTTCAAAGGTATATTTACCTTCTTGAGCTAGAAGAGTGCTTTTCTCATTCATTAATGGTTTTAAAATTACTTGGCTGAATTGCTCTTTCATTTCTATTTACCTTTGCCTTTATTCTGTGTAGAACCACTATCGCCGTCTTTCTTTGACTTAGGTTCTGCATTGCTTTCAGGCTTTTTACCTGAAGCAGCTTTTTCACCTTGAGGCGATTTTGTTTGTGCTTTTTCTGCAGTTTTTGTAGAATCTACAGCTTTTGTAGAAGTATTGGCAATATTTTTCAATGCTGAATGAGCTTCAGTATTTGCCTTGGTTGTTGTTTTGCTTTCTTTCTTAGCTGGTTCTTGAGCTTTAGTTTCACTCTTAGTTTTAGAAGATTTTTTGCTACCGGCTAATTTTTCTTTTTTCTCCGGAGCCAGCCATTTTGTAATTACTTCCATTGCTGCTTGCGAAGTCAAAATAGCTTGGCAATTTAATAAGTCTTTGACACCAAGATTATTTGCTCTAACGATGGAAACATTTCTCAAATTGCGAGCGCTTAATTCAAAACGCTTCGCCTCTTCGCTTTGTGGCTCAATGACGACCAATACTCTTTTGTCGTCAAGCTTCAAGGCTTGTAAAACTTTTGCTGCTTCTTTTGTTTTGGCTTCTTTCAATCCACCAAAACTATCCACTACCACAAGATTTTCAGCTTTTACAGCTAATGCCGATTTGATAGCACTTTGACGCTTTTTGGCTGGCATTGAGAAGCTATAGTCTCTTGGTTTAGGTCCAAAAACCACACCACCGCCTGCCCATAATGGAGAACGTCTTGAACCAGCGCGAGCACGACCAGTACCCTTTTGTCTCCATGGCTTAGCACCGCCACCTCTGACTTCGGCTCTAGTTTTAGTATTTGCTGCTCCAGCTCTGGCATTACTTAGTTGACGAAGCAATGCAGCATGCATTGTATCTACAGCTTGGCCATTATCATCTTTGGCGCCAGCAAATATTTCGTCGTTGAGCTTAAGATCGCCGACCTGTTTACCTTTTAAATCTAATACTGAAGTTACTGCCATTTTCTTGTCCTAGTTTTAATTCCACTTTGTTTTTGTTGGTTTAATTTCAACGATTCCACCCTTACAGCCTGGAAGAGCGCCTTTGATCAAAACTAATTTTTTGTCTGCATCAATTTTTACTACTTGCAAATGACGCACACACACATTCACATTGCCCATCTGTCCAGGCATATGCAAACCTTTAAATACACGACCAGGAGTAGTACCTGGACCTATAGAACCCATCGAACGATGGAATTTTGAACCGTGGCTCATTGGTCCACGACCAGCATGATAACGTTTAACCGTTCCTTGGAAGCCTTTACCAATTGAACGACCACGAACATCTACTAGCATTCCTTCTTTAATAACATCTTCAATCGCAATCGGTTGCCCAATAGTGTATGAAGTACTGTCGGCTACCCGAAATTCGCGCAATGGAGCTAAAGGAGCAACATTAGCTTTTTTAAGCACTCCCATTTCAGGCTTGTTTAGGCTTTTTTCTTTGGCACTAAAGCCACCAATTTGAATAGCTTCATAGCCATTGTTTTCTTTGGAACGTTTATCAACAATAACGTTTTCTCCCAATTGCACAACGGTAACCGGTAAAGCGAGCCCTTCGGCATCGAACACCTGCGTCATTCCTAATTTCTTTCCTAATAAGCCGACGGTCATCTTTTTAATCGCTCCACTCACTGCATTCTTCGCTCGTTCCGCTTGTTCCCCGTTCGCTTCCACCGGCTCCTCGCCGCTGTTCGCCCTCTTCTAATACGTTCTATCCTATTATTTGCTCCGTTCGACTTCGTCTCTTTCCACCCTTACGATTAAAGTTTGACTTCAATATCTACACCGGCTGGCAAATCAAGACGCATAAGTGCATCAGCTGTAGTCGGAGTTGGGTCATTAATATCTATAAGTCTCTTATGAATACGAATTTCAAAATGCTCACGTGACTTTTTATCTACGTGCGGGGAGCGCAATACACAATAAACTCTTTTGCGAGTTGGCAGTGGTACTGGACCACAAACAGTAGCACCGGTACGCTTAGCCGTATCTACTATTTGATCGGATGATTTATCAATCAAACGATGATCATATGATTTCAAACGAATTCGAATTCGTTGAACTTTTGGTGATATCGTCGTTGTTTCTGCTTTGGCTGCTTTTGCCCGCGCCATAATTCTTACTCCACTTTATATTAAACGTGTCTTATACTTGAACACGTCACAAGCTGCCCGTTCCAAAGGACGGAAAGGATATTCTACCTAATAGGCAAGAAAAATAAAGAGAATATGCTTAGAAGAAATAATCTTTTACTAGTATATGCAATTTTTTGACACTCTGACTTACTGTAACTGTGAACTGATGGCATTATTGAGCCCTTCTGCAAAATGTTTTTAAATTATGAAGATGATAGATTTTGCTTATAACTTGATTACACAAACAAGAAATGATGTCTGTTTAAAATAAGAACAGCTATTTTCACCATCTTGCTTCTATTTAATTGCCAATCTAGTTTTGCTATGACTTTTGATTGTCAGGATAAAATGCATCAATTTTGGCATGACGTGAGAATGAAAGTGGAGTCACATTGGCATCCTGTAGATAGCAATCCCCACAAGGTTATCCAACGGTTGCAACTAATGGGACATTAACAAAATTTCAGGCCAAACAAGGCTAAAAAGATCATACTGAGCGGTTGTTACCTGTAGCACCACCGGATGTATTTAGCTGGTTTGCTAGGTGACAGTGAACGTAAAAACATTTGGGCAATGGCTGAGGGCACTGTAGAAGGTAATTATCACAGCCTTCATCACTTTCTCCATGATGCGCCGTGGGAAGCAAGAAAAGTCAATGAGCGGCGTTTGGAAGTTGTTTCTTCTTGCAGACAAACACGAATAAAGTCTGGCTTTAACTTGATTATTGATGATTCCGGGCATCGAAAAAGCGGGGCAGAAACTGCAGGTATTGGCAGACAATACATTGGTCAGCTCGGTAAAGTCGATAACGGTATTGTAATGGTTACAAGCCATGCTTACGACGGAGTAAAAGGCATCCCGCTTGATGTTGAGCTCTACCAGCATGCCTCTTCTTTGCCTGAAGGTAAAGAAAGCACTGAGTTTTTAAAAAAGCCTGAGATAGCACTCAAGCTAATAGATCAGTGCCTAGAACGCGCACTGACACCAGGAGTTGTTTTGTTCGATGCAGGTTACGGCAACAATGCGCCATTGTTAAAGGAGGTAGAAAATAGAAAACTAAAATATATTGCTGCCATAAGCAGGACCAGAAATATTTATTTCCAAATGGCGGAAGATACTCGCAATGAGAAGCACGGGATTGAGGAAGTTGCTAAGACCCTTGCACCAGAACTTTTCAAACCGATTGAACTGCCATTGGATAAGCCCCGCACTGTGTGGGTGGCTATCTTAGAGGTATACATGCCTCAAATGAGCGGTAAGAGAATCGTCGCTGTTCAGCTGGATGCACCTGTACTGTCTGAAGCAAAAGAAATTGATTATTTCATTACCAACGAATCTAAGGAACAGGCAACTGCTGAATGGATCTCACGTTCGTATTCAATGCGAAATTGGGTAGAGGTCTTTTACAGGGAAGCCAAAGGCTGGCTGGGTATCACAGAATACCAAGTCAGAGATCGAAGAAGCATTCACCGCCATTGGGTACTCGTTTTTACTGCTCATAGCCTGATTCAATGGCAGCAATTAACTGGTGGATTACGCAGATGGTCAACAGAACCAATTGAAACCTTTCAAGAAGCTCTGCGGGCTTACAAATCTGCTGTAGATTTTCTTTTGGTCAGATGGATATCATTATTCCCTGAGGCATTCGCCGCTCACAGACAGAATATTGGTCTGGTATGGTGCTAAAAAGTGTTAAAGTCCCACTAATCAATCAATTACCCACCCAAGAGAGCGTCAGTAGAAATACTGGCGCTTTTGTTTATCCTGTTTGCAATATAGAATTAGAAGCAACTTACTGAATAACTGCGAAACATAAGGCGCGGACTAGCGGTAAATAGATTGTCGTTTGTTTCTAGCAGGGGCAAACGGCAATCGCTTTCTTTTGGTTGTAAAAACAAACGGAATTTGGAGAGTGATTGATTACACTACTCTCTATTTGACTACTCAGTTTTTTGGTTTCGTGCTGTCCTAATGCTGTCCAGAAATTCAGCCGATCCTTGAAAGTGGTGGGCGGTATAGGATTCGAACCTATAACCCCCTCGGTGTAAACGAAGCGCTATAACGTCGTTTGGGCGTTTAGCCCATCTTTTGTCAAGTGTTCTTTGTTTATCTCAGATTATCTGAAACTATGTAGCAGAGCCAATGTTAGGGCTTTTTGATCATAGCGCTGCCTATCTTTCATTTTCTGCCTTGAATAGAAGATGAATAGAAGATAGACTGTATTCACTTTCCGGTCAATCGTGAGGTCAACCTATGCCAAAAATTGCCAAGAACCAGCTTAACTTCACCAAGAAAGAACTTGACAAGATTTACTGTCCGCCTGAAGGTTACGTCGTCTACCACGACACCGTGGTCAAGGGGCTAATCCTTATCGTTTATAGCCGCAGCAAGACGTTCCATATCTACAAGCTTGTGAATGGCAAGCCAATGAAGCCGAAGCTGGGTAATTTCCCAGACATGACTGTGGAACAGGCGCGCACCGAAGCAATTCGAATGCTTTCTGCCATCTCTAAGGGTGAGCCTGTCCACTCCCGAGCCTTATCAAAACCGTCTAGCCTAAGCTTGGGCGAAATATTCGACCATTATATAGATGAATATGCGCAATACCATTGCACCACATGGCAGGAAACCTGCAAGAGCTTTCGGCGATATTTTGGTGTTTGGTGGTCCAGGTCAGCGGACACCGTTACACGCGCGGATGTACAACAACACATGAACACGCTTGGAAAGGAGCGCGGACATCATACAGCTAACCGTGCGTTTGATGATCTGCGTGCTGTGTATTCCTGGGGCACCAAATATGGTTACTACACTGGCACCAATCCCTGCACTGCCATTACCAAGTTCAAGACTCGCTCTCGGGAGCGGTTTATTCGCCCCGATGAGTTCGAAATCTTTCTTGAAACTCTAAAAACTGAAACGAATATCAGCCTTCGCGATTATGTATATTTGAGCCTTCTAACCGGTGCCCGTCAAGCAAATGTTCTTGGCATGCGCTGGGATCAAATCGATTTCGATTTGCATCTGTGGTACATCCCGATCACCAAAAACAAGGAATCCCAAACCTTACCGCTGACTGAACTGGCGATGCGTCTTTTGGAAGACCGCCATCAACGACGAGAATCTGACGAATGGGTTTTCCCCAGCCACAGCGTCAAAGGACATATTGTTGAACCCAAAGCTGGCTGGCGGAAGTTTCTTGATAAAACTGGCCTGCAAGATCTTCGCATGCACGACCTGCGCCGAACACTCGGAAGTTATATGGCCATGAATAACCAATCACTCCAGATTATTGGTAAGGTTCTCGGTCACAAATCCACCACTGCAACGCAGATATATTCGCGGTTAGCGTCTGATCCGATCAAGCAGGCGATGGAAGCCGCTCAGGCATCAATGTCTCAGAGCGCAGATATTCTGCCTGCTGCTGTGAACAAGCGGCGGCTGAAGCGCGTGAAGTAAGAGTTGGATATTGCTACGCACCAGATCCACGGAAATTATGAACCTGGAGGCATGTATCTTGACCGGACAAATCTATAAGATTATTATATACTTAACCGGTCAACGTCAACCAGTCTTTGCGGTTGACACTGGCCGGAGAAACTTGTAGGATTATTATATGTTTAGCCGGTCAACGTCAACTAATAGCTGGTTTTTTGCTCGCCATCCAATCTTCACGATGGATGAGTTTGCTGCCTTCAATAAGCTGACCAAGCGTGAGTCTAAATACGCGCTGCTTGCCTACAAACGGCGCAGTGGGCGTGTGCTCAACATACGCCGCGGGATCTATGCTGTTGTACCAGATGGAGCAGAACCGCAGTCATACATGGTCAATCCATATCTCGTGACAGCCAAGGCCACCAGTGACGCAGTTGTCGCTTATCATTCGGCGCTGTCCTTTCATGGTTACGCCTACTCGGACTTCAACTTGTTCACATACTTGACCAAGCAGAAGGAAGCAAGCAAGTTTACCTTCCAGAACAGCGAGTACGTTGGTGTTACCCAGCCGAAAGCACTTATGAAACAAGGACAGGAGCTTGACGCTGTCGACGTCGTGGAGCATGGCGGCTTAGATATTCGAGTGACTTCGCTTGAAAGAACCTTGGTTGACTGCTTTGATCGCTTGGATATTTCGGGTGGCATCGAGGAAGTCTGGCGTTCATTGGAGCTGGTGCCTTACCTGCGTATATGGCAAATCTTACAATATGTGGTGCTGCTCGATAATGCGGTTACTACCGCGAAAGTAGGTTTTTTCCTTGAGATGAACAAGCAGCGTTTCCACGTTGAGCAAAAGGATCTAGAATTTTTGTGCAGCCGTAGGCCGGCACACAAATCATATATGTTCCGCATGGAGCGTAAAGGAAAGCTAGTCCGTGACTGGAACTTGATTGTTCCAAATGATGTACTGGAGCGAACTTGGGAGGAGCCACATTGAAAATTTCACAGGCAAGGCTCGCTGAGGTGGCAGCTGATACAGGGTTTAGACCGGATACACTTGAGAAAGTAATCCGGCTCTTGGACCTGCTCAATCAGATAAATGAAAATCCGTACCTCACATCTCGCCTCGCGCTAAAAGGTGGAACGGCACTGAACCTATTTGTTTTCGACATTCCCCGTCTATCCGTCGATATTGACCTGAATTATATTGGTGCCGTTGAGTTAGCTGAAATGGAAGCTGAAAGGCCAAAACTCGAAGCCGAAATTCTTGGGATTTGTCAGCGTGCCGGATTGACGCCTAATGAAATTCCATCAGAAGATCATGCTGGTGGCAAATGGAGACTAGCCTACCAAAATGCATTAGGCGGGATGGCTAGCCTGGAACTGGATCTCAACTTCATGTACCGGCTTAACTTTCATCCAGTAATCCGCCTCGATTCAAAAAAACTTGGCTCTTACCAGGCTTTGCAGATACCTGTCCTTGACACCAAGGAGTTAGCTGGAGGTAAGCTCTCAGCGATGCTGACCAGAAACGCCAGCCGCGATCTGTTTGACGCAACAAACCTGCTGAAGTTAGTTGATCCCGCTGACGAACAACTAAGGCTTGTATACGTCCTCTATGGTGCTATGAATCCACGCGCTGATTGGCGACAGGTTACGCCAGACAATCTATCGGCAAGTATTAAGGAGCTCAAACAGAAACTGATTCCGGTATTGCGAACGAAGAGTCTGCCTGCCAAAAAAGACGATGATGCTTTTGCTGCTAATCTAGTTGCTGAGTGTAAAAGTCTATTACTGCCGCTCTTTCCTTTGCGACAGAACGAGGTGGAGTTCATATCTCTGCTACGCGACGAAGGTGAGATAAAGCCGAGCTTATTAACTAAAAACCACAGCATGATAGAAACCATCCAAAGGCACCCGGCTCTACTGAGACGAGCCTACTCTGCTAGAAAAAACAAACCTTCGCTGTTACAGTAATGGCTTTTCATATACCTGATGAACAAGTAACTACTACTTTGGCCACATCTGTTTAACAGGCTCTAATAGCTTCACATGATCGGTGTCATCTTTTGATACCACTTCAATATTTTTGTTCTTGGTCCATTTAACATCTTCTTTGGTTACTTCAAATCTGCCGCCTAATTTTCGTAAGGCAACAAGCAAAAATATTGTCAGTCGGTGACGCTGATCATCTGGTAGTCTATACATCTTTAATTATTATGCCATAGATATGTATGGTATAATGCTAGAGTCTCAAGAATTCAGGAAAATTCAAGCCTTAAAATTGCTGATACAATCACTTCAACAACACCATATATGGTTGTCCTATTCTAGTTTTATTGAGATATTTGGAACGTATAAATTGTATTTAGACTATATAGACATTAGCTAAGGAGTGGATAGCCAATGAGTAACGAGTCCAAATATCACGCCGTTAATTACAGCATATTAATGGGGCTGCTTAACTACTCACAATCTCGTCTTGAAAAGCTACAAGATAAGTTGGATCAACTTGTCTTTATAGATCATCTTGTAGATGCTTCACTTCTTAGAGACATTCTGCAGGTATCAAACAGTGAGATTCAAGCAACCGCATTAGCCGCGAAAGCGGCAATCGATAACCTAGAACTCGATGATGTTAACGTGATCAGCATAAAGGACGAACTTTATCCGCAGCTTTTAAAACAAGTGCGCCGCCCGCCTCAAATTTTATTTTATCGTGGCCTTTTAGAACTGGCTCACACACCATGCGTCTCAGTTGTAGGTTCACGTAACGCGACCGAGCTAGGTATTCTGCGTGCGCAGAAAGTCGCCCTAGTTTTGACTCAACATAATTACACTGTAGTTTCTGGCTTGGCTAAAGGCATAGATACAGCTGCTCAGACAGCCACCATAAAAGCTGGTGGTAAAACTATTGGTGTGATTGGGACTACCATTGATAAGTTTTATCCGAATGAGAATAAGCAACTGCAAAATCAAATTGCAGCTGGACATCTTCTAATTTCGCAATTCCCTCTTCAGCAACCTGGCAGTAAATATAATTTCCCCCAACGGAATCACACCATGTGTGGGCTCTCGACTGCAACTATCATAGTGGAGGCAGGCGAGACTAGTGGTGCCTTATATCAGGCGACTTCGTGCATCCAAGAAAACAGAAAGTTATTTCTCATGAAAAGCTTATTGGAGAACAAAAAGCTCGAATGGCCGCAAAAGTTTGTAAACCAAGGTGCAATCGTAGTGAAAGACCCGGAAAATTTGCTTGAAGAACTTGAGCGAGAAGACCGCCAAAAAGTCGAGACAAGCGCACAAATGAATATATTTGGCAAAACAGCGTTAGGCTAATGTTCTTTACTATAACCTCTATTCAGAATGTCATTGTAGATGCGGGTTCGTTCCATGATGATCCAGCTCTATTTGAAGAGGTACTCGACCTATTACAATCGCAAGATTTGCAAATAGCCTTGGTTAGAAGCACTCCGATGTCCCAGCTCAACACACGCGGACTCGAGGTATTCTCGGCAGCCAGTTGGGTAGAAGCCATCATGTTCCAAAATACTATGAGACGGGCTATCACGAGCTTAGGTGGAAAGACAACAAAGACCGTATTTCTCACCGTTGGCGATTCACACCTGGAAAAGGCCAATAGCCTTTTGATTGGTACCATAGCGTTTGAAAAGTCTGATATTTCAGAACAACAAAAAATAGATATACGCAAAAACTTCCCTGATTTTTGTGTCAGCTCAATTAAAGATCTGAAGCAGGTATTAACTGGTGAATTTATAGGTTATGGCGGTGAGTACTTCGCTGCTCCTGCTCCTCGAATATTTCAGAGCCCCGCTAAGCCGTCTGTGGAATATCAAACTGTTCCCAATGAAGAACATGCAGACTGCCCCGTCCACGTTTGTGGAAGATATTTTGGAAAGGAAGATGCAAGGCATAAGTTACACCCCCTTTCAGTCCGCATAGTAGGATCGAAAGGAAATCCCGAAAGACAAGCTATATTTTTTTCTAACCTTTATGCGCATGCGGTTCAATACGTCACGAGGGGAAAATTTGATTACATAACTTGCATACCTCCTCGGCCAGATGAAGAAAATCGAATGGAGCATTTTATGAAACCGATGCCCCAAAGTAAATTCTTTGCACAAAGCACCGGAGTCGCTAATAAGATCAGAGCTGAACTTCTCAAATGCACTAAAAATTATCCAAAGGCAAAAAATCTTGGTTTTGCTGATCGCAAAAAAGCGTTAGAAGGAGCCTTCACAGCAACTGAGGATTTAACGAATAAGACAATTGTACTGATTGATGATGTGAGATCGACTGGAAGCACCATGAATGAGGCCATTCGCGCATTGAAGGCTGCTGGAGCTATGCATATAAAGCCTTTGGTTCTTGGTTACCACCCCCTTAAACTTACTTTGGCATTAGATGAAACAGAGGATCTTCATTGCGAAAGATCGAGTTGTAAAAAAATATTGATTCCCAGAACAAGGACCCGGGACGGAAATCCCTTTTACGGTTGTTCGGGCTATAGTCCCCAGGATGCAGTCGGACACACCAACAAGGATTTCAACCCGGCTGTTTTAAAAAAACTAACTAATTTTGAAAGCAAAGCTTTGCAGCCGGATCCTGAGCTAGAGTCGCTAGATATTGATTTTTAAAACATCTGCCGGGTAACCAGTTTCGCCTTCTATAAAGCGAATTATCTAGTCATCCCAAAATATTCTTTCGCCCGGAAACCTTAGTTGCCTGTTCTCTAGTCCCAATATCTAAAGTCAAAAGCATTTCGCCTAGATCTACTTTGCGATAGATCGTTTCACGATTACTAATATCAATTATCGAATAATCTAGCGATTCAACCTTGAGCCCAATTGAATGAACAAACTATTCGAGTCTGGAATAATTGTTCATTGCTGCTAAGGTCGGCTAAAAACAATGGATAAGCGAATAATTATATACCTAATTCTCAATTCCACAGCAAACGCGCCTTCCTTTTCCTGCCGGGCAACAAGCCTGCCGCTACGACGCCAACACAAAGGACCGTGAGCATATCCTCAGTCGCTGTGCTCCTTCCGGTATCCCTCCCTTTCGCTGCGCTTATCCTTGGTGCCGGTGCCACGTCTGCGCTAATTCGTGGCAGTGCGGCATGGGGGTGCGGCGCGTACTCCTGATCTTAGGAGGAATTGATAATGACATTTTGTATGACAGACGAGCTAAAAGAAAAATTTCAAGTGCTTGCAATCGAAAGAACAAGCCCATTTTGTTATGGCTGCTATAAGGTTGTTGGTAATGTAGGGGATGATTCTGGATTATGCACCGGATGTGGTAGTGACGATCTTATGCGTCATCTTGACGGCGTAGGTGTCGAATATGGCTCAGAATGGGTGATAGAAAACTTAATTGATGAAGAGTCAGAAAGCATAAATCAAGATGATATTTACGACGACATGCTAGATGACTGCTATGAGTCCGTTAAAATTGGCACCCTTGAATATTCAGTGTCACACGTGCTTAAGTGCGTTGATCAAGTTGCCTATGATATTGGCAAACACGAATATTTTGATAGCCTGGTTGAAGATGGCGTTTATATAGAATTGAATGGTGAGTATTACGTGCCGGATATTGAATAAAGAAAACTATTGTTGCCGGCAGCTAATTAGTTTCCGGCAACATCATGATATAGACCAAGAAATATTTACTCAACCTATTGATCGCGGCATTATCAGTCTTAGCAAGGCTCAAGATAACTGCGCTGGGGGATGTGTAGATGGAGCAGAAGATCGATAATCTGAAATAGGTGCATAAATGATCAGCGACAATTAAAACGATTCGTCGTTTTTCATCAAACTAGCTGATGGTTCCCGGTCTGTCCGGGGCACAAAAGAGTCAGTCCAAATTGAGGCGATTGACCGTGAGTTTTTTTGACATGTTTGCTAATATTTAAGCAAAAACGTGTACTAGAAGATTCCACCAGCGGTAGGTTCAGCCCCGCATTCAGAAATTGAATCAGCTTACTGCAACATGCGTGCCTGCCTAATTCGGGATAATTGAGCAGCCATAACACAACCAGAAGATCGCCAGAACGATCTTTGAAATCTTTATTCTTAATCCACCCACAAAGTAAAGTGTTTTTTCAGGGATTTTATTTTCCAATCATATTTAATCTCGTTTCACGTCGATGTCACGGGATTGCCACGCTCAACATAGTACCTTCATGTTTGTCTCCCGCCGAAGCCAAATTCTGAAGCAACCACTTACTAAAGACAGTCTACCTTGAAGTGGCAATTGTCTCGGCTAGCGGCTTGAATTACGGTAACTCAATCTGAAGATCTCGTTGCCTTTTTTGCAATGATAGGAGTATTTATGGCTCAGTTCACCCTTAATTTTGCTCATCACGCTGGTGAAATACAATTAGAAAAGACTGCATTTAGCCTATCGCCGGAAATAGAATACATTACTGTACGTGGTAAGACACCCGGCGCCTACAGAGGTGCAGGCTGTTTCCAATGGACGCCCGCGGTAAAAGCCATGTGCGTTCTATTCATTCAAGCTCTCGCTCGTAGCTTTGACGATGCTTATATCCCCGAGCCAACACTCTTCGGTGGACGCGGATCACTTGCTGCCTCGATCGATTATGCAATAGATAAAGGACCGCTATGGTTATGCGACATGTTTGGACTAGATATGTCAGGCAGGACAAATTTGCGATCGCTCATTTTAAGAACTAATTCGGGTAATAAACGTCCGGGTCCGGTATGCCTGAGTCTCAATGAATCGATTCTATCTCCTGAAAATATAACAGTAGTGGTTAATGCGATGCCAATTCATCGCAAGATACTTTTGCAAGCGATCATTGACATTCTCACGAATGAATCGCTTGAATTTATCGGGCCACCACCGCTAGAGTCAGGTGATTCGTCAATATCGCTTACGAAACAAATAACTGAAGCAAAGAAGCGCCTTCTTACGAATTTATCACTCGGATTCATCGAACCACCACCGCTAGAGTCAGGTGAATCGTCGATATCGCTTACAGAGCAACCAACTGAAGACAAAGCAAAGAAGAGCCTGATGTCTGCAATTTCAGCTATGAATCCTGATCCCGCTCCAGTGCTTATAAAAACAACAACCTTGGAAATGGTTTGAAATCATTCCGTCGCTTTTTTACGATCAGACCATCTCATCAAAAAGGGAATGGCATTATGCGATGGCAGATTGTGAATAATACATTCCCCAGGTATGAGCCAATAGTAAGGCACGCATACATCACTATAAGACCTATATTTACCCATGTACACCAGGAAGTCTGCCGAATTTTTGTCTCAGTTTCCGCAGCAGTTGTTTGTAGGCGTTCTTCCCAACGATGAGCGGCAACATCCAATTGTTTCTCAATTCTATCTCCTGCTTCTGAAATTAAGTTTTTTGCAATAGCTTCGGCATTTTGAACTTGCTGCTCTGAAGCTGCGGTCATTTGATAAAGTGTTTCATCTAGGCTTTGGCGCATGAGATGAACATAGCTATCTAGTGCAATCTTGTTGAGGATAATCCCAACATACATGGGATCATCTTTTTGAACCTGCTGCTCGAATGGCAGTTGCCGATTGGTCTCGGTTAGCAATTTGTCAATATCAATTGTTTTATCCATTAAATCGCAATAGCTAACTGCTCATAAATGCTTCTTTGCACAATTTTGATGCGCTGTTTTGACATCAGTTGGAAAGTTTCGCTTTTCAAGGCTTCATCAAAAGTAAGCCGACGTTTCAGCATGGTGGCAATATCCTTGCCATAGGTATTGTCGGTGCGTTTGGGAAGCCGGACGATGCCGGTTACACGATGCTTGTTGTCCAAATAGGCTCTCATCTCTTCAAAGAATTTGCCTTCGGACTCGATAGGTCCAAGGTGTTCATTTAGCCACACGACAACCTGAACACCGACGGGCAGTTGTGACGTAAGGGTTACAAAATCACTTACAGTATTATCCTGTGCCAATCCGCCTGCAATGACTGAATGGACGATCACTTGCTTGCCGGCATCCTGGATGGTATTAAAGGCCTCGTTATCAATTAGGTAAGAGGACATAGGGACGTAAGAAGTGGCGCCATTATCAACAACGACGTTGGAATCAGCTTCCAGAATCTGCTCCATCATGTCGTCAAAGCGGCGCTCGTTAATCATGTTGTTTTCTTCCAGCAGGACGATTGAACGCACACCCAGAGATGGGAAGCTGGAAAATGTTGCATTGATAGGATCGGTATCCAAGCATAATACATGAGGGTCTTGCTGTTTAACAAATTGAGCAATGATGGTAGACACGAAGCTCTTACCGATGCCACCTTTGCCTTGAAGAATAAAATGAACATTCCTTGTCGATTCAGCCTTTCTGTCTGCTGAATCAATAAAGTAGTTTTGGGTCTGGGAGTCTTGGTCCGGGTTTGAATTTGGCTGGACTTCCAGGAGCACTTGGTTTTTCATTTTTTGCTGACTCTCGTTGTATTGGTGACCTAATGTCTGATGATATTTCAGTTGATGCAATGGATTGTGATGTTGGTTTGTCGTTGCCTCCTCGCCGTTGAGATATAGACGGGAAGTTTTTGCGGACGAGAAAGGTGAACTGGCTGTAAGAGACTCCGGCTAGTGAGTCTTGTGCCTGCTGATATATGGTGGTCAACGGCCAGTCTGCATCAAGCAGTTCTTTAATAGCCAAACGATTGGCGCGGAATGCGATGCGTGCCTTTCCCCATGCCGTCCGAGTGGAAGCGACTCTCTCTCTTTCCAAAATTGCCTCCGTAATAGAGAAGGTGCGTAACTTTATGCCGCTATTGTAGCCCTAGGTAATATCAGAACCTTCCAGCCATGGATACAGGAATGGATTCAGAATCCCGCTCCCACTGACTCTCTCCCCAGTCACTGCCGCACTCCCGGCAACTCCCAGCCGTACCCAGCAATTTCCAGTTTGTCCCAGCGTCCCGCAGCAATTTCCAGTAATGGTCTTGGAAGATTCCAGCACATCACAGCATCCCCCAGTACATCACAGCAGCTTCCAGCAAGTCACAGCATGTCCGAGAATTGTTGCAATTTGCTGGAAGAATACGTAAGATTTTGTAGGCAAGATGTGTGCTGTACCGGTACGCGACAAGTCGCCTACCAGTCCGGTCACAATTGCGGCAGAGCTTACTCGCAACTTCGTTTCTCGACGCGCAGTATCTTTGGTGGCATAAAGAAACTTTTTTACGCCAGGGAGGAAATTATTAGAATGATGATTCGAGGAACCCGCCCACGAAAAAATCGTATTGAAGTTTGGTGCGATGATGATGAACTCGCAAAAATTAAAGCGAATGCAAAGGACACTAAGCTATCTAACTCTGAATTTCTGCGGAATCTTGGGAAGGGCTATGAGCCCAAAAGTGCCTTTGATAAAGAGGCGATCAGAGGGCTTGCCAAATTGCACGCTGATCAAGATCGCCTGGGTGCTTTATTGGCACAATGCCTTTCCGAAGGCAAAGGCGGCAGCTCACCGCTAAAAAATGTAGGACCTCTGTTACAAGAAATTGAAAGCCTACAAACATTCATTGCAAAACTGGTACTGGAACAGGCCCGCAGCTTATGATTATTAAAGTCATAGAGCGCAAGACGAGCGAAAAGTCGCGTTTTGACCGACTCGGGCGTTATATATTAAACGCTAAAGAAAACGAGTCTATATTGTTTGCGCGGACTGCTCGATACGTTATGGATGAGAAAGGAAATGGTGAGAAAGTTGGCTGGTATCGAATCTCAAACTGTCAATCAAATACGCCAGCAGTTGCAATTGCCGAGGTATTGGCCACTCAAGCTGAAAATCGGCGAGCTAAATCTGACAAGACGTATCATCTGGTTGTTTCCCTACCGCATTGGGAACAATTGAATCGAGAGCAAGCGGAAGATATCGAAGATACGATTTGCGCCGGTTTGGGATTTGCTGAGCATCAGCGAATCAGCGCTGTACACGAAGACACAGATCATTTTCACTTGCACATTGCCATTAACAAAATCCATCCGAACACATTTAGTTGTGTAGAGCCGTATTACCCTTACTACAAGCTAGATAGCTTAGCGAAAGCTCTGGAAATTAAGCACGGATTGTACCAAGCTAATCGCATTGGGCAGGGAACACGTTTTCCCAAAGTTGGTGAACTAGAAGCGCACCAGCAAGAAGAGTCTTTTATGAGTTGGTTAAATGAAAAGCTGGGCGACCAACTCAAGCAAGTGCTGAAAGAAGCCACGGGATGGCAAGACGTGCACGATTTGCTCGCTCCATATGGTGCTGTGATCAAGCCCAAAGGGGCTGGATTAGTAATAGCCACCGCAGATGGTACTGTTGGGATTAAGGCAAGTTCATTGAATCGGAAACTGTCTTTCAAATCATTGACTGACCGTTTTGGGATATATAAGCCGTCTCAAAACCAGGGCAAACCGCTCAAGCAATATCAACCGGGCTTGCATAAGTCGCTGGGTATGAATTCTCTGTATGCGGAGTTTCAAAAGGTTCAGGAAGCCAATCGTCAGGCAAAAACAAAAGCCCTAGCTGACTTGCGCTCTAAGCATAACGAGTACCGAATCGAGCTGAGAGACTGGTATCGACAACGGCGTAATTCGATGAAAATAAACACAAACTTGGACAAAAAATCAAAGAGAACCATCTATCACGAGCTTTCCCAGGAGATGAAAACAGACTTTGCCGAATTGAAACAGCGTGAACAGGAACAAAATAAGGTAATTCGAGAACAACTACATTCGCAGACGTGGGACCATTATTTAACCAGTCGCGCTGAAGAAGGTCATGCGGAGGCATTGCACATTCTAAGGCGGCGGAAAAACTACAGACGGCAGATCGCTCAAACATTGCTGACCATTGAAAGTTTTGAGGATGCAAAGGATGTTATAAAAACTCAATTTAAGCCGACCGTTTTCAAAAATGGCAAAGTTATCTACCGAACACAGGACGGCGGTGTAGTTGCCGATGAGGCGACTGCAATTACCGTGCCAGAAGTAACAGAACTATCGACTTTATTGGCCCTATCATTGGCAGAAGAGCGGTTTCATGGACGGCCAATTGTTGTAGAAGGTTCGCTTGAATTCAAGCTCCTAATTGCAAAACTCTCTGCTATCGAAGGATTGTCCATCCGTTTTGCTGATCCGGCGCTGGAAGACAAAAAAGAACGACATACTAGAGCAAATGACTTGAATCCAAAAAGACTCAAGGAAGGTATTGTGGCAACGGGCAAGCAACCGGTACACGATGCGAAGCAAAATTACCATAATCGATAATCAATGCATTCCTTTTCTAAAGCATGCCAAGTATTTGCCGACCGTCTATACTGAATCCTTATTAAGAAAAGCAAATAGCCTGACAGTTACTATGGAGTTAGAATTGGGATCGAAATAATGCTTTGCTGCGCTGGAAGCTGAAAAAGCAGACTCGCTAAAACAATCTTGGTGGAAAAAATTATTCAATAGGTAAAATGCGCGAAATCGCTGTTCCCGCATTAAAATCACTCAAATCAACATCTTATTTTTTTACAACGGTTTTTTGGATAGGGGTCAATTCTCTTATGCAATTCCCGCGCGTGATAAATCTATTAAAGCTTTTGGCTTACTCAACTGTATAAATATCAATCTTACGAATCGAGACAGCTAGCTCTTCGACCTGTTGATTAGTTTTTTGATCATCAATAGACACTGGCGCAGAAGTTTTCAACGAGCATTGCTTGATACTGGGTGAATTTTATTATCAATTGGTGGCGAATTATTAGGGTCGTATGGTCGGGATATCGAGTAGGGATTACCAGCCTCTTTAGGAATTGGTCTAACTAACTCAGCTTGGACTTTTCTCTGAATGTGACCTTTAAGTGCTATGGGTTGAGAGCGTTTAACGCATTTCTTAATACAATGAGTCGTGTGAAGTTCTTTCCCGCAGCTATGATGAATGTCACCAGTTTGCGCCGTAGTTTGCCGAGGATTTCTTTTAGCCCATTCGGGGGTCGGACTACTAGGACCTCCTTGCAAAGGCATAGTATCTGTTCCTACAGGCATAGGTCCAGCCAAACTGGGTATCAGAAACAAGACGCTTAGTCCGAATAGACTAATAACTGAAATGGAACTGCGCAATCGATAGAAACAATTCTCGGAAAACATTTTTTACGCTCCATTTATATTTCTAACAGGGGCACGAGTAATTATCTGCTGAATCGGACACCATAATATAGTAGGCATTATCCCTTGGTATCTATGCATTCTACCTAGCTGGATTAGTCTTATTAATAATAGTTGCCTTTACCCGCTTTTTGCTATAAATTTCGTCCAACATTGTGTTTTCCGCTTGTTTATCGCGAACTGGGAACCCCTGACCTCCTCTTACATGCCATATTGGCGGTGGTCCTGTGGGCTTAACTTCCGTTGTATTTATAACGCATTTTTTTACGCAATGAACATTATGCACATCTTTTCCACATTTATGAATTACACCAGGGGTGTCCACCGTATTCAGATTTTTTGCACAACGTTTTACGCAAGCCGCAGTATGGAGATTTTTGTTGCAGTTGTGTGCTATGCCTGGTGTTTGAGCGGTCGTGACGGTAGGATCGGGTACAACGTAAGCACCGTCATGCATCCCACCTCCTGCCCTAGCTGCCAAAGGCAGACTGAGTAGAGACAACACAGCCCATAGGAACCATGATTGTTTCAGTTCTCTTCCGCGAAAACAATGTCGCATAAGCAGCTCCTTCTCGATTAAAAATCAGTAACCGTTTTCCCACTGTAACCGCTCGTGATATCTGAGCATTTCTTGAAACATCAATTTGCCTTGCTACGTTCAGCTTTTATACTGTGAATGCGAATGACTTTGCTTGCTTTATCAATTTGCCCTACTACAACAACAGACCGCCCGGCGAACGGTTTCGCTTCGTTTTCATTGACAAAACCGTATACCTCGTTAGTCTTCCTTTCGACTAGGACAAGCTTCATGCCTTGTTGCTCGCATTTGTGAACACAGTCCGCTTCATTTTTTCCATACTGGCCACTTTTAATCATTGCACCATGATCCAGCTTGCACAGGCTGTCACTGACTACACCATGGATATCAACGAGAATCGGAACCATTTTGCTGCTTGCTTTTTCTTCCTGGGCGAAAGATAGGTTGCTTGCTGCCATACAAGTCATTATTACTGCCAACAGGACTAAGCTTATTATCTTTTTTATCATTATGGTTTTTTCCTTTTTAAATAGAACCGCTTGCCCAAACAATCTGTGTTTGTGCAATTCGGTAGTTGTACACAGCTTCTAAAAGCGCAAGCTTTGCTCGGAAAAGTTTGAGTGCCGCTTCGAATTCTTCAAGCGCAATGGATTTGCCAATTTCATAACGTTGATGAATTAATCTATAATCCTCTTCAGCAGAAGTAACTTGTGCTTTAGATAGCTCAATATTTTGTCGCGTCAAGTCAAGATCTACCCAAGCCGTCGAAACATCTTGAGCCACTTTAAGCTCTGCTTGACTATGAGCCAGTTCCGCTTGTCTAATCGCTTGCGTGGCTGCCCGAAGTTCAGCTGCACGTTGCCCAGAATCATATATTGTTTGGTGTCCAACCACACTAACAAAACCTCCCCACCGACCTCGAGCGCTACCATCAGGTGAGCTGCCGGTTATATTGCTGCCCAATCCGTAAAGATCAACATGTGGCGCATAGCTACTGCGAGCAATGATTTTTCTTGCTCGCATTTCCTCTAAACGACTAGTAGCTTGCGCTATTTCTGGACGATTAGTACCGGCCTTTATTAGAAAGGCGTCTAGATCTTCGGCTGTTTCTACAAATTCAAGTGAGTCTGCCAAATCTATCAATGAAGCAAGATTGATACCCATACTCGCTTTCAAATTAATTAAAGATACGTTGAAGTCGCGATAATCTTTATTCAGTTGCACCTTGGATAGTGCTAATTCAGCTTCTTCTCGCAAATAGTCGGCTCTTGGAGCCTTCCCTTCTTTTATGCGTTGCTTCATATTAGCGGTCGACCCATTCCTAAATTTAACATAGTCGCTATCGACTCTTAATCGCGCCGCATTTAAAAGAACTTGCAAATACAATTGCTTGATATTTTTAGCAGTATCAATTTTTGCTTGTTGAAACTGCGCTATCGATTGCTTTTCCTGTGCCTTTACAGCTTTATAGTTTCCCCGCAAAGCGCCACCGGTAAACAAAGGCTGCACGCCTGCGAAGATAACACTGAAGGAAGTATTTTTCACAATCGGTTGCATTGGGGCGGCAACAGAAACTGCTCCATCGTTTGGATAGAACAACATTTGATTAAGAGACGATGTTGAGTAAAAGGTACTGGTTGATATGTTTGGGCCGAATTTTCCTAAAGCAGCTCGGCTTTTGAAACGCGATATTTTTGTATTAATTTCCGCCTGTTCATATTCCAGGTTGTGCTCAAGCCCCACTTTCACGGCTCGGTCCATGGTAAAAGGTCCAGAGTACTGCGGTAACTCCGAAGATGGGGCACTCTGAGTGATACTCAATTTGATTGGGTTTTGCAAAAGGATATCTTCAGGTGAGGTAGCGGTTAATTGTGATTGTCCGTGAGCTGCTAGGAATAAATTAAGAAGCAAACTACAAGACAAGAACTTTAGAATAAGCTTTGGCTTCATAAACTATCACCTCGCTCAGCAAATCGCTTGCGCCATTTATCACGGAGCCAAATACTAAAATCATCTATATAGGCGTGCATAATAGGAATATCAAAAAGACTAAGAACAGTACCTACCAGAAGTCCGCCTATTATGACGGTACCGAGCGGTGAATAAGCATCCATGCCAGTCTTTGGAAAAAGTGCGACCGGTAACATAACGATAATGGTTATAATTGAAGTCATAAGAATTGGTCTTAGCCTAATTGGACATGCTTTTATAATCGCCTCATTGCGCGACATACCGTGCTCTCTAAAACGCAAAATTTGATCAATTAATAAAATGGCAGTTGTGATGTCCATTCCTGTTAGAATTATCACGGCCATAATAGAGACAGTAGAGAACGCCTGATGAGCCAGCCATAAAGCTGAAAACACACCAGCTAATTCCAATGGTAAAGAAAAGACCATTTGTAATGGTTGTAAAAATCCTCTAAATTGCCCTATCAACAGAAGAAAAATGAAAAGAAGCGCAAGTTGTAAGCCTACAAGCAAACGCCCAAAAGAATCCATCATTTGAGTCATATCGCCGCGCATCTCAATCGTATAGCCAGGAGGCCAATTGACTTTTGCCATTGCTTTCATCATGACGTCCATACCGACATCCATCGAAGGCGGCTCACCAATACGGTAATAGCCCATGACAGTAATTGCCCGCCTCATCTGGTCATGATTAATCAACGTGGGAGCGTCACGATATTTAAGACTCGCTAATGTTTTTAATGGCACTTGCTTGCCATCTGGAGTGGTGATAGTCATAAGCAATAAATCTTGTGGATTTTTTCGCTGAGGCTGGTCATACCTTAGTTGTATGGTCCGCTGCCGAATATTAGGAAGTCTATAAAACTCATTGGTTAAGGCACCATTCATTGCGTAATATGCCTGTTCAGATATTTGTTGTGGTGTTAACCCAACTTCAAGAGCGCGGCGCGAATCAACTTTTATTTCCCAGTCAGGCTTAGACATTGCCCAGTCTGTTGCCACTTGATGCATGCCCAAAGTGTTTTTGGCTATCTCTGCTACTTGTTGAGCCATTGCGCTCAGAATTCCCGCATCCGGTCCGGTCACCAAAATTGAAATAGGTGCTTGGGAGCTCGCCATAACATCTGAACCCATTTCTTTAATTTGAAAGCGCCTGATACTTGGTATTTCGGCAATTGCTTGTTCTTGAATACGATCTATAATTTGCCAAATATTTTTCTTGCGAGCATCCTTGTCACTGAATGTGATCATAAAAGTGGCTGTATTCACTTGCTGCATGCTATAGCCATTAAAGTATGTACCGCCCGGATCCACGCCTATCTCTGAAGACACATGTTGAATTTCTGGATATTTGAGCATGAGATTTTCAACTCGCTTCGTAATCTTTTCAGTTTGCTCAAAGGAAGAACTTGCGTCTGTTTCCAGCACTCCATATGCTTGACCTACATCGGCAAGTGGCATCATTTCGCTGCCAATGAAATTGTAAAAGGTAAAGCCAATAACTATGGTTATTAGTATTCGCGTTAGGTTGAGAAAACGATGTTCAAGCATCCAAGCAATGCAAGAGGCATAACTATTCTCTAGCTTAGTCAAAAATCTATCGAAAGGTTCACTCACTCTCTCTTTTACCATCCTACCAAAACGAGTTTTTGCAGTCTCTGACTGGTCGTGTACCCGTAGTATTTTTTCTGCCAAAACAGCCGTTAAAGTGAGCGACACAAAGAAAGAGGCCAGTAGTCCAAAAATAATTGGCCAGACTAGTCCAACAAACATTTGCTCAACAATACCGCCACAGAAAAGAAGGGGTAGCAGAGCAAAAATAAGTACCATAGTAGAAGCCGCTACGGCCAGCCTTACTTCCGTAATACCATCAATCGTAGCTATACGAGGATCTTTACCCATACGCAAATGTCTTTCAATTGAATGGATATCAATAATTGAGTCATCTACCAATCGACCAATAGACAAGAGCAACCCTATAAGGGTTGAGCTATTAAGCGTCATTCCAAGTGGTATCAGACAAAGAACCGCCATTGACAACGAAATAGGTATAGTTATCATTGAAATCAGCGTGCCCCGCCAGTCCCCGATAAATAGGAACACAGCAATTCCAGTCAGCAACACCGCAATTGCAAGTTCTTCGACCATGTTATTCATTAGGATTTGAACAAATTTTGAATTATCGTAACTGGCCTCAAACTTGAGGCCTGGGTATTCTTTTTGTAGTTGTACAATTTCTTTTTCAATGCCGCGTATCACTTCAGGAGAACTGGCTGAGGGTTCTTGTATGATGCTAACTTCAATGCCTTGATCTATTTTGCCGTCATGCACGTGATGATAAGCTGCGCGCCGCTCCCAAAACGTATCCTCTACTCTGGCTATGTCTTTCACATAAATAATACGATCGCCGATAGCTTTTATTGGATAGTTTTCCACTTCAGTTGAATTTTTCGCTAAAGTATCTATCCTTACTATCGCTTCGTTTTCTTTTGTGGTCAGCCTACCAGCTGGTCTAGCAACATTCTGCTTATCCAAAGCATCGCGGACATCTAAAATCGAAAGATTGTAAGCAGTAAGTTTATTTCTATCCACCAATATTTGTAACTGCCGCTTAAAACCGCCAAATGTATAAATCGACCAGACATGCGGCACTCGTTTCAATCGGTTGGTGATTTCATTATCAGCAAATTCTCTAAGCCTCACCTCATCCCAACCAGAAGCCGTAAAGTTGTATGTTAAAACTGGCAAATTGAGAGGATCTATAGGTAATACCCATGATGGTTTTAAATTAGCACCAGTCACAGGCAAGTCCGCTTGAACAACATTCATTAGCGCTTGCACATCAACAAGAGCGCGTTTCATATCTGTACCGTACGGAAATTCCAGCGAAACCATAGAAAAACCATCTTGAGATGAAGAGCGAATATAACGCACTCCTTTAATATCAACCATCCGTTCTTCAATCGGCTTACTTATATAAAGCTCCATGTCTTCAGACGAAAGCCCTGGCTGCATTGTGATCACACCAATCATTGGACTCTCGACGTATGGCATAAGTCTTTTAGGCATATAAAAGCCTATTGCCGCCACCGCCAGTAGCACCACTGCCAAATAGAATGCTGCAATGGCATAGGGATGATCTATCGACCAAGCAGTTACGTTGAAGTGGTTTCTGTCCGGCTTCACAGACTCATTTATTTCTGGCGTATCGGTGAAATTTGTCATATCAAGGGATATCAACATTTATAGTAGTAGTTTGATTATTGACGCGCAGAATAATTTGCCACAACCCGCTCATAAAGTTAGTCGTCAACTCGTAATTACCTTTTCCTTTTTCTATGGCTGACAGATCTGGTCCAGGCATCGACATAGCGGGCATTGTCGTTTTGGCACTAATCGAAGCTCCTATGACCGCTTTAGAATCCAGGCTTAAAATAGTGCATCGCAATTTATTGTTACTCCCTTTAGGTGGTTGCGGAAGCATAATCAAATGCAGATGCATGCCTTCTAGCTTTATATCATTTGTCCATTTATTATCCGAATCAAGACGATTAGTTTGCACTTTCGAAACAGTTGGCAACGTGACTGGTCCTGATTCTCCCCATTCTGTGGCAATTACCGGCAGCCCATTTTCGAGTGAAGAATAACCTTGATAAATAATTTGATCGCCTTCGCTCAGCCCAGAAGTTACCTCAGTATTTTGGTCATCGGACACTCCTGTAGTTATTGCAGTAAGATGCGCTGATAAATTGCCTGATGAAGTCATAGGCACAAGCGTCATTCCACATATAGGACACTTTCCTGGCTTATCCGCTTTAATTTGTGGATGCATAACGCAAGTGTATTTGGTGTCATCAGTACCACCACTACCGACCGCTCGCCAAACCTGAGATTTCCCTTCGCGCCAAACAACCGCGCTTGAAGGAATAACCAAAGCATTTTCCTTTCCTGTGCTTATTCGCATAACAACATAGTCACCAGGAAGCAAGCGAAAAGATGAAAGATTTGGCAGAGTTCTGGAACTAGAGCCTTTGTCCGACAATCTGGGACCCGTATTATCCACCAACGCCTCAACAATCACGGTCCTTGTGCTGACATCGGCCGCCGGAAAAATTGACGTTATATTCGCTTCAATTTGATCATCAGCCAATTCAGAGCTTTTTATGTAGACAGTATTACCAACAGTAATTTTGTCCGCATCCACTGATGCTACTTCAGCTTGAACACGAACCTTTTTTAAATGACTAATTTTGAGAATTAGCATCCCAGGATTAACTACTACCCCAGGACTTACCAACCGCTTAACTACAACCCCGTCTGACTGGGCTTGAATGCGTGTATAGCTATGAGTTATGTCCGCTGTAAGTGTGGCGGCTTCCGCTTCTCGCGCCGCAAAGGCAATATGTCCGACATGGTGTGCGGCAGCTTCGTAAGCTGCATTCGCAGCTAATCTTGTACTTTTGGCTTGATTCTGTTTAGCTACCAGCTGCCTGACTTTGGCCGACGCCTGATTGTATTTATTTAACTCATCATCATACTCTTGCTGAGAAATTACCTGCCCCTTAAGCAAATTCACTTCACGCTTAATTTCGGGCGACCAATATTCCAAATCGGATTTCGCCTGTTGTAGCTCGTCCGCTGCTGCAGATTCAGCAAATTTAGCTGCCTCTAGTTCATATGATTTTTCAGACAACTCCTGGCGCGCAATGCTTGCATTGTTCATGGCTGCTTCGCTAGCGTAGCGACTTTCAGATAATTTGCTTGCATATTCTGATCGGTCCGTAGGATCTAATTGGACTAATAGCTGTCCTTTTTTGACCGTATCTCCCGGATAAACAGGCATGGAAACAATACGACCGGTTAAGCGAGGAAAAACATCCTCATCTTCATAAGCTTGCACTGTGCCGGTATAAGTTACAGAACCTTCTATTGTCTCTCTTTCAACTGTTGCAATTGCAACAGGAACAGCTCCACGCGGTGGTTGCATAGCAGACATATCCATCGCTTGGGATTCAATAACACTCATTTGTCCAGGTTTTTTAAAATGTTGGACTATAAATGCACAGATGCCGATAACGGCTGCAAGGGCCATTAGCGACCAAAAATTTTGCTTAATCCAGTCCCGAGAACGACTCGAAGCAGATGAGCGACTGATATCGTTTGGTCTATTTTGATCTAAATTCATTTAACGAATCACTTGCAAAACAAGCGCCTCTTTTCGACTAAAAAACACCGCAAAAGCCCTTAAGGCTTTTGCAAGACTTAAGTCAAAAAGAGGATTTAAATTCTAAGAACGCGATTTAAAAGATATAAATCTGCCTTGGGAGGACGCCACTGTGCCATTTCTAATACCTCAGTGCAAGACAAGGAACTAGCAATAACATTTATGAGCGGATTCATTGAGGATAAAACAATCTTTACTACTTGCTCTTCAGCCAATTTCAGGCTCAAGCTAGTAATCACAGCTGAATGCGGCTGTGATGCACAGCCGCATTGCCCTATACGGGTTACGGGTTCAACTGTGTTGGAATTTTGACAACAACTACGCTCGCCCTTGCAACAACTATGAGCTGCTTGCTTCGAGTTAAGGCACTTATTTAGACACTCGGACTTCACAAGCTGCGCCGGATTTACCGTCAGCACTATTAAAGTAATTATGATTGTAGTCAAGCGGATGATGAACATGACACATCTTTTAGAGAATATGGAACCGATTATATCAATAATATAGAAGCTTGAGAGATCCTTTAAATAATTAAGCCTTATCTTCCTTACAACATGGCTTCCCAGCAGATGTATTATTGACAGTTAGCTGACGAGATTTGAATACGCCTTTGCCGAAGCGCCCGAAAGCAAATACACCAGCCACAAACAATGGGATAGCGGGCAATAGCCCTTGGATGAAATTTTGAATACAACACCATTGCATAAATTTATTCTCCTAATTAATATCACTTTCAATCAATGGACAAACAATGCCCTCCTCCAGACCGCCTTCGCCTCGCTTTTTGCGCCAGGTTGTTCTCAGCTTTTTTAAATCCATTTTTAAAACCTCTAGGGTCTCAATACGTTCCTCCAATTCGCCGATATGCTCATCCAAGAGCTTTAAAACCGACTCACAAGGTACAGAACCGGATTGACGAATTTGGAGAATTTGTTGAATCTCTTTCACCGAAAATCCCAGCTGCAAAGCTCGGCGTATAAAGGCGATGCGTTCCACATTTTGAGGTGAATAGTATCTATAACCTGATTCAGACCTTTCGGTTGGATGTAATAGACCTTTTGATTCGTACCAGCGAATCGTTTTGGGACTTATTCCGAATTGTTGTGAAACCACCCCTATGAGCATAGGCTTATTGAAATTCTTGGGCATTAAAACGTCCTTGTGGCAATTTCTGTATGTCCGATATATACAATCTAAACCCTCCAACGCATTGGAGGGTCAATAGCTAAATAAAGTTATTACTCATCTGTTTGCTTCATGTCGTGTAGCGGCAAGTGTGGCTTTTAATGCTCAGCGCTTGTCACTGTTGTGCTTCCTGCGGAGCGATTAATGTAGCAGATTTTGACCAGCTGAAGAAAGACTATGAGCAGTCTGGTAAAGAGCTAGTGCGTAGCGGCAGCATGCAACAGTAGCAGAAAGCAGCATAGAAGCCGATCTGCAATCCGAGCCTCTATCCACCACTAGCGGTGCCCCTTTCTGCATGCAAGAGATGAAATTACTATCTGTCATTGTTTGTTAGCGCTGTTTGGTTTAGATTCAAATCTGTATGCCACCAGTGGATTGAACGAGATCTTTTTCAGCTGAAAAATGGTTAACCAGTTGTTTCTCTTCTTTCTTCTTCTGAACTTGTTCTTTTACTTTTGCCGCTTTCCGTTCCAGGGCTTCTGCTTCCAATATTGCCACATCTTTGGTGCCAATCGAATTCTGTCGTTGTTTCGATTTCCACTTTCCTTCATAGCCAGTTTTGTAATTGTTGATGTAACCAGCTGGGTGACGATCAAGGAAACCTACATAGGAGCCAGACTTTTGCGAGTTTTCGTCGCCTTCGACTGAAACTCTATGCGATTTGCCGTCCATTATTGGCATTCCATCTAAAACAAGCCCAGCTAATTTAATGGCTTTTGCAAACTCTAATTCAGGATTTTGCGCAGGCTCAATATGCAGCGTTTGCTTTGGTTCCATCCATTGCTTAAACGGCTCTAGAGAAATATCAGCTGGCACGTACCAGGATTTCTCGGTCCGGTCCCACTTAGCTCCAAGTGCCTTGGCTGGATCTTTTTCTGCAAATGGTACATCCAGGTAAATGCGATCGGAGTTAGTTCTTAGGGGCATATCTATTGCAGACACCATCACAGGATTCAGGACTTGTTCGGTGATCTTTTGCTCTTCGACTTTTTCTTGCAGCATCTCTCTGCCCTGAAGATATTTTGTAATTCTTTCGGCGTCTGCTGAAGCCCGGAAGAGCTCTCGCGGATCATCTTGCAGCATCTTTATCCATGAGGCAATGTACGCAACGTGCTGCCCTGGCTCATGGTCAATACCAAGTTTTTCGCCTAGCATTAAAGAGGCGATTTCTGCGCGCAATTCTTCTTTTGCGTATCCCTGAGAACCAAACGGGTGCGCCAGATCTCGATTCAGACGGCTGCTGTGTCCTGTCCAGTGTCCCAGTTCATGCAAAGCAGTGGCGTAGAAACCATCCATAGAATGAAATTGTGAGCGTTCGGGCAAAGTGATGGTATCAGTAGACGGGCTATAGAAAGCACGATCGCTTTGCCGATATAGAATATTAGCCCTGGAGTCAATTAGAATTGCTTCTGCTTCTTGATGTCGATCGAATTCTGGAAGTGACGTCCGCTCTATTTCCAGCAGACCGGTGATTTGATTAGCATTGAACACCGTTGCAGACCAAACTTTTGGCTTCTGCAAACGGACCGATTGCTTTAACACTTTGCCGGATTCATCCGTCAAGGGGTTGCCGCTTTCATCCACGGCTGGTAAATCCTCAGTCCACTTCCAATATTGAATGGCGGTTCCTTTTTCACCGCGGTTAACCTGCGCACCAAGGCTGCCGGCTTGTTTAAATGTTAGCCAGCGATTATCAGAATAACCTCGGTCTTCCATAACCGACAGAAGCCAAATGGCATTCATGCCATGGTACGCATTTCCGCTGCTTGGATTAAATGGCATGAAGCGCTCGCCGGGCTGCCATGGTTTGATCCAGGGAGCGGTTCCCTTTTCTAATTGACTGATAATTGAGGCGGCAACAGTTTCAACGTATGTATTCGAACTCATGTCTATTCTCCTTCTATGTCAGTGTTTGCTTCCCAAGCATCAGCTTCAGAAAGCGCAATCTCTTCAAATGCACCCAGTGATTCTGCTTCATCCGGGTCAAGCTCCACCTGAACGCCAGGTGTCTCTAAATTTCCGTAATCCAAACTGATAATCGGATCAAATGTATGGTTCATGGTTCGCTCCTTTTTTATTCCTCGCTAGTTAGAAACTGTTCAAAACTGAGAATCTGTGATAGCCGGACTAGCATCCGGCGCTTGAAACTGAGATCTGTCTTGTGCGCAGAGTGGTAATTCAGCTTGTATATAAGTCGTCAGTTCGGCTTTATAAGGGTTGATCACTAGTGCCTTAGAAGAAACTGTGTTTCTTGCCGCCGGCATGAAATTGTTGCTTGAGACCGGCTCCTTGATCATTAGGAATTTGGTGCTAGATTTGATACCACTTCCTGAATAGTACTTTGCCACGTATCCGTTCTTGAATCCTCGGACAAAATTCCCTGTGTTGTAGGCAGATAAGGCCGCCTTTAAGGCCTCCTCTCCCGGACCGTATAATTTCATAGCTTGGCGATAATTACCGACTAGTATCTTTGCGCCGACTTGAATGTTGATAGCAGGATCGAAGGCTCGTTCTATGGTGATCCCGAGTCGCTGCAAATTCCGGCTGTTGATCTGCATCAACCCTACATCGACACTATATCCCCTCGAAATCCAACGACGAGCCTCAGCTGCAGCCTCTTTAGCCGATTTAGGGCGAATATGTCTCCTGACTGGGCCATTAATTCCAACCCCATATTGATTGCCGCCGCTCTCCACTTGAATAATGGCAACAATGGTCTGAGGAGCAACGTTAGGAGCATACTGCTGTATCATATCAAGCGGTGGTATCATTTCGTGTGGTCCTCCAATAAGACAGGTTTTGCTAGACCCAAAATATTGGCGCTAGGAAGTGCGCCAAAATATCGGCTGTCGAAGCTATGATCATGGCTAGAGATAAGCCAAATAGTGCCAGGTTTGACGGTATAGAAGCCGTTTTCCATTGGTTTCAATGTTCGGCCCATAGTGTCTCTCGTTAATGCCCTGCTCTTTGGAATGAAAACACCATCTACAGCGATTCCTTGATCCGATATTGCAACGCGATCTCCTTCAACTGCTGCAACGGGTTTCAGCAAAGAAGAATAGCCGCCCGAACACAGACCCCAACTAAGATAAGATCTTGAACGGGCCATCTTAAACATGGCATTGTCTGTTGGAAAAATGCTTATGATCTGTCCCCGTTGCACCCGCCCGTTTTGAGCAACAACTCTCCAAATTCCTCTTGGTAAAGATGGTGATGAATTGACTCGATATCCTAATTCTGAAGCTATCAAACAGCTCAGTATAAGAACGACGCCTGTGCCAATGCAGAGTTTTGCACCATGAGAACATGGGTGTAATCGAGTTGTTGCCATTTGACTAACTCACCTTCCTTTGAATATCAATGTGGGGATTAACCGCAACGTGCAAGCGATCTGTTTGCGTAGGAGCTGGGATTCTCGCTCGCTCGTTAAATTCGGGGTCGTGAAAATAAAGGATTTGCTTTCCGTAAATTGGGGAGAAGCCTGCGGTGAAGATGAGCATGTCGCCAGCTTTGTGTATGTCATTGCTGCCTTCTTTTCTAATGAAACCCGGAAGGGTCATACACTCATCAGGCGTAAGCAGAGCACGTCCAACTGAGTGCATGGATTGGTTCACGTTTTGTAAGACTGCTCCGAAACGGTGTCCGGAGGTTGAGGTATCCATTACAGAAACAGTTGTTGTGCCAACCATCTCCGAGAGCCACTTTGCCGTTTCAGGTTTGTTCGGGGCATATGCCACACGAATGTGGCAGTTTGACAAAATACTTTCGTCATGACCATAGGTGGCGCGAAGCTGCGAGATGTCTTGCATGATGAGATATGCTTTGATTCCATAGCCGGCGATGAAAGCTAGCGCTTCTTGAAAAACTTCCAATCGGCCAAATGAGGGAAACTCATCAAGCATCAGTAACAAGCGATGCTTATATCCCTTCTCCGATTGCCCTTCTTTGAATTTCATTTCTTCACGTGTTAAAACGCGAACAATTTGATTGAGAAGTAAGCGCATCAGCGGCTTAAGACGATCCTTATCTGCCGGTCGCACTACTAAATACAATGAGACCGGATTTTTATTGTTCATAAGATCTTGTATGCTGAAATCGCCTCTTTCGGTATTCGTTGCCACTAGCGGATCGCGATACAACATCAAATAGGACATAGCCGAAGAAAGAACAGAACCACGTTCCTGCTCTGGCCGATTCATCATGTCGCGTGCTGCAGCTGCAACGACAGGGTGAGGAATTTTCTTGCTCCTATCCTTTGGGTCGGCAATATGCTTCGTTGTGAGCATCTCTTCGTATAAGTCGCTAATTGGTCCTTTGGGGTCTGACAGAGCATAAGCCACGTCGTATAAGCAGGCGGTGCTGCGAGTAGATACCTCCGTAGACAACGTTTCTGCGTTCTGTGTTTTCTTGAGTGCAGCTGCGCTGTTATTACTCGCCTTGTAAAGAAGATGTAGCGTGACTCCTGTTAAAAATGCGTGAGCAGTCTTGGTCCAGTGGTCATTTAATCCTCGTCCGTCAGGATCGACCATTATGGTCACTAGATTTTGAACGTCGGCTACTTCAGAACTACTGCCTAGGCGAATTTCTTCCAAGGGATTGAAACGGCAGCTGCCAGATTCAGCAGCAGGATCAAATTTCAAAACTTTGTTCTTAGCCTTTTTCTGTCGCCAACCGGCTGTCAAAGACCATAACTCGCCTTTCATGTCGTGTACAACAACCGAGTGGGGCCAGGAAAGTAAAGTTGGTATGACTAAACCTACTCCCTTTCCAGAACGTGTTGGGGCAATTGCTGCAATATGTTCTGGACCATCGTGCCTAAGATAACGAGTCACACCTTTTCGATCCTCCCAGGCACCCACATATACACCGCGTCCTTGTTCCCCTTGAGAGGGGAGCAATCCCGTTTTGCGAATTTCCGCCTCTGTTGCCCAGTGCGCAGTTCCGTGAATCCAGCCGTGTTTCTTGGTGCGTCTAGTTCCAAATCCAATCGTCAATGCGTAAGCCAGAATCGCGATGGCATCCAGCATTAGAGAAGCAACATAGGTTACATTCCAGGTCATTTTGTTGTTGTTGTAATACGAAAATGACCAACTAATCCATGCGAATGGTGCATAAATGTGTGCAAATATCGGTTGGCCCAGAGCACTTTGATATTGTAGTTTGGTTACAAAAAACTGAGTGATACCACTATTAATGAGTACTATCACCAAGCACAGAATTAAAAATCCCCATGCAGGTGCTTTAGAGTGCGGAACATTTGATGAGCTGGGAAACATCATTGTTGACTATCTCCATAAGCTACGGTATCTGGCTGCCAGGGTGGCAGAATCATGTCTTTGTTAATTAACACGTTAAAGATATAACCGGGACGTACCTCAATAGTTGGGGGACGGTTCAGATTTCGGTTCAGGGTGGACAGGCCAAGATTATTCATTTGCTGACCCATGCCGGCAGCTAAAACTTGTTGGCTAGAATAAGAACTGCCGTTTTTTGCTTGTGGTTGCGATAATTGAGTGGCGGCGGTAATTAAAGACAACATTAGTGCATTTCTGAAGGTGGGCCAGAAATGGGCATTGACCTTATCTTTAAAGCCACTATAGCCACTTTCATTAGCTCCACTCATAGCCTCCAAGTTAACGGCAGACGCGTCAGGATAAATAAGCCTATGCCAGATCACTAAGACACGGTTTTGCCCCTGTACTATCTGATGATCATAATTGCCAACCAGCTTAGCTCCCTGCGGGATTAGCAAGTACTTACCAGTGGCTGAGTCATAAACGTTTTGAGAGACCTGCCCCATAATTTGACCTGGTAAATCACTGTTGATTCCACCGAGCATCACTGAAGGTATAACGGTTCCAGCTGCAAGCTCATATTGCGAAGCAGATAGGCTGCGGGTGTGCAATAGATAGTTGCCAGAGTCTGTAGGCTCCTTCGGAATATTTACACTAGACTGCTGGGGCTTAGAATAGTCAATTTCCTCTTTCTTCACGGAGCCATATAACATAGTGTTTCCGTTCTGATTATTTACTGAGGAATTATTTGCATAGGCTGTGGTATCCGCATTCAAAGCCGTTTTTAGCTCCGAACGCTTAGCTTGTTCTAATTGAAGCTTTTCTTGTTCGCGCTGTTCCCACATCTGAAATTCAGCATCATCATATGGATTTTTTGCAGACAGACTATCGCCAACCGGTGGTGGCACCTGTAAGGTGCTACCTTCTTTTCCTTTGCTATCAACAATGGCATTGTTATTGGTGGGAATCTCAATCAGTCCAGCACTGGGTTTTTTCTCCAAGATAGGAATAGAGTTTGTGGCCAAATCACCTCGGTTACTCTCCTCTTCTGCTAGACGCTGCGCGGCAATAGATTTCATTACGACGGTATAGGTCATAACGCTGGCAATAACACTTAAGCAGAGGCCAACTAAAATTATTGGCTTCCTTCCGATTCGGACAACCTCAGCATTGTTCTTTGGCTTGTGCCCTAGATAATCGGGGCTCTTAATTTCTGGGTTAACCGCTTCATTTATTGCAGCGTTGCCCGAATTCAAAGGCATATCATATTTCCTCTCGAACAGAAAACGGAGCATCGCCTACAATCTTGTTGTCCGAGTCTAGCGAATAGAATCGGTTCGCTTCAACCTTATTCAATTGCAGTTGAAGCCACAAGCCATCATTGAATCGACTTACCTGATATCTCAAATCTTGTGCATTTCCAGCTTGTTCTTTTGATTCCACCAGACCAAAGCCGGATTTCCGAAAGGCATTGTTCAAGGCAAGTGTTAATGGATTGTTTGCTTGCTCCCTTGGAGTAGGCGCAAGTAAAAGAATAGTCAAATCGGGCGACGACGCTTTTGTATGAGCAGCAACATAAGCGGTAATACTGTCTGCTAGTTGTGTTGATTGCTCTTCCGTAACATCAGTAACCCACGATCGATCTATAATGTGAGAGTCAGCTCTGAATGGTGACTTGAATCGTGGTAGAGTCGGCAAGTGTGCTTTTGAGGAATTCTCCCTTGCATATCGCTTCGTCAGAGGAGCAGAAAATGTAGGTGTGATAGCGAGTGAAAAGAGAACAATAAGGCAAATAGGACTTTTCATAATCAGCTGCCCTCCCGCGAAATCTCAACGCGTTCTTGATGGCGACCTACTCCTCTAATTAGAGCTGCTCTGTCAATAACTAGATCGACTACATAACGGTTGCCCAGCATACGATAATTAACTAATTGCATTTGATGCCCCGAATCCAAAATAACCAAAGCTGGGATTTGGTCATTTTTGACATTTGCTGGAAACTGGATATATGTTTTGGCGGAGTCCGAGTAAACCCGAACTGGCTTCCAATTTGGCGAATCGCCCTTAATTCGATAATTGAAGTTCAACTCATCGTCACTTGATCGTGCCGCAAAAGAGGTCGCCTGTGCTTTTAATGGTTGCTGGTGTGCGCGGTAAGAATCCCATTGTGCTTGCGTGTCTTCAGGGTATACAAAGGAAACGAGCGGCATCCATTGCTCCTTTGTACTAACCAGCCGAATGTTATAACTTCGACGATCTGTATAAATAACCAAATTTGTCGACAATCCTACATCTGATGGTTTGACCACCAAATGTGCAACGGTATTATCGCCATTGCCACTGGTGCCCGGTGAAACTTTCCACCTACTTGCATCTCCTAACAAAATCTGCCGAATTACTTCACCAGCCTGTAGCGCGATATCGCACGCATACAGGGGAGCGCAAACGACTGACGGGAAGCTAGCTCCATGGATAAATTGTACGTAACCATTTTCTCCTAAGCACGTCGGCGCTGATTTGTTTTTCCATTCATTAGCCAGGGAAATGCTCTTTCGCTGTTTCTGATCTAGCTTGATTGTTTCTTTGGATAGCACAGGAAGTGTGGCTCTGCTGAAATAGCCAGAATGTCGAATCGACGCTACTCTTACAGATGGCACTGCTGGAACTTGCTGTGCAGCAGCAGACGAGATGTTATTCACGGCCAGTATGGTAGCGAATAAGGTAGCATTAAAGGTCTTATTCATTTTTTCTCCTCTTTTATTAGCCTTTCAGACCAGTCAAAATTCTTGATGTAAACGCCCATCGGGTTGCGTAGTAAAGCAGCTTCTTTAGTAGGTAGATCGATAACGGTAGTCAGATTGGCCTGATACTCCGTATTACTGAGCATTTCTCCTTTACTTGAATGTATTGTTTCCTTCCACTGCACACCCCATGTAGTATCGGTAATTGGTATTACAGAGCCAATCTGCACGCTCACACCTTCAGACTTTGCGCGTTCAAATGGATCATGATTGGCCAAGTATTCGTTTAAATGGATAAATGCGGGATCTGTTCGACGCAGCATTGAATATACGTATTCGATGTTGACTTGCTCCGCACCAGCATCTTGATATACACTTCTGACGTTTTCGATCCAGCGTGCTAGTTGAGCTCGAATTACACGAGTATCCGGCTTGGCTGCCACATCTGCTCGTTGTACCCCTATCGCATAGCCAAGTTTGTCAACTGCAACCACGTATGGCACAAGCTTGCTTTGGGAGCTTACATAACATAACCCGCCACTACAAATTATTGAAATCAAGCCCATAACAAAGAAGCCCAACTTCCAGGCATGTTCACGAGCAATGTACTCCCCGTAACGCTCGTTCCATTCACGACGAGCCTCAAGATAGGTACTCGTTTTATCCACATCAGATGCTTCCTGATTTTGCCAAATCTTATTCATTCTTTAGCCCTGTTTCCTTAAGTTTCACTGGTCGTCCAGTGCATAGATTCGATTACCAGTCGTGTCACTTGTATCATCGTTACTCGACGAAGCAGCTGGCTTTCCCATGCCTTGCCCCTCACGAAGCTCTTTAAGTCGGGCTGCTTCCTGTTTTGTCGAATGGCCTATTTGCGCACCAAAGTTGCCGTGTCGGACCTCTCCTCTGAATCGCTGTCCTAGATGGCCGCTTATATGAGCAGCCGTTCCTTTAATTGCTTCGCCTGTTAAAGCCGCAAAATGAGAGCGGCTGGAACCGGGCTGATAATTTGAATCGGATTTTAGCTTTTCAGATGCAAGCTGGTATCCACCATGCGCCAGAAGCGCCGCACCAGTTACCGAGCTGGCACCACCAGATGCTAGTGCGGCCGAAGCCCCAGCCATAGCTCCAATAGCTTCAGAAACCATGCCGCTCAAAGCGCCTCCTGTTGCTAATGATGAACCATTTATGACGGCTTGAACCATTTCAGGAATTGCTTTTGTAATGGCTAAAAATACTATTGACGCAGTGGCGATCATCAAAACATCATCTACGCCAAAATTACCAGCCTGCATTTGCGTGGCCCAGTCCTGCAATATCGACTGACCTAGACCAATAACAAGTTGCACCATGAAGAGCTTAGCGCCTACTGAGACCGCATAACGAATGATGTTGATGGCGAACTGATTGGTCCACTGTGAACCACCAAACCCCATCAAAATGACACCAGAGGAAATTACAAAATAGCTTTCGACCAAGGCCATGATTAGCACTGCTGTCATCAATGCAAAAGCAATCAAGATCACAATAGCGGCTAGTGCAATAAGTACGCTGTCGCCAGGGTTCCAAAGACTCATCGATGCCACTACCTGCTGAAGAATTTGCCACCCGGCATCCAATACATTTGAGGGGGCAATACCACCTGTTCCACCAGCAGCTGCAACGGCTGCACTTCCTGCCTGCCTGAAGCTATCAACAATTGCTTGTGACCAAAGTGAAGAATTGAGTAGTAGCGTCAGAAAAAATCCTATATACATGATTCTATTGAGAAGTTCGGCCAAGAACTCGCTGAGATCAGCCCCTTTAATCGCTAACTTAATTACACTCCAAGTAAATTCAATACCTGCAAGACACCAGAAAAGGTTTAGCGCAAAATTACGCAATGTTCCTTCCCATGCGCTTGTTTTCGACTGGTATGTGTCTACGACGCTGTCAAGAAAGTTATTCGTCGGCAGCGCTTGTGATTCTGGAGCGATAATGAATAAAGCAAGCAATCCTGATAAGCAACAGACACTCCCAAAGAAAGTTAGCAATCGTTTTGTTCTTTTATTCGCAGTAGATTTCATATCAAGACCCGCTTTGAATGGCTCCATATACAATTACCTCTATCTAAAAGTTTTTCCCATCTGTATCTGGGGTATTTTTCCAATTGGTATACAGATTGACCCTATTGGCTTCACGCGCTGCTTCTTTGTCTTGTTGCATGGCAAGATAATCAGCCTGCATTTGAAGCTGCATCATCATGAGTTGCTGAAGCTTTTGTATTTGGGCAACGTTTTGAGCAGCAATCATGTTGGCGACTTGTAAGGCTTGCATGCGTCCCTGAGTCGAGCTAGCCATTCCTTGAAGTTGTTGCATCAAGTCTTGGTCCTTACTCAATTGAGAAGCCTGTAGCCCCAGACCCTTTACTGCATTGAGAGTATTATTATTGCCTTCCTGCGACCACTCAGTGTATTTGTTGTTCCAGTCGGTCGCTGTCATTTTTTCAGCAAGATATGAACTGTACGTACCGTATCTGGTGGCAAATTGCTGATCGAGATTGCCGGCGGTAAAGGCCAGAGACTGACTTTGGCTAAACAATGACTTGAGTTGATAAAAGTCCTGGACGGCTGTTCCCCAGATCTGATTTGGTACAGTGGCCGTGTTGAGAACCATATTCTCAAGCTCGCTCACTTCATTTTGAAGTTGCTTGGCCTCGTTGGCTAGTTGCTGCACCAAGGTCACTTTGTTGGCTAACTGTGTTAGTTCTGTAGCCCATTGAGCCGATGCTTCCTGATAGCTACAGATTGATATAGCAATGGTTAAAGCGCTAACCAGACGATAAAAGCGATTCATACGCGATTCTCCTTTCTTTGAGCCACTCGTATGGCCATGCGTCGCCTTTGGTCGATTTCAGCTCGCGCAAGTGAGCTAAAGTAGCCTTGTCCGACACGGCAACGAAAGACAAGGCTATTGGCCCTAATCCCAAATCAAACAGGCGTCTTCCCTCTGGTGAAACATAATAGTAGTGCCGTTTCTTGATAGCGGTTTCCAGGATATGAATCTGGGCCTCGTTCATGCCCATTACCGTATAAAGATCCTTTGGTCCCAGATGATTCTCTGTACCGCCCTTATTTGCTTCCTCATTCGGCAGGAGGATTTTAGTTGGGCACGACTCGATAAGGACATCGAAGATACCTGACTTAACAGCGTCAGATAGACTTTGGGTGGCCAGAACGACTGCGCAATTCGCTTTACGCATAACTTTGAGCCATTCACGGATCTTTTCTCGGAAAACTGCGTGACCTAGCATCACCCAAGCCTCGTCAAGGACTAACAATGCTGGTTGGCCCTTAAGCGACTTCTCAAAGCGTCGGAAAAGGTACAAAAGAACTGGAATGGCAGCTTTATCGCCTAAGGCTAATAGCTCTTCAATCTCCAGGACAGTAAATGTGTCATGTTGCAGCCCATCGTTATGACTATCAAGCAGGCGTCCTAAGGAGCCAGCTACGGTGTAATAATTCAACGCATCTCGCAGAGCTTTATCTTGTACAGTTGTTGTAAATTCACTCAGTGAACGATATTCTGACGTACTTGCATCACGTTGAAGAATCATTGCTCGGTGAATTTCTTGCCGCTGGCCCGGTGTAGGTCGTTGGCCCGACTGGAGTTCGTAGCAATTGGCAATCCACTCTTCAGCCCAGATCAGGTCTGAATCGCTATCCAATACAGACAGAGGCGCGAAGTTAGGTGTTACATCGGAAGCAATATCATAATGACGGCCGCCAGCAGCATTAGCCAAAGCCCATAATGAATTGCCTTTATCAAAGGCAAAGATGCTGGCGCCCGGATAGCGCCTAAATTGGGCAATAATTGTTGCCAACAGAGTAGATTTACCAGCCCCGGTTGGACCGAAAATCAGCGTGTGGCCCACATCACCGACGTGCAGATTTAAACGAAATGGAGTCGAGCCAGAGGTGGCACCGTACAACAGAGGGGGTGAATTAGCTGGATATAGAGGACATGGGCTCGATTCATGACCAGGCCAGACCGTCGACAATGGCAACATATCCGCTAGATTCTGAGTGTGAATAAGGCTGCGGCGCACGTTTGGGTATATGTGGCCAGGTAAGGTTCCTAACCACGCCTCTAGGGTGTTAATCGTCTCAATCCGACAAGTAAATCCTTCCCGTTCTACTTCACGCACTACACGTCGCGCATTTTCAATTAGTTGCTTCTTCTCTGTCCCCATCAGCACAATTACACTTGTATAGTAGCCGAACGCGACCAGTCCAGCATTTGAATCATTAATAGCTGCTTCCATCTCTTTGGCCATTAAGAGAGAATCTTCGTTGATCATTCCCCCATTTATCTTGAAGACTTGTGCGAGAAATCCACGTTGTTTTTGGCGCCACTTTCGACGTTTTTTCGTCAGCTCATTAACGCTTTCATGTTGATCAAGCATAATCATGCGATTCGACCAGCGATAGGCAATAGGCAGATGCTCCAATATTTCTAAAATATTGGGATATGACTGAGAAGGAAATCCTTCCAAAGACACGCAGCAAATGAAGTTTTCACCAATCTTTGGCATATCACCCACCCAGAGTTCTTGCCCGCAAATATATTCATCTGCATACATCGCAATGGGAGGAATATTTATGGGATGAGACAATCCGGTGCACGCGAAGTGGAGATAATTAACGAGCTCGTCTCGTAGATCCGATTTCTCGAATCGATTGAGATGTTCGTAGCTGCCCATCTTTTGTAGCGTCACAATCCCGTTTAGTGAGTCTGCTAACTCTTCTAATGTCTTATCAAAGTAGGCCAGATGTTGATTTGCCAGCGATTCAACGTTGGTAGTATTGACGTCATACATAAGATTAGCCATTTTAGAGTGACGGCTTAGGGGCGGTCTGTAAGCCAATGTCAGGACATAGTAAGTCTCGAAATGATTCCCTTCTGCAAGAAACTTTTTTCGATTTTCAGTTTCAATCAGTCGCGTAATGGGATCAGGAAAGTGAGATAAGTGCTCGGCGGGATATTCAGACGAAGGCACCCGAACGGCATCGTGTGAGATTGTCCAATGATTATCCAGCCGGGCAAGCGCGGTGTTCACACGTGCGGTATTGTAGTTTCGCTCTGACTCTGTTGAACTGGCTGTATCTTTGCAGCTATAGAAAAAGCCTCCAATGATCTGGCCATCTTTGCAAAGAACTCTGCCGTCACTGATCAGCGCAGCCCAGTTCAATAGGTCTGCAACTCCTTTGGATTTATTTCGATAAACTTTCAAAGCGTGCATAGTGTTTTGTCCCGTTAATCGCGCCAAGGTGTGGACCGCGGTGTATAGTAGCTTTCATACTTCAGATGGCGTAGATAGACACTTACTAAATACGGGTCAATCTTTGCCATCATGCGAAAAATGCCTATGCCTAGGCACCAAATCGATAATCCAATAATGGTGGCAGGCCAGTTTTGCGAACTGATAACCATTCCTGCACAAAGAATGCCAGTGGACATGACTAGTTCACGCTCTCCGCCAAGAAAAAGATTCGGACGGTGCAAGGCTCTATAGAAAGGTGTATATCGCAGATCGCTCATGTCCTAAATTACCGCTCCATTTGCATTAAACAATGTAGTCATCAAGTTCGTTGCGAAGATGATTAATGAGATCACAAGGACTAAGAGAATTCCCTTCCGCAAAAACTCGTTGATCTCACCGCCCCACACCAAGGTACCTCCACAGCCTATTAAGGCCAGTAGTGAAATCGCATAGGCCACTGGACCTTGAATGCTGCGGGTTATTGTTTGTAATGGCGCTTCCCACGGAAGTCCCGCACCAGCATTTGCAGCTTGCACTTGTTCAGCCAAAATCAGGCAGATTGCCAGAGCACTCAAGACCGATCGAGCGGCCATCGCATATTGATAATATTGATATTTGTCTCTCATTATTTCTTTCCTTGTCAAATAAGTACGTAATCCCCGTCCTGAAACCCTCTAACCGTGAGTATTTCATCGATCTTTCTTCCTTCAGGTGTTTTTATAATCGAAACAATCACGTTAACTGCTTCTGCGATGAGTCTTTGCATGGGATTCGCAGAAGTCTCAGCGATTAATTGCTCAAGGCGAATTAAGCCGGCTCTAGCACCGTTGGCATGTACGGTTGCAGCACCACCAGGATGTCCGGTGTTCCAGGCTTTCAGTAGTGCCAGTGCTTCTGGTCCACGCACTTCGCCCACCAGAATGCGATCGGGCCTCAGTCGCATGGTTGCTTTGAGCAGGCGCAGCATGTCTACTGTATCGGTGGCATGAAGCAGATTTACATTTTTTGCTGAACACTGAATCTCGGCAGTGTCTTCAATAATAATGAGCCTGTGATAAGGAGTGAGCCGCTCTATAGCCTCAATTATGGCATTAGTAAAAGTGGTCTTTCCGGTTCCCGTTCCTCCTACGACTAATATATTTTGACGGTTTAATACAGCGGTCTCGATGAATTGCTTTTGGTGCTCAGTCATGATTCTGGCACTAACGTATTCAGCCAGAGTAAAAATTTTTGATGCCTTCAGGCGGATAGTAAAGATTGGAGCAGAAACAGCCGGTGGGATGAGCGCTTCGAAACGTTCGCCATTAAGTGGCAGCTCGCCTTCAAAAATAGGATTTTCCCGAGTCACTATTTCCTTGTGATATGCGGCAACACTGCATATCACAGATTCTGCTTGAGAGGGTAGCATAGTCCCAATGCATTCCATCCCGGCACTAAGACGCTCAATCCACAAAGTTCCATCTGCATTAAGCATTATTTCCACAACCCCAGGTTCTTCTAAGCACCTGCAAATTCTAATGCCTAGAACACGGCGAATTTTTTCCACTAGGCGGAATGCTGGTTCTAAGGAAGAGATATGTGCTGCAACATCGGAGGTTCTTGGCATAAGGGTCAATTACTATTAATAAGGAAGCCGAAACAATGAGTCCAAACTTGGAAACAAGACACGAGAGAATCTCACGTGGTGGTTCTTAGCATTAAACCAACAAGTTGAAACAAGAGATTCCAGCCATAGTTTCAACTGGGCTTTCAGAAATCAATTCAGGTTATCCTTACTTATATTGATGGAGGCCCCATAACCGACACCACGCGTGAAAGTGGCAACCACTATTACACTGCTTCCGATGTCTCCTCAGTCGGTATCGGCGCTATGTGCCCGTTTTACATACAAAAGGTCTGGGTGTGCTCTGCATACATTCTGCTACCAGACTTATTTGTGGGCATATATCTGAATCTATCTCTGAATCTTCGGTTGAATATAGTACTGGAATCTCATTTTGCTGGTTGTTGCTTAAATGCTAGGAAGCTTTCCGAGAAATCTTACGTTGTGATTTCAACTGATTGAGCGAGTTTTTCAAATGTTCGATACGCGCATAAGCGCATCGTAAAAGGAAGATCTTATGAATCCAGTCTCCGCAGAAAATAGCCGCGCCGCTGCTAAGGAATTTTCCAAGTTTGAATCTGACCTGTTGAGCCGAAAACAAGCTGCAGCCTATCTTGGTGTTTCTGATATAACGCTCGCCATATGGTGTAGTACGCGTAGATACAACCTGCAAGTTTATAAGATTGGCAGGCTAGCGAAGTACAAGAAGTCAGATTTAGATGCGTTCATAGCGTCCGGTCTGCAAGCATAGCAAACGGTCAAGCAGCTGAGTTAAGGAGAGTGTCCCAGTGGATGCCCTCTCTTTTGCTTTCTTCCGCAAACAAATACAAAGTGGCTACTATGTGAATAACTGTGATAAAGCTTTTGCGCAACAATCGGCCCGTGGGTTCAGTTGATTCTTTTCTGACGGTAGCGCATTCGATACGACTCTATCTGCCTTGAATAGAAGATGTATAGAAGATGACTGATTTTACCTACCTAAAAAAACGGAGCGATTCTCATTGAGAACCGCTCACTGTCAATATTTGGGCGGTATAGGATTCGAACCTATAACCCCCTCGGTGTAAACGATGTGCTGCAACGATTTTACTGGGTTTTCCGGGATTTTCGCTAATTTTCTCAACTTATCGCTATATTGCTGAAGAAGCGCACTGGTTATGGCACACGTGTATCTCAGTCTTATTCTTGTTTTCTCTATATATTTTTCGGGAGTAGCATCCTAGTAGCATTTAAATTGGCCAGCCATCCTTAGCATGTTATCCTATCAAAGCCTGACCGGTTGTGACCTTTAGGTTTTGTATTTAACCACCTAATCGCTTGCCAAGCGCTTAGGGAGTAGCAGGTAATAGGGGCTAAATAGGGGTGAAAGATCAGCGAAATGCCAGCAAAATCAATTCTGTGTCTGAATTTTACTAAAACGGAGCTTGCAAAGCTGCCGATTCCGAATGCGGGTTACGTAGTCCACCATGACACGACCGTTGAAGGACTTGTTCTTTTGGTCTATGCCACCGCAGCTAAGCGTTTTTACGTGTATAAGAAAGTAGATGGTAAACCTACCCGCATTAGAATTGGTAAGTTTCCAGATATATCGGTCGAGCTGGCTCGCAAAGAAGCCCAGCAAATTTTGGGTGCGATTGCTCAAGGTGGGAGACCAATATCGAAGAGCAGGAGAAAAGAACCCACGATACAGCTGGACGATCTTTTTAAGCGCTATATAACTGAATATGCTCAACACCATTGCACCACCTGGGAAGAAACCGAAAAAAGTTTTCGGCGGTGTTTTCGCTCCTGGCTGTTGCGCGAAGTAAGCACAATCACACGTGCTGATATACAACAGCACATGAACGTGCTTGGGGAAGAGCGTGGCCAACATACGGCGAATCGCGCCTTCGATGATCTGCGCGCCGTGATCTCATGGGGCATTAAATATGATTACGTGACGGGCATTAATCCTTGTGTTGGCGTCATCAAATTCAAGACCCTTTCACGGGAGCGATTCATTCATCCTCAAGAATTTAGTAACTTTCTGACAAAGTTGCGCGAAAGTAAGAACATCGATATTCGAGACTATACTTATTTGAGCCTGTTCACCGGTGCACGCCAAGCGAACGTTCTTGCAATGCGCTGGGATGAGATTGACTTTGATCTGTGTTTGTGGCGCATCCCAAAGACAAAGAACTCCAAATCTCACACAATACCACTTACGGTGGCAGCTATGGCGGTCTTGAACGAACGCAAAGAAAGGATTACTGAACCATGGGTTTTTCCAAGCAAAACATCTGCAGTGGGTCATTTGGTTGAGCCGAAGATCGGCTGGCGCCAGCTACTAAAGGACGCACAGATAGAAGATTTGCGCATGCACGACTTGCGGCGGACACTTGGTAGTTACATGGCAATGGGCAATCAGAGCCTACACATAATTGGCAAAGCGCTTGGGCACCAATCTCACACTTCGACGCAAGTTTACGCCCGGCTTGCTCACGATCCAGTACGGCAAGCAATGGAAAAAGCCCAAGCAGATATGCTGCTGGCAGCAGGACTTGTGTCGCCTGCTGATTTTATTAGCGCAATCGCTGGGCATGAACCTGCAGCTCGCCAACGCGCTCACGAGAAAATGTTCAAGCAAGAACAGCCTTCACCAGATACTAATGTCATACTCAAAGAGGCAAGTGTTAAATACTAGCGTAACCATAGAGTATTTCATGAAATTGCCAAAAAGCCATCTGGAAGTTAGGTCCCCGGCTTTTACGATCTCCCCACTTGTATGCAAATAGCCGTGCAATTTGTGGGTTTTCGCATATAATTGGGGAATGAAAGAACTTGAACACTATTTAGATCAACAACTCATCCGTGGGCGTTTTCATTTCACCAGGAAAGAAGCCATAAAAACTCTTGCCCTAAACGCACGAGCGTTTGGTGACGCCGCAACCAGACTAATAAAGAAGAAGCAACTTGTCAGCCCTTGGCGTGGTTTTTATCTAATTCTTCGCCCGGAAGATCGTATTGCTGGAGCACCAGATCCGGTGCGCTGGATTGATCCACTCATGAAGTATCTCAAACTGGATTATCGCATTTCGCTGCTCCGCGCTGCTGCTTTCCATGGCTCTTCGCACCAAGCGGCTATGGTATTTCAGGTCATTGTTTCAAAACAATTGCGGGGATTTGATCTCGGTCGCCACAGGATACAGTTCATCTATCAGAGATCAGCGGCCTTTAGTTCAACTAATCAAGACGAGTGGCTTCAGAAACTTAAAAGTGATACAGGCTTTGCCAGAGTAGCAGGAGTCGAGCTTACACTTCTTGATTCAGCGCGGTACTTTCATAAAGTTGGTGGTATAAATAGCGTGGCTCAGATGGCCAATGATTTAGGTGGAAAGGCTGATGCGCGGAAACTGGCTAAGGCTGCCGCCTGCTATGAAAACTCTTCCGTGCGCCGCCTTGGTTATTTGCTTCAATACTTCGGACATGAGCGGCAGGCCAAGGCGGTTTTGCCGTTAGTCAAAAAAGCCAAGTCCATGAAGCCGCTTGATCCGTCGGTTAGACTGCTGAATGAGGACCTATCAAGTTTGCCAGAGGCAAATGCTACCTGGATGCTAACACTCAATGCGCTTGTGGAGATAGACGAATGATACCAGCAGCTCATATACAAGAGTGGAGCCTGAAGGTAGCATGGCCAGCTGCAAGGCAGGTCGAACAGGATCGGATCATTTGCCGGACACTAGATGATCTCTAACGCGTGATCACTTCGTACCGAGTCGCTCGTCCCTGTCCGATCCGCTGCACCAGCTTCAACTCAATAAATTTCTTAAGTTGGCGTTGGGTTTTTCTCTCATCGAATCCAGTAGCCTCTGCATATTCCGGCGCGGTTGTGATTAGTCTCGAAGTCAAATATCCCCAGCCGGTTTTTTCATCTTCATTCAGGGAGCCCAACGCTGATGGTTCAAGGGTTGTCGCGACGCTTTCAGGGTTACTGAACAGATGAAGCACCAAATATGGTTCATGCAAACTGTACTTCGGTATGGGTAAACCAAAGGTTTGAGGAATTGACTTGAGCGTTTTCATTCCCAGTCCACGTTCTTCAGTTAGACCCATTTGTGAAAACACGTAGTGCAGTTGGGGGTTGCGACTGAGCGTTGGCGCAGTGAATGCATTTAACTGTGCAAGCGTAATTGGTGAAATTGGTGCGCCAGGGCTCATGACTTTGATATCGTCCGGCGAAATAATTAGTTGGCACTTTGCTCCCGTGATGTCGTAGTCTCTGTGAACGAGTGCATTGATGATGGGTTCGCGCAGTAGCTCGAAAGGAATTGCCGCTCTCTCAGTCCGTTTCATCCTCGAGCGACTAAGTATATTCGGCAGTCGGGTCTCCAGCCAATGTTCAACACCGTCAGGAATGAGAACCATAGGCCCGTCGAAGTCTTGTTTTTCAATTTCGCCGTTTGGGTAGTGAATGGTCGCGAGTAATCCTGCTTGGGGTAGCAGCACCCTCGGTTTTTTTGCAAACAACAAAATGCCATAGCCTGTTGGTACCGGTTTGCCATTCTGCTCTTTTACAAGTCCTTGCTGCAATAGGCGGTGATTAAACGGATGAGAATCTATAGGGTCCGTCAATTTTGCATCAGCTGCAAATCGCTGCAGTGCCTCGGTTGACAAATCTTCGAGTGATGTTGTGGGTTCGGACTTCTCGAATGACGTGAGGATAACCGGTTCTTCCCTTTCTTGAGCAGCCGCTTCCGCTCTCTGTAGGGCTTGGGCGATAAATTTGGCGTTGATATCTCTGATTACTTTTTGCAGGTCGCGATCAAACATATGGACGGTTACGCCTTTGCTCTGGAGATAGGATATCCCTTTGCGATCTACCGTAGGGTCTGGGTCCTCGATTCCTACCCAAACTTCTTTGATCCTTGCTAGTATGATCCGCTCTGCACAAGGCAGCTTTCCTTCTCCGCGTGCACCTGGGGCGCAGGGCTCGAGCGTAGCAAAAAGCACAGAGCCATCGAGTTTGGCCTCTCTCTTTTTGCGTTCCAATAGCGTATACTCGGCATGATCACCCTCACGCAATTCTCCTCGGTAGGCTGTTTCAATTGTGCCATCTGGCATATAGAGGACTGCTCCGACAGCTGGACTTGATTTTCCATCCTCCCGATCCTCATGGATTGAATGTTTCATCTCCTCTATGGCTAGTTCCATAAGGTTTCGTGAGTTGTAGCTGGTTCTAGGCATAAGTCTGTTCTATGAGTTGTCGGGATTTAATAATTATGTCACAGTTTTGGAAGAATCCCGACACAATGTCGGGAAAAGTGTCGGGATTTAATCTTTGGTCCTAACTTTTTAAAGAATCCCGACACAATGTCGGGAAAAGTGTCGGGATTAATGGGCTTGTTGGAAAAAAATTTAAGAAGTTCGCCAAATACATTCCTTTCTGGAACTAACCACTGATTCTTATGTAACTGGAATCCCGTTTTTGACGGTATCTTTCATCAGGCACAATGGCTGAAGCGTCTACGGAACGAGCGCTTTAGGTTTGGGCTTTATGTAATGGTCATGTAACTGGTTCATTAAAACTATTAATCTTTGGATCGTACTAATCAAAAGTAAAATTGCAGGCCGTCCTGCAAAATTCGGGAGGCATGCTTAACCAGCGGACTATAGTGCTTGCAGCCTGGATGCAATGAATGCATCTAAATCAGACTTTTTGTACTTTGCTAATCTGCCAATTTTATAAACTCGCACACTATACCTGCCGGTAGACTTCCAGATGGCGAGTGTCATTTCGGAGACGCCCAGATAAACCGCAGCTTCTTTGCGAGTCATCAGTTCAGATTCAAACCGTTGCAGTAGGTTGAATTCTGCTCTGCCATTTTGAATTGGATTAGTTGTGTTCATTGTCAACATCCCTTTAGAACAATTGGTTGATATCATTTAACCAACAACTTACAAAAGGGGATTCCAGTGATACATTCAGCCGCCGATTCAGAGATGGATTCAGAATGTCGCCAGTCCACATTTGTATTTCGTCTGGCGAATGTCGCTATAAAACGGATTTTTCTTTTAGGTCTTTGTAATGATCTGAGAAGGAAAGCCACCATCAGCGGTGAAGGTCTGATCTTACTGCAATCGGATAATTTCATCTATGCGCATGTCCGTGTAAACATCCAGACCAAAGAGCCCGCGGCCGCGACTATTTTTAAGTATCTTGAAAATAGTTTCTATCTCTTTGACAGTTAGAATTTTTCCTTGGCTGCCCATGATTATAAGATAGGTAGATGAAAAATTACTACTAATTCATTTCATCTACATTTTCTAGGCAAGCGTTAAAGGAACGAAAAAGCATCACGGGCTGGGAATTATAGTTCTAGCAGCGAGGAAGATAAAACAACCATTTTGTCTACCAGCGAACTTTATCTTTAACTTATCTGTAGCTCAGTTAAATTGGACTGGCGCTGCAACAAGGTTTGCCTTTAATTGCCTCCAAACCTTCTTTGATTATTACTGGAGTAAACAATAGTGCAGCAGTAGGATCTGCCCATTTCCAATGGAATAATGCATTCAATGCAAGACCAAGAAGTGTCGTGCCTGCCAACCAAGCGCATGTAACACTCTGAAATGCTTCTGCTTTCATTGCTTTACTATTAAGATCTTGAGCAGATTTATATTTTGCTCTGGCAAGTAGAGGCATAATAATCAATGCCGCAACTGTCAGAAATATACCTGGCCAGCTTGCTTTGGTTTGTTCCCCTAAACAAACAAGTTTGCGTGTAGCATCGAACCCTATATATGCAGCCAAAATTATAAGCAAAAATCCAACAGCTTGAGTGGCTTTTCGTTCCAGTTGTTCGTTCGCTTCAGTATTTTGTTCTTCAGACCAGAACCGCCAGCCAACAATTGCTGCGCTTGCCGTCTCAATAGCTGAATCTAGCCCGAAGCCGACCAAAGCTACCGAGCCAGAAAGATAACCAAAAAATAGGGCGGCGACACCCTCGAATAAGTTCCAGCCCACTGTAAGTAACGCAAGCCGTTTAGCTCGTTGAATGCTTATACCACGGTTACGTTGATCGTCTTGATCGCAAGAGCGCTCGTGACAATTCATAGTGATTCTTCTCCTTCTGGTAGCATCAAAGATAATTTTGCATCGGACGACATCTCATCTTTTTATAACGGTAGCTTGAACTGCGCACTTTTGCTAAAGATATTGAGAGGATTTCATGCACTCCTTAATGCATTGTTATAACGGGTGCCCGATGGACTGTTCTAGGTCGGTAAGAGTTTGCTGATAGGTGCGTACTGCTTCAAAATATGCAACTTTTGTCTGAACATTTGCTTGCTGAGCAGCTAGCGTTGATGTGATGTCGCTTTGTCCGACCTCATAGGCACGCCGAGCCATGTGGGCTACAGTATTTGAAGATGGCAAAATCTTATCTTGAAAGTAACCAATACGTTCACGAGCTGCGACCATCTGCTGATAGGAAGCAATGACTTCTTCTGTCATCACGTTTTTAGTTGACTCAAGCTCCCTGGTTAATTGAATGCTCTGAGCATGTAAGCGTGCTCTTTCACCCTGTTGCAAGTTAAACATGGGAACTTCCTGTGTGACTGCAACGTAGTAGCCCCGCGTGGCGTGTGTTCCCGGTCCAGTAGGGGGGTTTCCTGAATACGAGTAGCCTACATTTAAGTGCGGATTTGGAATAATGTTACCCTTCGCAATTCGCATATTGGCATTGTTGACAGCAATGCTTTGCTGAATGATTTTCACATCCAGTCTTGATTGCAATGCTTCCTTGATAACAGAGTCCAGAATTGGTAATTGCTCGTCGAAGTTTGGCAGCAGTTCATGTGTTTCTGCTTTCAGTCGAACTGTAGGTAATCTTGGTACTTCAATTGTGTCGTGATAGTCGCGGCCCATAAGCACGCTCAAGCGTTCTTTTGCTTGTAAGAGTCTGCGGTTGCTTTGCTTAACGTCTGCTTCCGCTTGAAACATTGCCAGCTCTGCTCGCTTCACGTCGAGCGCAGCTACGTCGTCGGCGGCAAATCTTTTCTGAGCAGTGGACAAAACTTCTCCTGCTAGAGAACGTAATTCATCAAAAGCTTTGGTTGTCTCGGTTGCCATCACTACATCTAGATAAGCGCGCCTCACAGTGGCTCGAAGTAGCCATAAGTTGCGTTGGACTTCCAAGTCAGTCTGTTTGATTTGGGCTTTTGCTGATAACAGTCGAAATGCTAGTTTCCATGGCAGTTCGATAGGAATGGAGCCACCGACCTGGTGTGTTAACTCAGCAGTATCATTTAGGACGAATACTGAGGGATTGGGCAATACGAGCGCTTGTGCATATAGTGCTTTGGTAATTCCGAGTTGTGTTCTTATTGTTGCTGCGCGCGGACTGTTTACCAGTGATGCGTCAAAGACCGCGGACAACGATATTGGTGGCAACGTCGAACCTGTCTGACTAGGCGGGTTCAAAAAAACTGAATTCGCAGACGTGGACATGACTGACGCAGAAGTCTGTGCCCATACCGTTAAGGCGACCATAATATTAACTGCTGTCTTTCGCAATTTCATTAACCAACTCCACCAACAAATGTCTTTGATTACACCCCTGCTATGTGCTTATCCACGTTCTCAGTGACACTCTTTTGTTTCTGCTTGCGGCGATTAAAATTCGACGCTGTCCGTTCAAAAAAGATATACAGGTTCGGTAATAGTAAAAGAGTCAAAATGCTCGAAGTTAACAGGCCGCCAATTACGACGGTAGCTAACGGTCGCTGCACTTCTGCACCAGATGATACTGAAAATGCCATTGGGAAAAAACCGAGACTGGCTACTAGTGCTGTCATAAGTACCGGCCGCAACCTTGTCAACGCTCCTTTTATGACTGCTGTCTTTGTATCCATTCGTTCCTTTAGTGTGTTAATGTAGCTAACCATCACCACTCCATTAAGCACGGCCACGCCGGATAAAGCGATAAAACCTACGCCGGCGGAAATGGAAAATGGCATTCCTCTTATTGCTAAGGCAAAAATTCCTCCTACTATCGCAAATGGAATTCCAGAAAAAATCAGCAAAGCCTGGATTACAGAGCCGAAAGTCATAAACAACAAGATAAAAATCAACAGCAGAGCAATTGGAACTACGATTGATAAAGTTGCTGTGGCGCGCTGCAAGTTTTCGAACTGTCCGCCCCATGTGATGTAATAGCCTTCCGGCAACTTGATCTCTAGCTCAGTACGCTTTTGTGCCTCATTTACGAAGCTGCCTATATCTCTTCCTCGCACGTTCAACTCGACAACTACACGGCGCCGACGATCTTCTCGGGAAATCTGCGCGGGTCCCTCTTGCACTTTAATTTTTGCAAGACTGGTAAGCGGTATCATTGCGCCGCCAGACTTTGGTGCAAGAGGTGGAGCTGCGACTAGGAGTCTGCGTATGGACTCCACGTCCGTGCCGCTTGCTTCATTTAATCTTACGACAATATCGAACCGTTGTTCTCCTTCATAAACGATGCCAGCCGGCAGTCCAGCCATGATCGCTCTCACCAGATTGTTCACATCAGCAACATTTATGCCGTACCGAGCAATTGCATCTCTGTCTGGCTCTATGATTAGCTGTGATAATCCGGCCGTCGGCTCTACTTTTACATCAGCTGCACCAGAAACACCACTGATTACCCTAGCCACCTTGTCTGCTTGCTCTCGTAGTTTGTCTAGATCATCACCAAAGATCTTTACTGCAATATCTGATTTAACGCCGGCAATCAGCTCCGCTGTCCTTTGTTCAACTGGCTGCGAAAAACTAAAGATTGCCTGTGGAACTTTTTCTCCCAAGACCTGCGCCATTTTTTTGATCAGTTCCTCTTTCGATGCTGCTGTTTTCCACTCGCTTATAGGCTTCAGTCCAACGTAAATGTCTCCAGTATCAATTCCCATGGGATCGGTAGCCACCTCTGCTCTTCCAATCTTCGATACAACCCTTGTAACTTCCGGAAATGAGCGAATGACGGATTCTGTTAACGATGCCGTTGCAACGGCTTGCGTCAGCGATACGCCGGGTAATTGCTGGATCTGGATCGAAATTGATCCTTCATCGAGCCGAGGGATAAACTCCGCACCGAGGATTGGCAATGTAATAAGGCTCATGATCATTAAACAGAGCGCAACAGCAAAAGTTTGCATCTTGTATGAGCTAACTACCTGCAGGGACTTTTGATAAGCCGGCTTGATATGAGCGACAAGAAAGCTTTCTTTTTCTTTAATTGGGCCGGGATACACTAACGTAAGCAATGCAGGAACATAGGTGAGGGAAAGAAGGAGCGAACCTGCTAAAGCAAACACAACCGTCATAGCCATCGGTTTGAACATCTTTCCTTCAATGCCTGTCAAACTGAGGATCGGTAGATACACTATGGCAATGATTGCTACTGCAAACACCACTGGGCGTCCGACTTCAAGACAAGCTTCCAAGACTGTTGTCTCGCTAGATTCACTGACTTTTTCTTTGTAATCGTCTGACAGCCTCCTGACGGTGTTTTCGACCATTACAACGGCCCCATCTACGATAAGCCCAAAGTCAATTGCTCCCAGGCTCATTAAATTACCTGAGACCTTGAAAAGACTCATGCACGCAGCCGCAAACAACATGGATAGTGGAATCACACTGGCCACCACAAGAGCTCCGCGCCAATTACCTAGCACCACAAGCAACACCACTATTACAAGAGCTGCCCCTTCGACAAGGTTCCATTCGACAGTGTGGATAGTGCGATTAACTAATTCTGAGCGGTCATAAAAAGGAATGATCTCGAAGTTCTGCGGAAGAGTTTTTTGGATTTGTCGAATCTTGTCTTTAACACGCTCAACAACCGTTCTTGAATTTTCACCTTTAAGCATGAGCACAATGCCAGCGACTGTCTCTCCTTTGCCGTCGGCTGTAACAGCGCCCTGCCGAACCTCCGAGCCCGTCACTACTTCACCGATATCCCGCACGAAAACGGGCACGCCTTCTTTCCCTGATTTGACTACAATATTTGCGATCTGCCCGGACGTTTGAGCCAAACCGATTCCCCGAAGTAAATATTGCTCACCTTGGTGCTCGATGTAAGCGCCCCCAACATTCTCGTTATTAGCCATTATTGATGTGGCCACATCGCGTAAGGTGATTCCGTAAGAGATAAGCTTGGCGGGATCGACACGGACCTGGTACTGTTTTTTTTGTCCACCATAACTGTTCACTTCAGCAATACCCGGCACCCCCATGAGTTGACGCCTGACTATCCAGTCTTGAACTGTGCGTGCGTTTTGCAACTCTTTGGGGTCGGATTTATTCTCTCTTAATTCATATTGATAGATTTCGCCTAGCCCTGTGGATATTGGTCCCATTTGCGGCGAACCAAGTGTTTCCGGGATTTGCTGGCGTACCTGAGATAGCCGCTCTAATACAAGTTGACGAGCGAAATAAATGTCGGTTTGCTCGTTAAACACGATTGTCACAGCGGAAATTCCAAATTTAGAAACTGAGCGAACTTGGCTTACAAAAGGCAATCCGCTCATAGACACTTCAATTGGAAAAGTAATCTGCCGCTCGACTTCTAGGGGTGCCAATGAAGTTGCAGATGTTAATACCTGTACCTGGACATTTGTAATGTCGGGTACGGCATCGATGGACAAGTTTTGAAGACTTACTATTCCAGTTCCAATGAGAAGAATCACCCCCATCAAAATAAGAAAGCGTTGATTAACAGAGAATCTAATGAGCGCGTTGATCATTAGTCTGCGCCCTCCAGTTGGGTCTTGAGCAATTTCGATTTCAGAACGAAAGACCCATCCGATGCAATTTCGTCTCCCTTATTGAGCCCCTTAAAAACAGGGACTAGTCCGTCAGTTTCGTCCCCGGCTACAATTCGTCGAACCTTGAACAATCCTTCGCCTGCTTTTACGAAAACAACCGTTTTACCGTCGATTATTTGCACGGCAGCCGTTGGCACAAATAAGGAGCCTGCCGAACTGGATTCTTTGGTGAACTCGACTTGCGCAAAAGACCCTACTCGTATCCGGTTGTCCGAATTGTTTATTGCTATTCGGACCCGCGATGTTCGCGTGTCTTCATTCAATCGAGGATCGATATAATTCACGGTTCCTGCAATCTGCTTGCCTCCCAACAATAGGACTTGTGCTGGCACGCCTAAGCGAATATCAGGCATATCCTTTTCCGGCACGTTAGCAATGACCCAGAGAGAGGACGTATTGGCAATTGTGAGTAACGGTTTTCCTACTTCTACTCCCGCTCCGGGATTGACAAGGCGTTCTATTACTATGCCTGCTATGGGAGCTCTCAGTTCCAGTGATGAGATATCGTGCTCAGATCCTTCCTCAGTTTTCGGCAGTTGGGCATCAAGCACGCTTAGCGAGTCACGGATGTGCTGAGCTTCTGTTTCATTGGTTCTTACCGCAGCTATGGCCTCTGCTACTTCTCTGTTAAGTGAAATATTCTTTTGAAAATTGTACTCGGCTTTTGCCCGCTCATATTCAGATTGAGCCGCGATCAAATCTTTGCGGGCGGTTAAACCTTCTGACACCAACAGTGTGGTACGCTTTAGGGTGCTTTCAGCCTCATCCAAAGTGGCTTTGGCTTTCAGAACCGACACCTTGTTAGCTGCTTGTTTGGCTCTTTCTAGGTTTGCCCTGGCAAGGGACAGTTTGGTTTCAGTTTCGTGCAGAGTCCCGTGCATCTCGGCGACTTGCGGGCTTTTGATCCTGATCAAAACCATGCCCGGTTTAACATGTTCGCCTAGCCCAACGGTGACCTCATCAACCCGCCCAACCGCAAGAGCACTCACTTGTTGCATTTGTTGCTGATTTGCCTCTACCACGCCCGTCACAATGATCTTCGCGTTTGGTCTTGTCTCGTCAACCCTGGTCGTTCGGATGTTCAGCTCACCGCGCCTTACTTCATCGTCCGGTAGCGTACTGCTGCCTTCTTTCAAGTTTCTGTTTTCTTTACCAAATCGACTTGTGATCGAAAACCAAAGAATTCCGCACAGAACCGTTACGATTGCAATTGCCATAAGAGCAATGAACCAACCACGCTTTTGATCTTGCGATTTTGCAAATAAATCAGTTTCTTCGTCTGCCTTCACGGCGCTAATACTCCTTATTGGAAGCAGCAATTAAAGGACGCGATGGTCATGACCATCGCGTTATAAGACAGTTACAGCCGGTTTCAAACCAGCAGCTTCTGATGCAAATAATATGGAGTTTGTTGAATAGACCAGGGCGGAGCCCTGTTTGTGAAACGGCTTCTGAACAACTCTTTCGGATGACTCTCTGAGTTCACATCAGAAGACAGTGCTAATTCATATACATCAAGTGGCGCATCTACCGTTGCTCCACCTGCTACGAGCATTTTTACACTTTGTTTTTCACTGCAGCAAGTCTTAGTATGTCCACAATCATTGCAAAGGCCCGCACTGTGAGCAATGATTGACACCCCTGCTGTTTGTGCTCTTGCCTGTGATGGGCAGACGCATGTTTGCGAGTTTGTTCGCCAAAAAAACAGAACGGTCAACAATAAAACAAAAATGGCAATGGCTCTCATTTTCATATTGTCCAGATGCTACCGACTTTATACTGCTTGGAGATAAGTTGTCCCCTTACAATATCTTTGAAACCCCAACACAGAAGAGATGATAGATTGTCAGCAGTTGCCGATCAGATCCGAGTGTTCTAATTTTATCACGCCATCATAAATTTGATTAAATAGGGCTCTGTTGCAAAATCTGTCAGAAAAACTAGAAATGGTTACGAGACACGTTTTCCTGTGCCAGTTTCAGCCTTAGTCCGCGTTTAATACGTCTTGAATCGTTGACGAAAACTCCTCTGCATACTTCGGGTTGTGGATTCCAAATTGTTTTTCAATTAGATACACTTCGCCTTGATGCCCGGAAGCTGCTGCCAGACCTTCATCTGCCCCTTCCGAAACATGTGCATAACCTCGAAACCTTTAATGGTGGCATAGGCGGTCTTCATCGACTTAAATCCACAAGCTGGATGTATGAGTCGTTTGAGTTTGCCAGGATCGGCTCCCAGCCTGTTGTTCAGATACTTGACCTGTCGGTGTGATCAAAATCAATACCACATTCTTCCATCATTTCTTTAAGACCATAATAGCTAATTTCATAACGACAATACCAGCGCACGCATTGAAGAATTATCTCGCCCTGAAAGTGCCGCCATTTGAAGTCGCTCATCACGTGGTCCTCGATTCTGGATTAAAACACGGTACGCCCGATCTATAATATTCCGTAAAATATCAAATATACGAACCATTTCCACTAAAAGAGAGAGGCAATTACCAAGCCCCCAAGAAGTCCACCAGTTTCGCTACGTCAAAACAGAATACAAAATCCGAGGTTGTCAAGAAAATTGTTCATGTTGTGCGGCAGCATCGTTTATACTATAACGCCTTTATTGCAGTGTGCAGCAGGTGCGGCTTCGGCTAAAGATGCAAAAGCCAAAGAAAGAGTGGCGGCTGCCGGAGCTACTACTAGTGCTGAGCTCAAGAAATTCTTTAACACAATACAAAAGTTCGGCGATACCCAGCATGAGCTGATGCTCAAACTCACGCTCTATACGGCTGTGCGAGTTAACGAGCTGGGCAACATTCGAGTCAGCGACGTCAACCTGGACGGCTACAAGGTTTTCATTGATAACGGAAAAGGTAGCAAGAACCGATACATTCTCTTTCCTTCAGACTTTAGGCTTGCCTTCGCAATGTAGAAATTTAATCAGTTTTTGCAAACGAGCTAGCTTGTAAGTTATTCCACTTTTTACCTACTTGTTCATCATTGAGACTTCCAGAGTGAGCACAGAATACCAATTGCGCCCAGTCCGACAAGCGATAGTGGTGCTAATAATGGTGGCACAATATCAGCATTATCGCCTGCCGTTAATTGTCCAGGTGGACTAAAGTCGATTGTAATGACACTAGCTAAACGCTGAAAAGGCTTGCCTTGACTATGAAAAGCAAATCCTAAAAACCCTAAAACTATAAGCCCTGCGAACGCTAAAACGAGCAGTTTTCGACCTACAGTCTGGAAAGTTAGAATACTAACTAAACATAGAAACAACATAGTCGATAAATAAACAATAGGAATCCACGATTGCCATTTATCAGCTAATACTGCCTGATGTTCGAACCGGATTTCGACTAACGAGAGGAAAGTCCCCCCTATGAGAAGACCAATCTGTAATTTTTGAAACTTAGTATTATCAATTAGTTTCGACATTTCGAGTTTCACCTAGAGCCCTTCCTCCCGCAATCAGTGTCATTCAGCGCTAATTTATAGCATCAAATCGGTCAGTAGTATTTATTTATCAATGACCAACTTGTTATTTCTCAGCTTTTATTCTATGAATATGAACTACCTTTCTGCTCTCATCTATATGTCCAACGATAATGACCGGCTTGCCCGCAAATGGTTCGGCATCCTTGGCATTGACGAAACTATAAATCGCATTATTTTTCTTATCGGCTAGCACCAGTTTCCATCCTTGTTGCTCGCACTTCACAACACATTCTGCATCGTTCTTTCCATACTGTCCGCTTTTTATCATGGCGTCATGGTCAAATTTACACATACTGTCGCTTATGACACCACGAATAGTTCCCAGATGCGTTCCAGCCTTTTTGCCGACGCCCTGTTCTTCATGGGCAAAACATTGATTAGTTAATCCCGCCACGGTGAACAACCCTACTAGAAAAGCTGTATTAATTTTTCTTTTGGTCATTTGTTTTTCTCCTTTTAAATAGAACTGCTTGCCCAAACAAGTTGCGTTTGAGCAGTCGGTAGTTGTATACAGTACGAATGATAGCCATTTTTATTATTTTTATTTTTCTCTCCCCATTTATATAGAGCCGCTTGCCCAAACAATCTGTGTCTGAGCAATCCGATAGTTATACACAGCTTCTAAAAGTGCAAGCTTGGCTCGGAATAATTTGAGCGCCGCTTCGAATTCTTCAAGCGCAATAGATTTTCCGATCTCATAACGCTGATGAATTAATCTATAATCCTCTTCGGCAGAAACGACTTGTGCTTTGGATAGTTCGACATTTTGTCGGGTTAAGTGGAGATCCACCCAAGCCGTCGAAACATCTTGAGCTACTTTTAGTTCTGCTTGGCTATGAGCAAGTTCCGCTTGCTTAATCGCTTGCGTAGCAGCACGAAGTTCAGCTGCACGTTGTCCGGAATCATAAAGTGTTTGGTGTCCCACCACACTAACAAAACCTCCCCATCGACCGCGAGCACTTCCATCAGGTGAGCTACCAGTTATATTGCTCCCTAGTCCATAAAGATCAACATGGGGAGCATAATTACTGCGAGCAATGAGTTTTCTTGCTCGCATTTCCTCTAAACGACTTGTCGCTTGCGCTATTTCTGGACGATTATTACCCGCCTTTATTAAAAAGGCATCTAGGTCTTCGGCTGTTTCTACAAATTCAAGTGTGTCTGCTAAATCTATCAATGATGCAAGATTGATACCCATGCTTGCTTTCAAATTAATCAAAGATACGTTGAAGTCGCGGTAATCTTTATTCAACTGCACCTTGGATAGTGCTAATTCAGCCTCTTCTCGCAAATAATCGGCTCTTGGAGCCTTTCCTTCTTTTATACGTTGCTTCATATTAGCAGTCGACCCATTCCTGAATTTAATGTAGTCGCCATCGACTTTTAACCGCGCCGCATTTAAAAGAACTTGCAAATACAATTGCTTGATATTTTTAGCAGTATCAATTTTTGCCTGTTGAAACTGCGCTATCGATTGCTTTTCCTGTGCCTTTACAGCCTTATAGTTTCCCCGCAAAGCTCCACCAGTGAATAGGGGTTGTACGCCTGCGAAGATAACACTGAAGGAAGTATTTTTAACAATTGGTTGCATCGGGGCAGCGACTGAAACTAAACCATCGTTTGGATAAAACAACATCTGATTGAGAGAAGATGTTGAGTAAAAGGTACTAACTGAAATATTCGGTCCAAATCTTCCTAAAGCAGATCGGCTTTTGAAACGTGATATGTTTGTGCTAATTTCGGATTGTTCATATTCCAAGTTGTGCTTAAGCCCCACTTGCACGGCGCGGTCCATGGTAAATGGTCCAGAGTATTGCGGTAAATCAGAAGATGGTGCACTCTGCGTGATACTCAATTTAATAGGGTTTTGCAAAAGAATATCTTCAGGTGAGGTAGCAGTTAATTGTGATTGTCCATAAGCTGCTAGAAATACATTGAGAAGTAAACTGCAAGACAAGAACTTTAGAATAAGCTTTGGCTTCATAAATTATCACCTCGCTCAGTAAATCGCTGGCGCCATTTATCACGAAGCCATACGCTAAGGTCGTCTATATAAGCGTGCATAATAGGAATATCAAAAAGGCTAAGAATGGTCCCTACCAAAAGTCCACCTATTATGACTGTACCAAGTGGTGAATAGGCATCCATGCCAGTCTTTGGGAAAAGAGCAACTGGCAACATAACTATGATGGTTATAATCGAGGTCATAAGAATAGGTCTTAGTCTAATTGGACAAGCTTTAATAATTGCTTCATTGCGCGACATACCTTGTTCTCTAAAACGTAAGATTTGATCAATTAACAAAATGGCTGTTGTGATGTCCATTCCAGTAAGAATTATCACTGCCATAATAGAAACCGTAGAAAATGCTTGATGAGCAAGCCATAACGCTACAAATACGCCAGCCAACTCCAACGGCAAAGAAAAGATCATTTGTAATGGTTGTATAAATCCTCTGAATTGCCCTATCAGCAAAAGAAAAATAAACAGGAGCGCAAGTTGCAAGCCCACAAGCAAGCGCCCAAAGGAATCCATCATTTGAGTCATATCGCCGCGCATCTCAATCGTATAGCCGGGAGGCCAGTTGAGTTTTGCCATTGCCTTCATCATAACGTCCATGCCAACATCCATCGAAGGCGGCTCACCAATGCGGTAATAACCCATGACAGTAATTGCGCGTCTCATCTGGTCATGATTAATCAACGTAGGAGCATCTCGATATTTGAGACTTGCTAGTGTTTTTAATGGTACTTGCCGACCGTCTGGGGTAGTGATGGTCATAAGCAATAAATCTTGTGGATTTTTTCGCTGAGGCTGGTCGTATCTTATTTGTATGGTTCTTTGCCGAATATTAGGGAGTCTATAAAATTCATTAGTTAAGGCACCATTCATTGCGTAATATGCCTGTTCCGATATTTGTTGCGGTGTTAATCCAACTTCAAGAGCACGGCGCGAATCTACTTTTATTTCCCAATCCGGCTTAGACATTGCCCAATCAGTAGCCATCTGATGCATGCCCAGAGTATTCTTAGCTATTTCTGCTACTTGTTGAGCCATTGCGCTCAGAATTCCTGTATCCGGGCCGGTCACTAAAATGGAAATAGGTGCTTGCGAGCTCGCCATAACATCTGAGCCCATTTCTTTAATTTGAAAGCGCCTGATACTTGGAATTTCGGCTACTGCTTGTTCTTGGATACGATCTATAATTTGCCAAATATTTTTCTTGCGAGCGTCCTTGTCACTGAAAGTGATCATAAAAGTTGCTGTATTAACTTGCTGCATGCTATAGCCATTAAAGTATGTGCCACCCGGGTCAACGCCTATTTCTGAAGACACATGCTGAATTTCTGGATATTGCAGCATAAGATGTTCAACTCGCTTAGTAATCTTTTCAGTTTGCTCAAAAGAAGAACTCGCGTCCGTTTCCAATACTCCATACGCTTGACCTACATCAGCAAGCGGCATCATTTCACTGCCAATGAAATTGTAAAAAGTAAAGCCAATAACTATGGTTATTAATATTCGGGTTAAGTTGAGAAAACGATGTTCAAGCATCCAAGCGATGCAAGACGCATAACTATTTTCTAGTTTAGTTAAAAATCGATCAAAAGGTATACTTACTCTCTCCTTTAACACCTTTCCAAAACGAGTTTTTGCCCTTTCTGATTGGTCGTGCACCCGTAGTATTTTCTCTGCCAAAACAGCCGTTAATGTGAGCGAGACAAAGAAAGAGGCCAGTAATCCAAAGATAATAGGCCAGACAAGACCAACAAACATTTGCTCGACAATGCCGCCGCAGAAAAGAAGAGGCAGCAAAGCAAAAATAAGGACCATTGTAGAAGCTGCAACAGCTAATCGAACTTCTGTAATACCATCAATCGTGGCTGTGCGAGGGTCTTTGCCCATACGCAAATGTCTTTCGATTGAATGGATGTCAATAATTGAGTCATCGACCAACCGACCAATCGACAAAAGAAGCCCTATAAGAGTCGAGCTATTGAGCGTCATTCCAAGCGGAACTAGACAGAGAACTGCCATAGACAACGAAATAGGTATAGTTATCATTGAAATCAGCGTGCCGCGCCAATCCCCAATAAATAGAAATACAGCAATTCCAGTCAGCACCACCGCAATAGCAAGTTCCTCAACCATGTTATTCATTAGGATTTGAACAAACTTAGAATTATCGTAACTGGCTTCAAACTTGAGCCCTGAGTATTCTTTTTGTAGTTGTGCAATTTCTTTTTCGATGCCACGTATCACTTCAGGAGAGCTGGCTGAAGGTTCTTGTATGATACTGATTTCAACGCCTTGATCTATTTTGCCGTCATGCACATGATGATAAGCTGCGCGCCGTTCCCAAAACGTATCAACAACTCGGGCTATGTCTTTCACATAAATAATACGATCGCCGATAGCTTTTATCGGATAGTTTTCCACTTCGCTTGAATTTTTCGCTAGAGTATCTATCCTTACTATCGCTTCGTTTTCTTTTGTGGTAAGTCTACCGGCGGGTCTAGCAACGTTCTGCTTATCCAAAGCATCGCGCACATCTAAAATCGAAAGACTATAAGCAGTAAGTTTGTTTCTGTCGACCAGTATTTGTAACTGCCTCTTAAAACCACCAAAGGTATAGATTGACCAGACATGCGGCACTCGTTTCAATCGATTGGTAATTTCATTATCTGCAAATTCTCTAAGCCTCACTTCATCCCAACCAGGAGCAGTAAGGTTGTAAGTTAAAACTGGCAAATTGAGAGGGTCGATAGGTAATACCCACGATGGTTTTAAATTAGCTCCAGTGACGGGCAAATCCGCTTGCACAACATTCATTAGTGCTTGCACATCTACAAGAGCGCGCTTCATATCTGTACCGTATGGAAATTCTAGTGAGACCATAGAAAAACCGTCTTGAGACGAAGAGCGTATATACCGTACCCCTTTTATATCAACCATGCGTTCTTCAATCGGCTTACTTATATAAAGCTCCATGTCTTCAGATGAAAGCCCTGGCTGCATTGTAATCACACCGATCATTGGGCTCTCGACATAGGGCATAAGGCGCTTCGGCATATAAAAGCCTATTGCCGCCACTGCCAGTAAAACAACTGCCAAATAGAATGCTGCAATTGCATAGGGATGATCTATCGACCAGGCAGTTACATTGAAGTGGTTTCTGTCCGGTTTTGCAGGCCCATTTATTTCAGACATATTAGTGAAATTTGTCATATTAAGGAATATCAATATCGATAGTAGTAGTTTGATTATTGACGCGTAGAATAATTTGCCACAATCCGCTCATAAAGTTAGTCGGCAACTCGTAAGTACCTTTTCCTTTTTCTATCGCAGACAGCTCAGGTCCAGGCATATTCATGGCGGGCATTGAGGTCTTAGCACTAATGGAAGCACCTGTAACCGGTTTTGAATCCATGCTTAAAATAGTGCACTCTAGTTTGTTATTACTTCCTTTGGGTGGCCCCGGAAGCACACTGAAACGCAGATGCATGCCTTCCAGTTCTATATCATTTGTCCAATTGTTTTCTGAATCAAGACGATTAGCTTGCACTTTGTAAGCAGTTGGCAATATCGCTGGTCCTGACTCCCCCCATTCTGTGGCGATTACCGGTAGTCCGTTTTCGAGTGAGGAATAACCTTGATAAATAACTTGATCGCCTTCACTTAGTCCAGAAGTTACTTCGGTATTTTGGTCATCGGACACCCCTGTAGTTACTGCAGTGAGCTGTGCTGTCAAACCGCCCGATGAAGTCATGGGTACAAGCATCATTCCACATATAGGACACTTCCCCGGCTTATCTGTTCTAATTTGATGATGCATAACGCATGTGTATTTGGTGTCGCCAGCAGTACCAGCGCCAATCGCTCGCCAAGCCTGAGCTTTTCCTTCGCGCCAAACAACGGCGCTTGAAGGAATAACCAAAGCATTTTCTTTTCCCGTGCTAATTCGCATAACAACATAGTCACCGGGAAGCAAATGAAAAGATGAAAGGTTTGGAAGGGTTCGAGAATTCGAACTTTTATCCAACAATCTTGGCCCCATGTTGTCTACTAGCGCTTCTACAATCACGGTCCTTGTGCTGACATCAGCCGCTGGAAAGATTGACGTTATATTTGCTTCAATTTGATCATCAGCCAATTCAGAGCTTTTTATGTAGACAGTATTACCAACAGTAATTTTGTCCGCATCAGCAGATGCTACTTCAGCTTGCACACGAACCTTTTTCAAATGACTAATTTTTAGAATTAGCATCCCCGGACTAACGACCACACCAGGACTAACCAGGCGCTTTATTACCACCCCTTCAGACTGTGCTTGGATACGGGTATAGCTGTCAGTTATGTCGGCTGTCAGTGTGGCTGCTTCCGCTTCTCGTGCTGCAAAGACAATGTGTCCTACATGGTGCGCGGCAGCTTCGTACGCCGCATTTGCCGCTAATCTGGCGCTTTTGGCTTGATTCTGTTTAGCGACAAGTTGCCTAACTTTGGCAGCCGCCTGATTGTATTTATTTAATTCGTCATCATATTCTTGCTGAGAAATTACTTGCCCTTTAAGCAAATTCGCTTCACGCTTAATTTCGGGCGACCAATATTCCAAATCGGATCTCGCTTGCTGTAACTCATCCGCTGCTGCAGATTCAGCAAATTTTGCCGCTTCCAAATAATAAGACTTTTCGGACAATTCTTGACGCGCAATGCTTGCATTGTTCATAGCCGCCTCGCTAGCATAGCGACTTTCAGATAATTTGCTTGCATATTCTGATCGGTCTGTCGGATCTAACTGCACTAAAAGCTGTCCCTTTTTGACAGTGTTTCCCGGATAGACAGGCATAGACACTATTCGACCGGTCAAGCGTGGGAAGACATCTTCGTCTTCATAGGCTTGCACTGTGCCGGTATAAGTGACAAAACCTTCTATTGCTTCCCTTTTAGCTATGGCAATTGCAACAGGAATTGCTCCGCGCGGTGGCTGCATGGCAGACATATCCATCGCTTGGGACTCAATAACGCTCATTTGTCCAGGTTTTTTAAAATGTTGGACTATGAATGCACAGATTCCAATAACCATTGCAAGGGCCATTAGTGACCAGAAGTTCCGCTTAATCCAGTCCCGGAAACGGCTCGAAGCTGATGAGCGCCCAATATCGATCGGTCTATTTTGATCTAAATTCATTTAATGAATCACTTGCAAAACAAGTGCCCTCTTTTCGACTAAAAACACCACAAAAGCCAGTACGGCTTTTGCAAGACTTAAGTCAAAAAGAGAATTTAAATTCTAAGAACACGATTTAAAAGATATAGAGTTGCTTTGGGCGGATGCCATTGTGCTAACTCTAATACGTCATTACAGGACTTAAAGCTGGCAATGACATTTATGAGCGAGGCTACTGATGATAAAACAATCTTAAATACTGTCTCTTCGTTCACTCGTAGGCTTAGGCTGCCAAGCACAGCTGCCTCTGGCTCTGAGGCACAACTACAGTGCTCTATATGGATGAGCGATTTCACATTAGTGGAGCTGTGACAACAATTAGACTCGCCCCTGCAACAACTATGCGCCGTTTGCGGTGCGCTAACGCAATTATTTACACAGTCCGACTTGACAAGCTGAACGGGATTAATCGTCAGCACTATTAGAGTAATTACGATTGTAGTCAAGCGGGTGAAAGACATAACGCCATCTGTTTGGAACTATAAATTAATTATATCCATAAATTGGAACTTGAGGCATGCCTCAAATAATAAAATCCTTATCTTTCCTACCACATGGATTATTCACAACTACTCCGTGCAATTTAAATAGCCCTTTTTCACGGCGCCCAACGGCGAACACGCCAGCAATAAATAATGGGATTGCGGGTAATAGACCTTGGATGACAATTTGAATACAGCACCAGTTGCCCTAAATTTGAATGACCGGATATTTTGAATCGTTCGGAGCGGGATGCCTACACAACTCAGATAGGTCATTGCGATTCTCAGAAGGCCTTCACCCCGTCCTCAAGCTCTTCTAAGAGCTGCAGCCTTTGTTCGGCTCGCCTTTGATTTGGTCCTGCAGCTGCCTTTCTTTCAGCGACAGATTCTCTGACCCTCTGTTGTAAGATATCAAACATCGAGTAATTATAGATCGGTGAAAAGACAATCCCGCCAATACCAAAATCAATTAACGCTTGTTTGGGATCTCGATAATGCCCGAAACCACCAACTGCCAGCATAGTTCCGGCTGCGACGGTACTGCCACCGATGTATGCACTTTTCAACAGGGAGCTTTTAAAATGAGTTGAAGGATTCTCAAAGACGGCGGGTGGATCCGAACGAAACATGGACAATTGATGTTTATAGGTCTCTAAACGCTTTATCAATGAACCAGATTGAGCAAGCTCTGTTGTTAGGCAGTGGTTCTTTGTGGCTTCGATCTTGTTTAGTAATGCATCAACCTGTTGAGTATCGGCTTCTCTCACGTTCGGCAACATAGCAAGAAGACGTTGCTTCTCGTGCTGGGACGCCAGCTTTTGCAGGTAGGTTACTAATACAGGTCGAGGAATGAGCAGGACTCCCCCAATCGCAAAACCAAGTCCGGCAGTGCCTGTTAGTCTTATGTTTTTAGTTTGGGCGGAGACGAGGCCGGGCAATGCTCCTGCATAACCTTGAGTTGCCGCAGAGGAAGCTGTGATCAAATCATTGAGCAGTCCTGCTGCCCGTGCGCGCTTGATATTGGCACAAGCGTTGATAAAATTAACACACGTCATACTACGAATCATTTGTAGCCCGTCATCTTCTGTCTGGAGAATGTTCATCTGTTCCGCTGACACTCGGCTTTTCTTGTCTTCCACTAGTGCAGCCCGTTTAGTAAGTAATGCGAATATCTCTTGATCGGCGGCTACAAAATATTTTTCCGCGTCTCTCACCCCTAAACCTTTCCGCTGGATCTCATGGTTCCGCCTGGCGTCAAAAGCCGCCTCCGAAGCCATTCCAACAAGAGTTATTGAGTTGCTAATCATGGATTGAATAGGCGCCGCACTATATTGAGCCTTCGTCCCCTTGGCTGGATCGTTGAAGTTTTTCCAACTAACAATCGTTAATGAGAGCGCATTGCCTTCCGCAGCTGCTAGCGACGCCATGTTCCAAGCAAAAATACGCCAGGCCCGGCCCCCACGCTTTTTGAAATGTTCCAATCGAAAGCTGGACACCCACTTGTACAGCGCAAATTGGAGCTTAATAACGCGTTCAGTAAGTCTGTCTACCGACTGAAAGTCATCGGCATCAGATAGTGTTTCCGTCCGAGTTGTATCCACATTTGCCGTTGCAACGGCTGTGAAGGAGAAGCATGGGGGGCCGGCAATAAGAGATAAGCAAACGATAGTGCGACTTAGGTGCCAAGCACGAAAAAAAGTATTGCTCTTCCAAATTTTAGACTTCATGACGTTAGTAAGCCCAAATCGCCCGTCATTGAGTAACTTTCGCGATCTGTCCTTTCTCATACCAAAGTTTGCTGCAATTGACGATTTTAACAACTGACAACATCACGGGCACTTCAATCAGCACGCCGACAACCGTCGCTAAGGCCGCGCCGGAATTTAAGCCAAATAGACTTATGGCTGTGGCTACTGCTAGCTCGAAAAAGTTGCTAGAGCCAATCAGAGCAGACGGACAAGCTACGCAGTGAGCAACACCAAACTGTTTATTCAGCAGGTATGCAAAGGCTGAATTGAAATAGACCTGAATCAGAATCGGCACCGCAAGAATGACGATAACCATCGGTTGCTTAATGATAGCATAGCCTTGAAAGCCAAATAGTAAAACCAACGTTGCAAGAAGGGGGACTAATGATAGCGGGTGCAATTTCTTCAAAACACCTTCGAGAGCTTCAGTACCAGCCTTTAGCAAGCTACTGCGCCAGAGTTGCGATAATAAAACCGGAATGACAATGTACAGACCGACAGAAATTAACAGGGTTTCCCAAGGCACCTTAATTGATGAAAGCCCGAGAAGAAACCCAACTATAGGAGCAAAGGCAAAGACCATAATCAGATCATTTACAGCCACCTGACTGAGCGTAAAATAGGGATCGCCCTTCGTTAGTTGACTCCAAACAAACACCATAGCGGTGCACGGTGCTGCGGCCAGGATAATTAGACCAGCTATGTAGCTATCGATTTGTGCGGCTGGTAAATAAGGCGCGAAAACATGCCTGATAAAAATGAAGGCGAGGAATGCCATGGAGAATGGCTTGATTGCCCAATTTATAAAGAGCGTGATACTCATACCTCGCCAGTGCTGTTTCACTTGATCGATGGCTTTGAAGTCGATTTTTAGCAGCATGGGAATAATCATGACCCAAATAAGCAACCCAACTGGGATATTTACGTGAGCTATTTCCATGGCACCGATAGCTTTGAAACTTTCCGGCAAAAGCTGACCGAGAATGATACCAGCACCGATGCAGAAAAATACCCAAGCGGTCAGCCATCGCTCGAAGAAGCCTATGACTGGTTGAGCTAACTCGGAATCTTTATCATTTAGTATCGTGCTCATGAACTACTCTATCTTCTTTTCAATATTGACACGGGTAGGTTCACACTGCGTACCGGTATCGCAACATCCAGCCGCGGGCTCAGCGCCAGTCTCCTTGGCTCTAGACTGAGAAAGCCACCATACAGAGGCAGCTATGGACAAAGTTGTGACTGCTGCTATCAAAGGCTTAGCAAAAGGCAAAAACGCAGCGCCAAGTAGGCTGACATAAACGGCTAACATTGGTGAGCCACAGCAGCCCGTCAAGTAACAACCTGCAAAACCAAGTAAGGCCGACAAACTCATGCCGCCTAACGCTGCTCCCTGCGCAGCTTTAGAGCGCTTTTCCAAAAATTGTCTGATCGCTAGTGACGCAAAAGCAAGGGATAATGCGATTGAATAACCGAGCAGGTAAGTTTGGGTTCCAATATAACTGCTATTTCCAGTCGCCGGAGTACTGCACGAGATTCCACAACTTTTGCAGTTGCTTTCCGTTGCAGCTAACGGTGTTCCCGACATTGCAAACCATGCATAGTGTGCCGCAAATGTGAGAACGAATACAGACAATGGTAACAGCGCTCGGACAATTCTATGACTGTTTGGATTCCTTATGGGATCTGTAGTTTCAGTTTGAGCCTTCATTCTTATGCCTTCAGCGGATCGGCGCAGCAGTTTGTAGCATTCAAATCGTGTAGAAGTTTAAGTACGCGAGTCTTTATTTCATCGCGAATTTGGCAAACTTCCTCATCAGACTTGCCTTTAGGATCTGGTAGTGGCCAATCCTCGCGCTTAAGCCCTGGCACATACGGGCAAGCCTCACCGCATCCCATCGTTACCAGTAGACCTGCCCCGGTAACTAGTTCTTCAGTGAGAAGCTGAGGTTTGACGTCCGTCAGATCTATGCCAGCTTGCCTCATTGCGTGCAAAACGCAATCATGAACCTTATCAGCGGGCTGAGTTCCTGCTGACACAGCCTGAGCTTTAGCGGGGTCAGCGAGCTGATTGAAAAATGCCGCTGCCATCTGCGAGCGTCCGGCATTGTGAACACAGGCGAATATCACTTTCATTGGCGCTTGCTCTCTAGTTGAATTGCCTCAACAGATGGAGTACAGCAAGCAGACTTCTTTGCCAACGGAATATCTGTGCTTACCTTATTGTCATTACCATATACTGTTGCAGTGCCAGTTGTTAGGAAAGTTTCCCAGGCTAGACCTTGTGGATCAACTACCCATGCCTTCTCGGCCGTTGCATAACAACATGTTGTGGCACCTTCATCTAATACTTGCGTACCGGCAGCTTTAAGGCGTTTTGTTACTTCCTGTAATTCGGCTTCGCCTTCGGCTTGGATTCCTAAGTGATCTAATCCTGGTTCTCGGCCTCTGCTCGATATCGCAAAGTTCACGCGAGGATTATCCATCATCCATTTAGCATAGTCGTCTTTTTCTACCGTGGGTAAACAACCAAATAAATTACTATAGAATTTGATCGATTGTTTAATATCCGCCACGGCTACATGTACGTGAAATCGTTTCATTTAACACTTACCTCCATTATCAGCACAGCAATTTTCAAGTAAGAAGTCTATAAGTGTTTGCATACGCTTATAATTCGCTGAATAAATGATCGAGCGACCTTCTCGCCTAGAGGTTACTAAACCCGTGTTACTGAGCTCTTTTAAATGAAAAGACATAGTTGCAGCCGGTAAGTCAAAATACTGACTTAATTTGCCTGCAGCAATGCCGGCTGGACCTTTCCTTACCAGCAATCTAAACACTTCTAATCGTGATCCTTGGGCCAAAGCATTCAGTGCCTTGACTGCATCATTAGCTTTCATATTTCCAATAATATCAAATGATTCACCGATAGTCAAACAGCGCAACAAAACATCTATTTTGCTGCATCTATGACAATTTAGTTTGACAAGTACAGTTCCTCGATTAATTTCTCAACTCAAATCTTTATTTCATCTTTGATTTCTTGCACTTCTCCAATCGGTTTTCCTTTTGGATCTGGCAGAGGCCAATTTTCCAACTTTGGTGCTTTCACTGTTGGCAAAATTATTACGTTATACTTACAAGCGTAAGAATGGCTAAAGTAGTGATCAACAGGTTAGTACTCACTGATAAATCCTTTGGCAACATTGTTATTGTGGACCGACACGACGTTGACTAGCAGCTAACTGTATATGGTTCTGGATATTCCTATATTTCTCTCGAATAGCAACTACTTCGGGATTGTCGGAACCTAAAGATTTAGTCAGTATAGTCAAAGAGCGCTTGGCACACGGTTCTGCTAATCGATATTTACCTTGCAGCTCATAAAGATCAGCCATATTGCTAAGCACTACACCTATATCTGGATGATTTGGTCCAAACGAGTTTTCCCTTATTGTGAGGCTTTTTTTGAAGAATTTTTCTGCCAAGTCATATTTTTTTTGTTCTTTGTATATACTAGCTAAATTATTCAAGATGATAGCTGCCGAAGGATGATTAGGCCCCAGAATTTTTTGTCGCATGTTTAGAGCTTGCTTAAAAAGTGCCTCAGATTGTGCCAAATCACCTTGTTCAGCACATACTTCAGCCAAGTTTGCTAGGCCAGTAGCTATCGAAGGATGATTGGGACCAAGCAATTTTTTGCGGATATTCAATGATTTTTCAAAAGTTAGTTTTGCATCTTCTATTCTATTTTCATAAACATACAAAGTTGCTAGATTATTTAAATCAGTAGATCGTAGATCCTCATCTTTGTTTTGCTCAGCAATAGATAAGGCGCGCGTATACATTGTTTCAGCTTGCTTGTATTGCTTCATCTGTTGATAGACAGTTCCTAAATTTTCTAGCGTGCTTCCAACTAATCTATTATTATTACCTAGGTGGATTTCGATTATCTTGAGCGCCTGTTCAAACAGCTCTTTAGCCTCACTGAAACATCCACGTTCTGTGCGTACTATGGCTAAATTATCTAGATCTGGTATTAAATTTAAAGTGTCAATTCCATAAACCTTTTTTGCGAGTGCGAGCGAAGACCGAAAATTCTGCTCCGCTTGTGGATAATTACCCAGACTATAATGCGCATTGCCGAGATTGCGGAGAGCCTTGATAATCTGTTTATCTGATCTTTGTTTTTGGGCTGCTCCTAATTCTTTCTCATACTGAATTGCGGCATTAATATAATCGCACCGTCCATAATAAATTTTACCTTTCTGTTCGTAGTCGGTAGACAAATCTGAGGCGCCAGTGGTAAGACAACAGACTAGGCAGAGACAAGGCAACAGGCTAGACTTTACAACAGAAATCATATTAAACTGAACCTTCGCAAATATGGAAAAACTTCTACCATCCCGAGATTAGTAGAAGCTATTAGCCGTTTGCGGCGGTTCAGTCATAATGACAAGGTGAGCTTCATCACCATTGCTACATTATATACCTACTATACAACATAGGACATTTGTATGGAATTTTTCTAACAAAGCAACAGTTCCATCAAGTGCTCGAAGACTATTTCTAGATAGCTGATTCTTTTTCTAACGGTTTAGTAGACACGGCAAGCATAAATGCTGCCCCGATAAGTGTGGTAGTTGCACTATAATAAAATCCACTTGCAATGGATACTTTTGTCCATAGCAATCCCACTATTATACTGGAAAGCAAATCTCCGAAAGAATTAATAGTGGCTAACGCACCATATCCGATGCCTCTTTTATCTAAAGGCAATAGATCCGCAGCTAAAGCACGCTCCATGGCATCGACAATTGCTATATAAAGTCCAGACAGAATAAAGAGTATTGATAGTAGAGCAAGATTTTCATTTGCAAATACAAACCCGATACACATCATTCCAAAAATAGCATAACCAACAGCGAGGAGTTGTTTTTTATTCACTCGATCTCCTAGGGCGCCTATCGGATAAGATGCTGCTGCATATATTACATTGTGGACAATATATAAACCGATACCAATTTGGCTGGCGACTACTGCGCCCCAATGTGGGGTAAGTATTGATATGGCTCTCAAAACAAGTAATGTATGAGCAAAATTACCTAAGCCAAAAACTCCGACCGATAATACATATTTCCAAAATTGTGGAGATAGTCCTTTCAGTGATGACCACATTCGTAAGTGCGGTTGTGGGGTAAGTGGAGTTTCTTGAATACCAAAGAGAACAATACCGATTGTGATTGCTCCTGGAATGAAAGATATTAGAAAAATTTGCCGTATTGGCAAAATACTAAGCAACGATAAAGCAATTGCTGGACCTAAAATAGCTCCTATAGTATCCATTGCGCCTTCAAAACCGAATGCCCTTCCATGTGCGGCACTTGGTACACTTTCTGACAATAGTGCGTCCCGCACCGGGCCGCGTGCGCCACGTCCAATCCATGCGATAACTCGAATAATAAGGATTTGCCACCATGCGCTGACAAAAGCCAGCGTACCCATCATTGCTGTCACGAAATAACCTACGGCTAGTATTGGTTTACGTTTACCGATGCGATCTGAATGATATGACATCCAGAGTTTTATTAAGCTCGATGCAGCATCTGAAATACCCTCAATAGCGCCAAGAGCAATTGCACCACCACCGAAGCTAACGAGAAATACGGGTAAAATTGCTGTAGTTAGCTCATGTCCCATATCAGAAAATAAGCTAAGCATGCCAATGGCAAATACATTACGCGTTAGCCATTTAGAATTTGATTTTGAATTTAATAACATTAGCTTATCCTAGATTCGTCACCGCACTACCAAGACTGAACAAGGAGCATGTCTTATCACCTTATCTGCGGTTGTGCCAAAAAAATTACCCCACATATCTGAATGGCCGCTGTGCCCTAATATAAGTAGATTGGCATTGATCGAAGATACATATTCAACTAATGCCTTGGCGGGATGCCCAATCTTGATATGCATATTTACATTTTTTAAATCGGTTCCTTCTTTTGTGAGTGTTTCCTCTGCCTCCTTATGCAGCTTACGAAAATATGATTCTTTAGAATTTCGTTCTTCAATTACTTCGCTTATCGTACCTGGGAAGCGAGGTAGTTCTTCAATAGAAATAACAAAAATCTGAGCATGATCAAGATTTGCTAATCTCACCGCTTCTTTCAGAGCCTTCCACGAATAAGATGAACCATCAAAGCCAACCACTATTTTCTTTGCCATTATCGCTCTCCTTCAAGTAAGCTTTTTTACGAGATACTAGTTACTTATCATTTTCGTCACTACAACTGAGAAGTAATTGCTTTAAGGGCCAAAATCCCAATGTGGTATTCAATTTCAGCGTCTATCATGCGAAATTTTGCTTCGTTCAACTGTCGCGCTCTTTCAGCCATAAAATAAACAGTGCTATCACCCACTCTAAATCTTTCTCGCTCACCCTGATAAACCTGGTCAGCCTTGTTTACTTGTGACTCTAGAGCGACAAATCTTTTGTAAGCTAGGTTAATAGCTGAAGTTGCATCTAAAACTTCATTACGTATTCTTTGTTGCTCAGCTTGACGATCTTTATCTAATTTATCCAGACGCAACTTGGCAGCTGCAACTTTGCCACGAGCTGTTCTTAGATATAACGGTTCGCTGAAGGTAATCTGGCCTCTATACACGTTATGTATGCCATTGTACCCGGTGTCATATCCATAAGTACCGACTACGTTTAGCGCCGGTAACATTTGATTTTGTGCCAATTTCAGTTGTATCTGCGCGATTTTTTTTTGAACATCAATTGCCTTTAGCTCGGGACGACTTGCCAACGCAAGTGAAATGTGACGATCAGTATCTGTATCTGAAATAAAAACAGGTTTTGGAATGTCAGGAACATTTACCTCCGTTGGCAAAGGTAATGGTGTACCGCCAACATCAAATAGAAACGAGGATAATTGAAATGAAGAGCGTTGAAATTCTCTTTGTGATTGGGCAACATCTGCCGTCCGCCGCTGTTGATCTTCTTCGGCTTCTGTAACATAAATGCGAGCTAGATCTCCTTGTTGTTCTTGTTGTTGACTGATACCAACGACTATATTAACGAGGCTAAGAATTTCATTTGATACCACAACTTTATGTTGTGCGCCGACCCAGCTCCAATAGATGCTACCGGCTCTTAATAATGTATCCAAGCGTGTCAAGATAAAGGTTTGGGTGGCTAGTTGCTCGCCAAATTTGCCTTCTTTCTCTGCAACAGATTGTTCGTTATAAATCAGTCCACGCAGTAAGGGGATGAATAAACCACCTGAATATTCTCCACCTTCGCCAGTTTCAATATACGGCGATTGAGAACTATTGGGATTATAGCGATACTGTCCAAAGGCTCTTATACCTGAGCGAAAAGGTAATTCCAGTTTTGGATAGTTAAATAGAACGTCTTTCGCTTCACCAATGTGAGATGTGTTCTGCAATCTTGTATAGCCATCCTCTGTAGTAAACAAAGGATCAAAAACACCTTGTTTTTCAAGTCTGTTAGCACTAGCGGTCCGCTGTTGATCTACCGCACTCGCCAGACCTGGAAAATTGGCATCAACCGCATGCAAATAAGTATCTAGTGACAGTTTTTCTTTGGTCAAGATTATTAAACGAGCTTGTTCACCATCCCGCGAGGATCTTGGTACTATGCTGACAGGTTGCATAATAGCCGTTTCTTTTGCTTCGACTTTAAATAGAAGAATAAGCGAAAGACCAATCGGGAGCAAACAACCGAGTAATAGCTTTTTGCAACTTTCCGGTAGTGGATTCTGCACAATTACGGTGTCTCACTTTGACCGGTTGGATTGTCCGTCTCAGGTGTAGCGATAGTTGGTTGAAATCCGTTAAATTGCCGCCACAATTCGTACCATACTGGAACATTGCGCAATAAAACCCAGCCTGTAACCTTAGCCCCAGGTCGTAACCATTTAACCGATGGCCATGGTTCTTCCTTTTTTTGGGCAATTGCTTCTTGGTCCGGCACAACGATTATTCGATAGAAATGTCGTCCGTCATCAACGGCGTCAATTACGGCAACACGCCCGGCAAATGTACCAACTGCTACAGAAGGCCAACCAACAAACTGTAATGATGGCCAACCAGATATAGCTAATCTTACCGGATCACCAATACGTATCAATGGAGCATCATAGTCTCGCATTAAAACTGCTGCTGCTCGATCTTCCGTACCGGGAACAATTGTGGCCAATATTGCTCCAGCGTTAACTGTTTCACCTGCACCAACACGATTTAGTCTTACTACTCTGCCTGCGCATGGCGCCCGTATAGCACGCTGTTGTATGCGTTCAGATAGATTTTGAATATCAACATCCAAGTGATCAATGTCCGCCGAAGTTGAGGCTATAACTTGGTTTGCTTCGGCAACAGAGGCTTTAATAGCATTTATATTTCCTTCCGTGTCAGCCGATATGCGCTTGTAATCAAGTGAAGATATATCAACATCTTTTTTAACGACATTGTAAGCAGCTTTAGCGCGCTGCAATTCTCTCTTTGCTCGAACATTATCTAGTAGAGCCACTTGTTGATCGCGTTGTGAACGCAGTCCTTTTTCGTACAAAGCATTGATTCGATCTAATTGCCATTGGGTTGTTTTAACGCTCTGCTCGGCAATTTCAACACTCCGATCAGCGGCAGATAATCGATCCTCTGCTTGCCCAATACGCTGTTCGGCAGCTGGCACAGCATTCTGTCTGGAAGTAGAAACATTCTGCAATTGATCATTCAGAGACGCCAGGCGTTCCTTAGCAGCATCTCGCTTTGATACCAGAGCTCGCCTTTGATCGATCAGTGTATCTAATTGAGTATGAGACAAAAAACGTGGGTCAATATCAGTTAACTCAGCTATCAACTGTCCTTTTTCAACGACTTGCCCATCTCGCAAATACCATTGCAATAAACGGCCAGAAATTTGAGCTTCGATTTCTTGTGGTCGCTGCATAGGTGAAAAAACAAAGATTTGCCCTGCCCCAACTACAGACTGTCTCCAAGGGACGAACATAACAAAAATCACTGATAATACGAATACTGCAAATAGGATAATGCCGAATATTCTTGGACCTGGCCCTGTTTGAACCATGTCCAGTGACCTAAGTCGAAATTCTGGCTCGTGTAATGTTTGTTCTAAAATTTGTCTATTTAGATTTAAATTGTCGGCGTCGTTTATCATAATTTTCTCTACTTGATCTGCAACCTTATCGTTTTAAGTCAGCAATAACCCTCAATATTTGGACCAACTGTGGAAAAAGATGTTCCAAGTTGCCATTAATGCGTTTAATTAGTTCTTGCGGAGTTCCTGACTCAACAATTCTTCCCTCCGAAAGAACAATGATTCTGTTTGAACGTAAAATACTATGTGCGTCATGTGATATGTCAATAATTGTCCATGGCAGTTCCGGCGAATAAATACGATCTAAAATATCCAACTTGCTTCGTTCTTCAATAGCGGTAAACGCTTCATCAAGGATCAATAATTGCGGGCGTTTTACAATTGCTCTTGCTAATAATAACTTCTGCGCTTGTCCTCTAGAAAGATTTTTACCGCCTGATCCCAGAACTGTTTTAAGTCCGTCTGGTAGATAATTCAATTCCTCGTTAAACTGAACTAGATCGAGAGCCCACATAATGTCGAAATGACCAATTTCTTTTCGACCGAGCCCAACATTTTCGATAATCGTGCCGGGAAAAATTTCATTGGCATCGTTCATTAAGGCAACTGAGCCGCGTAAACTTTGCAGATCCACATCACGTATGTCTATACCATTGACTTGTACTAAACCTGCTTCTGGTTCGAGCAATCCGCATAATAATGCTGCTAAGGTAGTTTTTCCCGAGCCGTTAGAACCAAATAAACTAATTTTTTCACCAGGATTGAGACTCAGATCTAAACCTCGCAAAATATCATTTCCTTCCGTATAAGCAAACCGCAATCCTCGTATGTCGACACGCGCTCCTTGCGAAGATTTAGGTAATAATTCTCCGTCCTTTCTCTCTAAAGGGAGATCCTCGACGTAACCGATTTTGTTTAAGGCAGACAATAATTCATAGACATTTTGCAAGTTGCGGACCAAGCGCTCTAAACCCGGTAGTACCATATTGATGATTAACAATGAGGCCACAAGTTGTCCCATTGTCAATTGTCTGTGGATAACTAAATAGCCACCAAAACCTAAAACGCCAGCACTAGCAAGGGATTGAAAGAAGAATAAACCTGTTGCTTGGCGGAATAGAACCTTAAAGTGAATTCTACGCAATCTTACATATTCTTCTAATAGCTGATCTGCTCGCTCAATTAAAAATGGCGGTATGCCATTAGTTTTGATACCGGTTTCACAACGAGCTATTTCTTCTAACCACTCCGCTATTTTAAAGCGCTGAGTTGTTTCGTCGCTTCGTGTACGAAATCCGCCAAAACCAAATACATAAACTTCAAGAAGAAAAAAGCCAATAACAATTAAATCGAACAATAAAAGCCACGGACTATAAAAAGCTAGCAATACTAGTCCAACTAAAACCTGTAATGCAGCAGCTGGTGCATCAAGCAGAAAATTGAACCAACCAGACTGTACTGTGATAGTGTCAAAGAATCGATTTACTAGCTCTTGCAAATGTTCTTTTTGCAAAGCAGCATGTCGTACACGAGGAACACGATGCGCTAGCCGTAAAGTGACTCGGGCAAATGTACGTTGCCTGATTTGTTCGACTATCCATAGTGTCAAAAGACGTAGAATGGCTGCAAAACAAAGTCCAAATAGTACTAAACCAGCGATGACCGTAAGAGGTTGCAGGAAAACGCCAGCAGCTACCGTGTTTACAATAATTTGAGTAGCGAGTGGTATTGATAAAGAAAACAGTCCGCTAAAGAATGTATATAGCAGAATCAAAACGAGGTCATGTTTGTCCTCAAAAATCATCTGCTTTAGACGGTTATGTGCAGAAGTAGCTTGCTTTGGCCGCTCGTCTGTGCCTGGTGGATAAAGTAATTTCACTACCTGATTAACGATGTTATTCATTTGAATTAACCAATTTTTCTACGATGCTCCAAATAAAGTATTTTTCAGTACGCAATATCTGCATGCCGAAACTGTTCTTGCGGGAATTATCCGAAGCACGGCTTGTTCAATATATTTATATAAAAAGTTTGAGACAGAACTGCCCAACTGACCTCCATTTTTTGGCACACAAACCTGATCTTAATGATCAGGAGTCATCAGCCAAGTCGGCGGTTCTTGTTAGGCAGACTCCATTGCCTTATTGAGAGTTTAAGGGACAGTACAATTTATGTCCAGCCATAATTCTCTGTTCCTAAGCTATATAAATTATAACCCGGTTTTTAAAATTGCGTCAGTATTCGGCATCTGATCTTGCAGGACACGATCGACACTTGGCAATGCAGTTAATTGGGTGTTTAGTTGCAATGGTACGTCGGGAATGGGAATTTCTTTATTCTGGGCGGTCCTGCTTTTTTGCATTTCGCTACGGAACTCGTTGCTGATAGCAGTAGTGAGTACGGTCTCTTTAAAAGCTGCACGTTCTCGGTTAAATGTATCTGTTAAATGCATTGTATTTGAATAGGAGCGACTCATTTGTTCTTGAACAAATGTAGGAACAGTCTTTTCAGCAAGACCAACTCCAGATACAGGTCCAGAACCTAGTAAACCGAAACCACCGGAAGTATTTGAAAGTCCAAATTCAGGACCATTTGGATATAACCTTCCGAACCCTAATGACTCAATGCTTGAGCCACGCGGCCAAAAAACCCCAGGACTGCTACTTGGAATGCCAAAGGTTGTAGTAATAGGCGGCTGTGTATTGTTTGGAATACTAAAAGTTGCAGTAACAGGCTGTTGCGAAGTACTTTGGCTAATCGCCGGGGATACATAACCAAAGAAGCAAATAAAGCAAGCAGTTAGCCTATATTTTTTTATATTATCCATATGGTTATATCTTTATCCGGTTGAACATATCATAGGTACAGAGTTTACATAAAATAAACGAAATTGAACAGAATAGTATTACACTCAGTTATAATTTATGTAGGTGGTGAAGCTCACCAAGTCATCTGACTAAACCGCGAATGAGCCAATAGCTTCTGCCAGGACACAATAGGGCAGAAGTAACATGCAACATTATCCTTTTCGTTGTATCTTTTTTGATCTCAACGGTGTTGTTTTAAATGACACACAGGCACACCAGAAGGTTTGGAAAGAGTTCTTTCTAAAGCATGGTGTTTTACCTTCTGACAATAATATTTCGCGCACTAACGGACGAAGAGCTTACGATGTAATTATAGAAATATGTGGCGTTCAGCCAGATGGATTTCGATGCCATGAGTTGATGGAAGAATTTACTGACACATATCAGGCATATCTTTTAGATGCTGACTTAATTGGCGTCGCCGGTATTAAAAATTTTTTGACCAATTTGGCCATGTGCGGTGTGCAAAAGGTACTTACTACTAGTGAAACGATAGTAAATGCCAAACTCGTGCTGATGAAACTTGGACTGCAATCACTATTTGATAAATTAGTTACTGCCGAGGATGTCGATAAGGGAAAACCCGATCCATCAGTTTATGAAGCTGCGTTATCTAGATCCGGAACCTACAAGAATAATTGTTTAGTAGTAGAAGATTCTATTGCTGGTATCAGAGCAGCAAAAGCTGCTGGAATTAAGTGCCTTGGATTAACGACTAGTTTGTCGGAAGATGAGCTTGTATCAGCAGGAGCCGACTGGATAGCTGGTGACTTCCTTAGCTTGCCAAAAAACCTTGCTATACATCATTAGTGCATCTGAATTTATAGAAAATCGCGTCCAAAGATATTTCTCATTTTTCCTTGTCTCCCAGTAATTCAAGCGCCTCCCGAACTAATTGTGATACCAATTCAATAAAATACGTCATTGAACGGTTAGATTGTTTATTTTCTGTTAGGACTTTTTCCAGTGACTCTAATCCTCTGATCACGTTGTGTAATTTAGATATGACCATCCTCTTTGAGCTACGTGTCATGCGTCTAGACATAATTGCTTGCCTCACGGCAATCATTTACTAGACGCGGCCAAATGCCCACATTTCTTAATCCAATATAGAAATGAGATTTTCTACGCACTATATCTAAAATGAAGAGGGTGATAGAGCGGCATATAAATTTGGAGTCTACCTGTCGCCCTATCAAAAACTTATTATATCACCGCTAATCCGAGAACTACTTTCTTTCAAACGCATTAAAGTTTTTTGTGCTCGTGAGCATACGTATGGATTTTCATTGCTCGCGAGTATATGTAGCAAAGGCGCAGGTAATGCTGGGTTTTGCGCCAATCCATAACAGACATCTAAATTGTCAGTCAAGATTAATAACTCTATTGCTTCTGTGGGTGTATTTGCGTTTTCTGCTGCGCTCAACTGTACATCAATATCTGAATCCTCTATAAGTTCAAGTAGAATTTTGGCTGGGACATTTGGATTTTCTGCAACTCGTCGCCTAATTTTTGGGCTTACGTCTCTTGCTAAAATTGCTAATGTTTTTATAGGTGTTTTTGGATTACCAGCAACTAAATAACAAGCCAGAAATTCACTCTGGTTATAATAAGTTACCTTAGCCTCACCTCTATAATTCAGGTCCAGCATGACGATGTGTTTGACTTCTGTCAGTTTGTGGTGCCTCAATAGTATTCATTTTTTATGTCGTTCTATAGTAAGATTTGATAATTTCAGCAATAACCACATAAGTAACCAAATACGGTGACATATCAATACCAACGCAAATCTTAGTTATCATCTGTTTCATAAAACAATTATTGTTTTGCCTATGCTTAGACTATCTGAGCACAACAAACATTTTAGTTTCAAAATTGCAAATTAGCCATACTCCCCCTCAATGGTCAAATCCAAACGTAAGGAGAAGTGCTTATGCTAAAAAAGAATACCGAATCCTAATTACAGCCAAGCCACTACTCTTTAGTAGAAGCTATCGGCTCGTAAGCGGTTCGGTTAAAATAACCTGGTGAGCTTCATCACCTAACTGTTGATTATAGACTCCGATATCTTATAGTCAATTAAAATAGCGTTAATAGCTATGTGTGCTGATCCTCTTTCGCCTATACAGATAATTGATTGATATCCGGCGTTTTAGTAGCAACTTGCGCATATAATGTTCAAATGGCGATGAAGCTCGCCCTGTCTTCTGACTAAACCGCCAAGCACGGCTGATAGCTTCTATCAGTATTGGTAGGGCTTGCGCAATGGTATTAGTTTCTTCAATAGAATGGCGAAAGGACTTGCCATGTATTCAAGCCCATTGCAAAGATGTATATAAATATATTAGATTGTCATTTGGAACAGTGCTAATAATTTCTCTCATTTTAAATGTCATTGTACTGTCGGAAAACAGAGCTTTCGGTAACGAACAACGAAGTGCATTTTCAGATGTAGCTGACACAAAATCTACCAGCTCAACGGTAAATGATTTTTCAGCAGAAGCTCGCGAGATCGCAGAGCTCGCTGAAATTACTCCAGTACTTGAGCAATTAGAGAGTCTGCAAAAATCTGCAACAGCAAATGAATCATCTTCGAATAGAATAGAAAGAGCACAAGAAATAATCTATCTACGCGGGCAGTTAAATGCTTTAATACAAGCAGGTAATCTACAAATCAACGCCACACGTGGCAGATTAGAATCGGCAATTGCGCAAGCCAGAGAATTACGTGCTTACATAGCAGAGCGACGCAATCGTATCACCCGTCGCACTAACACAATTAACTTGATCAGCGGTGGAATTACAAAGATAGTGGGTTATTCGGTAGCTCTTGGTAATCTTACAGCTATCCCAACTAACACCCTAGAAGTGTTTGATGGTGGTGTGCAATCAGCTCTGTCTGCTTTAGCTCTGCGTGAACAACAACAGGAAAATAAATTGGAACATGGTATGCCTCCCATTTTAGAATCATTTTTGAACAACACACGTGGGCCGCATTTACTTGCGCCGGGAGTCTGGATGTATTTGAATCATCCACCGCTCGACAATAAAACAACAAAATCGCGCCGCCAGTTGTTAATTGAAAGCTGGGAAAAAAGTGGTATTCTTCGTGATGCAAATACACCTAATACACACTCGAAAACAAAACCTTCTATGTCTATAGACTTGCTTGATGAGCGTATTGCTATGTTATCGGATTTAGAATCTGCTGTATCTGAAATGCATGGTGGACTAATGGAATTAAGTAATGTAGTTGCCATCTCGTATAAAAAAAACAAAAATGAATTGCACTATGCCGTTCCATAATATAAGCGAACAGGACTTTGTTTAAAAATGACGCAGTATCAGCTGCAGCTCCATTGTTCGGTAATACGATTAGACGCAACAATTTGTGCGTATGCACCGTTTCGCAATCTAAATTAAACGGTTGTTTTACGGATGACTATTATTTACGCTGCCAGAAACTGCACCACTTTGTCCACTAGCGGAAGAACCAAAACCAGGTAAGGGCACAATTCCAGTATTAGGTAGCCCGCCTGGGTTACTTGAAGTGGCTGGTTGAATCCCTACGCCACTGCCAGGCAGCACATTTGAATTTGTACCAGCGCCAGGCTTAGTTCCAGCATTATTGCTCGGCAAGCCACCGAGATTTACACTTCCGTAGTTTTGAATCCCGGTACCACCTTGCGGAGCAAATGTTGTTGCAACAGTGCCAGCACTCACGGTTGGTGTGCTCGTTCCTGTGACGCTGATATTTGCATTGCCGTAGTTCTGTAAGCCGACCCCACCTTGCGGAGCAAATGTTGCCCCGACAGTCCCAGGAGTGTTGGCTGGTCCGTTTTGTGTTGTGATACTGCTTGGTCCTATACCGGAACCGCTACTGCTAGCACTCCAGCCACTTACCTGAGCTAATGCTTGTCCTGGTATCAAGATCGTCTGCACAACTAGTACAGTAATTATGGAGTGAACAAGTTTATTCATTCTCTGTCCTTTACAAGTGATCCTGCTTTGACAAACATAGTAACACGATTAAAAGCCCTAGTTCGTGACCGTAAGAATTTTTGAGGGATTATTGAGGAGTTCGGAATGAAGCGAAACTTGGACATCTTCAGCTAGAAGACAATTGACAAATTAAATGCCGATATTATCGGCTTTACCAGTTTTTCACAATTTCTTGATAAATTTTTTGCAGGGTAATCGCTTTAACGCGACTTACAGTGTACTAGCTCAAGAATATATCCGCGGTGTGAATTGGCGAGAGTAGCTATTGTTAACTTAATGGTCTTGGTTTTGTCACTCTGCTCAATATGGTCTGGAGCAGCAGCGATAGAGAATTTGCACCCGGTTATGACTGAATCCGATCCTCAATCAAATGCTTCGAGACAAACGAATTCTAAGATGACGCTCGATCAGACGCTTGAGGAGGCATGTCTTGCCAATCCAAGTTTAAAGCTTATCGAAGCTCAAAGACCAGTAGCGGAAGCTGGGATCGTTCAGGCGAAGATCAGAGTGAACCCCTTCTATCAAGGAGAATTTGCGCCTGCCGAAAACACTTATCGCTTTTACATGATCACGGCTACAACCCAACTTGGACTGAAACGCCAGCGCCGCATTGAAGTTGCCAAAGGGCTTATTGATTCCACCAATGCTACTATTCGCACAATGGCATGGAAGATCAGACAGGATACTGAATCTGCATATTTTGAACTTGCTATAGCCCAGCAAACTTTGCAAGTTATGGAAGATTATTTAGAAACTACGAAGCGATTATCAGCTACAACACAAAAGAGACGCGAAGCTAGAGATGCCTCGGGTTTAGAAGTTCTTCGGGCCGAGGCTGCTGTCGCTGACGCCAAAGCACAAGTTGTGCCGGTAGAAGTACGCGTCCAACAGGCCATGCGTCAACTCAACCTTATTCTGGGTCGACCGCCAGAAAATCCAATTGAGATTATGCCTCCGGCATTCCTGTCACTAAGAAAGTCATCAGCACGTATTCCGCCATTTACAACGCTAATCAGTCAGGCAGAAAAGTATCGACCTGAATTTCGCCAGAATGATGCTGATTTGTCCGTACAGGCATCCAGGATAAAACTAGCACGCTCTTTCTGGTGGCCAGACGTACAGACGACCATGGGAATGAGCTCAGTCGCTCAGAACGCTAATAACGATTGGTTTGGCAGTCGTCTCTTAAACAAGCCCGCATGGATGTTAACTATGCCCATCCCTATCAACGACCATGGACAAGGAATACTGGCCACAGCCATAGCGGCCTATCGACAATTACAACAGCAACGTATTGCCCTTGTGAATCAAGTACGGCAGGAAGTAAATCTGACTTATAGCAGCGCCTATGCAACAGAGCAACAGATGGATATCTTGGTTAATGAGAGTTTACCCAAACAAGCAAGAATCTTAAGCATGAGCGAGATTGGATATAAAAACGGCGTGCTAGATTTGACAGCGGCTATCACCGCGCAACAGTCCGCATTGGCGACCAGAATAAATTTTCTGCAGACGGCAACGAGTTACTTTCAAGCACTTGTTCAGTTAGAGCGGGCTGTGGGGCGCCCAATTATTTCCGAGATGGTGCAACAGGGAGGTAAATAGCAATTAACATGATTCGAATTTGCGGACTCATAAGTTTAATAGTCACGACATTGCTGTTGATTGGTTGCACAAAACAGTTGACACATCGTCTCGATGATAATGATCTGATACAAGTGAAGACAGCCGTCGTGCACCGTCAGCTTGTGACTGAAATGGTGGAACTTCCCGGATCTGTTTTCCCCGAGCCGAACAGGGCTGCCCACATAACCTCGCTCATTCCAGGGGTGCTTGTATATGTGGGTCCTCAGGTGGGTGATTGGGTCCAAAAGGGCGAAGTAGTTGTTCGTTTACAGGATTCCATTCAGCGAGCACAAGTACATCAAAATCAGGCTGCCCTCGGATTGGCTAAAGCTACCTGGGACAAAACCGAGCACGGTGCACGCCCTCAGGAGATAGAACAGGCACGCGCAGCAGTGGAAGTCGCCAAGGCTAATGCTCTTAATGCTAAACAAAACAAAGAGAGAATACAGAAACTTTATGAGCAGGAGATTTCTGCCGGACGTGACTATGATTTGGCCATTAGTCAGGAACGGATCGCGCAGGCTCAGGTACGAGCGGCCGAAGCCAATTTATCGATGGTTTTAAAAGGACCTAGATCTGAAGATCGCGACGCGGCCAAAGCACAGGCCGATCAGGCAGCAGGACTTCTGGAACAATCTCAAGCAACCCTCAATCTTACTGAGTTGAGGTCACCCATGGCTGGAATAGTCGACGAACGTACTCTCGATATTGGCGAGCAAGTTGGACCTTCCACTCCCGTCTTACAAGTTGTTGATCCAAGTAAAGTATACGTTCAGGCAAGCCTGCCTGTAGGTTATAACGATAAGCTCGCTCAGGGACAGCAGGTAGAGATTACTGTACCTGGCGATGCCAATAAGTTAGTAGGGTACATATCGAACATTGGTATGAAGCTTGATACCATTACGAATACAGTTCCTGTGCAAATTGAGGTAACAAACGCGCAGCTGCGCTTGAAATTCGGCGCAGTTGTGAAGGCTCGCATTGTTGTTGAGCGGCACCAGGCTCTAGTAGTTCCCAAAGAAAGCATTATTGGATCGGCGGATGATCCTCACCGGCAGGTGGTGAATTTGATTACAGAAAATAAAAGCAAGCCGATTATAGTGGAAACAGGCATCACTGATGGTGACTTGGTTGAGATCAAGAAAGGGTTGTGCGATGGCGATAGGGTAGCTGTTAACGTCAACTATGAGCTACCTGAGGGAACAAAGGTTACCGTTAAATGATAGCAGAGGTGTTCAATAAATTTTTAAAGGAACAAAGCCGCGCTATCTATCTTAGCTTAGTTATTGCCGTGGCCGCCGGTTTGGTTGGCTTAGGATCTTTAGCGAGCGGTATCTATCCAGAGGTCATATTTCCGCGAGTTGTCGTTCTTGTCGAGGCCGGAGACGGTGCATCTCAACTTTTACTGCCCAGCGTAACAAGGCCCATTGAGGAAACGGTAAGTAAAATACCAGGGTTTAGGCAGGTACGAACTCAGACCTTGCGCGGAACTGTGGAAGTCTCCGTCATGTTTTCGAACGAAACCGATATTGAGTTAGCACTTCAGCAAGTTCGCAGTCGGGTGAGCGAATTACGAGCTACGTTTCCGCCCAATTCAAATTTGACGATCGAGCGCCTGATGCCATCGGTTTTTCCTGTGCTGAGTTACAACCTGATTGCGGGAAATATACCATTGCCGCAATTAAATGAGTTGGCTATTTATCAGATACGACCCAGACTATTACAAGTGCCAGGCGTTGCACAGGTAAAGATTCAGAGTGCCCAGAGCCGCGAGTTCGCCATTGAAGTCGATCCCGAACGACTGTCAGCACTGCATCTTAGTCTCTCACAAGTAGCGACAGCTGTCCAGCTGACAAATCAGGTTTCTGTCGTAGGAAGAAGCATACAAGATCGACAACAAGCGCTTATTATGGGAACTGGAGAATTATTTACAGCGGATCAATTAAAAAACGTAGTTGTCACCTCGCGTGGTGGCACTCCAATTACGCTGGGACAGATTGCATCTGTGCATGAGGGATCGAATGATGTTCTCACAGCGTTTTCGGGAAGCGGCAAGCCGGCTGTTCTGATCAATGTGATCAAGCAGCCCATGGCAAATCTCCTTGAGATTGCCAAAGCCGTGAATGAGGAACTGCCTCGCATCCGCGCAGAACTACCGGCCGGGGTACGCATTGAGCCGGTTTATGATCTTGCGCAACTTGTGTCGGCCTCTATAGATAATTTACGTGATGCCATTTGCATTGGTGTTCTGCTCATATTCGTAGTGATTTTTGGCTTTCTAAGAGATTGGCGCAGCACTGCAATTGCTGCGGTTACGATTCCTGTCACGGTGTGCATAACGTTCGGAATCATGACGCTCGGACATCAGACTCTCAATCTTATGAGCCTAGGAGGATTAGCTGTAGCGATCGGTCTAGTTATTGACGATGCCATTGTAATGATTGAGGGCGTTTTTCATAACATACAAGATGGGCTCAACCCTGATGTCGCCACAGAAAAGGCTGTTCGGGAGCTATCCGGTGCCGTTATCAGTTCCACCGTAACAACAATCGTGGTATTTGCACCGCTTGGCTTGCTAGAAGGAGTCGTCGGACAGTTTTTCATGGCGTTCTGCTACACGTTGACTGCCTCTGTCATTGTGTCATTGTTTTTAGCACTCATTCTAACGCCGGTCTTGTGTCGTAAATTTCTATCCGTTCCCGCCGTTGCAAAAGAATCAAGCAAACGAGTGCATAAGGTTGGCATTGCGCTGCATGTCGGCGAACTGATTAGGAGATCATTAGCAAAACCGATGTTAGTCGTTATGACTTCCCTCTTGATGCTGGCATTGCTGCTTCCACTTGCCAGTCAACTTGAGCGCGGTTTCATGCCCGATATAGACGAAGGAAGTTTTGTTCTCGATTACTACGCTCCACCAGGCACTTCATTGGCAGATACTGATCAAATTGCCTCAAAGATAGAGTCCGTGCTTGCTCAGATTCCCGAGGTACAAAGCTGGTCACGGCGTACTGGTGCTCGCCTTGCCATCGCAGCATCGGAAACAGCAAAGGGCGATATCTTAGTACGTTTGCGTCCACTTTCGCAACGACATCGCAGTACACAACAGGTGATGTCGGCAGTCCGAGAAAAACTTGATCAACGAGTTCCGGGGATTGACATTGAGCTTACCCAAATACTTCAGGATTTGATCAATGATCTTGCCGATTCCCCAGCACCTATTGCTGTCAAGATCTACGGAACTAACGAGCAAAAACTAAAAGATGTGTCTGTTCAAATTGCAGAAATATTGAAAACGACTCGTGGTATTGTGGATATCAACGCTCATGTGCGCCCCAGCGCGACGGAACGCACTATCCGAATCAATCCGATCGAAGCAGGTCGCTTCGGGCTAACTGTGTCTGACATCTTACTTCAAGTACAGACAGCATTGCTTGGATTGAATGCAAGCTACGTAAGAGAGCAAGAAAAGCTCATTCCCGTTCGAGTACGTTACACAGACACCGTGAGGAACAGCTTCAGCGAAGATCCAAGTTCTATGCCTATCTTCAATCCCCAGGGAAATCTCTTGCCATTGAAGGCATTGGCATCAATGGAACTGAAGCCCGGGAACCTGGAAATAAGGCGCGAGAACTTGGCTAGAATGGGCCTCGTTACTGCTCATCTGGAAAACCGTGATTTGGGCAGCGCTATGGATGAAGTGCGAGAAAAGTTGGCGAAGCTATCGCTGCCGCCAACCTATTACCTTACATATGGTGGCCAGTACGCCAGTCAGCAAACTGCTTTTCTCAATCTTTCGCTAGTGCTTGGGTTGGCTGTGTTGCTAGTTTACCTGGTACTGGTTGTACAGTTCCGCTCGCTATCAACCCCAATGCCAATTCTTGTTGCCATTCCGTTATCTCTGTTTGGGGTCTTCTTAGGCCTTTGGTTGACACACACGCCTTTAAATATCTCATCATTTATGGGCGTAATTCTTTTGGTCGGGTTAGTTGTGAAGAATGGTATCATTCTGCTTACAAAGGCAGAGCAACATCTTGCCGAAAAATCGGCAATCGAAGATGCATTGGTACTAGCGGTAAATGAAAGGCTGCGACCAATTATGATGACTACGATTTGTACTTTGTTGGGACTTTCGCCGCTGGCACTGGGGATAGGCTCTGGCGCAGAGCTTCAAAAGCCTCTTGCAATAGCAGTCATAGCTGGGTTGAGCATTTCGACGCTTATTACTCTAGTGGTTACACCAACATTGTTAATGATCATTCGAGAGCATCAAAGAACGCCTATCTTACTGCTCCAGCGCTTATACGCCAAACGCCCGCCAGTTCGAACAAACAAACTTGAGGGATGATTACAGCGAATGAACAGAATAACAAAAGCAGGTAAGAAATGGTGATCCTAGGCGCAAGTCAACCTCAATTGTCATTTAAACTAATAGTTGTTTCGCTCTGTATTGTGCTTGCTGCGTCAGTGTTACTCTTATATATGTATTGTATATGTATTGCTAGCCAAGGAGTTGGAACACACAGTATAGTTTGATATGTTTGGAGCTTAGTTTAGTCCATGAAAATATTGATTGTTGAAGACGACAGTCGGATTTCAACTCCCATAGCCGAAGACCTACGTAATCAACACTATGTCGTCGATCTTGTCGAGAATGGAACAGCTGCATTATCAGCAAGTGAAGACACTGAATACGACTTGATTCTACTAGATCTTATGTTGCCACAGGTAGATGGCATTGACGTGTGCCGAAGATTGCGAGCTTGTGGTTATAAGGGATATGTTTTAATGCTAACAGCACGTGCCACTAAACAAGATAAAGTTATAGGACTTGACTCAGGTGCAGATGATTACCTGGTTAAACCTTTTGATATAGATGAATTGAACGCGCGCATACGCGCACTTCTAAGACGTGGCAAAAACGTGGATGGTGCAACACTTACCGTGGGTGACCTATCCGTTGATCTACGCAGTTGCACGGTCCGCTTTCACAAAAACGATCTTGCCATCACTCCAACGGAATACCGGCTCCTGGTTCACTTTCTGCGAAATCCGAAACGTGTATTCACTAAAAATCAGCTCATTGAACAGCTCTGGGACAGCAGCGATGTGCCAACGAATGCTGTAATTAAGGCTCACATCAAAGGACTCAGACAAAAATTGGAGGCAGCTGGAGCGGGAAGTGATGTGATCGAGACGGTTTATGGTTTTGGTTATCGGTTACGCGGCGATGCTGGATAAGATTGAACGACGGTTGCTTGCTATACACATAGGCGTATTTCTTAGCGTACTGTCGATTCTTGCCATTGTAGTTTTTGCTTATTTCAAGCATAGCATTTATGCGGAGGCTCGACGAGAACTGTCGACACTAGCAGATTCGATTATTTCTTCAATCGATTTTGATGAGGTTGGCCGGCATGATGCCGGTATCCCAGATGCAATAGTCAACGCGTTACCGCTTAAATCTTCAGAATCGCTGATAAATATGCGGCTGCAATGGTTTAATCCTGCGCGGCGTTTGATGGCACAGAGGGGACAGCTTATCATCTCTGTTCCCTTCATAAAGAATGGAGAATTTCAAGAGCAGAGCCATCCGCATGCATTAGTATTAACGAGATCAGCAATTTTAAATGGGAAGATATTCGGATATGTCAGAGTAGCACATCCTTTAGAATCCACGGACGAAGTGCTGCGACAACTTCTAACAGGCCTTATCTTTGGGATTATCATAAGTGCTGCAACCAGTACATTTGGTATCACATTATTAGTCCGTCAATCGATGGTGCCAATATTGGAGATGATCCGGCGCCTCAAGCAGTTTACAGCCGATGCTTCACACGAACTCAGCAATCCGCTCATGGCTATACAGTCTAACAGTCGCGTAGCACTAAAATATTCAGATGGCATGCGAGAAACAGATAAAGAAAAGTTTGAGGCAATTGTTGATGCATCAAATCAAATGGCACGACTTACCGAAGTTTTACTGCGTATGGCGCAGCTAGAAAATAGGTCGAATGGATATAGCGAACTTGCCGAAAGTATTAATATCTCGGAGATTTGCCAAAAAGAAATTGACAAGCAATTAGATCTGCATGGTGATACGCTAACAATCAAAAACCTGCTGCCGGACTTATTGATTTGCATTGCCGAAAAGGCTGATATAGAAGCACTTTTCTGCAATGTACTGGCAAATGCATTTCAGTATACTTCCCCAGGTGATACAATCACGGTCGAAGGAAAGCGCGAAAATGGGAGCATTGTCGTCTCTATAAAAGACACAGGGATCGGCATATCATCAGGAGATCTGCTTCATATCTTCGACCGTTTTTGGCGTGCTGATGAAGCTCGCAACCATAGGGACCGCGGCAATGGCTTAGGACTGGCGATAGTCAAAACTGTTGTTGAAAAGTATAACGGTACAATTTCTGTTCAAAGTCAAGTTAATGTGGGGTCAGAGTTCACGGTTTGTCTGCCTACGAGTTGACTACTTGAAAATGAATCAGTCAATATTATCCAAAGTAACGTGGGACGATGTTAGTGGCCAGCTACTTCAATCTTCTTACGTAAGAAATGATCTAATTCAATACATTGCTCAGATCTTCATAAGCAGCTCTATAATCCGCCATACTTCGTTCAATCACATTGTGTGCTTCATCTCCATTATATATATGAGTGATTTCAACAAATTTTTGGGTATCATTGGGTGCCTGCTTATAGCTAAGAAAATAATGCCTTAGTCGCTCTACAAGAGTTGGCGGACATTCATCAATAGTTTGAATATTCCCATATACCGAATCAGAATCAAGAACTGCAATAATTTTATCGTCGGCTTGCTTCCTATCTATCATGCGCAATCCTCCAATTGGTCTCGCCTGAACAAAAATGTCTCCATGAGTAACCGGTCTTTCAGTAAGTATGCATATGTCCATTGGATCGCCATCACCCTCAATTCCTGCGTGTCCTGATCGTTGAGCACATAATTCGGCAAGTTTGGCACCACATAATGTCTGAGGTATAAAGCCATATAAGGTGGGACACATAGATGAAAATCTTTGTGGGCGATCTATACGCAGATGTCCACTAACTTTATCTAGCTCATATTTCAAAGCATCCGTTGGCACAATTTCTATATAAACGTTCACCGTATCCGGTGCGTGCTCTCCTGCCGAGACACCGTGCCCAAGGATGAGCACGGAATAAAAGTCCAAGTACAGTGTTTATCGATTTGCTGCTAATTATAATCACACTCCTATTTGTCTGCATAACTCTGTGCTGCATAAAATATCTTCTTGCTTTAAATCAGGAAAGCAATTGTCGATGTCCTCCAATTCGGAAATTTCTGTTTCTCTCAGTTGTCCTGACTTAAGCATATCGGCTAGTGCCATAAAACGATCTTTATGAGTGTTAAAACGCTGAATAGCATATTGGCTAGCTTGTCCAGTTGTAACCAAAAATGGCCAGTCACTAGACTGTAAAAGTAGTAGTTCTCGCGCTGCTTGTTTTTGTGCTCGTGCTATTAAACTGTTATCTTCAACACTATTGTTTTTGATCGAAAGAATTTGTTCCATGCGCTGTTCAGCATGATGAATAATTGGCCACATCCAATTTGTGTCGTCGTTAAGCCACACTTGCCAGTGTCCACCGGCTCCCCAAGAAGATTCTGGAAGATCAATAGCTTGCTTAGCTGGATGTTGCTTTAAATATTCATTTGCTGTTTGCATTGTCACCGCTGTATAAGTTTTCAGTTTACTAATGATTTCTTTTATCCAAACTATTCCCTCAAACCACCAGTGACCAAAAAGCTCGGTATCGAAACTAACCATGATTAAGCCGGTTTTGCCATTAGATTTAAAATATTCCGTCAATAATTGTTGGATAGTACCGACATAATGGTCAGAATTTTCATGAATACGATTAAGTGCAGCCTCGGGATGGTAGATTTCTTTGAAACCAAGGTCAGTTTTTTTAGAAGTGAGCTTCCAATAATGAAGACCAGAAACATCGTCTTTTTTGTGGAACTCTCTATAACTTCCATCTCCGGGATAACCATGTTCAGCAGACCAGACCTGATAGCCTGCCACTTCATGCCTACCAAAGACGGCCACAGGATATTCTTTTAGCCAGTACGCCTCAAAGGTATCCAGTCCAGTAATTTTCCTACTAACTGTTGGTATGTATTCCAGATTGCCATAAGGTCCAAATATCCTTCTTGATTCAGCACTTTTACCACCTTCTATTACAAACGATTCGGTAAAAAAATATTTGATTCCGACTTCATGTAGCCAATATTCAATACCTTGCCGTGTTTCACTTTTAGGGCGGTAAGCGCACTCAGGCAACCAAAAACCTTGAGGTGCTATACCAAAATGTCGTTTGTATGATTCAACGCCAACTTTATATTGCCGACGCAAAGAATTGTCGTTACTCAGCAAAGGTGAAAAACAGTGAGTCGCAGCTGAGGTGCAAATTTCTATTAGACCATTTTCTTGGCAACGACGAAAGCCATCAATAATGTTTCCGTGCCAACGTTCTAAGTAGGTCGTTTTTATTTGACTAAACCATCGTTTGTAGAAAGAAGCTAATTGTAGAAAATCCTGATTGGCTTTTTCCCCGTTATTACTAAATCGTTGCTCATCAAAGCGAGCAGCCTCTATCCGGTTATCTATATATTTCAGAAAACCCTCGTTGATATGCCGATCAGCCAGTTGTTCAACTAATATAGGAGTTATACCTATGGTTAAATTAGCCCTGATGCCCTCATTCCACAGCTCATCAATAATATTAAGTAGCGGAATGTAGGTTTCTGCCATACATTCATATACGTTTTCTTCACCAAACGGCCACATTCCAGCCTTGCGATAAAATGGCAGGTGACTGTGCAACATCAAAACAAAAGAGCCAACACCCATTAAAGCCACTTGACCTCCATTCAGAAAGATGCCTGATCAATCGACCAGGAGTCATCAGCCAAACGGCGGTTATAGGGTGAACTCCATCACCACAGCCTATCTTTACCACATTGAATACTAAATGTCTAATTCTTATGTCTATCAGTTAACCCTATAGCGAGCTAAAAATGGTCTTTAGAACCTTCAACAACTATCCATCTTTTTTACAAACATGCAGAAGTCTGGAACCCAGGTAGTTTACGCCAGATCTGCCTTGAAAATCTTTTTCGGCGGCATGTCACGTATTCGCCCAATCATCTTCTTGCTGCATGTTTTTCAACAGCAGGATCTTTGAACAATAGGATGGCAGAACATAGCGCATGGCGGCAAACCTATTAAAGCTAATTTAGTTGACTATGATATATCGAGGTTTATAATCAGCCATTAAGGTGATGAAGCTCACCAGGTTATTTTCAACCGAACCGCTTGCGAGCCGATAGCTTCTACTCTGGAGTAGTGGCTTGGCTTTAATAGAGTTCGGTATTTTTTTTAGCATAAAGCACTTCTCCTTAAATTTGTATTTTTACCATTAGGGGGAGTATGGCTAATCTGCGATTTTGAAATCAAACAAATGTTTGTTGTGCTTAGTTGAACTCAGCACAACAGGACGATAATGTTTTAAAAAACCAAAGAACTTAAGACTTGCGTTGACGAAAAAATTGCGTCACCGCATGTGGTGCTATTGAGCCTTTACTAAAATTCGATGCGATCCAAAATTATGGCGTCAGCCTGATGTCATTTCGAGTTTTGCAGGACGCTGTTAATTAATGTCACTAGTCATTGTGGCTTTGATTAGATCGGCATCGGGCTAAATAATTCCGGTGATTTTCCCTAGTTTTCTAAGCTTATATGTGATTATAAATGCGCGAATGTATATGTAAGCGCTATCGATTTGGCAATAATTGTGCGAGAATATGTGCGGAGTTCGGATCGTTGACTTGCCTGTAGCAGAGCATGCCTTCAGTTTATTTATAGACGAGACATTAAGTTTAATGGGAATGCTCATATCCTCAACATTACTTTTGATAATTGGAGGAATTTATGATTCAACTGGCCCTCAATTTTGCCCATAGTGAAGGGCAAATTCACCTAGAAAGAACTATTTTTAGATCATCTTCGGACATAGAATTCATTGCTGTGCGGGGCAAAACCCCTGGTGCATACAGCTGCACTGGCTCGTTTCAATGGACGCCTGCCGTCAAGGCGGTCTGTGTCTTATTTATCCAAGCCTTAATCCACAGATTTGGACACGCTGATATGACCAGACCAATGATCTCAGGAAGACGAGGTTCTCTTGCCTCCTCTCTCGACTATGCCATAGATAAAGAACCACAATGGTTGTGCGATATGTTTGGACTCGATGAGTCCGGAAAAACTAATTTGCGGCGGTTGATTTTCAGAAGTAATCCAGGTGGTAAACGTCCCGGCCCGGTGTCCATTACTCTTAATGAATCAGCTCTGCCACTGGATAACATTCAGGTGCTCGTCGATACGATGCCAGTGCATGACCCAGGATTTCTAGACAGCATCATTGCAAAACTCAGTGATGGATCGCCTGAATCTATCAATGCACCAGAAGTAATTTCATTCGATTCATTAGTGTTACTCACGCAAACAAAACGAAACGATGTTTGGAAACACCATATGATGATTCCAGAAGACAGCAAATACGATAACAGGATTCCACGCATCGCATCTGCTGACGACAACAATATTGAAGATATCTTCCAATACGAAGAGCAGGAATTTCCAGAACATCATGCTACCAAGGACCGACTGCAAGAGTGGCGGAATCATGACCCGGCAAATTTTATCTGTATCAGGGCTGTCGGTGAGCCAGTTATGGGTTATTACATATTATTTTTTCTGAAGCCGGAATCAATGAAACGTTTCCTAGCGGGAGAGTTGCTGAAAGATGATGTGCGTGCAAGCGACTTGATAGATCCAACTGTCCACAGCTATGCACGACAGGCAGAGGCTCATATCGGCGTGTTTGCATCAACGCAACATTCCTCATTTTTTACCATCGATCTGCTCTGGCATTTGCTGGGACGCTTCGTTTATTTGGCGAAATTCGGTTGCCTCTCCAGGGTTTATATGGAAGCCCCGACGCAAGAGGTCCAACGAATTTTAAAGCGCTTGAACTTTGAACTGGCCAAGAATCATAATCACAATGGCGATCCATTATTCGAATGCATACTAACTCCAGAGATAATTGGGCAGTGGGAACAATGCTGTACTCGCAGAAGCTTCGTTCAATCTGCCACGGCACCACCGCTAGTGCGTTGTTAGATGAAGGCGCTGGTCCAAAAAATTAATCCAAATGCACAAACGCCCAAGCGCAATCGCAAGCATCTGTTCATTTCACGTGACGAACAAGCGTGAACAGAAAATTTCCCATGCATGAACCGACAATGACACACGCGGAAACAATAATCAGAATCGCACCGACCCATGCCAACCAGGTGGCCCAGCGGACAGTTTTCTCGGTTTCCGCTTCTACTTGTTTCAGGCGTTCTTCCCAGCGCTGAGCCGCAAGATCCAGTTGTTTTTCAACATTATTCCCAGCGCACAAGATCAGTTTTTCAGCAATAACCTCAGCGTTCTGCACTTGCTGTTCTGAAGCGGCAGTAAATTGATGAAGTGTCTCATCCAGATTCTTACGCATGAGATGAACGTAGCTATCCAATGCGGTCTTATTTAAGAGGATTCCAGCATATATGGGATCATCCTTTTGAATCTGCTGTGCGAACGGCAGCCGCTGATTAATTTCAGCAAACAGTTCATCAATATCAAGCGTTTTATCCATCAAATCGCAATGTCTAGCTGTTCATAGATACTTCTTTCCACAATTTTAATGCGCTGCTTAGGCATAAGGTGGAAAGCATCGCTTTGTAATGCTTCCTCAAACGTTAGATGCTGTTTCAACATAGTGTTAACATCCTTGCCGTAAGTATTCTCATTAAGTTTTGGCAGCCTGATAATGGCGATCACGCGGTGCCTATTGTCAATATAGGCCTTCATTTCCTCGAAGGTTTTACCGTTGAACTCAATAGGTCCAAGGTGTTCATTCAGCCATACAATAACGCTGACACCCTCTGGCAGTTGTGAAGTAAGAGCTGCAAAGTCACTTACTGTATTGTCTTGAGCTAAACCACCTGCAATGACGGAATGGACTATAACTTGCTTGCCCGCTCTTTGGATGACGTCGAAGGCTTCATTGTCTATGAGGTAAGCGGACAGAGGCACATATGAAGCGGCTCCGTTATCAATGATAACGTTGGAATCGCTTTTTATAATTTTCTCCATCATATTGTCAAAGCCACGCTCGTTGATCATATTATTGTCTTCCAGAAGCGCAATTGATTGCACATGTAGAGCGGGGAAAGTGGAAAATGTTGCATTTATTGGGTCTGTGTCCAGGCAAAGCAAGTCAGGGTCTTGCCGTTTTATATACTGAGCAATCATGACGGAAATGAAACTCTTACCAATTCCACCTTTGCCTTGCAGCGTAATATGAACCTTTTTTATTGGTTGCCCGTTTCGATGTACCGAATCAATAAAGTTGCCTTGGATCTGGGACTCTGGGTCCTGGCTGGAACTTGACTGGTTTTCCTGTAGCTTTTGGTTTTTCGTCATTCGCAGGACCTCCTTGTCCTAATAATTCAGTAGCTTGTGCTCTTTCAGCGGGTTCAACAAATCCTTTGATTGCTTGATATTTTTTGCCGGACGACTTGCGTGCTGAATTGAAGTGCTTATGGACGTGGTTGGTAAACTGCCTATATGAGACCCCAGATAATGAATCTTTAACTCGCTGATACACAATGCTCATGGGCCAGCCTGCATCAAGCAGCTCTTTAATGGTTGGCAGATTGGCAAGAAACGCGACGCGTCCAGTTCCCCAAGTAACACGATGGGAGCTATTTCTCAGTTTCTCCAAAGTTGCTTTCGCCTTTTATTGTTTGCCTACTCAGAGCGTATAACAATATAAACCAAGCTTGCAAAAGGCGCTTCCGGTTATAGATTCAGATACCGATTCAGATATGGATTCAGATTAATAATTACAAGGAAGATATTAGGTATTGCAAGCTACCACCGACTATTGCAAACTTATACTTAATATCACAATCTAGTGCATAGTATTGCCATCTATTGCAAGGGCACGCGCTCGGTATAAGTTTGTTGTATTTTGTCTAAGTTGGAATAAGATTTTGTTGGCAGGATGTGTGCTGTACCGGTACGCGACAAGTCGCATACCAGTCCAATCACGGGGGAAGCTTACTTACAACTTCGTTGCTCGACGCGGCACAATACCCTACGAAAATTCACCAACGTAGCGTTAGCGAAGATGCCCTTCAGCATAAGCCGGTCGGGATTCAACATCAACATATAGAAGATATAGAGGGATGGCAACGATTCGTGAAAAATGCAATCACCCTCCTCTTAAGGCACACGCATCCGACAGATCATGACTACTTCGTAAGCGTTCCAGGAAGCACATCTTTTGCAGAATAGATTTTCATTGTAGAAATAGCTGTGGCGGTTAGGCAGAGAGGTATAAGTGAAAACGAGCAGCAGAGATCCAGTAAAAGAGAGTTACTGGAGAGAGATAATTCAGCGCCAGAGGCAGAGTGGAAAAAACCAGACTCAATTTTGTAGAGAAGAAGGTTTAGCTGACGATAAATTTTCTTACTGGAAAAGAGCTTTACTCAAGCGGCAGAAAGAGAAGAAGCTTCCATCCATAGAAGGGAATAAAGTAGGGGTTCCATTTGTACCTGTAAATATCCAAAGCAATTTAAGCTTTACCAATAAGGGGAATGTTGAACAGATAGAGATCAGCAAGATTGCTGTGCGAATCGCTGCCAATATCGATAAAACAACATTGGCCTGCATACTTCAATCACTGGATAAATCGCAATGCTAAATATTTCAGGACAGCAATTGCGTATTTTCCTGTGTACGACACCGACTGACATGCGGAAAAACTCTAACGGGCTCACTGGAATAGTTAGAAAATCAATGATGCTTGATCCTCTCTCAGGTCATCTATTCATTTTTAAGAATCAACGCGGCGATAGATTGAAAGTACTCTATTGGGATGGAGATGGTATAGCCATCTGGTACAAGCAATTGCAGCGCGGCACCTTCCGCTTCCCAGACTTACAAAATTATTCCTCTGCCGGTCTAGAAATCGACCACTCCACCTTGCGCATGATCCTAGATGGCATAGACCTCTCAACTATCCGCCGTCAAAATCGCTTCAAAGTGAGCCCCGATAATTTCAATGCTCAAAACCCAGCCTTCACTAGAGGCGTCTACCAGCCTCTTGAACAAACTTTTCCAACTTCCATTGCATAATCCCCAAACACCAAATATGGATTTTTACCAAAATCAGATGACAGATCCTACTGAAAACAACCATGTCCATATATAGCGTATAAGCATCGTTGTCATTAACACCTTTGCCTAGCCCCTCACCAACCCATATGTTCTTGACTGACCTTACCGGCTATTCCTAACCTCCATGAAACATAAAGTACGTTTTAAGACCCTCATATAAACCCTTTTAAACTTAAAAATCTTGACTCTTACTCATGACACCACTACCAGTGGCAGTATAATAACCTCATGAGTATCAACGACTTACCTAAAGACCTAGACGCCTGCCACCAGCTAATACTTAAATTAGCCGCAGATAACGAACAACTCGGCCGCAGACTACAAGAATTACTAAGAAGCAAATTCGGCAAAAAATCAGAAGCCCTAAACCCAGACCAACTCAACCTCTTCGCTAAAGAAATACTCGCCGAATACCAGGCCTCTCTATCAGAACAAAAACCACCCGCTTCTACAAAAGACAAAAAACAAACAGGCGGCGGTCGCAATATAAACCGCACAGAACTCCCTGTCGAAACTAAAGAATACAGGCTAGAAGATAACGCATTACCTTGCCCAGAGTGCAAACAACAAAGACAAGAAATAGGCTACCAATCAGCTCAAGAACTAGAATTCATCCCTGCTACCTTCAAAATAATCAAACATGTCCAAGTTAAATATGCCTGCAAAAATTGCCAGGAACAAGTTGTCCTAGCTCCAAGGACAAACACCCAACCAATAGAAAAAGGTATGCCTGGCTTTGGCTTACTCGCTCAAATAATCACAAGCAAATACGTTGACCACCTTCCACTCTACAGACAAGAACAAATATACTGGAGGCAAGGTGCTGATATCGCACGCTCCAGCATGTGCCGCTGGCTCTCCGTCTGCTCAGACAAACTAAAGCCACTAGCAGAATTGATGAAAACTAAAATTCTGCAATCAAAAATAATCAATGCAGATGAAACACCAGTTAAATTCCTGAAGCCTGGCGCCGGCAAAGCTCCTACCGGCTACGTCTGGACATATATCGGCGATAACGAAAATCCATACGTGATCTTTGACTTCCATACTAGCCGTAAATCTGAACATCCGGAAAAATTCCTGGATGGATACTCTGGCTACTTACAAACAGATGCTTACACAGGATATAACGGGTTGCATAAAGCTGGCAAAGTAAAAGCTGTAGCTTGCTTTGCTCATGCTAGAAGATATTTTGAAAAAGCTCTAAATAATGACAAAATACAAGCGGAAATTGCTTTAGCAAAAATAGCTGTACTCTACCAAATAGAAAGAAACGCAGCTGAGCTCAGCGCAGAAGAACGCAAAAGCATCAGAGAGAAAGAATCTATTCCACGCCTACAGGAATTTAAAGAATGGCTGCAGCAAATGCAAATTAAAACACTACCTAAAAGTAGTTTGGGTGAAGCAATAAATTATTCACTAAGCAATTGGGATAAACTGTGCAAATATACAGAGCAAGGATTCATATCAATTGATAACAACCTAGCAGAAAATAGCCTAAGACCAATTGCTCTAGGCAGAAAGAACTGGCTCTTCATTGGTGCAGAAGATAGCGGAGAAGTATTTTCTGTTTTAGCCAGCTTAGCTGCCTCATGCAAAAGACTCGGCATTGAACCATATAATTATTTCCGACATGTGCTTGAGCGACTGTCAGCTAAAGATTATTCTGACTTGGAAGATCTATTGCCAGATCAATTGGCTAAAATACCTGCCCAGGTCGCAGCTTAGCAACCTCGTGGAACGCTTACACTACTTCGTCGGACCGAATCGTTCGACATGCTAGCTGCCGTCGCGTCCGAAATAGATCGTCTGCATTAGGTAATGAATACCTCGTAGTGAGTGCAGTCGGACTCCATGATGTGCAGAGGAAATCTCGATAGTTAATCCGTCCCCGCTGGATGTCGGTTACAGCTTTTTTGACGGCACCGCCATCGAACTCTTTCGCAATTGCCGGGCCATCGAAGTTAAGCCTTTCGCTGTGCGTAGGAAGATGCACCGGTCAGCGCACAATTTCAACTGAGCAATATGCATGTTTAGCAACCTCTTCTGAAACACTGGCGATTAAAAATTTATCAATACCTTTGCGCTGATGGGGATTCATAACTATCAAATCCGCTTGCCAGGACTGGGCAGTTTCTAATATGGCATCAAGGGCGTCGAGCGCTTCAACGGCCTGGCCGTTTATTGAAGCGTTAGGGAAAAGCCCTTTTATATAAGCTACTTCATTTTCAACCAATTGAGTCATTTGCGTATGCCTGTTATTTAAAGCTTCCATAAACATTTCGGCGTCTACCTTAGGATTTTCGCTTCCGTGTTCAACGGGTGGTTCTACTACATTCAGTATTAAAAATTCTCCACTAGTGTTCCAGATATGTGTTTTTTTAAATATCCATGAATCAGCACTACCAGCGGTACTATCTGTACAAATAAGATATCTTTTCTCCGGCCTATAGTTTCCGTCGGTAGCAGTTCTTATAATTGTTACTGGACATCCACTTTTTTGTAGGATTGTTTGCGCAACACCTCCAAGGAACGGTTTATGCCACTCGGGTTGTGAATGCGCTCCAATAAAAAGCATATCAGCCTGCTGACTCTTTGCGGACTCCAGAATTTTTTGAGCAGGAGATCCTGAAACTATTTCGCTACTTTTGCTATAACTGCAATCCTTTAAACTTTCCAAGGCGTTGTTTGCTGCCTTTTGCGCGTCTGTCTTGGTGAATGAACGTCCAAATGGACAAAAATCATATGGGTCGTAGACAGAAATTATATGAATAGAAGTATCATTCGTACAAGAGCGAGTTTTTAGCGTCTCTATGGAAGCCATAGCACTTAGCGAACCGTCAGTAGCAATAAGAATGTTCATGTTTTTCTCGATTATAAAATCAAAATCCTAATTTGTTTGAAGAATCAAAACTACCAAATTGCATCTTATCAGTTAGCGATGGCTGTTTATTGAAGGAAGGAAGATTTTCTAGAGCCGCGGAATCTGACTGTGTGCCAAAAGTCTTAGCACTTGTCACCGGACTGGATAATGCACTGCTGGACCCCGGTAAATGTGGTAAAGCAGGTGTGAACGACTCAAAAGCCGGGTTAGGGGTACTTTCTGAAAAGGCTGACTCCAATTTTGGTAATCTAACCTGCGTGGTGCTTTGAGCAGCTGTAGGGACAGATACAGGATTGGTCGCTGGCGAACTTTCAGAAGTTGGCGAGGTAGTTCCTAAAAATGAATTACCAATACCAGAATTATTTCCTCGACGATAGTGTCTGGTGCGAAATGTGCTCTGCGTACCGGTGGTTGGTGCTGCATTTATGCCATAATTACCTAATTGGCCTGCTGATGGAGCTATTGCACTGCCATTGCCAACAGTTTGCGCTCGTCCTTGTGAAATACAACAAATAAATACAAGAATTGAAACACTTAAATAATAAGACTTCATTATTCGCCTCCAGCTGCACTATGCTTTCCAGAATTTTCTATATCAGTCTGGTCAGCGAGTTTGATATTTACGTTGGTCCCCGTTGATAGTTCATCAGTAGCCTTCAGTGCTACAAAATCACCTTCTTGTAAATCACCTGATACCTCCATAAGGTTTTTCATACCTAGACCCCGTTGGACTTTAATACGCTCGGCAGTATTATCTTTAATTCGAATGACAAATGTTCCCTTTAAATCCGCAGTTACTGCTGAAGTAGGCACAAATAGAGTATTAATAGGACGCGTGACTATCCAGTAGACATCAGCAAACATTCCAGGCTCAAGTATGCCTTCCTTATTAAATACGTTCAATTCAACGGGCATGGTGCGGGTAGCATCATTCAGAGCATATGCTGGCCTAGCGACTATGCCGGTAAATTTCCTACCCATGAAAGCTGGTACCGAAAATTTAAATTGTTGCCCTATTTTTGTACCTGATACCGCAGCTTCTGGAACGGCAACTACAAGCCGCAAAATATCTTCCTCTTGAATGCGTACCAGTGGCAATGCTCCACGGGCTGCATCTATGGCTACGATGCTACCAACGTGCACATTTCTCTCAGTAATCACACCATCGAAAGGCGCTTCCACTGTTAGATAAGAAGTCATATCGTACAAAGCATTTAAAACTTCGCTGGCAGCTTTGACATTATGTTTTTCGGCTGTAACTAAACTTGTTGCTGCTGCAATTTCTTGTTGAATTGAGGACACCCTAGCTTTATCAGATTCAACTGTTTTAAACTGTATGTCTACTTCGTTCTGCGCAATTGCGCCAGGCGTCTTCACTGCTTCCTGAAGCCTTGTTAAAGTTAAAGAGTCAGCATCAAGACGTGCCTGCGCTTCGACTAATTTCGATTTTATACTCTCTTCATTTGCTTGCGCTCTTCTATAAGAGGACTCAGCAGACGCGAGTTTAGCAGCACCTTCTTTTGCTTTTTCATTAAGTTCCGGACAAAAAATAGTTATCATTTTTTGTCCCGTCTTAACTATAGATCCTCTGTCTACACCAATCCACTTTATATATCCCTCTACTTTCGCATGTATTGATACATCCTGATAAGCTAACAATTCTCCAGGGAGAATCAATTTGCTCTCTAAGCGTAAGCTTTGTACTTTCACGACAGGAACCGTTGGCAAATTTGCTTGCTGTTTTTTATTTGTTTCCTGCGTACTATGCGAAGAGAAGGTTTTATTGCCGCAAGAAGACAATAAAAGTGCCACCATGACATTGAGCCAAAGTATTGTTTTTACATTTGTTTTAGACAACATTTATTTGTTTTTCTCTCCTGCGCTCTAATCTTCCAATGGCATTGCTGGGTTCTTTGATATATCAATTAGTTTTCTCGTTTGTATTATCTTCGGGCAAAAGAGAAACGCCCTTTCTAGGCGCCTTTCTCTGCACCATGGCATAAACGATTGGCAAAACTAGCAGAACAGCATTGGTCGACACAAGTAGTCCTCCAATGACAGCTCTTCCTAAGGGTGTTGTTCTATCGCCACCTTCACTCATCCCAAGAGCCATTGGTATCATACCGGCAATCATTGCAATGCTTGTCATCAATACAGGCCGTAATCTTGCGGCAGCGCCAGTTATAGCTGCCGCTTTAGATGAGATACCTAAAGCACGACGTTCTTCGGCAAATACTACTACCAGAATACTATTCGCCACTCCTACCCCCACAGCCATAATTGCGCCCATAAATGACTGCACGTTTAAGGTAGTGTGTGTTAAGAACAGTGCGAGCAATGCACCAAAAAGGATGGCTGGAATTACTGAAATAATAATTAGTGCCAGTCTTACAGATTGGAAGAAGGACACGAGTAAAAGCAATATAGCTACAATTGCAAATAGTACACCGAGGCTAAGAGCAAAAAATGTTTCGTTCATAGTGGGGTATTGCCCGCGGATTGTTACTTTAACACCACGTGGAACCTCACCCAATTTATCAATAGCCGCTTGTGCTTGTTTAGCAGCCCCACCTAGATCATCACTGGCAAGGTTTGCTGAAATCGCAATAGTGCGCCGCATATTATAATGATCAAACTCTCCAGGCATTGTACCAAAGCCTATGTCAGCCACATCACGCAGAAAAGGTCCGGCGTAATTGCCTGTTTTAACAGGTATGCTGCCTACAGTCTCTACGGAGTCAAGATCGCCCTGAGGAACTTGCACTTGAACCTGATATGAAAGCCCACTTTTAGAATCACGCCAATATACGGGAGTAACAAAACGACTGGAATAGGTCGATGCAACCACAGCATGTCCGATGTCTCTTACTGAAACACCTAATTGCCCAGCTCTAACTCTGTCTATTGCAATATTTAGAGTGGGATAATCTAAAGGCTGGACAATGCCTACATCACGTAAAGATTTGAGGTGAGCTAAGGTAGCGAGAAGTTTGTAAGAATAGTCCGTGATTTTGTCGTATTCAGGTCCATCAACATCCACTTCTATTGGAGTTGAGGCGCCAAAATTCATTACTTTATTTACAATGTCTCCTGCTTCAAATGTGAAATTACAATCTGGATATTTCTTAGCAAATTCATCGCGCAGACGTTCTTCTAACGGCTTAATTTGAACTTTTGCTTCATCTTTAAAAGAAACGAGCATTACTGCTTCTTGCGGTCCACTTGTCCACATATATGCATTACTGTTGGCATAGCTTGGTGGTTGCGAGCCGACATAACTAATCGAAACTTCTACATTGTCCGGACCAACATCGTCTCCAATAGTTTTAAGTACACTTTTTGTTATAATTTCTGTTTTTTCAAATCGCGTTCCAACAGGAGCCTTTAGGCGCAATTGAAATCCTTTGGGATTGCCAGCAGGAAATATTTCTCTGCCAAGATTGGGATAAATAAGAAACGAGATTAAACAGGCTAGTATAAAAACTGCGAAAACAACAAAGCGGACGCTAAATAGACTAATAAGAACACGTTGATATTTAGCACGAACTTTAGCCATAATCCCTTTCTCTTGATGCGGACTATGCTGATTCGAATTTGTTGAATGTTTTCCAGGATCATTGGAAGAATGGGCCTTTAAAAGCCACCCCGCCATTACAGGCACGAATGTCCCCGAAAGAATATACGAGGCGAACATGGCTAAGCCAACTGCAAGAGATAAAGGCACAAATAGTGACTTTGTGGGACCAACCATAAAAAATGATGGCATAAAAACAGAAACAACTGACAGCATGGCTAAAAGACGAGGTATGACTACCTCTAATGAAGCATCGTATATTGAACCGAGCAAAGGCCTTCCTTGTCCTAAGTGACTATGGATGTTTTCTATAGTGACGGTGGCCTCGTCAACCAGAATACCCACTGCTAAAGAAAGTCCGCTCAATGTCATAAGGTTTATTGTTTGGCCACCTATCCATAACCCGACCACTGCGGCCAGTAAAGCAAATGGAATATTTAAAACTACAATTAATGAACTACGTAAATCGCCTAAAAATAGTAAGACAACTCCGCCGGTCAAAAGGGCACCAATGCCTCCCTCCATTAACAAACCGGACAGAGCTTCTGTAACATAAATAGATTGGTCAAATTCAAAAGAAACTTTTATATCTTCGGGCAAAAGTGATTGCATATAAGAAATGTTCTTTTTAATTCCTTCCACTACTGATACAGTAGAAGCACTTGCTTGCTTCGAAATAGCCATGTATATAGTTCGCCGACCGTTAACCAAAGCGTAGCCAGTCAGAATATCGGTAGTGTCTTCAAAAGAAGCAATGTCTCTTAAATAAACTACCTCTGGACCGGATACTTTTTCGAGTGGTATTTTGCCAAGATTTTGGATATTATCAACCACCGAATTGGTGGATGCTATACGCTGAATATCGCCTGTGCGAACGATACCGGAAGGCATGATAACGTTACCATTGTTGATTGCTTTTACAATATCTTCAATAGATAAATGGTATTCAGACAATTTTCTAGCATCAACACTAATAACGATTGAACGCTGATTACCGCCGAATGGCGGTGGTGTGGATACACCTGGGGTAGTGGAAACAACTGGTCGAACACGGGCATAAACAAGATCTTGAATCTCGCCCAAACTGCGGGTTGGGCTGGAAAAAACAAGGTAGCCAACGGGTACGCTCCCAACGTCATATCGTAATATAAAGGGTGTAACTGTGCCTGGTGGCATGTATGCACGCGATCTTTCCACTTGAGCAACAACCTGTGCCATAGCATCAGACATGTCTGATCCTGGCTGGAAATACACATCCATAACAGCTGCACTTTGAATAGATCGAGAAGAAACATGATCCACTCCACTGATATAAAAAAAATGCTGTTCGTAAAACGTGACTAGATAGCCTTCCATTTGTGAAGGGTCCATGCCACCATAAGGCTGTATTACTGTGACCCGTGGAAGATCGATAGTAGGAAAAATGTCTACCTTCATTCGGGTTATTGCTAGTACTGCAAACAGAACGGTAGCAACAACTGCCACGATGATTGTGACAGGCCTTCCCATTGCTAATCTAATTAACCACATATCTTAATTACCTCTTTGAACACGATCTGCCTCCTGGAGCAAAGGTTTTAAGTCACCATGTACTGAGGCAACAAATAATAATGCTCGCCAGACACCTACTTTCGCGATTGCTTCCTGCACGCGGGATTGGGCAAGCGTTTCGGTCGCCTGAGCTACTTGTGCGACTGAGCCTAATCCAGTTTTATATCTAGCTTCAGCTTGCCGGGAAGCTACTTCAGCAGCATGTACCTGGATAGGCATATTCTCTGCCAAGGCAAGCGCTGCTTGAACTCTTGCGCGGGATTGAATATCTTCGGTGCGCAAATTTTGCAATACTAAATTGTAATCCTGTTGCTGCTGATATATACGCTCCATTTGCACTTTCTTTTCTTGGCGTAACCGGATGATATCAAGAAAATTCCAATTGATAATCATGGCTAATTGATAGTTAGGAATAGTTGGTAATACGCCGCTAACATTTGCAGACTGTGTTTGCCCTGCCACGGTGGGGCTTAACCCAGAACCTCTTAAATTAAATCCTGCCAGAAAATGAAAAACTGGAGCATATTCCTTATCCAAAACTTTCTTCTGAGCTACAGCCGATTGTAATACCGCATTTGATGCCTTTAAGATTGGCACTTCTTCAAATACTGGTTGGCTTTTTTGAATATTTGCTGGTTCGGATTTTTCTGCAATGCCTCTTGGATCAATATCGATCATTGTTCCACCTAGTCCTATAGAATTGGCAAGCGTGGCAAAAGTAAGATCGCGCGATAATCTTGCACGAATCAGATTATTACGAGCATTAGCTAGCTGGGCTAAAGATAGAGATTCATCTGCTCCTGGCTTCAACGAAGCAGCTACTTGAGCATGCACTATATTATAAAATTGTTCGAACGAGGCAACATTCTGTTCGGCCGCTTTAATTTGTTCGACCGCGATAACGGCATCTAAATAAGCATTTGCACACGTTAACGCAACGTCCAACTGTGTAGAAGCATATCTAGAAGTTGCCTGCGATGCAAAGGTTTTAGCCAAATTAATTCGCGCTTTATGTAAACCAAAATCTAACGGTGCCCAGTCGATACTCAAACCACCTGAGGCAAAAAATATTGGCTCCAAAGAATTAGCAGTTGACGCTGGCCCAGAAACTGCGGGAAAAACCGGGCTACCAAAAAAGACTTGTGTTAACTTATTATGACTGGCTAAGATTTCTTGATATTGAAGTAGAGAGTCAGGCAAATATTCATTCAATTTTTGTACAGTTACATTTTTTTTGCTGCGCGAATTTCTGATTGTCCTTTCAGAATTTGAGGATAATTTTGTTGAGAATACTGAATTGCCCCACTGAGAGTAAATGGTTTATCGATTGCCACTTGTTGTATTTTCGGATGGAGAAATATTGGTGGCTGATAATCCGGGACTCCTGTAGGTTCAGGACTTTTAGAGTAAGAAGGGTTATTTTGTCGCCCAGCAACATCGCTTGGAAATAGTCGATCTGGATGAGCGAGGCTTTCCGGTGCGGACGGTTCGCCTAATCCGCTTAAGCCAGAACTTTCGGCAATTGCTGTGTTGTTTACGATGATGAGTGTGAAGAGTGCACAAATAAATCGGGTAAAAAGTCTGGGTCTAAGCCATATTTTGATACCAGTAAATGCAATTCGAATATTGTTTGACGGAAACCTAATCAATCTACTAATAGTTCCACTAATCAGCTACCAGACCTATGATATGCGCCAAAGAAAATGCAAGAAGCAATGGACGTATATCATCTTTAGTTTACAAATTGTCTATAGGCAATTGTGGAAAAAGTGTGTAATAGATTAGCCTTCGCAAATCGACGGACAACTGCTGTAAATGGCTATCTACCAGCTCAATAAAGACAGTGCGCTCCTTAACTAAATAGTGGTAAATGTATTATAAATTTATACAAATGCTAGAAAAGTTAAGCACATTGACACTATCCTGCCAAACTTCACTTATTATCTTCTTTGACAAGGACTAACTCATAACAATATACTCTGATTTTAAATTCTATAATTAACGTGAAAAATAGCACGATGCATTTTCTAAAATTACTGGTGAACATATGGTGAATGAAGAACATTCAAATGATGATGATAGGGTTCGTGATCATTTAGCCAACGAAAGAACATTTTTAGCCTGGCTAAGGACAGGGGTAGCGGCCATGGGATTAGGGATTGTAATTGCTAAGCTACGCTATATTCTTGGTGCTAATTATCCGGCATCTGGCGGCATTGTTCATGCAGCAAATATCGGTATAATCTTTGCCTTAGTTGGGATAAGTACGATTATCTTTTCTGTATTTTTCTTTTTGCAAATCCGTAGTCAAATTCGGACTAGGACTTATGTTTCAAAAACTAAATGGGTTCTAGGATCGGCAATTATAATGGTAGCGTTAGGATTAATAATACTCTGGTATCTTATTCAGCCGACTGCTGGGCGTTAACATATTCGACCATCATTTTTGATTCACTCATGGGTAAGCATCAACCATTTATGAAAGTCACATATTCTATTATGAAGGATCGTCATGGCTAAAATTTACTCGTCGAAGACGAATCGGGTTTATCAGGTGCTATTGAGACATGGCTTAGTGATGAATATCATATTGTTGAAATTGCTATTAACGGCAAAGAGGCCTTAGAAAAAATCGCTATTACTCAATATGATGTTATTTTGCTTGATTGGATGTTACCAGAGTTAAGCGGAATTGAAGTTTGTAAAAGCTACAGAGCACAAGGTGGATCAGCACCTGTTCTTATGCTAACAGCCAAGAAATCTTTACTTTCTAAAGAAATAGGATTGGACAGCGGAGCTGACGACTATCTCACCAAACCATTTCATCTGCGGGAGCTATCTGCACGCGTAAGAGCTTTATTGCGCAGACCGGCGGTTGCTCCTGCTCTGACTTTCAAAATTGCAGGTATTATTCTCGATCGTACTAAACTTACGGTGACACGAAACGACGAACTAATTCACTTATTACCAAAAGAGTTCGCGCTGCTTGAACTACTTCTGCGCAATAGTGGCAAAACAATGACAACCGGTGATTTACTTGATCAGCTTTGGGGAACCGACACAAATGTTACCGTAAACACACTACGTTCAAATGTTAAAACTCTTCGTAGAAAAATTGACGTGATCGATAAACCTTCTCTTATAACGACAGTACATGGTATTGGGTATCGAATTGAAGATTTTTCCTATTAGTAACGTTAGATGGCGCATAGCGCTTTTGTTTGTAACGCTTTCCGGCGTGCTTTATATAGTTATTGCCGTCCTTACTGTGTTAGCCTTTCACTGGATTTTAGATTATTCAACCGATGGACAGCTTAATGTATTGGCGTCAGATTTGGGCCATGCAATTGAACTTAATAGTGGTGCGCCGCATTTTAGAGATTGGCTACGTGTGGTGAAAACGAAGCCAGCTAAATCATTAGCCTCTATTCAACTCTACAATCCGAATGGAAATTTGCTAGAGCATTATGGACCTATTGGGCCTGCCAGTTTGATAAAAAACTCCAACCAAACCAAAGATTTTAGGTTAATAGTCAGTCCGTTAATCCATGATTCGCAAACGGTGGGATTTTTGCAAATAGCTTTGCCAACCGCATATAAAGATGAAGCCTTGCAGAAGCTAGAACTTATTATTGTTCTACTAGCACCGATTTGTCTGCTGGGTTTGGGAATAACTAGCTATTTGGTTTCCGATGTAGCCACCGCACCTATTCGTGAAAATCTCAATATGCTAAAGCAATTTATAGCAGATGCTTCGCATGAGTTAAATACGCCACTAAGCATTTTTCAAGCACGAACGGATGTTCTTGAAAAGAAACTTAAGCGCTCCAATTTAGATGTTGAAGACATCCATATCATGAATTCAGCTACGGAGAGGATGGCAAAAATTGTAAACGATCTTATGCTCTTAGCCGAAATAGAAGGTAGTCCTCAAGGTTCTGTCGACGAAATATTCCAGGTCAATGATAGTATCGAACAAATCATCTCAGGGTTTCAATCCAAATTTGATGAGAAGGGAATTCTGCTGCAAAAGGAGACTTGTTTGCCGGTCTCGGTATATGTTTCTGAGGAATTTTTTCATAATATTATTTCTAACCTTGTAGAAAATGCTTGGCGCTATACCGAGCCCGGCGGAGCCGTCAGCATTTCGGTGAATTGTGATAGACAGTATGCCAAAATCCAAGTAAAAGATACCGGAATTGGTATTTCTGCGGAAAATCTGCCATTTATATTCGATCGCTTTTATCGCGTAGACAAGTCTCGTAGTAGAGCCTCCGGTGGATCTGGACTTGGTCTTTCTATCGTAAAAGCACTTATCGATTCACAAAAAGGCTATGTTAATGTTCACAGTAAGCTTGGTGAAGGTAGCATTTTCACTGTATTTTTGCGACTTAGCCCCCCAATTTCGATTACACAGCAACGATCCTGGAAAAAATGACCCACAACGTACATGACAACATTTTGAAGCTAGGAAAACAGTCACATAAACGAACATTTTTGCCACTAATATGCACTGGGTTTTTAGTACCACAAGACCGGACTGTCTGCAAACGTCAAAGCACGTCTTGGAATCAAAGTCTTGAAACAGAAGAGAGTGGTTGAGTTTTAAGATCTCAAGATACTTATGGGTCAAAATGGATCGAATCGTGGCCGAATACTATATACTATCTACCTCGTGTTTCTTGACTTGAGTCGTATTTCGATTGCTTATTGTTTTCTATAGTTTCTTTGAGCCCTTTCCGACTGAGTTCTTTTACCATTACATGACGTTGCCGATCTTTTTCTAATACTGGATCAGCAAAGCGAATGGACAGCCCCTCAAAGGCAGATAGTCTTGCTACGTGGAGCTTGAATTCATCCGAACCTTCTACTATCACTGCTTTGCCGTGAAACCGCTCATCTGCCAGGGATAAGGCTAATAATGTGGCTGCTTCTGTTACTTGCGGTACGCTGATTGCAGTTGCCTCATCAGAAACGACACCACCATCCTGCGCCCGATAAATAACTTTGCCGTTTCGCAGAACGGTCGGTCTGAAGTGAGTCTTTATAATATCCCGCGCTTCTTCAAAACTTTCAATTGTCAACAATGTTTCGGAAATTTCTTTTCTATATGTTTTGCGTCTTCTGAGAATCCGCAATGCTTCGCTATCACCTTCTTCAGCACGGCTGGCAAGAAACTCATCCCAGGTCTGCGTTGGCAATTCTTCTCGAATAGTCAACTTTTGTTCCCGCTCATACTGTTTCAACTGCACAAAATCTTTTTTCATTTCCTGAGAAAGCTCATGATATGCAGCTCTTTTTGTTCTTTTATCCATCACTATGTTCGATCTCACAGAGGCTCGCCTTTGACGGTACCAATTTTTTAGGTTAGCGCGCTTTTCGTTGTGTTCAGAGCGCAGTTCGGTTAATGCTTTTGTTCGCGCCTGGCAATTTATCTCTCGACCCTTTTTGAACTCTACATAAAGGGCACTCATTCCTGGCGGCTTTCCTAAACCAAGCTGATATTGCTTGTGAATTTTCTTTTTGTCTTGAGGCGACTGATATTCCCCAAAACGATCAGTCAACGATTTGAAAGATAGTTTTCTATCTAAAGAACTGGCTTTAATTCCAACTTTGCCATCCAGTGTGGCAATTGCCAAACCAGCACCTCTAGGCTTAATTTCGGCACCATATGCACCGAACAAATCATGAACGTCTTGCCAGTGCTGAGCTTTTTGCAGCACTTCTTTCAGTTGGTCGCCGATGTTCTCATGCAGCCAACGCAAAAATGATTCTTCCTGCTGATGTACTTCCATCTCGCCAACTTTGGCAAAATGCTTTCCTTGTCCAATCCGGTTATCCTGGTACAGCCCGTGCTTGATCTCAAGCTCCTTCGCCAAATTATCCAACTTGTAATATGGATAATACGGCTCAATGCAATGGAAAGTTGTAGGATGGATTTTGTTAATTGCAATGTGTAAGTGAAAATGATCTGTATTCTGGTGCACAGCACTTATACGCTGATGATCTGAGAAACCTAAACCGGCACAAATAGTATCCTCTATATCTGCTGCTTGTTCGCGCGTCAAACTTTCCCAATGTGGTACCGAAACAACGAGATGGTATGTCTTGTCTGACTTCGTTCGTTTGTTTGCTGATTGTGTCGCCAGGACTTCCGCAATTGCAATTGCCGGTGTCTCTGATTGACAGTTGGAGATGCGATACCAGGCAACTTTCTCACCATCTCCCTTCACATCCATAACGTATTCGGCGGTGTGGGTAAATAAGATAGGGCTGTTATGCTTGGCATTCAAAATATAACGCCCAAGCCGATCAAAACCGGATCGTTCACTTGTCTTGCGCTTGATTACTTTGATAATCACAGATTACTGGACTGTTCTATTACCAATTTTGCAATGACCATCTGCAAGTCTTCAATCTTATGCAGAAGTGCGCGCACATTGTTGATAGGAGCGCCCTCACCTTTCTTTTCAGATAACCAGAGCTTTAATAACCCGCCTAAGCGCCCTTGATCAGCATGTAATTTTGCAAGCTCTGCTATCGCTTCTCTATCAAAGGTACTTTTGGGTTCATAGCCATTCCCAAGACTTCGTAAAAACTCGGAATTCGATAGCCTAGTATTTTCTGCATTCACTTTGATCCTAGCTAATTCATGGTCATTGCACCAGACCTCAATACGATTTTTTCGTGGACGGGTTCCTCGCGTCATGACTTAATTTTCCCCCTATGACATAAAACAGCTAAAGAGAACCTTTCACTTCAATTACAAACTATTCACGCTTGCCGATTGGACAATTCCTTTTTCGAGTTCAGGACGATTGACCAATTGTTTCTCTGTTTTCTGATTCTGAATTTCGGCATTAGAGGCTAAGCTTGCCGCCATGACTTTTCGTTCAATGTTTTTTAGACCAACGCCTAATTCAAATTTCAGTTCGTCTGGTCCTTTAAGCTTTGCAATATCGTTCCAGTCACTTCCAGAAGCACCTGGTTCAAATTCAGGCAGCAAAACGTGTCCTCCGACAATCAAAGCAGCTTGTTCCGCTTTTTGCCGACCGACATTTTTATCTATTGGTTTGCTGTGATCATTATCGCCAGCTAGGATGATCGTTTTCTCTTGATATTTCTCTCTGTAAGCTTGCGCAACCGTGGGAAGATTACCGGCATTGAAGGCGACAACAACCGGCAGTCCGGTTGCCTCGTGCAGAGTTGCTGCTGTAGCATATCCTTCTGCTATTAGCATTTTATTGGACGATCCAATGGTTCCAAGCACATGATGTCCACCTAGCATCCGTCCACCACGAGGGAAAATTTTTCGCCCGCTATTATCAATGGATTGAGCGCCAAGCAGGTTTCCGTCAATGTCCTGAATGGGAACTAGTAGTTGTCCTTTTCCACTCCATTGTTGAGGCTTCTCGTTTGTCTTACTCCCAGTTAATTCAATTGGGCCAACTGTGTTTATTTTTAGGCCATACGCCTGAACACCTTTAGCTTTCAAATAGGGGTGCGTCTGCGCTGATTCGCAGTCTGCCAGAAGCTTTGCCACTGCGTCGGCAGTTTGCTTATTGACGCTATCTCGCTCTTTTTCTCTTGCTGATTTTCGATCCAGATTTTGTACTTCTAGTGTTACTATTTCTTTTGTGCTGATCGTGTTTTCCCGGCTAGTCGACTTCCATGTTTTTTCATAGCCGGTCTTATAATTGTGGATGTAACCGGCAGGGTGGCCATCGAGATAGCCAACATAAGCCCCGGATTTTTTCGCTCCGCTATCACCCTCGACCGGAACCCGATATAAGTTGCCGTCCATCTTTGGCATTTCATTTAAAATTAGCCCGGCAGCTCTAAGCGCTTCTGAAAATTCCACTTCTGGATTTTGTTTCAACTCAATATGCAACGGTTGTTTTGGTCCCATCCATTTTTTCAATGGTTCCAGTGCAATGCCTTCCGGTACATACCATGATTTTTCAATGGGGTCCCATTTAGCACCTAATTTTTCAGCAGAATCTTTTTCTACATACGGCACTTCAAGATAAGTTTGTTGAGGATTGGTTCTTAGAGCCATATCAGTAGCAGAAGCCATAACAGGCATAAGAACTTGTTCGGTAATCTTTTGTTCTTCTATTTTTTCTTGGAGCATTTCTCGTCCATGGATATATTTCGTGATCCTTTCTGCGTCGGCAGTAGCCCGGAAAATCTCGCGTGGGTCTTCCTGCAATATCTTTATCCATGAAGCGATGTAGGCAACATGCTGTTCTGGATCATGACCGATACCGAGCTGTTCACCGAGCATCAAAGAAGCGATTTCTGCACGCAATTCTTCTTTTGCGTATCCTTCTGAACCAAAAGGGTGTGCCAGATCACGATTTAAACGATTATGATGACCCGTCCAGTGCCCGAGCTCGTGCAAAGCCGTGGCGTAGAAACTATCCATTGAAGTGAATTGCGCGCGTTGCGGCAATGTGATGATATCAGTTGACGGACTATAGAAAGCTCGATTGCTTGGCTGATAATTGATATTAGCCAGAGAGTCATTTAGAATGGCTTCCGCCTGCTGATGTCGTTCCCATTCTGGAAGAACTGGCTGCTGCTCCATTTCCGGCAGTCCTAATATCTGGCTGGCATTGAATACGGTGGCAGACCAAACTCTCGGCTTCTGCAAACGAACAGATTGTCTTAACGCTTTACCGGAGTCGTCCGTCAAAGGTCTACCGTTTTCATCCACAGCATTAACGTCTTCAGTCCATTTCCAATATTGAATTTGAGTACCTTTTTCTCCGCGTTTAACCTGAGCATCAAGATTACCGGCCTGCTTGTATGTTAACCAGCGATTGTCAGAATACCCACGATCTTCCGTGACGCACATAAGCCAGACGGCATTCATGCCGTGATAGTCGTTTCCGGTGGTAGGGTTAAATGGCATAAAGCGCTCTCCTGCCTTCCAGGGTTTTATCCAAGGAGCAGTCCCCTTTTCCAGTTGACGGATAATAGAGTTTGCAACAGTTTCAACGTATTCATTAGAAGCCATTGTTATCCTCCTTTATGTCGGTTACGTCGATGTTTGCTTCCCAAGCATCGTCCTCGGAAAGCGCGGACTCTTCAAAGGCACCTAACGATTCTGCTTCATCAGGATCTAGCTCAATTTGAACACCGGGTATCTGAAAATTTTCAGTATCTAGACTTATTACTGGATCAAACTTAGGCCCCATAATTCCTCCTTTTTCACTGGTGTGAAACTATTCAAATTGCAATTTGGCTGTGCCGGCATTGGCATCTGTGGGTTGATACTGTGAAATGTCTTGTGTATTGCTTGTAATTGGCAATTTCACCTGTCCATAAACCATTAATTCAGCGGTGTAGGGATTGATCACCTCTTCTTTAGAAGTGACAATGTATATTGATGCAGGTAGGTAATAATATTTAGCGACATAGCCATTCTTGAAACCTTGCTGATAATTGCCAGTGTTATAGGCAGATAAAGCTGCTTTTAGAGCATCTTGACCCGGGCCATATCGTTTAATTGCACCACGATAACCGCGAATCAAGATCTTCGCTCCTGCTTGGATATTGATAGCAGGATCAAAGGCTTGCTCTATTGTGATCCCCAGCCAAGGCAAATTTCGGCTATTGATTTGCATCAATCCGAGATCGACGCTATAACCCTTTGAAATAAAATAACGTGCTTCTGCCGCGGCCTCTTTATCTGATCTTGGACAAACTCGTCTTTTAAACGGACCATTGATCCCTATAGCATATTGATTTCCGCCGCTTTCCACTTGAATAATGGCTGCAATGGTTTGCGGTGCTACATTAGGAGCGGACTGCTGCATCATATCGACAGACGGCATCATTGTTTTAATCCTCCAATCCAAATTGGTTTTGCAGTGCCTATAATATTCGTAGTAGGAAGTGGGCCAAAATAACGACTGTCAAAGCTATGAGGATGGCTAGAAACAAGCCACACGGTGCCAGGGGCAACGGTATAAATACCTGCTTTCAAAAAAGGCATAGGACGACCGATACTATCTTCATTTAATGCCTTGCTGTTTGGAACGAGAACACCATTAATGGAGATTCCATCACTGGATATTGCAACGCGATCGCCGGCAATTGCCGCGACTGGTTTTAATAAAGATCCATAACCACCTGGATACAAGCCCCAGCTCAAATAACGTCTTGAAAGGGCTGTTTTAAAGGTAGCGGTATCGGTGGGATAAATACTCACAATCTGCCCTCGTTGCACTGGTCCGGTTAAGGCAGTTACTTTCCAAAGACCTTCTGGGAGGGAAGGGGTTGAATTAAACCGAAGCCCTAGTTGCGAAGCTATAACGCAAGTGGTAACGAAAAGGAACAATGTGTAGAAACCTACTTTTGCCATATAATCTGAACGGTTATGAATTGGTGGCATTTGATTAACTTGCCTCCAAATAGGTATGAATCGCAACTTGTAAGTTGTCTGTTTGCGTTGGGGCAGGTATTTTGGCTCGCTCTCTAAATTCTGGGTCTTGGAAATAAAGTATTTGCTTGCCGTAAATTGGAGAGAAACCAGCGGTAAAAATGAGCATATCACCGGCTTTGAGAATGTAATCGCTGCCTTCCTTTCTCGTTGCCCCTGGTAAAGTCATGCATTCATCCGGTGTAAGCAATGAACGTCCTACAGAGTGTATGGATTGGTTTACGTTCTGCAAGACTGCTCCAAATCTGTGCCCCGAAGTCGAAGTGTCCATTACAGAAACTGTTGTTGTGCCGACCATATCTGAGAGCCATTTAGCAGTTTCGGGTTTATTTGGTGCGTATGCTACTCGAATGTGACAATTTGACAATATACTTTCGTCATGACTATATGCGGCACGAAGCTGCGAAATATCTTGCATGATGAGATAGGCTTTAATTCCATAGCCCGCGATGAATGCTAGGGCTTCTTGAAAAACATCCAAACGACCGAACGAAGGAAATTCGTCGAGCATCAATAGCAAACGATGCTTGTACCCTTTCTCCGACTGCCCATCTTTAAACTTCATTTCTTCACGAGTTAAAACGCGAACAATTTGATTGAGTAGCAAACGCATCAGTGGCTTAAGACGGTCTTTATCTGCTGGACGTACTACTAAGTAAAGTGACAAGGGCATCTCATTGTTCATAAGGTCATTGATGCTAAAGTCGCCTCTTGCGGTATTGGTGGCAACTAACGGATCGCGATAGAGCATCAAATAGGACATCGCAGATGAAAGAACTGAGCCACGTTCTTGCTCCGGGCGGTTCATCATGTCGCGAGCCGCTGCTGCAACTACCGGGTGCGGAATTTTCTGGCTCTTATTATTTGGATCGACGATATGCTTTGTTGTTAGCATCTCTTCATAGAGGTCGCTAATTGGTCTTTTGGGGTCAGAGAGAGCATAGGCTACATCGTATAAGCAGGCTGTATTTAATTCTGCTTTTGGATTTTTCTTGAGCTTAGTGATGTTTTCATTGCTCGCCTTATATAGCAAATGCAGCGTAACACCAGTTAAGAAGGCATGAGCCGTTTTTGTCCAGTGATCGTTTAGTCCTCTTCCATCAGGATCTACCATAATGGTCACTAGATTTTGAACATCAGCGACTTCTGAGCTGCTTCCCAGTCGGATTTCCTGCAATGGGTTAAACCGGCAGCTTCCAGATTCTGCTGCTGGATCAAATTTCAAGACCTTATTCTTGGCTTTCTTCTGACGCCAACCGGCAGTCAATGACCATAACTCTCCTTTCATATCGTGAACAACAACCGAATGCGGCCAAGAAAGTAATGTTGGTATGACTAAACCCACACCTTTACCGGAACGAGTCGGCGCAATAGCTGCAATATGTTCCGGTCCATTATGCCGCAAATAGCGGTGTACGCCGTCTTTGTCCTCCCAGGCGCCCACATAGACGCCTTCCCCTGCCTCTCCGGGCGGAGGAAGCAGCCCTGTTTTATAGATTTCGACTTCGCTGGCCCAGTGGGCTGTCCCGTGAATCCAGTTATGTTTTTTGGTACGTCTGGCTACAAAGCCGATAGTCAGTGAATAAACTAGAAGGGTTGTGATGTAGAGCACTACAGAAACAACATAGGCGATATTCCAAGTTGTCTTGCCGTTTTCATAAGAGCGTATTGACCAGTCGATCCAGGCGAAAGGCGCATAACAATGCCCGAATAATGGCTGCCCCAGAGTGTCTTGATAATCGAGCCTAGCAGCAAAGAATTGAGTGAAGGCACTGTTAATCAGGACCACTATAAAACAAAGAATGAGGATTCCCCATATCGGAGCTTGAGAGCGTGGAACATTGATTGACTGTGGATAAATCATTCATCACTCCCATAAGCCAGATGCTCCGGCTGCCAGACCGGCAAGATCATGTCTTTATTAATCAGCACATTAAAAACATAACCGGGGCGAATCTCAATTGTTGGAGGTTGATTCAAATTTCTCATAAGAGACTGCTGTCCCAGATTATTCATTTGCATCCCCATTGCAGCAGCTATCATTTGTTGGCTCGAATAGCCGCCGTTGCTGGTCAGTGCTTGCGGCTGAGATAATTGAACACCTGCAGTTATAGCGGAAAGCATTATTGCGCTTCTAAATGCAGTCCAGAAATGTGTATTAGTTTTGTCCCCAAAGCCTGCATAGCCGCTTTGATCCGCTCCATTCATATTTTCAAGATTGACTGTGGATGCATCGGGATAGATCAGTCGGTGCCAGACGACAAAAACGCGCTTATGCCCAAGTGCCACTTGGTGGTCGTAATTACCAACTAATTTAGAACCCTGGGGGATAAGTAAATATCGACCTGTGGCTGTGTCATACACATTTTGAGAGACTTGCGCCATGATTTGACCAGGCAAATCACTATTGATTCCACCCAGCATCACAGAAGGAATAACAGTTCCAGCTTTTAGTTCAAATGGTGAGACTGGTTGAACACGAGTATGTAAAACATAGCCTGCGTCCGTCTCCTTCGGGATGTTTACGGTTGTCCGCTGAGGTTGAAGAAAGTTCGTTTCTTCTTTCACGGAACCATATAACAACGGCTGGTGGTTTATGCTTGCCTGATTGTCTGTGTAAGTTGTTGTTTCGGCATTCAATGCATGTTTTAATTCGGCACGCTTGGCTTGTTCCAATTGGAGCTTTTCTTGTTCCCGTTGTTGCCACATTTGAAATTCAGCATCTGCATAAGGGTCTCTGGCATTTGTAATGTCACCAGGAGGCGGTGGGGGCACCAGAAGTATGTTATTTTCTTTTGCCTTATTTAAGACGATACTTCTCGAACCCCCAATAATTCCGTCTCTTGGTTTTTTCTCTAAAAGAGGAATAACGTTTGTCAATGAATCATTTTGTTTGCCATCTTCTTCATTAAGACTTTGGGCGACAATAGATTTCATGACAAGCGTATAGGTCATCACGCCAGCAACAATACTTAGACCTAATCCGACACAGATTAAAGGCTTCCTCCCAATTCTAACTACACCATCATTGGCATTAGCATTAGGTTTGTGCCCCAGATAATCAGGACTTTTAATTTCTGTTTTGGAAAAGGTCTGTCTAAGATTCATATTAACTGCCTTCTCGTTAACTGCCTTCTCGAAGAATCTCAACACGTTCCTGACGACGACCAACCCCTCGAATAAGAGCCGCCTTGTCGATAATTTGATCAACTACATAACAGTCGTCCAACATGCGATAATTGACCATTTGCTTTTGATTTGCTGAGTCCAAAATAACCAAAGCAGGAACCTGTCCGTTCTTCACGCTTGCGGGAAATTGGATGTAAGTTTTGTCTTTATCTGAATAGACTCTAACTGGTTTCCAGTTAGTCGAATCACCCTTGATTCGATAATTGAAGTTCAATTCAGCGTTAGTCGGTAGTCCAGAGTAACTTACACTAGCTTTTAACTGCTGCTTCTTTTGCAGATCTTGATAAGAGTTCCACTGTGCCTGGGTATCCTCGGGGTAGGAAAAGGAGACAAGAGGCATCCACTGATCTTTCTTGCTTACTAGCCGTATGTTATAGCTTCTGCGATCTGTGTAAATAACTAAATTTGTGGATAGTCCAACGTCAGCAGGCTTGATAACTAAATGCGTAACAATGGTCTCGCCGCTGGAACTAGTACCAGGAGATACCTTCCATCTGCTTGAATCACCTAACATAACTTGCCGTACTACTTCCCCCGGCTGTAAGGCAACATCGCAAACATATAAGGGGGCGCAAACAATTGATGGGAATGTGGCGCCATAGACGAACTGGATTGAACCGTCTTCGCCCAAGAAAGGCATTGTAGACTTATTTTTCCACTCCGCGGCAAGTGAAACACCTTTTTGTTGTCTTGGATCTAACTTGACCGTATCATTGGATAAAACTGGCACCGCAGGCACATATTTACTGATATAGCCCATTTGTCGAGTCGGCCATTGCTTTATGGCAGGTACTTCTTGAGCTAAAGCGCATGAGAAACTGTTCAGCGCTAACATGATACCGATAGTAGTGACACGAAAAGTCTTGGTCATTTTCTTTCCTCCTTTATTAGCCTTTCGGACCAGTCGTAGTTCTTAATGTAGATACCCATTGGATTGCGTAATAGTGTGGCTTCTTTTGTAGGCGGATCTATAGCTATAGTTATATTCGCCTGATACTCCGTGTTATTGACTATTTCTCCTTTGCTAGAATGTGTAGTTTCCTTCCATTGAATTCCCCAAGTATTGTCAGTAATTGGAATTACTGAACCAATCTGGACGCCTATGCCTTCAGATTTCGCACGTTCAAATGGATCATGATTAGCCAGGTATTCGTTTAACCTGACAAAAGCTGGATCTGTCCGGCGAAGCATTGCGTATGCGTATTCAATATTGACTCGTTCAGCACTGGCGTCCTGATATACGCTACGCACATTCTCAATCCAACGGGCTAATTGAGCGCGTATTACTCGCGCATCCGGCTTTGCTGCAATATCGGCCCGCTGTACTCCTACGGCAGAGCCAAGTTTGTCGACAGCTACAACGTAGGGCACAAACTTGCTCTGGCAACTGGTGTAAGCCATTCCAGCAGTACAAATTATGGAAATCAAACCCATAATAAAAAATCCCATTTTCCAGGCGTGCTCGCGGGCTATATAGTCGCCGTACCGTTCATTCCATTCACGGCGACCTTCCAGATAGATACTGTGCTGATCAATAGCAGGAGCATTCTGTTGTTCCCAGGCTTTTATATGCGGGCTAATTTGTGTTGTCTGATTCATACTCCGATTCCAATTTTATTTATGTGCTTACCCTTGCTCTTGTGCATAGATGCGATTGCCACCATTGCCGTTATTGCCAGATGAACTGGTTGCAGCACTAGCTGGCATCCCCTCACCTTGTCCTTCACGAAGTTCTTTTAGTTTTGCCGCCGACTGTCTCATTGAATAGCCCATTTGTGCACCTATACTGCCATGTCGAATCTCGCCTCTGAAGCGCTGACCGAGATTGCTGCCTAAATGTGATGCTGAGCCTTTCATGGCTTCACCTGTCAATGCTGCCAAATGAGAATGAGTAGACCTACGTTGATAACTCTGATCGGATTTCAGCATTTCTGATGCTAAACTATAGCCGCCGTGTGCAGCAGAAGCTGCGCCAGCAATTCCTGTAGCACCGCCTGCCGCTATTCCAGCAGAAACCGCGGCCATAGTGCCAATTGCTTCGGCAACCATGCCACTTAATGCACCTCCTGTCGCCAATGAAGACCCATTAATTAGTCCCTGCACCATGTCAGGAATAGCTTTGGTAATCACCACAAATACTATTGATGCTGCCGCAATCATCAAAACATCGTCGGTACCAAAGTTTGTTGTCTGCATTTGTGTGGCCCAGTCCTGTATTATCGATTGACCAAGACCGATCACTAATTGCACCATGAAGAGCTTAGCCCCTACTGATACGGCATACCGAATGGTATTAATGGCGAACTGATTAGTCCACTGTGAGCCACCAAAACCCATTAAGATGACACCAGAGGAAATTATGAAGTAGCTTTCAACCAGAGCTATGATCATTAAAGCGGTCATAAACGCAAAAGAAATTAAAATAACCAGAGCCGCAAGCGCAATGATCATGCTATCACCTGGGTCCCACAAGCTCATCGATGCTACCACCTGTTTGAGAATCAGCCACCCAGCATCCAACACATTTGAGGGAGCGATGCCACCGGTTCCGCCGGCAGCCGAAACGGCAGCGCTTCCAGCTTGCCGGAAGCTGTTCACAATGGCTGTCGACCAAGCTGAAGAATTCAGTAAAAGAGTAAGAAAAAATCCTATATATAAAATTCTATTGAGAAGTTCGGCCAAAAACTCGCTGAGATCAGCTCCTTTAATCGCTAATTTAAGTGAACTCCAAATAAATTCAATTATCGCCAAAGTCCAAAACAGATTCAGTGCAAAGTTTTGGAGCACTCCTTCCCAGGCACTTGTTTTTGATTGATAAGTGTCTACTACTTGATCGAGAAAGTTATTTGTGGCTAGGGCGTGCGATGCTGGAACAGCTGCGATTAGCGCAAGCAATAATGATGTACCATAAAGACAAGTGAGAAAATATACTGATCGCTTTTTCATGATAAAGACCTGCCTTGCGTACTGAACCTAAAAAACCTGTCCGTCCGTATCTGGTGTATTCTTCCAATTTGTGTAAAGGTTAACTCTGTTTGCTTCGTGCGCGGACTCTTTATCTTGCTGCATAGCCAAATAATCGGCTTGCATCTGAAGCTGTGCCATCATGAGTTGTTGCAGCTTCTGTATTTGGCTTACATTTTGAGCAGCCATCATGTTGGCGACCTGAAGAGCTTCCATTCGGCCCTGGGCGGTACTTGCCAATGCTTGAAGTTGTTGCATGACGGCCTGGTCATTGCCTAGTTGAGAAGCCTGAAGTCCCAAAGTCTGGTAGGCGGTAAGAGCATTGTTACTAGCCTCAGTCGACCATTGAGAATATTTAGCATTCCAGGTTGTCGCTGTCATTTGCTGGGCAAGGTATGAATTATAGGTGCCGTATTTAGTGGCAAATTGCTGATCGAGATTGCTGGCAGTATAGGCTAAAGATTGGCTTTGTTGGAGAAGCGATTTTAATTGATTAAAATCTGCAATCGCTGTACCCCATATTTGAGCTGGTACACTATTGGTGTTAAGCACCATATTTGCAAGCTGACTTATCTCATTTTGAAGTTGCTGGGACTGATCAGATAGTTGCTCTCCCAGAAGAATCTTGTTTGCTAGCTGAGTTATCTCCGTAGCCATTTGAGCAGATGCTGGCTGAAAGCTTGTGGCTGATATGGTAATGATCAAAGCGCTAATAAAACTATAGAAGCGTTTCATAATCAACTCTCCTTTCCTTGAGCCATTCATAGGGCCATTCGCTACCTTTGCTTGCCTTCAATTCACGCAGATGAGCCAGGGTCGCCTTATCCGATACGGCTACAAAAGACAGGGCTACCGGTCCTAGTCCCAAGTCAAACAAACGCCGTCCTTCCGGCGAAACATAATAGTAGTGTCGCTTTTTCATTGCTGTTTCTAAAATATGAATCTGGGCATCATTTAAGCCCATCACCGTATAAAGATCCTTTGGCCCTGGATGGTGCTCTGTACCGCCCTTATTTGCCTCTTCGTTCGGCAAAAGAATTTTTGTAGGGCATGATTCAATGAGGACATCAAAAATGCCCGATTTAACAGCGTCTGAAAGGCTTTGTGTGGCAAGTACAACTGCACAATTTGCTTTACGCAGAACTTTTAGCCATTCACGAATCTTTTCTCTAAAAACCGGATGACCAAGCATTACCCAGGCTTCATCCAGTACCAGCAACGCCGGTTGTCCTTTGAGCGACTTCTCGAAGCGCCGGAAAAGATATAGAAGCACCGGAATCGCAGCTTTATCGCCTAGCGCCATTAACTCTTCAATTTCTAAGACAGTAAACGTGTCATGTTGTAGTCCATCATCATGGCTATCGAGCAGGCGTCCCAGAGAACCAGCAACGGTGTAATAATTCAATGCATCACGAAGAGCCTTGTCTTGTACCGTAGTAGTGAACTCGCTGAGCGATCGATATTCAGATGTGCTTGCATCCCGTTGAAGAATCATTGCACGGTGGATTTCTTGCCGTTGATTCGGAGTAGGACGCTGACCGGTTTGCAATTCATAGCAATTAGCAACCCACTCTTCAGCCCACATCATGTCTGAGTCGGTACTCAATACCGAAAGCGGGGCAAAGTTCGGTGTCGAATCAGAGGCAATATCGTAATGTCGGCCTCCGGTAGCGTTAGCCAAAGCCCATAATGAATTACCTTTATCGAAAGCAAAGATGCTGGCGTTACGATAGCGCCGGAACTGGGCGATGATTGTTGCCAGTAAAGTAGATTTGCCAGCTCCCGTCGGCCCAAAAATCAATGTATGTCCTACATCGCCGACATGAAGATTCAATCGAAATGGAGTTGATCCAGATGTGGCGCCATGAAGAAGGGCCGGGGAACCGGTCGGGTACAAGGGGCACGGACAGGATTCATTCCCGGGCCAGACGGTAGATAAGGGCAAGATATCTGCCAAATTTAACGTATGAATCATACTGCGACGTATATTGGGATACGTATGTCCAGGAAAGGTTCCTAACCAGGACTCCATTGTGTTAATTGTCTCAATTCGACAAGTAAAGCCTTCACGTTGCACTTCACGCAAAACAAGGCGGGCATTTTCATATAGCTCTTTCTTATCTGGACCCATCAGAACGATAATGCTTGTGAAATAGCCAAAAGCGACAAGTCCGGCATTTGAATCATTGATTGCTGCTTCGGTCTCTTTCGACATTAGAACAGCATCTTCATTGACCATGCCACCATTGATCTTGAAGACCTGAGACAGAAATCCACGTTGCTTCTGTCTCCACTTTCGCCTTTTCTTCATCAGCTCTTCAACACTTTCATGTTGATCTAGCATAATCATGCGATTTGACCAGCGATAAGCGATAGGCAGATGTTCCAAGACTTCTAAGATGTTAGGATGTGATTGAGAGGGAAACCCTTCCAAAGACACGCAACATATAAAGTTGTCACCGATTTTTGGCATATCACCCACCCAAAGCTCTTGCCCACAGATATATTCGTCTGCATACATCGGGACAGCGGGAATGTTTACTGGATGGGACAATCCGGTGCAAACAAAGTGCAGATAATTGACTAACTCATCTCGTAGATGCTGTTTTCCAAACCGATCAGTGTGTGTGTAACTGCCCATTTTCTTTAGCGTTAAGACGCCATTCAGTGAGTCCATAAGGTCTTCTAACGTCTTGTTAAAATAGGCTAAATGTTTATCTCCTAGCGATTCGTCATTCTCTAAATTGACATCATACATAAGGCGCGCCAATCTAGAATGACGGCTCAGAGGCGGTCTGTAAGCCAATATCAGCACATAGTAAGTCTCAAAATGGTTTCCTTCTGCAAGAAATTTGTTGCGATTCTCAGTCTCAATCATTTGGGTAATTGGATCTGGGAAATGCGACAAATGTTCAGCAGGGTATTCGGATGATGGCATACGAACAGCATCTTGTGTGATAGTCCAATGATTATCTAGACGGGCTAGTGCTGCGTTGACACGGGCAGTAATGTAGTTTCGCTCTGCCTCTGTCGAACTAGCTGTATCCTTGCCGCTATAGAAAAATCCGCCGATGATTTCTCCGTCTTTACATAGGACTCTGCCATCATCGATAAGAGCAGCCCAATTCAATAGATCTGAAACTCCTTTGGATTTATCGCGATAGACTTTCAGAGCATGCATAATCCCGTTGGTCCTCCGTTAATTCTCAGTTAATCTTCTCGCCACGCTGTAGAACGTGGCGCATAATAGTCCTGATATTTAAGATGGCGCAAGTAGACTCTTACTAAATAAGGGTCAATCTTTGCCATCATGCGAAATACACCAATGCCTACGCCCCAAATGGAAAGGCCTACAATGGTGGCAGGCCAATTTTGTGAGCTAACGACGAGTCCTGCGCAAAGAATGCCCGTAGACATGACCAATTCACGTTCGCCTCCGAGAAAAAGATTCGGGCGATGTAAAGCTCGGTAGAATGGAGTATGGCGCAGACTACTCATTTGTCAGATTATTGCTCCGCTTGTGTTAAATAACGAAGTCATCAAGTTTGTCGCGAAGATAATCAAAGAAATAACTAAGACTAAGAGGATGCCCTTGCGCAAGAATTCATTGATTTCACCACCCCATACTAAGGTGCCACCACAGCCAATCAAAGACAGCAATGATATTCCATAGGCTACGGGCCCTTGAATGCTCCGGGTAATCGTTTGTAGAGGTGCTTCCCATGGGAGTCCAGCACCAGCAGTAGCAGCCTGAGCTTGTTCCGCAAATATCAATGAGATTGCGAGAACACCCAGGACGCCTTGAGCAGCAATTGCATATTGACGTTTTCTTGTCACCACTTTCTCTCCTTCTTAAGCAAGTATGTAATCCCCATTCTCAAACCCTTTGACAGAGAGTATTTCATCGATTTTTCTGCCGTCAGGAGTTTTTACAATCGAAACTATTAAGTCAACCGCCTCCGCAATAAGTTTTTCCATCGGACTGTTAGAAGATTCGGCAATTAATTGTTCAAGCCGAATCAATCCTGCTCTTGCTCCATTAGCATGGACGGTCGCAGCGCCCCCTGGGTGTCCTGTATTCCAGGCTTTTAGTAAAGCTAACGCTTCTGGTCCTCTTACTTCACCCACCAGGATACGATCTGGCCTCAATCGCATGGTTGCTTTGAGCAAGCGCAACATATCCACTGTATCGGTCGAATGAAGTAGATTCGCATTTTTAGCCGAACACTGAATTTCAGCAGTATCTTCTATTATAATGAGCCTGTGCTGAGGGGTTAGGCGCTCAATAGCATTGATAATGGCATTTGTAAGAGTTGTCTTTCCAGTTCCGGTTCCACCGACAACCAGAATATTTTGTCGGTTTAAAACGGCAGATTCGATCACTTCTTTCTGGTGCTCATTCATGATCCCAGCTTTAACGTATTCAGCCAGAGTGAAAACTTTCGAAGCTTTTAAACGGATGGTGAAGACTGGGGCAGAGACTGCTGGTGGAATAAGAGCTTCGAAGCGCTCGCCATTGAGAGGTAACTCACCTTCAAAAATGGGATTGTCCCTAGTCACTATCTCTTTATGATAAGCAGCAACGCTGCATATAACTGATTCTGCTTGAGACGGTTGCATAGTGCCAAAGCATTCCATCTCAGCGGAAAGGCGTTCTACCCACAAAGTTCCATCCGCATTGAGCATTATTTCGACTATTCCGGGTTCTTCTAAAAACTGACAAATTCTTGTACCGAGGACGCGCCGAATTTTTTCTACAAGCCTCAGTGCTGGCTCTATGGAGGAAATGTTGGCTGATATATTGATGGGGGCGGTTATTGTCATCGGTGTTACTTGCCAGTGGTATTTCCCTAGTATTTAAACAACAATTTGAAAAAGGGGATTCCAGTGATAGATTCAGCCACCGATTCAGAGATAGATTCAGAACGTCGCTAACACACATTTGTATTTCGCCCAACAACTGAACACATTCAATCCCGCAAAAGCTTTTTTGCATTTGCAGCAAAGGTTAACCTGATAGGTCCGAAAATTTTGTCGGAACGAATCTGACACTGGCTTGGGATTGGCTATTTGTAAACGTCACCACTTATGGTGATGAAATGAGATACCACCGCCCATTCTTCACTCCCTTAAGGATGACGAAAATGTCTTTTAGCTTCAGCTGCCAATAAAAAAGGGACACGAGACTGATTTGCTATGCGTGATGGCCCGACTTCGTATTTGGGCAATTCTCACCTGGTGGACCTATATATAGGTAGTAAACCACAATCAAGCATAGGAATATTGTCGTCATTTTTTTTCGGTTTTTATAAGACAACAAATTCAGTAATATTTGCATAAGACGGTTCCTCGTGTATCTGTATTATCGCTTCATAAGCGAATACATTCGTCTATGTCTGTTACTAATGTTGATGGCATATACTCCAGTTCAATAGAGGCACCTTCAAGTCTGTGTTGGATCTCGTCCAAACGTGATTGCAGCCATTGGGTGTATTCAAGTAATGCTTCTACCGAAGACACATCATAGAAGCCTTTATGTAGCATTGAAGAATCAAGTAGTTCTCTTGCTTGTCTCAATGATCTTATTTGCATAATGAATCATCTCCCGATCTTCGCTTCTCAATACAAGCGACTTACTATTAGATCACATGGGCAGAGAGATGTTCAATGAAACAATCAGCTCAGAAACTTAAGTAAGAATATCTAACACAACAAAGAGACTAATCTTTTCCATAAAACAAGGTCCTGCCTTCGATAACTGACAGAAGCCATTGGCCTTGCTCGGCTGTTTAGTCTAAAAACTGGGTGGGCTTCACCACCTCTGTTTAAATTATAATTCCGACGCTAGCTCGATTCCTATTTCTTCTAACAAATTTAATCTGAAATTCCGAGTATGCTCGACCAATATTAATAAAGAGATAGTTGCGCATTGGCTAGACTATCTGGGCGTAGCGTTGCTTGAATTAATCTCTAGCGTGAATCCTGAAAATAATGAAGCGATTGCATGTCAATTAAAATCGTCTCCAGCAATTCTATCACTGTTTTTAAAAATCTTTGCATACAGGTCGACACCGAAACTGGTCTGCAAAGGTTCACCCAAAGATATCTTGAAAGGTCGTCTCCCATCCTTTTGTCTTTCGGCACGTAAAAACAATATTTCGTTCAATTTATCTCTCCAAAATCCATGCGCAAATTCATAAAGATGCGTTACGAAAAAGATTTTCGCCCCGGTTTCCAACAAGGCTTGAATAATTTGCTTGGCAATAGCGGAGCCTTCCCGCTCATTCGTTGCAGCAAATGATTCATTGAACAATAATAAGGAGTTCGGCGTCACCGCATCGGCAATTACACTCATCCGGTTTAGCTCTTCTTCAAATTTGCCATGCTCCATGGTCACATCTTCTTCACGCCTGTAATGAGTAAATAAGCCGCGAAAAATATTAGAGCGGAAAGAATTCGCCACCACGAACATGCCGCATTGCATCATCAGTTGTGCCATACCTATACTGCGCAGGAAAGTTGATTTGCCGCCCTGGTTAGCGCCGGTGATGATTACCAGATTCTTTCCGTCCGCATCTAGATCATTGCTAATAACTTCATCGAGGATTAGAGAAAAACTGACATCACGCAATCCCGTACACGAGTACTCGTGAATACCTTCAGGTCTAGGAATCGGAAAACACACTGGTACTCCCTTATCACTGAGGTGTACGTGTAAATTTACACAAGCGAGATAAAAGGCGATTTCTGTTCGCAAGAGATTAAAGAAACTAGAAACATGATCAGCCGATTGTGCTACCACCTTTGCTACTGGGTTAATGACTCTGTCTCGTAATTCCCCTAAAGCACGAGCACCTATCAAATCGCTAGGATCAATGTGATATGTGTAGTCATCCTTTCGCAAGAAATCTGGCCAACGCCAAGGTAATTTGCCGGTCGGCGTGCTATGCAGCACATAATTAGCACCTCGATTGCCTGCACCCAATTCAGCGCTTACCAGAACGCCTTTGTTGAACTCAAGTTCCTTAAGATGGGCTTTGACGTGGTCAAAGTATTCATCTGTCAATTCCGCCTTGATCATAGCAAAAAAGGTTGTGAAACCTTCCGACTCAAATTGATCACTATAGTCGTCAGCAATAAGTCGTAGGCGGCTGAACAGCTCAATCAATATATTTAAAAAACGAATAGACTCACTTAGAATGCTACCAGGATAATGAGTAAAAATGCCTAACCATTGTTCTTTTTTCTTTTCGATCAGCTCAGTAGTGAGATCATAAATTCGTTTGACAATAGAGTAATTACGCAGGCAATCTTTAAGGACAGCTTGGCGATATAAGATGGTTTCAAGTTCTTCCTGCAGACCTGTTAGTAGAGCCTGTTTTGCTACCTGAAATAAAAAACTATCTCCATCAGACATGGCATTTAATATGGTATCCAATTGCAAATCCTGCATCAGTGTTTGTTCATTTTGCGGCAAGTTTTGCCGCAAATCGAAATCACGTTTCCGATACATTAGATGTACCTTCACTGGTTTAACCGATCCTTCAACAAGTTATAAGTAAGTCTATATTTCTGGGCAAGCGCCATAGCGTAAGCAATTCCATCGGCTTGCCGTCTTTCTATCTTAAAAGTACGCAATGTCGGATTATCTATCATCACACCAGCTGCGACACTAATGATTTTTTCGTCCAAGACAGAAAGCTCATCTAAGAATGTTACGCAGACGCCAAGCAAGTCGAGTTCTAAGAGAGCTTTCAACACCTTAGCGCCTAAGTCAATTCCATCTTTCAAACTGGTAGAAGAAAAAATCTCATTCAAGATAACAATACTGTTTGATGTAGCATTTTCCAGAATGTGATGAATCCTTAGCAAGTCATCTTCAAGTTTGCCGTGTAGCGTTGTCGCTTTCTCCTCGCGCTCGAAATGAGTAAAGAGCTTATCAAATAAAAAGAGTTTTGCTCTTGAACCGGGCACCGGACAACCCAGACTGGCAAAATAATGCAGTTGTCCAAACATGCGTGCGAAGGTTGTCTTTCCGCCTTGATTTGGTCCTGTGACAACCAAGATTCGCTCCGCCCCGTTTAGTAAGAAATCATTGCAGACGATATCTTTGTTTTCGCGTATGAGCTTGCTGGCTAAAGCCATATCAAAGCTATTGCAGCTGCTAACACTCTTACAGTTATCCGAGATTTTGGGCAGGCAAAACTTTAACCCGCGCTGTTTGAACTTTTCTGCGTATTGTAGATAAGCGAGGTAGAACTGAATTTCATGCTCGAACTCAATTATAGTCCTGTTAACGAAAAATTCGTTCTTAATGCAAAAATCGCTCAGGGTTTGAAAAGTTCTCGGGTTCAAACGTGCTACTCCCTCCAATATCGCGGCATCGATGTGACTCATGCCTGATAAATCCGACAGTTTCATACTGTAATCCTTCACATCGCCTTGCCTGAATTTAGCGAATGTTTTTTCTACCTCTACAACATAGTTAGCTTCAGATCGATAGTTCCACACCCTAAAACCATTTTTCTTGATTAATAGACAATACTGGACTGATAGCAGTTCGGATTTAACTTTTCGAGTTTCCTGAAGAAGTGTGTGGAAATGATCTGAATCAGCATATTTTTCCAGATAATCCTTAAATCCGAGCAGTCCATGCGATGTCAGATTAATGTCATTTAGTTGCGCCAGTAACTTTAGGACTGCCTCACAGTAGATTTCTGCTGTATCCAAAAACCACCGCTCGCCTGAGTATTTATGATGCGAATTTCTTGCGATAGCCTGATAATTTCGTATGGTGTGCATCTGTTGCGAGAAGATTGTAATGCTTTCAAACAATTCTTTGCTTTCGAGATCCCGCATCACTTCCTGTCGATATAAGACAGTTGCTATATGGGCGAGAGGAGTATAAAACCACGGCTTGAGATTATATTCTTCGCGCCCGACTACAATGGCATCTACAATCTGATCGAGATGCAAATCTCGAAAATAACTTGGAGGCTCGACTTTCTCTGCTACCGTTCCAGGAGCAAAAAAGCGCTTATTAGCCTCTATAGTCGAAGGAAAAATGATTGAAGCCATATATCGCTGAGCCTACATAGAGTTTCTAGTAGAAGCTATCAGCCTTGATGGCGGTTTTATTAATTGATGGTGAGCTTCATCACCTTGTCCGATTATAACAATCTCTGCTTAATGGTCAATCAGGGTTCAATGTTACAGATTAAAACTATCTGGAGCGCTCTTATAGAGAAAAAACTTGCGTCCTGAGTGCTACGCTCCCCAGTGGCGACGATGCCAACAGTTCCGCCAAGCTTGGTGCCAAGGTTTATGTTGATCTACAGTTTTGGACCCTTTCTTCAAATGCTTTTTGAGAATCTCATTGATTGTGTCTGATATCAGTTCCGGTTTAAGCTCATCGAGAAGCTCTTTTGTCTTCGGGTCGGCTTCGAAGGTGACCTGAAACGTGTCTTTCATCTGCATAAATTCTCCCTATGGCTTTTTTAGCCAAAACTATACCAAAGAATATACGTATATACTAGCGGCTTCGCAAAAGCAAATCCGCGGCCCAAAACAAGTGTTTTTCTTCAGCGCGCTTTAACAGAAACCGGTTGCTCGAATACTTGCTGTTTAGTAGAAAGTACACTGCGGCCAAGAAAGCGTGCTGCTGAGCCCAGCTCTTCCTCAATTTCCAGCAGCCGATTATATTTAACTATCCTCTCCGTGCGACAAACTGAACCCGTTTTCATTTGTTCTGCCCCACTGGCTACAGTGAAATCAGCCAAAAAAGTATCTTCTGTCTCGCCAGAGCGGTGTGAACATACACAAGTATAGTGTCCACGCCGGGCCGCTTCTACTGCTCTAAAAGTTTCAGTCACAGTGCCAATCTGATTGAGCTTGATCAAAGCAGAGTTGGCAATCCCATCTTGTATCGCAGCAGCAATTATGGCGGGATTGGTTACAAAATTATCATCGCCCACAAGCTGTACTCTTTTACCAAGAGCTGCTGTAGCCAATTTCCAGCCATGCGAATCATGCTCAGCCCAACCATCTTCCAAAGAAACAATAGGATAGTTCTGCAACCAGTTATCAAAAAAATTCACCATATCTTCAGCAGATTTAGTTGAACCATCAGACTTCGAGAAGACATATTTGCCGTTTTCATAAAACTCGCTTGCGGCTGGATCAAGCGCTATGGCTATTTGCTCCCCTGGTTTATAACCAGCCAATTCGATCGCTTCCAAAATAAGTTCCAACGGTTCGGTATTAGATTTTAAATTAGGCGCAAAGCCACCTTCATCTCCCACCGCTGTACTGTAACCTCGCTTGTGCAAGACATCCTTTAATGCGTGAAATGTCTCCGCCGCCCATTGAAGCGCCTCGCTAAATGCAGAAGCACCTAATGGCATGATCATATACTCTTGAAAGTCTACATTATTGTCTGCATGCCTGCCACCATTTAAAACATTCATCATCGGCACTGGTAGGATTGTGGCATCGACACCACCGAGATATCTGTAGAGCGGCAATCCCAGTTCTTGAGAGGCCGCACGAGCTGCCGCCATCGATACGCCCAGAATAGCATTTGCGCCCAATCTAGATTTGTTTGGTGTGCCATCCAATTCAATCATTCGCTTGTCGATGCTCACCTGATCGAACACACTTGTTCCTCGAAGCATTGGAGCAATTTCTTTATATATATTCTCTATAGCTTTACGTACACCCTTGCCCGAATATCTCTTTTTATCACCATCTCGTAATTCGACTGCTTCTTTTTCACCAGTGGATGCCCCAGAAGGCACCGCAGCTATTCCCTTTATTCCAGTGTTAAGAGTGACAGTTGCTTGGATAGTTGGATTACCGCGCGAATCTAAGATTTCTAACGCGCTTATGGATTCTACAATGCTCATAATCCCTCCCATTGATTTAACTGCATGCAGTGTTTCAACTGCGTCAAACCATTATGTCAGTATTCTCTTTTATTATCAAAAATCACTGCATGCTGCCAAAGACTTAACTTGTTTAATGGTTGATAGCTCTTCTGTAAGCCGCTTTTCAGCAGTTGCTTGGTCAGCTAGGACGCTCTTCTGGCGCTCAATCGCTTGTTTGATCACTTGTTCTATTTGTCCGAGAGCCGCCGCTATTTGTCCACGGAATTTGATAAGAAACTGGCGAGTGCTAACATCGATCCGTTCTTGATAATCTGCCCTCAGTCGCCCGGCATTCCGTAATAATTCAGATTCGGCAGCTTCAAGAAAACGAGAGCGAATGATCCACTTAGAAATCGGATCTGGCAAAATCAGAGGCAAGGTCTGAATTGCTAGCGTAAATGGATTGTCTACCGCATAATAGTGCCGGCTTTTACTCGTTAATGCCTCTATTTCAAAGTTAACGGTAACTTCCATCTTCAGTAGATCCCGAGTTACTTTTTTGACTTCGTTAATGACTTGATTTTCCCGATCTACAAAGCGTTTTGTCAGCTTTTCGAAGGTAACATTTATCTTTCGGTCCTCGTTTTCTCGCCATTCATTGAAGATTGTCTCTATGCGCTCTTTGAGTGCTGACCTAAGCGTATCGATCAACTCTTCTTTGCCTAGTCCTTTGTACTTCTCATAAGTTTCGTTCACCGTCTTTACTAAAAGCGATTTGTTAGCGGCGACGACAGGCTTAAGATCCTCTTCCACTGCACTTATTAAAGCTGCTATTTCACCACGAACTATGTGCTCAGCATCGCTTTGTTGACTAATAATTTCTTCTCCAGCTTCTCGGAACCTGAATAAACAATTTTCTAGATCGGCAGCCGGTACTTGAACCATCTGACGCTCAAGTTTAATCAAGTTCTCAGTTTCAAGCGCCAATGATCGAACACGGGCCGATGTTGAGCTAATAAAAGTTTTGGCTTTTTCATTGACCAAAAACTTAAGCAAATCTGTCTCAAAGAGTCGAAAGCCACTTGCTCCAAGTTTTTCTAAATCTTCGTTATCTGATAACTTAGCCTCCAGCGCTCTTTTAGCTGAAAGAGGATACACGAAGCAGGGTTCGCAGAGTTCCCTCTCTAATGTTTGTTGTAGAAACGAAAGTGACTCGGATAGATTGGTTTCATCTAAATAATCGATTTTATTTTGTACTAAAAATAGACGCTTCGCAAACTTACGGGCTTCGCGCAGAAGATCCAATTCGCCACGGCTAGCTGGTTGATCGGCTGAAAAGACAAATATTCCAGCGTCTGCTTCCGGCAAAAATTTGTAAGTAGTCTCTGTATTGTGCAAATGGACCGAACCTGTACCGGGTGTATCCACTATACGAACACCCTCTTGCAAAATCCCTGCTGGGAAATCTACCTCTACAACTTGCACGTTGCGCCTATTTTCAGGATTGCCTCGCTCGGTAACATAGCTCTCAATCTCCGAGATAGGCAAATCCAGTAACTGTCCTGTGCCCAATGTCACACGCAGCCGTGGTTCTGCACCATAGCGAACAACAGTTGTCACGGAAGTAAGTGGTATCGTGGCTGTTGGTAAGACTGATTTTCCAATCAGCGCATTCACTAATGTAGACTTACCGCGCTTGAACTCTCCCAGCAAGACAAGATTGAAATGGAAGCTCTCCAACTTGGCCGATAGGACATCAGCTCGTTGCTTTAGCTGATTGTTTTGCTTCTCGGCTCCGAATTCTGCTAAAATTGTTGCTGCTTCAATTAGGCTCTTACGCGAGTCTTGAAACCAGCGAAGAGATTGTGTATCTCTACTAAGCACGTCGATCACCGCCTTCTAACGGATTATAATCTGGCTTGGCAGAATATGAGGTACGTTCAGGAGAAGTTCTTCTAGCGAGTTTGTCATCATCACACGAAAGAAAAATCGGTCGGCAGTGGTTATATTATCCATGCCTATCTCTAACTTTCTATTTCTATCGCTAATTTTCTTTTGGGAGTAGCAGGCTAGTAGCATTTAGAAATTGCCTGATCCCTGAAAGTGGTGGGCGGTGAGGGATTCGAACCCCCAACCACCTCGGTGTAAACGAGGTGCTCTACCGTTGAGCCAACCGCCCATTAGCAATTGCTAAATATAGCTGCTAAGACAGTTTAGCAATTTAACATTATTTAGGCGATTGCAACAGCCATTCTTGGTCTCATGTAAATAAGGCTTATAAATACTTACATTAATCAAATCTATTTGATAATATTGAAAATCATTTTCATATTCACAAGTCAAGATTGCAATGAGCAAAATGCAGGCAAATAAATTAGATTTGCGCCTCACAAAAGGGGCTAAAAAGGTGCTGGAAGCCATGGGTGGCATTAGAACCTTAGCCACTGCTCAAGATATTCACAGCCTTTTAAGAACAGATGGGGATGAAGCGCCTGGGCTTACTACTGTATACCGGGCATTAGACGCTTTAGTGAGCCAAGGACTGGTCCAAGCAGTTGAGCTTGGAGATGGCGAAAAACGGTATGAGCTCATTAAGCCAGGAGAACATCACCACCACCTTATTTGCAGTAGCTGCAAAGATAGTGTGCACCTAGATCAATGCCTTATTAAAGACCTCGATACTTTGATTAAGTCTAAGTATGGATTTCAGGTAAGTTCTCATTTATTAGAAATTTTTGGTACTTGCAAAAAATGCAGCGAAAAAAAGACTCGCTAAAACGTTAGGAAAGACAGATGGAAACAATGACAAACGCTATTGAACATATAGATAATTCGGAGCAAAGTATGGGTCTGACTGCTCAAAATATTGCATCTTTGGATATGCTGGGAATTGCTGCTTCGTCTATTTGTTTAGTACATTGTTTAGCAATGCCTTTTGTAATTACATTTTTGCCATTGATGGGTTGGCAATTTTTGGATGGCAAATTAACCCATAATATTTTGGCTGCATTTGTGTTCTCTTTTGCACTATTTGGCATTGTGCCTGGCTATTTAAAGCATCATGAGCGACCAATATTGATCGGGATGCTGCTTGGTTTAACATTGGTTTTAATTGCTACATTCTGCTGTGGAGCTACGTTGCCTGAAAAATGGGAATTGCCATTAATTACTATTGGTAATTTAATTTTGGTTATAACCCATTGGCATAATCATCATTTAGCTTCATGCAATCATCATCACTAAGTAGATTAAATTATTTGGCAGGCTAATTTTAATAAAAAATTCTATGTAAAAGAGAAATTGAGTGCTAGTATAAGTACTTGATATCCGCGGTTTTCATGGTGGGCAGAAGTTTTTGTCGAATCAATCATTAAAATTCTCGATAGCTTTTGCTGTTTACAGAAAGAATTATTTTGTGAAAGCAATATTAGTATTATTGTTCCTTTGTTTGATTGCACCGCCGATGGTGCAGGCATTTGAAGTTGATCAAGTTATGGTAGAAGGACCTAGTCTACCAATAAGTAATTTCGGACTAGTTTCTAAATCTATTTGGCGCGGCGGTGTTCCATCTAACCACGCTCTAAAACAATTAGCTGAGCATGGTGTAAAAACAGTAATCGATTTACGCTACGATGGTTCAGGTTGTAAGCAAGAAGAAAACTTTGCTTCTATGCTTGGGATGAATTATATACATATACCTATTGGCTTTCACAGGGCTGATTCCAGTTATATAGTGCAATTCCTTAAGATAGTAAGTAATCCAGTGAATTTGCCAGTATATATTCATTGTCATCAAGGTGCTGATCGTACAGGTACGTTAATAGGAATCTATAGAGTTTTTGTGCAGCACTGGAGCTTCGACAAAACATATAATGAAATGAGAACATATCATTTCAAACCATGGTTATTTGGTATGAAGAAAAGCGTATCGTCTGTAGCAGATAATCAAATTACCAGACATGCCATCGAGCTTGCTTTAAGTAGTAATGCTGAGAATAAAGCAGGTATTCCAACAGAATAATTGTTTTGATTATTTCTCTTGGCGACTGATAATTTCTGCAGTAATTATCTGGTTTGAGTGAATGGGGTTTTCTTTTGCTTTGTTAGGATTATTGAGGGACTTCAATCCTTCATCAAGTTCGTATAGACCATATAGAGGGGCTATTGAGGTTTCGATCATTTTTAGAAGATTACCTACTTCAGTGCCTATTAAATTAAAAGCCTTTTTAGCCTGTTCGGTTTCGGCATAATTGTCTATATCATCAGCTAAACGAACAATGCGATCTGTTTCTCGTACCAAGCGAGTGAGTAATTGCAAAACTGCTAGATCTCTTGTTTTATCGTCCATAAAAGGCAAAGTGGTTCTCCGTTTGTTTGACCTGCAATTTTAATTCTGGCATGATTGGTTCAGGTTGAAGGATAACAATCAATGCCTTCAATTGTATTATGTGCCACAACTTTTAGTAAAAATCTCATTTTATTGTCATGTCCCTTCTGAGTATAAGAAATCTTAGTGTGCATTTTCCGACGCAAGCCGGTACTGCACGGGCTGTTGAAGAATTAAGCTTTGTAATTAACAAAAGTGAGGTATTGGGGCTAGTAGGCGAGTCTGGTTGTGGTAAGTCGATAAGCGCTTTGTCTATATTAAGATTGATTCCCAGCCCAGGGCAAATTACAGCTGGACAAATTTTATACAATGATGTCGATTTACTTGAGCTGCCTGAAGAGCAAATGCGCAAGTATCGGGGCAAAAAGATTGCTCTTATTCCACAAGATCCAATGACCTCTCTGAATCCTGTATATACAGTAGGCTTCCAGACTATAGAAGCTATACAGGCTCATGAAAAAATTGGCCATAAAGAAGCCCGCCAAAGAACTGTTGAATTGTTTGAGCTGGTTCGTATTCCTCAAGCAAAAGATCGTATTGACGAATATCCTCATCAATTTTCTGGTGGTATGCGGCAGCGAGTGATGATTGCCATGGCTCTATCATGTAGTCCAGAACTACTAATTGCCGATGAGCCTACAACGGCACTTGACGTGACAGTACAAGCCCAAATTCTAGAACTTTTACGTTCGATTCAAAAAGAAAAGGGTATGTCAATTTTGTTGATAACTCATGATTTAGGCGTTGTGGCAGAACTGTGCGATCGAGTTGCAGTTATGTATGCTGGTTCGTTAGTTGAAGAAGCTTCGGTGCAGGAATTATTTAGCAACCCGCTTCATCCTTATACAGTTGGATTAATGAATTGTTTGCCAAAACCTGGCACAGATCGCTTGGTACCTATTGATGGTCAGCCACCAGATTTAGTGCATTTGCCTGCTGGTTGTCGCTTTGCCGATCGTTGTGTATTGGTAGAGCCTCGTAGCAAAGAAGCTATTCCTCCATTTGAAGAAAAATTACCTGGTCATTTTGTGCGCTGTGTAGTTGTTGGTACTCGAACACCGGTTTTAGTAAAAAATGCTTAGTGTTGCCACAACAAGTCAGATAAGAAAGCTCGAATCCGAATGGATTAGTGCTTGTGATAGTAATTGGGGGCAAGTCCTCATGGAATTGGCCGGTCATCAGGCAGCAAAAGTTGCTTATGATTTATGGCAAAGTAATCCTTATAAAGTAAATGTTGTTTGCGGTAGCGGCAATAATGGTGGAGATGGATTAGTTGTCGCTCGTTATTTACATCTATGGAAAGTGCCGGTAAGTATAAGTTTTATCAGTTCAAAAAATAACAAAAACGATCATCAAATGACAAGTAAAGAAGCAAATGTGAATAAAACGATTGCTCAAAATCTAGGCATTGAAATGAGGTTGGTAGATAAGGTTAGCGCACTTGATTTAAAAGAAGTGGCGCTGGTTGTTGACGCTTTGCTTGGTACAGGCTTAGATCGCAATGTTGATGGGTTATACAAAGAGATTATCGAGCGTATAAACGATATCCGTTTAGCTAAAGAATTAACTGTTCTTGCAATAGACGTTCCCTCAGGAGTCAATACAGACAATGGGCAAATAATGGGTACAGCTGTGAGAGCAGATGCTACTGCTACTTTTGGCTATTTAAAAGCCGGTCTTCTGTGTCATCCAGCAGCTGAGTTATGCGGCAATCTGAACTTAATTGATATCGGATTACCTCCCTTAGGAAATAGAGCTCCAGAAATTTATTTGAGCACTGTAGAGTATATTAGTTCTCTAATACCCGAGCGACAAGCAAATTCGAATAAGGGTACTTTTGGCACCCTGTTAACAGTGGCTGGCAGTACAGGTATGAGTGGTGCTGCTTTTCTGAGCAGTCGAAGTTCGCTAAGATCTGGGGCTGGTCTGGTTCTTCTAGCCACTGCTAAATCGGTGCTAGAACATTTGCCTCCTGGAGAAGTTATTTATAAACCACTTCCTGAAACGCCAGAACAAAGTATTGATGAAAAGGCCGTCACTGAAGTTTTAGCACTCATGAAAACCGCATCAGCTGTAGTAGTTGGTCCTGGACTGACTACTCATGATCAAACAGTTGCTTTTGTAAAACAATTCCTGATTGACTTAATGGGGCAAAAAGATATTTTGCCGTGTTTAATAGATGCTGATGCTCTCAATTCTCTAGCTAAATTTACTGACATTATGGATAGTAAACCAAAACCTTTCGTACTCACTCCGCACCCAAAAGAATTATCGAGACTCACTGGTCAAAACACTCAAGAGATACAAGAAGATCGTATTAGCGCAGCATTAGCTGCAGCCAAAAAATTTGGCAGCATCGTTGTATTAAAAGGAGCGCGTTCTATAGTGGCAAGCTATGATGGACGCGTATTTGTCAATCCTACTGGAAATGCCAGTATGGCAAAAGCAGGAGCGGGCGATGTATTATCTGGAATCATTGGCGGTTTATTAGCTCAGAAAATATCACCGTTTTCAGCCGCCGTAGCTGGTACTTACATCCACGGTTTAGCTGGCGAAATAGCTAGTTTAGAATTAGGTATGTCGAGTGTTTTAGCCAATGATATATCAATGAATATTTCTGGCGCTTTAGATCAAATTGCCAACAAAGAACCATCGACGTTTGAAGAAACTCTATTTACATGGACAGTTTAAAAGAACAGACTATCAATGATATTAATTATGAGTTGTTCTCTGCTCAACAACTAAAGTGGCACACCCTGGCAAAAAACTTTGCTAATCAGATAGATCCGGATCTTATTATAAGAAGCGATCGAGACAATCAATTTTATCGCGATCTATTTAATGCAGCCTGTCATAAGGGTTTTGGCGCCTTACCTTTTGAGAATACCTATGGTGGTACAGGTGGTGATTATGTTAGTTTTTGTCTTGTAAATGAAGAATTTGGCCGTCGCTGTGTTCCGATTATGAGCAGTCTTGGTGTGCACGTTTTATGTCAAGAATCAATTTATAAATTCGGTACTGCAGACCAAAAAGCAAAGTATTTATCCGATTGCGCTAAAGGCAACATTTTAGCTGCTTTTGCTCTTACCGAGCCTGGAGCAGGCTCTGACACTGCAGCTATGGAAACCAGCGCAAAGCTAGCAGGAAATAATTATGTTCTTAATGGCAGCAAAATATTTATTACAAGTGGCAGTGTTGCTGATATTTTTATTGTCTTTACCCGAGTTGAAGATGGCACTGCTGCTTTTATTGTTGAGCGCGATTTTAAAGGCTTAAGTATTGGTCAAAAATTCGACATGCTAGGTATGCGTGGGTATGGCACTTCTGAAATAGTGTTTAGTGATTGTGTGGTTCCCAAAGCTAATTTATTGGGTGAGTTTGGGAAGGGCAGAAAAGTAGCTCTATCAAGCTTAGCAAAAGGACGAGTAACCATTGCTGCTCAAGCTTTAGGGTGGGCGCGGGGCGCTTTAGACGGTTTAAGGAAAGTATTGCAAGATGATAAGATCGAGCATAGTGATAGTCAGACTTATATAATTGGGAACCTATTAATTGATATTGAGGCTGCAAGTTCTTTAACCTATGAAGCTGCTAGATCGATTGATAGAGGAGAAAATAATACAACTCTGGCGGCTATGGCAAAACTAAAGTCTACTGATATAGCAATGAAAACTGCAGATTGTGTTTTAGGACTAGTCGGAATCGAGGGCTCCAAGCCTAAATATTTAATTGAGCGAATCTTTAGAGACGCTAAAGCCGGACAAATTTATGAAGGGACGAATCAAATTCAAAGAATGCTTATTGCTCGAGACATACTTGGCGATACAGTTAAGGTATGACAAATAATATGACCAATGTTCAAAAACAGTCTCGTTTCAGTTTAGCCAATTTAATTGGCATAATTTGGAGCGTTCATATTTTGATAGCAGCTCTTTTATATCCCCGTCCACTTTTACCCACTGATGAAGAGTCGAGGAAGCAGCAGATCTTTAGACTCTTTAGTTTTTTCATTGGTACTTTGATTTTATTCATCAATATTGCTAGCTTGTTCGTTATGTTTACTCGTCATTCTTGGGTGGATGCGGCAAAAGTGTTTTTTATATTTTTTACTTGGGCACTAATAGGGGTGATTTATATCGCCTTCAATCATTTGCGCGATATTTATAACTTGTTTTCTGCTTTAGAAGACGAGGCTTTACAAAGCAGAGACCAATCGGTAATGCTCATACGAGCAGGACAAGCAGCCCTTCAAGCTGGCAATAGAAAACTCTTCCCCGAAGAAGAAATCGATTTTTCCTTTAGTTCTCTTTTGCGCAAAATAGGACCTTTAGCTTTATTATTTTTGCGCAAAGAAAAAAATATTTTGCACATAGGAATAGAAACTTTCAAATTATTTTTTGTTGGTACACGTATGTTTAAAAATTTGTTCTAGGTATTGTTTAACAGAATGAACCGTATGCAAACCGTTGATAGTTCTCAAATCGAATTTAATTTTGCTGCTTATATCAAGGAGCGGCGGCAGCTCATAGAAAATAAATTAGCTCATTGCTTGGATGGGAAAATACCAGATAACCTTTGGGATTCTATGCGTTATTCGGTGTTATCTGGAGGAAAAAGACTACGAGCTCTTTTATGTTTAGCCTCTGCTGAAGCCATAATTGGTCTAGATGAAGACTTAGAAGCGTTTTTACCATTGTGTTGTGCTATTGAAATGATCCATGCAATGAGCTTAATTCATGATGATTTGCCAGCTCTTGATAATGACGATTATCGCAGAGGAAAATTGACTAATCACAAAGTATTTGGTGAAGCAATTGCCCTGCTGGCAGGAGATGCATTGCTAATGTTAGCAATCGAGACTTTGATTGAAAAAACACCAAAGACCATAGACAGTGGATTGTTATTGGATATTGTACGCCAGCTGTGTCAGGCAACAGGAGCTCCAGGTATGGTTGGAGGACAGGTGCTTGACCTGGCTTTCACAGGAAAATTGACAGATTTACAGAACAGTAATGCATCAGATCAAAAAATAAAAGCAGACACTATTGAGACCATCCACAGAGGTAAAACTGGCGCATTGATAAAATTTGCCGTTCGATCGGGTGCCAGCCTGGCAGGAGCTAATAGCAAGCAGTTAACTTTACTCGAAGACTTTGCCGATAAACTTGGTTATGCTTTCCAAATTGCTGATGATTTACTAGACAGTACGGGTAATTTAATAACATTAGGTAAAACTCCTGGTAAAGATCAGGCATCTTGCAAAGTTACATGGGTAACTGTATTTGGTGAAAAACAAGCTTTAGAGAAATTACAAAATTTAGAGAAAGAAGGCATGGCTATATTAAACAGTTCAGAATTAGCAGGACATAATACTGCTCCCCTTAAGGAATTACTCAAATACGCAATCAACAGGACAAATTAACCCTATGGACTTTTTTTTACCCCTTCTACAGTCTCTGAACCCCGTTATAGATGGCTTAATTATGCCTGCTACAAATTTAGGACTGAGTAATGCAGTAATATCAGTCACTGCAGATAGTAATGAGCGCGGCTGGCAAGTTATTGTAGTTACAATTCTTTGCAGCGCCTTTGCCCAAACGGTCAAGATTATCGGCAAGCTGATTAAGACTGGTCGACTGGACTTACGCGTACTATCAAAAACTGGCGGTATGCCATCTAGTCATAGTTGCTGCACCGTAGGTATGGCTATTTCGGTGGGGCTGATAGATGGTTTCAATTCTGTTACGTTTGCCATAGCTTTTTGCTTGGCAATCATCGTTATGTACGACGCTGCTGGCGTACGCCGTACTGTAGGACATCAGGCTCGTATTGTTAACGAAATAATGGGAGAACTGTTTTCAGATCACCCAAGGCTTTCTTCAGAACGAATTAAAGAATTTCTAGGTCATACTCCAGTTGAAGTTTTGGTGGGGGCCGCACTAGGTGCTGCAATCGCGTATATCTTCAACAGTTGGGCTTTAGGCAAATTGTAAAGAATGTCTGAAAATATATCCAAAAGATAGATGGGCTCTGGATTACATGAGAAGACTGTAATACATGACTTCCACGCATTTTGAAAACTATGCTCTATAATCAAGGTCTTGGAAAGGGTTGGCAATAGCAGGAGGTTATATTTGACAAAAAGAACAGGAAAATCCAAGCGATATACATCGCAATTGAATTTTTTAAGTTCAATAGTCAAAGAAGCCACTGCCAGTAAAGTTAATTGTTACGTAGCAAAAGGAAACTTTTGCTGGGTTGCATCCGCTTGCTGTCCCTGACTTTAACCAGTCATATAGCAAAGACTATGTGATAAATGGTTTTAAAAGAAGCGTTGGATACTTAAAGGCTATAAGTTAGTAATACAAATAGCGAGTTAGACATTTAGTAATTCTAGTTTTTCCAATCAAGTAAAAAAGGAGGAAAGGCAGCATCAAATCTCCAAACAATGGAGCAAGACAGTTGCCGAAGAGTGATGAGTACAACGGTGCAAATTAACACTACCCCCAAAACCACTTCGCCTCGGCGTTCGCGCTTTCCAGGCAAGGAGTCAGGATCGGTTTCGTTTAACTTAACTGCGCTTGGAAGGCAGTTACTTAAAGAGCAAGCTGCTAATGCCGGTGTATCAAATGGTGACTATGTCGAAATGCTCATTCGTGAGCGTGCTGGCCTATCACCGTTAAAGCTACCTGCTTCCGCCAAGCAAACTGGACCTAAAGGTGGCGCCAAATCCTATTTCTTTGGCAAAAACCGTGGAACAACCACTGCTGTGTGCGTAACACCAATGGCACATCGCATGCTTGATGAACAAGTAGCAGCTTCTCGTATGAGCAGAGGCGATTATATCGAATATCTGCTTAGAGATAAGGCTGGCGTACTAATCGACAGTCCAATGGCTGAAGAAGCAGCTCCTGAAGCTACTACCCAAACAGTAGAAACAGAAAGCTTTGCTCCTCAAGCCACTGTTCAGGTGCAAGAGACACCAGTTCAACAACAACAAGAACAAGAAGTTGAAGAACCGGTAACTGCTTTTGCAAATCCTGCTCAGTCAGTTCCTAACACTTGGGGCAATTAAGCTCTCTAGTTAATCAAAATGAAAAACAAGGAGGAATGCAATATGTATTCCTCCTTGTTTATAGTCAGTGTTATTTGGTATCTAAACTCGTTCAATCTATAATTAACTCAGCCTTTAGCCTTCTAACTGCGTAGTTGTATTTTTCAAATTTCCTAATAGATCTTGCATTGAAGTAATACGCTTCACCTTTTACAATAAAACCGCAACCAAGATGCCTGGGGATAATTGATTCGATAAGTCCATATTCCTCGCATTTCTGCGTTCTAGCTAAATTAACTTTGTACTGGCGTGACAAAAGTTATCAGAACTTTATTATCTTCACTAATAGAAAATAAATGCGTGGCTCTTGTCGTTTACAATATAAAAACTTGGAATTGCTCATCTAATTAAAGAATTTTCGACAGATAGCAATTCCTACATGTCATTATTTGCAAGCAAATTTCTCTATTGTATAGAGAGGGAGGAAGAATGAAACGTAAAGCATCTGCAGTTTGGCAAGGTGACTTAAAAACCGGAACAGGCAAAATCTCTACCGATAGCGGTGTTTTGTCTAATACACAATATTCGTTTTCTACACGTTTCGAAGAAGGTAAAGGCACCAATCCAGAAGAATTAATCGCAGCTGCGCATGCTGGTTGTTTTTCTATGGCTTTTTCTGCTCAACTAGGTGAAGCTGGTTTGAAGCCAGAAAGTATTAACACTACTGCCACAGTTGCTCTAGAAAAACTTGCTGATGGCTTTGCTATTCCAGAAATTGTATTGGATGTAGTAGCCCGCGTTCCAAATGCTGACGAAGCAGCTGTAAAAAAGGCAGCTGAAAACGCCAAAACAGGTTGCCCAATTTCAAAGCTTTTCAAAGCTAATATCGTAATGAATCTCAAGGTAGAAACAACTGCCAAAGTTGGTTAAGTAATAGTCTTAAAAGCAGAAAGGTCGAGACAAACGTCTCGACCTTTCTTATTGGTTAATTGCTTATTCAAGTTATTCAATTCGTATAGGTGTTGATTCCTTTCCCTTTAACTGAACTTCTCGAATTATATCTGTAGCCTTTTCTCGAGCTTTCTCCAGCTTCCCACCTATTTTGTATATAGCAACAGCATTTTTTGCTATAGCAATATTGTCAGGTTCATCTTCATTGGCCAGACTGTATATGTCGCTTAAATGATCGTTCATACGTTTTATGCCAGCAGACCACTCAGCCCATAATGGAGAAACATCCTCTTTTGCTGCAGCGGGAACAAATATTTTTGTCATGCCAGTTTTACTATCGCTTATATCATCAGTAAAAAGACGAATGATGGGTTCCATAGTACCAACATAAAAATAAAGCCACTCTATTCGAGGTGGTAAATAACAAGTTCCTTTGGTCAACTCGTTAGTAGATATTGATTTTGGATACGGAAAAACAGAAGGATCTTGGGGCTGAACATCTGTTCGAGTGGCTTCCAGATAAATATTTATTGCCTGTTGTTTTATTTGTTGGAGCGACAAAGCTGAATCTCTCAAACAATTTAAAGTCAGTATCCTTTGGTCATTATTTTTTTTACCCGTAAGACTGGATGGAATTGTTCTTGTGTGCGACTCCTGCTTTATCTGGGTAATAGCAGTACTGGTTTCAGTTTTTCCAACTGAACCTTGTCCCATAATTAGGATAAGTCCAGCAAAGCAAAATATCATAGTTTGTTTTTTCATTCTTGTTATTCTCATAATGTAAATTGGTCGTCTTGTAGTCCTAAATTAGGGGTAAAGTTCTCAAATACAGTAATTGATTGTCTGTTACCATCCCGAAAGTTATCCCATTCCAGAGGCGTAGCCGATTGTGGATCGATAAAGATACGATCGGTAATTTCGTTGTCACCATTATTAGGCTTAACTAGTTGCAGTACAGTGACAGCTTGTCCGAATCTAGCCAATGTAATTGGCCCTGAAGTTACAAGTGCCTTGTTACCAGCTGCTATAGCTGTTTTCATACGGGCAAATAAGCTAGCAAAGTCTGACTTAATTACGTTATATCCATTGGGAGCCTGCAACATTCGCGAGTCTGGATCTAGATTCATTTTGAGAAAATGTAATTTAGGACCTCCGGCAATGCGAATTTTGCCATCCGGCTGTCGAACAACTACCGTTCCATTTTTTATGCCGTTAGACTTTATTTGTAAGCGTACTAAATTAGGTCTTTTAAAATAATATGTGCCACCGCCACTTTCTTTTGGCACTGGTTTGCATATGTACAAGGTAGAGTCAAATTTGTAGTCTCTAAATTCGGAAGCATTCTGATAAAGCTGTTCGACCAGTTTTGTGCCGTCTATAGTTATTTTTTCAAATACTTGTTCATCGCCAGACAAGTCAAGAGGCGTCGTGCAATTGCCTGCATTGAAGTTAATCAGCAATAAAAGAGTTGCTGTAAAACTAGCGCGAGATATATGGAGCATATTTTTATTATAGTAGGCTTAATTGGGCTATTTGCGCCATTTATAGGACATGTTTAAGTATCTTGACTAAATACACAAGTCACAGGTTCTAGGACTACAATGACGACATAGAAAGTTTAGACGATAGCTTGGTATCTGGAAGAGGTATGGCATGCATTTAGACGTAGTTACATTGGCTCGACTGCAATTTGCCTTAACTCTAATGTTCCATTATTTATTTCCGCCTTTAACTATAGGACTTAGTCTGTTTATGGTTATTGTTGAAAGTGTTTGGCTTAAAACTGGCAATCATGCGTATAAAGCTATGTCTTTATTTTGGACGAAGCTTTTTGCCATTAACTTTGCTCTAGGCGTTGCCACTGGAATAGTAATGGAATTTCAATTTGGTACAAATTGGGCAACGTACTCTCGCTTTGTTGGCGATGTTTTTGGATCAGCACTTGCAGCCGAAGCAATATTTGCATTTTTTCTTGAATCTGGCTTTTTAGCAATTTTAGTCTTTGGCTGGGATCGTGTGTCGCCAAGAATGCATTTTTTTTCTACTTGTATGGTGGCGCTTGGTTCTATTTTTTCGTCAATATGGATTACAGTGGCGAATTCTTGGCAGCAAACCCCAGCCGGCTATCATATCGTCAAAACAGCTGCTGGTTTTTACAGAGCAGAAATTACTGACTTTTGGGCTATGGTGTTTAACCCGTCAAGCGTCAATAGATTAATTCATGTATGGATAGGTGCATTTATACTCGGTGCTTTTTTTGTTCTCAGTATTGCTGCTTATTATATCCTTAGAAATATACACAATGAGTTTGCTCATAAAACTTTCAAAATGGCACTTATTTATGCGGCCATAGCCTCATGTGCAGACTTAGTATCAGGTGATCTACAAGCTAAAGAAGTTGCTCATTGTCAACCGGCAAAATTAGCTGCCTTTGAAGGACATTTCAAAACCGACACAGACGGGGCAAGCCTTTGTTTGTTTGGTATACCAGATACTGAAACTGAAACCATTAAATATGAAATAGCTATTCCAAAACTGCTTAGTTGGCTAGTTCATATGAATCCCAATAAGCCTGTTATTGGCTTAGATCAATTTGCGCCAGAAGACAGACCGCCTGTAGCAATTCCTTTTTATTCTTTTCATATGATGGTTGTTATTGGTTCGTTGTTGATTTTATTATCTATGGGTGGATTGATACTTCTACGCTTAGGGATTCTTTTCCAACAACGTTGGCTTATGTGGATATATGTCTTTTCTGTACTTGCTGCTTATGGGGCGAATCAATTAGGTTGGATTGCTGCTGAAGTGGGCAGACAGCCGTGGGTTGTTTATGGTCTCCTTAAAACTAAGGATGCAGTTTCACACTCAGTTCCAGGAGAACATATTGTTGCATCGATGATTATGTTTGGTATTGTTTATGCATTTTTGTTTGCTGTTTGGGTGCATGTGATGAATCATAGAATTCATGTTGGTCCTCAAACTGTAAAAGAAACAGCAGACGAACATAATAAGCAGCCACCAGCAAAGAGTCTTATTGCTACTTTGTCTTCTTTTCTTATGCGAGGACCTGCACCCCTTAGTGAGACTTGGCGAGATGAATCAGGAGAAAACAGCTCTAAACTGGGTGGGGAGGCGAAATGACACACTTACCACTTAATTTTATATGGTTCAATCTGCTGGGTGTTTTATTAACCGGTTATGGGATTTTAGATGGCTTCGATCTAGGAGTTGGTATATTGCATTTATTTGCCAAAGAAGACAAAGAAAGACGGATATTTTTAAATTCGATAGGACCGCTTTGGGATGGAAACGAAGTGTGGCTAGTAACTTTTGCTGGAGCCTTATTTGCTGCTTTTCCAAATGCGTATGCTCTTGCCTTTTCTGGGTTTTATCTACTGATAATGCTCATTTTATGCTGTTTGATTTTTCGAGCTGTATCAATTGAGTTTAGAAGCAAGCAAGAAGCAAAAATTTGGAGACATTTTTGGGATCTAGGTTTTTGTGCATCAAGTACAGCTGCCACTTTTTTGTTTGGCATGATTGTCGGACACTTATTCATTGGTATTCCAGTAGGACCAAGCATGGAATTTACAGGACGATTACCAAATCTATTAAAGTTATTTCCTGTTTTGACTGGTTTATTGGCGATATCAGCCGCGGCTCTGCATGGGTCGATTTTTTTATATCTCAAAACGGAAGGCGATTTGCGATCTAAAGTCAGAAGCTGGATTTGGAATACGTATACTTTGTTTTTGTGTTTTTATATGGTCACTACTATAGTGACACTTATAAAAGTGCCTACTGCCATAGTGAATTTACAGAAATATCCAGCATTATGGGTAGTGGTTGTGCTCAATGTAGTAGCAATAGCTACAATACCTCGCATGCTAATTCTCAAAAAGCCAGGCTGGGCTTTTGTTGCGTCAATGTGTACTTTGAGCGCACTAGCCGCATTATTTGGAATAGCAATGTATCCAAATTTAATAGTCTCTAGCGTGAGTCCTGCTTACAATCTTGATATTTTTAACGCTGCATCATCTCCGGCAACATTAGCAATTATGCTTACAGTAGCCTGCTTAGGGTTACCGTTTGTTTTAGCCTACACGTTCGTTGTTTATTGGGTATTCCACGGCAAAGTAGAATTAGGCAAGTTTAGTTATTAATTTGCCTGACCACAAATTGATTACGATGATGGAGCAGTTGTCGTTGCGCTTACAACTTTAGTTACAGAATCAATAGGAATCATTTTTAACGATTGATCTGCGCGTGTACGTAATTCAACTTCGCCTTTGTCTATAGATTTACCAACGACTAATCTATAGGGAATGCCTATAAGGTCGGCGTCTTTGAATTTTACTCCTGGTCTTTCATCTCTATCATCAAGCAAAACATCAATACCAGCGGTGTTTAATTCATTATAGATATTTGTCGCAATTTCCATTTGTTTTTGATCTGTATTATTTACTGGTGTTATGACAATAGAAAATGGAGCGATAGATAGTGGCCAAATAATGCCATTATCGTCATGATAAAGTTCCACAGCTGAAGCCATAATACGCTCAACACCAATTCCATAACATCCCATTATGATTGGATTTGAACTACCATCAGGTAAAAGAGCATTCGCCTTAAAAGCTTCGGAGTATTTAGTACCAAGTTTGAAAATGTGTCCTATTTCAAGACCTTTGAACATCTCAAGCTTATGATCGCAATTGATACATAGAGCATTTTCTTTTACTACGTGAATATCAGCCCATTCGTCTACTTTAATGTCGCGATCAACTGAAACACCGCGCCAGTGAACATCGTCTATATTTGCGCCTGTTACCATATTTTTTCGTGATTTTAAGTGAGTATCAGCAATGATTTTTTTTATCTTTGGATGACTTTGTTTGCTAACATTTACTGCACCCAAAGAGCCCGGCAAAGCACCCAGAGCATCTTTTATTTCATGCTCCACAGCAGGGCGAATTTCATTTGTGCCCAATACACTTTGTAATTTTGCTTCGTTTAACTCATGATCACCACGCAATAGAATTATTACTAATTCACTGTTCGTCAAATAAACCAACGATTTAATCTGTTTTTGCGCACTGGCATCTTTATTGAATTTAGCTAATTGTTCTATAGTTCTTATTCCAGGGGTGGGGAATTGCTCAAGTGACAATGTCTCATTGCCATTATCTTCGTGCAAAAGTATTTTAGCTACAGCCTTTTCAATATTCGCCGCATAGTCACATTTATTACAAAGAACAATTTTGTCTTCGCCAGCTTCTGTCCGAACCATAAATTCGGTTGATTCATTTCCGCCCATAGCTCCTGAGCTGGCTTGTACTGGAATAAATGTTAGCCCACAACGTTCATATATTTTGCTATAGGCTTCAAAATGAGCCTGATAGGATTTGTCGAGTCCTGTTTGATCAATATCGAATGAATAGGCATCTTTCATTGTAAATTCACGTACACGCAAAAGTCCAGATTTGGGACGTGCTTCATCTCTAAACTTAGTTTGTATTTGGTACCATATTTGGGGCAATTGCCTATAAGAATTAATACTTTGACTAGCAATTTGAGTAAAAGCTTCCTCATGAGTCAAACCAAGAGCCATAGGGGCATCTTTTCGATCTTTCAAACGAAACATGATGTCACTCACTACGTCCCAACGCCCAGACATTTGCCAAAGTTCAGCTGGCTGCAGAGCAGAAAAAACAAATTCTTGACCGCCAATACGATTCATTTCTTCGCGGATAATTGCAATAACTTTCAGTCGGACTCTTTGGGCAAGCGGCAAAAGAGTATACACCCCAGCAGTTAATTGCCGAATGAAACCACCCCGCATCAAAAGCTTGTGGCTAATAGCTTCAGCACCAGCAGGATCTTCTCTTAAAGTAGGTATAAAAGCCTGAGACCAACGCACTTGATTTCTCCTGTGAAACAAACAAATTGACTTTAATCATACCTTAATACAGAATACGGATGGCCGCCTATTTAAGCGGGAATAAGATTTATAACCACCGCCTTGGATTGAATTAGGCTATTAGCTTTGTGAGGGACGTTTATGCAAATTGCCAAAAGAATATTGCTCTTTTTAGCCCTAAATATATTAGTAATGACCACCATATCTATTTTGCTGGCGGTTTTTCATGTTCAACCTTATTTAAATGAATATGGACTAAGCATTCCTAATTTGGCTGTTTTTTGTTTAATCTGGGGTATGAGTGGTTCTTTAATTTCGTTAGCAATGTCCAGAGCTATAGCCAAATGGTCATATGGCGTGCAATTGATTGATCCTGATAATTGCGGTGAAAAAGGGCGCTGGTTGGTCGATACTGTCGGTCGTTTGTGTCGGCAAGCTGGCATTGAAACTATGCCAGAGATTGGTATCTATCAATCAGAAGAAGCGAATGCTTTTGCCACCGGTCCTACTAAATCAAGGGCATTAGTAGCTGTTTCAAGCGGGCTTTTCAATCTAATGAATGCTGAAGAAATAGAAGGTGTATTGGGACACGAGATTAGCCACGTTGCAAATGGTGACATGGTTACAATGACACTAATTCAGGGCGTGGTAAACGCTTTTGTCATGTTTGCTTCGCGAGTTATTGCCTATATCCTTACCAGAGATTCAAAATCAGAAAGAAATGGAACTGCTTATTATTTAGTTTCTATATTACTGCAATTTATTTTTCTTATCCTTGGTTCTATACTAGTTGCTTACTATAATCGCCATAGAGAATGTAAGGCTGACGATGGGGGAGCTCAATTAGCTGGCAGAAATAAAATGATTGCTGCCTTAGAAGCATTGCAGCGTACTTATCCAGCAATTGATGTTCATGCCCAACCATCAGCACAAACAATGAAAATATCTGCTCAACCAATGGGAATTTGGAGACTTTTCTCAACGCATCCGCCCTTGGCGGAGCGCATAGCTCGTTTACGCAATCAAGTAGGTTAGTTCTACGAAGTAGCTCTTATTAACGTTTTAGCTTCAGAATTTTGACTTTTGCCAAATAGCTGTTCTTTATTCTTTTTGAGGAAAGTCTGAGCACGCTGTGATTGAGCAACAAAATGATCTTGGCAAACGCGTACAGTATCTATGGTGACGTCTCTAAATTTAAGTCCAGTAGATCGCAGTTGATCTAGGGCAGCTGTTTGAAATTGCCAGGGATGGGCCGCAATATCATTATTAACGGCGGTAAAGTCTAGCCACATTTTCATTCTGCGATCTATACCTGTAGGTGGTACTTCGCTTGGATGGCAATAATAATGTACTTCATTGACATTCCATATGCTTCCCCACTGTTTAACAACTTCAGCAACAGTTGGCAAAGTCTCATGACGAGAAGTTAGATGAACTATAGAACCATTAGGCAAATCATTACAAGCTGCAACAAATCCAGCTTTAAAGGCATCTTGATGAATCATATGTAATTTAACCATAGGGGCGATGAAGTGGAGAACGCTTCTAGAGTGTCCACATATAAATTTTTCAAATGCTGCCCAGAACTGATAAAGCCCATAAGCTTTCCCGTTATAATGCCCTTTGCGACTATCGCCAATTACAATGCTTGGTCTAATGATCAAAAACGGTAGACCGCTATTGCTAATTAGCAATTCAGCTTCACGCTTAGAGCGGGTGTATTCAGTAGGATCTGCTTTTGGTGGTATTTTATGCAACATTTCATGCACTAATCCGTCAACAAAGCCACTACTGAACGCAGTCGATAAATAAACAAAACGACTTATATCTAGACGCTTTCCCAGCTCGATAAGACTATTAGTCAGATCTATATTTACTTCTTTTAGTTTTTCAGTATCAAAATAATCTACGCTACCAGCACAATGAATAATTTCGGTTATACCTAAATCTTTCAATAACTCTGATAAATTTGGTACTTCGTTGACTGGAGGCAAGGAAATTGTTTCCAGCAAATCAAAATCTACTTTATCAATAATACCCTCAGCCAATAGATCCAATTTTATTTTTTCAATTACACTGGCTCTAGTATGTGGCTCACGCAACGGAGTAACAAGTCTGCGCCCCTGGCATAAAAATCCAGCTGCAACCAAACTACCAAGATATCCGGTAGCACCTATCAATAGCGCTTTGTTTTTTTCTATCATTGTATTAGACACCCATTAAAGCACTGGTTAAATACCCTACGATTTTTCTTCGTTCCATTCCCAAATTTGTACAAGTTAGTACCAATTCGGCTACAAAACTACCCATAAGATCAGAAAAGCTAATATCAAATTGCTCGCTAAAATGCTGGTCTAAGCTTTCGCCCAAAGCATCTAGTCGCAAAATCACTGGCTTGGATATGTCTATGAACGCAGAATAAATTTGCTCAGCGGTACCGATTCTTTCTTTAATTGCTGTGGTAATTTTGGTACCAATTGAATCTTGGGCTTTTAATCCCACCGAACAAAGATGATGCGTAGCCGCAGTAAACGATTCGCTATCTTTAAATGTATCGTAAATTGTTTTGCCCAGCACCTCTAGCAATAGCCCCTGTATTAAGAGCGTGTCTTTCTCAGAAGAACTAGTCGCTGCATCAAGCAATGCTTTTACTGGCTGGTCCAGACTAGTATTTTCCATAGCTTTATTATCTGGTACACGTGAGAACAATAGACTTACTAGTTCTTTCTTTTCTGGAGTGGCCAAAGCAGAACAAAATTTTTCATATTGACTTAGAGCCAAAGCTTCAAAGTTATGAAGTACGGTCCATAATAATATTTCGCTATCAGTTAATTGGGCAGTATCACTTGCAAGCATGGGAATGTCTCTAATTATTTGGTTTTTTCGCCTCGACGATATTTGTGGAAAAGAGGCATAAACATATTCACAACATGTTTTGTAGCTCTTCTTTGTTCAAAGCCGACTTTCTCTAATAACTGCGTATATCCGTCCATCATAGCACCGGCACAATCTGCACCAGACATGCCAATTTTGTCCAAATACTCAGCAATATTCATCATTGTGCCGCCAATACAATCAATACCTTGGATATTGGCATATTCAGCCAGCTTTTGAAATTCTTCATGAGCATCGAAAAAGCGCAAACGCAAATAACGTAAAATCCAGTCAACATGATAATTTTCTTCATCAAGAGCTTTTTGGAAAACTTCGTGAGTACCTGGATATTTATGAGCTATTGGAAGAAAAGACTCATAAGTAGCTATTGCTAGACTTTCAACAATGAAACCTTGAACAATAGCTAAAGCTTCGAAATTTTTATCAGCATAATGTTGGTCTACTTGAGAAATAAGATATCCCAATTCATTATCAGCAAATTCTTTATCCGGCTCAATGCCATTTTTTCGGCTAGCATCAAGGAACCAACCGCCATGTTGAGCCTCCATTCGGGCAAACTTTGTTAATAAAGGGGCAAATTCTTCTTTAAGGTCGGCCATCAAAAGATAAATCTTAGATGCAACCTTTTCTCCAAAAACGGCTAATCCCATGAGCTTATTGATCGATTCTTGCTCAAGTAGTGGCACCGCTGCACAGTCCGCAACCGATTGCATAACGCCTCCCCTATTACCCAAAGAATTTATAATAGCAGCATTGGGTGGTCAAAAAAGTATTATATAGAGGGACTATTCTTATCTCTACACATTTCTCTTGATAAATATACTAGATTCTTCTAACATCACTTGTTTAAAGTTGTCAAGCGTCCCTTGATTAGTTAGTGAATGTCGGCAAAATATGATTGATAAAAATATTTTGACACTACTATTGGTATCAAAACGCAATTTATCTACAATGATCTTTAAAAGCATTTCTTTTTGCACTCGAATTTCACCGAAGTATTTTTGATATTTCCGTATCAAAAATACTTATACGTAATTGATAAAATAAGGATAGTATTAGCCTTATAAAAGGCTCAGCCAACCATAGGTTTTGCTGTAAGCATATAAAAAGGATATTCCTTTTCATCGTATTGTATAGTTGGGGATAGCAAATTTGAGAGGCAGTAGCCAGAATCTATTAACGAACCTATCACAATTATTATCGTCTTCTGGCAAGAGCGCGATACATAGCTTGCCACAGAAGTTCATTCTTGACGATCCTCCACTTAGATCCGAGCTTTTTAGCGCTGATCAAATGGAGCAGTATGGCAAAAAACTTGCTGCATCGCATCGATTAAGCGCCGAACGGTATCCAGACCAACTTCTAAAACGATTATCTGAAAACGAAACTGTGCTTACTGAGGGTTTGCACCTGCTCACAGTGGCAGTAAGAGAAGGTCGGCGCATAACTCCTGCTGAAGAATGGCTTGTAGACAACTTTTATTTGATAGAAGAACAGATTCGGCTAGCCAAAAGACATCTGCCAAAAAATTATAGTAAGCAATTACCACGTCTAGAAGGTGGGCGTTCTGCAGGACTTCCTCGTGTATATGATATAGCTCTGGAAATAATTTCTCATGGCGATGGACGCATTGACCCTGACAGTCTTAGTCGTTTTATAGTCGCTTATCAAAGCGTTCAACATTTAAAACTAGGCGAATTATGGGCTATACCAATTATGCTTCGCTTAGCTTTAATCGAGAATTTGCGAAGAATTGCAGGACGCGTGGCAAGGAATAGAATTGAGCGAGACCAGGCTGATTTTTGGGCGCAGCAAATGATTGAGATTGCTGAAAACGATCCGAAAAATCTAATTTTAGTTATTGCTGATATGGCTCGATCAAAGCCACCTATGGGAGGGTCTTTTGTTGCTGAGCTTGTACGTCGCTTACAAGGACAAAGTGCTGCTTTGGCTTTAGCCCTACCTCTAACTTGGATTGAACAATGGCTTTCTGAATCCGGGTTGACTATCGCCCAGTTGATACATTCTGATTCACAACAGCAAGCGATAGAGCAGGTTTCAATAAGTAATTCGATAGCCAGTCTGCGATTTTTAGAGTCAATGAATTGGCAAGATTTTGTAGAGAGCAAAAGTATTGTCGAACAAACTTTACGACAAGATCCAACTGGCACATATGCAAATATGGATTTCGCTACGCGAGATCATTATCGTCATGTAATAGAAAAGATGGCCAAGCATACACGGTTACCAGAGGCTAGATTAGCACAATTAGCTATCAAGCTAGCTCAAGACGCTATGCATTCTAACGGAAGAGATCTACAAGCGGGGCATGTTGGCTACTACTTAATAGATGATGGTTTGCTACAACTCCAGAAGGCTGCCGGAATTCAAAATCCTATCGGAGCAATCTTAGAGATCAATCATTATCCTATCCATTTAGTTATATATGTAGCATTTATTTTATTAATCTCCATTCTTTGTACACTGCCTCCGATTCTATACCTATACTCACTCAGTGTACGTGTATGGATTTTGATAGCCGTTAGTGTCAGTTTATTCATCGGCATAAGCCAATTTGCAATAACTATAGTTAATTGGTTGGTTACTCTAGTAGTGAAGCCACATGCTTTGCCTCGAATGGACTTTAGCGAAGGAATACCTTTAGATTGCCGTACATTGGTTGTTATACCGAGCATGCTACTTAATGCACCGCATGTCGAAGAATTGGTGGCTGCATTAGAAGTTCATTATTTAGCAAATCAGGACAGTAATTTACACTTTGGACTGCTCACTGATTTTAAAGATTCCAAACAAGAAAAAACCCCTTCCGATGACGCACTTTTGGCGCTATGCAAAAAAAGAATTGATGCTTTAAATGAAAAATATAGTAATGGCACAGATAACACATTTTTCCTTTTCCAAAGGCCGCGAAAATGGAATGCGAACGAGCAACTTTGGATGGGATACGAACGTAAACGAGGCAAACTTGGTGATTTAAACGCCTTACTCCGTGATTATGCTGAAGATCGTTTTCTTCTTATAGCAGGTAAGACTAGAATTCTATCTGGAGTCAAGTATGTCATTACTCTTGATACGGATACCCGATTACCACGTGACGAGGGAAAACAGCTTGCCGCGGCAATGGCTCATCCGTTAAATCACCCTCGAATTGATAACAGAAAACGCATTGTGATTAAGGGTCATGGTATTCTTCAGCCCCGTGTTTCAACAGCTCTACCAGACAGCAATAGATCGTTTTATGCTTTTTTCAATAGTAGTGAAGCAGGCATTGATCCTTATACACGCGCAGTATCAAACGTTTATCAAGACTTGTTTGATCAAGGATCGTTTATTGGCAAGGGTATTTATGATGTCGATGCTTTTGAACATGTGCTTAAAGACCGCTTTCCAGAAAATCGTATCCTTAGTCATGACCTCATAGAAGGTTGTTATATAAGGTCAGGATTACTAAGTGATTTGGAGCTTTACGAGAGTTATCCACTATCTTATATAGTAGATAACTTACGACAACAACGCTGGATCCGTGGTGATTGGCAATTAATAGGATGGCTTTTACCCACGGTATTGAACGCTAAACTGCGGCGTGATAAAAACCCCTTATCCGCTCTTTCCAAATGGAAACTTTTGGACAATTTGCGACGCAGCCTAGTTATGCCCTCACTTTTTTTCATACTGGTACTTTCTTGGTGCTTATTGCCGCCGACCAGATTATGGACAATCATTGTTTTGGCAATTATTTTCACACCGCTTTTTTTCATGTCTTTATTTAGGCTTATTCGCAAACCAGAAAATGTGCCACTTATTCAACACTGGTCTTCAATTAGATCTGCTGCACAAAGGCAGTTGATCCAGGAAATATTTGCTCTTGCAAATCTTCCTTATGAGACTGTGTCCAATTTAAGTACTATTGTTCAGACTATTGTACGTGTTGTCTTTACTCATAAAAAACTTTTACAATGGAGTACAGCACGTCAAACTGAAGATCAAGGACAAAGTCATATCTTTGCCTTCTACCAGCGCATGTGGTGTGCTCCGATTCTCACAATACTATTGGCATTTTATTTAGCCATAGCAAAAAGTTATGCTATCGTATCTACCTATCCTATTTTGGTTCTATGGTTTGTATCTCCTGTACTTGCTTGGTGGGTTAGTCAGCCCCGCAAAGTACGGATATATGAGCTAAGTGCAGCACAGAAGTTGTTTCTTCGTACTCTGTCCCGTAAGACATGGTTTTTCTTTGAAAGTTTTGTTAACGCTGAAGAGAATTGGTTGCCTCCCGATAATTATCAAGAAAATCGACCAATCGCCGTTACCCATCGGACTTCTCCAACTAATATAGGCTTAGCTTTATTATCAAACTTATCAGCCTATGATTTTGGTTATATTTCAATGGGCCGACTGGTAGGACTCACCGGCAATACTTTGCGTACCATGGCTTCCTTAGAACGCTATCGAGGACATTTTTACAACTGGTATGATACCCAAACTCTTCAACATCTCTTTCCTGCTTATGTTTCAACAGTAGATAGTGGCAATTTAGCCGGAAGTCTTCTTACTTTAGAATTTGGTCTTAATAGCCTGCCGAGTGACCAGATTATAAACAGTCAATTATATGAAGGACTTTGGGACACCTTGGTCCTGCTAGATAATTCGTTGAATCATTCAAAATTAAAAAGCATAGCCCAAATCAAAGATCATCTTGAATTGGCTAAACAAAAACCACCATCAAACATAAAAGCAACTAAATTGTTGTTAGAACAGCTCACGAAGCTTGCCCAAGATATTACTAACGATATAGATATCCACACTCAAAGTGATGAATATTTATGGGCAAACGCATTAATGCAAGAATGTGCAGAAGCGCTTGAAGAATTGAAGATGTTGATGCCTTGGACGACTCTCAATGAATTACCAATTGATTTAAGTGGTTTTCCTGATTTAGATACTATTCCTACCTTAAGACAATTGGCAAGCTTTGAAGAACAATTGCCGCAAAAAATTTCTGATATTGACAACAGCGAGCAATATTGCCCTGTGACAGAAAGAGATAAGCCGTATCTTGAATTATTCCGAACAATTCTCCAGGGCAGTAGGCTAGCGAAAGAAAGGATCAGTACTATACGTTTTCTGGCGAATATAGCCGCTGAATTGAGAAGTTTTAACTATGATTTTCTGTTTGACAAAACCAGACGACTTTTATCTATAGGTTATAACGTCAGCGAACATAGACTAGATCATAGCTATTACGACCTCCTTGCTTCCGAAGCTCGACTGACATATTTTTTGGGTATTGCTCAAGGACATATTCCCAAAGAAAGTTGGTTCGCTCTTGGACGTTTGTTAACTAACACAGGTGGTGAACCTGTCCTTGTTTCATGGAGCGGCTCTATGTTCGAATACTTAATGCCGCTTTTATTTATGCCAAGCTATGAAAATACGCTGCTTGATGAAACCTGTCGGGCAGCTATTAAAAGACAAATTGAATATCTAAAAAATCGTAATATTCCCTGGGGAATTTCAGAGTGTGGTTATAATATTGTCGACTTGCGTGCCAACTATCAGTATAAAGCTTTTGGTGTCCCTGGGCTTGGACTCAAGCGTGGCTTAGCTGAAGATACAGTCATTGCTCCTTATGCCAGTGTCTTAGCGCTTATGCTGGAACCAGAAGAAGCATATTCCAATTTATTGAGATTATCTGCCGATAACTTTATGGGTAAATATGGTTTTTATGAGGCCATAGACTACACACCTTCTCGCCTTTCTCGCGGCCAAGCGTTTGCTATCATCGAGTCTTTCATGGCTCACCATCAGGGCATGAGCTTTCTTGCTTTAAATCATTTGCTTTTCAATAAGGCTATGCCAAAAAGATTTGGGCTTGATCCTTCAGTTCAGGCGACTACTCTTTTGCTGCATGAACGCGTGCCAGTAACAGAAATAGCTGAGTTGCGTACAAGTGAGGCAGCCGAAATACGCCCTGAGACTCATGAAGGACCAGTACCGGTCAGAATTTTTGATACACCCAATACAAATGCTCCAGAAATACAATTACTTTCAAATGGGCGTTTTCACCTAATGGTCAGCAATGCTGGCGGAAGTTATAGCGCCTGGAAAGACTTGGCTGTTACTCGCTGGTATGAAGATAGTACTCTCGATAATTGGGGAACCTTTTGTTATATACGCGATGAAGAAACATCTGAATTCTGGTCGATTGCCTATCAGCCGACACATCAAAAGCTTGAAAGCTATGAAGCAATTTTTTCTCCTGCTCGTGTGGAGTTCCGTGGTTCTAAGAATGACTTTGACGCTCACTGTGAAATAACAGTTTCTCCTGAAGATGACATTGAGGTGCGCAAGATACGCATTACCAATCGGGGACGCAGAAGTAGAACTATATGTATTACCAGCTATGCAGAGGTTGTTTTGGCAACAGCTATCTCTGATGCAATACACCCTGCTTTTAGTAATCTTTTTGTACAGACTGAGATAATCAAAGAACGTCAAGCAATCCTTTGTCAACGTCGGCCACGATCTCGGTCCGAGCAACCACCATGGATGTTTCATTTAATGGCTGTTCACGGAGCGCAAATTAAAGCTGTTTCTTATGAAACCAGTCGAGCTAAGTTTATCGGTAGAGATCGTCATATTGATCATCCTCAGGCAATAAGAACTTCTGCTCCTCTTTCAGGCTCAGAAGGTTCCGTACTAGATCCCATAGTAGCTATTCGATATCTTATAACAATTGGTCCAGAAGAGTCTGCTCTTATAAATATCGTCACAGGTATTGGTGAAACCAAAGAATTATGCCTGAGTCTGGTAGAGAAATATCAAGATTGGCATTTAGCCGAGCGAGTCTTCGATCTTGCAGTGACGCATAGCGATGTAGTGCTTCGGCAACTTAATGCTAGTGAAGCGGATGCTCAATTATACGCAAAACTTGCCAGTTCTATTGTTTATCCAAATGCCAATCTGAGAGCCGAAGCTACTATTATTGCCAAAAATCGCAGAGGACAATCGGGACTTTGGGGTTACGCAATATCTGGTGATCTACCAATAGTGCTTTTGAAGATTCAAGATGCAGCAAATATCGATCTGGCACGGCAAATGATACAAGCTCATGCGTATTGGCGATTAAAAGGACTAAAAGTAGATTTAGTTATCTGGAACGAGGACCGTGCTGGTTACAGACAATTATTACAAGAACAAATATTGGGACTGATAGCAGCAGGAGCGGAAGCCAACTTAATTGATAAACCGAGTGGCATCTTTTTGAGATCCGCAGAACAAATTTCTACTGAGGATCGCATATTATTCGAATCTGTGGCGAGAATTATTATTAACGATGTGGATGGACCCTTGTCCCAGCAAACTACTAAACGTGTAACGATAGATACTAGATTACCTCGCCTTTCTCCTGTTAAAAGTCATATTCAGGAACAAGCACCGCTTAATTTACCGCATCGTTCTGATCTGATTTTCTTCAACGGTTGCGGTGGGTTTACGGCAGACGGACGTGAATATGTAATAAGCACAATGTCAGGGCATAGTACACCGGCTCCTTGGTCAAACGTATTAGCCAATCCAATGTTTGGCACAGTAATAACTCAGAGCGGTTCAGCTTATACCTGGCGTGAGAATGCCCATGAATACCGTCTTACGCCTTGGCACAATGATCCAGTTAGCGATCTGTCTGGTGAGGCTATTTATATTCGCGATGAAGAGACTGGATATTTTTGGTCACCTACGCCTTTACCAACTCCTAGCAATACGCCTTATACAAGTCGACATGGTTTTGGTTATTCCGTATTTGAGCATAAAGAAAACGGTATAAGTTCGGAACTTTGGGTGTATGTAGCTTTGGACGCTCCGATAAAATTTTCGGTGCTAAAGATCCGCAATGAATCACAAAGGCCAAGACGACTATCTGCTACCGGCTATGTAGAATGGGTGCTTTCAGATCTTAGGGCGAAATCGGCAATGCACATAGTAACCGAGTTAGATCCTAAAAGTGGGGCTCTATTTGCTCGCAATCCATATTCTATGGAATTTCCCGATCACATTGCATTTTTTGATGTTGATGATGTTAACCGCACCGTAAGCGGTAATAGAACAGAGTTTTTAGGACGAAATGGTACACTTTCCAATCCTGCCGCAATGAGTTCTACGCGCTTATCGGGAAAATTAGGCGCAGGGCTTGATCCTTGCGCAGCAATTCAAGTACCGTTCGAACTTGATGTTGGTGAAGAATACCAAGTTACTTTCAGACTTGGGGCTGGATATGATACTGAAGACGCTACGGCTGTAGTAAATCGTTTTCGCGGGACGCAAGCTGCGCACACCGTTCTCTCTTCGATATTTGAATATTGGAAACACACTCTGGGCTCGGTATATATTGAAACGCCAGATCAATCTTTAAATGTTCTAGCTAACGGTTGGCTTTTATACCAAACTATTGCTGCACGACTTTGGGCTCGTAGTGGTTACTATCAATCTGGCGGTGCTTTCGGTTTTCGTGATCAACTTCAAGATGCAATGGCGCTTATTCATTCCGAGCCTATGCTATTGCGTGAACATTTACTTTTATGTGCATCCCGTCAGTTTAGAGAAGGAGATGTCCAACACTGGTGGCATCCTCCCTCAGGTAGAGGTGTGCGCACACATTGCTCTGATGATTATCTTTGGTTACCACTTGCTACCTGTCGCTATGTATTGCACACCGGTGATACAGGTGTACTAGATGCCCAAATTCACTTTTTAGAGGGACGCCTTTTAAATCCCGAGGAGGATTCTTATTATGATTTACCAATTCGCTCGGATGAAGTAGCTAGCTTATATGAGCATTGTGTCCGATCTATACAAAAGGGCCTAGATTTTGGTGAACATGGCTTACCTTTAATGGCTGGTGGCGACTGGAATGACGGTATGAATCTAGTGGGCTACAAAGGCAAAGGCGAAAGTGTTTGGCTTGCATTTTTTCTTTATGATGTATTGAAACAATTTGCTAAGGTTGCTTATTTGCGCGGGGACGAAAATTTTGCCAAACATTGCCAAGAAAAAGCTAGTCAATTACAGGGCAATATAGAAAAGCATGCTTGGGATGGAGAATGGTATCGTCGTGCCTATTTTGATAATGGTATGCCCTTAGGCTCTAAGTCCAATCCAGAATGTAAGATTGATTCAATATCGCAAAGTTGGTCCGTGCTATCTACTGCAGGAGATCCAGAAAGACAATACCTAGCGATGCAATCAGTTGACAATCATCTAGTCAGGCGGAAAGAAAAATTAATTCAACTTCTCGATCCGCCTTTTGATAAATCAGATTTAGATCCGGGCTATATAAAAGGGTATGTGCCTGGGGTAAGAGAAAATGGCGGACAGTATACGCATGGTGCTATTTGGACTGTAATGGCCTTTGCTGCTTTAAAAAATAATGACAAGGCGTGGGAGTTATGGTCGATCATAAATCCGGTTAATCACGGTACTTCGCAAGAAGAAATATCAACGTATAAAGTTGAGCCATATGTTGCTGCAGCGGACATTTATGCCATCTCCCCCCATATTGGACGCGGTGGCTGGACATGGTACACAGGCTCAGCTGGTTGGATGTACCGTTTGATTACAGAATCTCTTCTAGGGCTTACTTTAGACATAGACAAACTATCATTTGCGCCTTGTTTACCATCGCACTGGAATGAATTTAAATTGCATTATCGTTATAGGGAGACTACATATCATATAAATGTATTTCCAAAAGCTAGCAAGCAGACAAGTGTCGTTGTGGATGGGGTTGTCCAGACGGATGGCTTAATTCACTTAGTAGATGATCGGCACGATCATAATGTGGAAATCAAATTACCTTACTAACATACCGAATAATACAGGCTGTATGCACAAAGCCTTCTTAGTGTGCCTGCTAATACCAGTCTCTAATTACTAAAGATTATTTTTTCTAGATGTTCTGCTGTGCGCGTCCAAGTCAGCTCAGACAATTTATTTTTGGCAGGCAATTTCTCTACTTTGTCATCAATAATCAGTCGAATTATTTCACAAAGCTCATCGTAGTCTGGTTCCCACCAGTGTGCGCCGGCAAAAAATTCTCCGGTTGCCGGATCTCCTGGTAACTTTGCCTCAACTGGTTTTGCCGAAATAAGATGAGCAATATTATCGTGTAAATAATCCAGATATGCCGAGTGCCGCGGCGCGATAAGCTGCAATCCACTTACACCGGCTTCAAGCATGGGCAAATCGAATCCTTCGCCATATGAAGTACTAATATAATGGGTTGCTGAAGTATAAAGTCTAGGCATATCAATTGAGCTAAAAATTTGGCCTATATACAAAATAGGAGCAGCTTGACTAAAAGATTTGCCAGTGAATTTTTCCAATCGCATTAAATTTTCTCGAAAGTTTTCTTTAGTACTTTGGGTATAAAATCCCGGTTTAAGGATTAGCAAGGCGTCATCTTCCGCGCTGGTTACTGTTAGCCAGGCTCGTAATAATCCAATTATATTTTTGCGATCGCTTGCTTCAGAAATATTCAGGAATCGTGTTTTGAAATTGCTAACCGACCTTCCATCTGACGCGTAAAGTAAATGAGGTTCTATGTCCGGGTTGAACAATTTGCTATCAACACCAAGCGGACAAACTATTAACTTCTCTTCCGGCACACCGCTATCAATCCATGCCTGTTTGCAAAAATTAGCTGGAACAATAATGAGATCATGCTCCTCGCTGTGTCTAACCCAGAGTGCAGGGATACGATCGGCCTCAAACATCGTATAATTTATTATTCTCTCTCCTTTCTTAGATTGAACCTGATGCGGCATGGAGAAAAACAAATGTGTGTCTGCATCTATAGATCGTTGCAATTGTTCAAACCATTGATCCTGCAGCAGCAATGGTAGTTTTGCCGGACTCCATTCAGGTAAATCAGTAAGCCCCACTTCAAGACCAGCTTTATATAACGCTTTTACAATATAGCGGGTGTGATTGTCGTACCCTGTGATTCCTTTATATGGTCCGGTTATTTTTAGCTTTCTTCTCATATCAGCTCTGAAGAGATATTCATTTTTCGAAACTTGATGGGTTTGGAAAATAATCATTGAGGAATTTTTGCACTACTATATATTTATCTTTTGGGTCCTTATGCCAATTATCATTAATTGTAAAAAACTGAGGGCGGTCTCGTTTGATTTTTTCTAGTTCTTGTACCGCTAGCTCTAAAGGTTCTTTGATCATGACGAACGTACAATTTTCTGAAACTTCCTCAACTAATTCGACTCTTTTTGCAAACGCCTCATAGTGAGGATACAGCACATAGAGGGCTGCTGAATTGGGGGTTCTGAATCGCATAGCAGAACCGTTAAGAAATTCAGTTTTCCATATTTCTTGAACTTCAATTATGCTGTGTCGGTCAAATAAGCAAGGCGCGTGAGAAAGCATAACAAATTTAAAATCTCCAAAATAATTTTTGAGAAGAACATGGTTAAAAGCTAACCATTTAAAGGTCAGGTCACTTTCCTCACTAAATTCTGGCAATATCCATGCTTCAACTCTTATCTTTGGCTTGCCGTCGGTAGAAATAAAATCTGCACGAATAGTTTTTTTACCGAGGAACATATCATCGTTAAAATATAAGAAACGTTTAGACAATCCTTTGATTCGATGCAAATGTGTCTCAATTGCTAAAGAATTGAAAGTAGGCAAATGAGATTGATCGGGGAAAATCTCTGAATGCTTTACTAAGCTCAGACGCGGATGTTTCACATTTAACCAAGATGGAACTTGCCCATTAGTAACTAAGAAGATGCGATTAATCCAAGGAGCATTTATTTCTAGTGATCTCAAGGAATAACGTAATTCTTCGCTATCGCGATAACGATGTTGATGATAATTAAGAGGATCTCCAGGCGGATTCTCTAAGTCATAATATTTATCAAAGTCTTTTGCAAATTGTGTATCAGCGCTATCAACCCAAGTATAGACAGCGTCGATATCGTCAAGACGCGGTTGTAAACCTTTCTCAGCACTTTGCAATGCACCACGACAGAGTGATTTAACTCTAGAGCTTAATAACGAAGTTATTTGATAGATCTTGTTTGTCCAATTGTCACGTGTCATTTTTTTGACTCAAGCAAAAGACTGTTAATGGAGGGACTAAAAATTATAATGCGTTTTGATAAGTATTAAACCGAATTCAAGGGCGGATTTTGCGATATCATTCTTTGCGCGTGTAGTCCACCGAGGCAGCAGAGCAAATGCTTGAAGAAAAATCACAAGTTACTGATGAAAAAATTATGCTGGCAAGCACTAATGAAGGACTCTTTTTCATTGATTTGCAGGATAAGTATATTGGTCATAGTATAGCCAAATATGGTGTATGGGAAGCAACTGAAACTGCTTGGTTTAAAAGTATACTGCGCAGTGGTGACTGCGTAATAGATGTCGGTGCTAATCTTGGCTGGTACACAATAGTAGGTGCTCGCCTTGTTGGCCCGGAAGGGAGAGTATTATCTTTTGAACCTGATCCCTACAATTTTGGTCTTTTAAAGGATAACGTTACTAAAAATGGATTTTTAGAGCGTTGCTATTTATTTCAAGTAGCGCTTCTAGAACAATTGGGTGTTTGCAGGCTGGAACTCTGTCCAAACAATCTAGGGGATCATCGGGTGCGTTTTTGTTTGCCAAACGAGGGTGATGAAAACCTATTTGTTGAAGATCAAAGATCTACAATCGCAGTCAAGTGTGATTCACTTGATGCTATTCGGCGTCAAGCAGGACTTGAGGACAGACCGACACGTCTTTTGAAGATGGATTGTCAGGGGGCGGAGATAGCTGTTTTGAAAGGTGCCAGTCAAACCCTTGCCACAACAGATTACCTTCTTACGGAATATTGGCCGTATGCTATTCACAGATCGCCCTATAGTGCCGGTGATCTTGTAGAGTGTGTCACCGAATCCTTTTATGAATTTGGCAGACTCAGCGAAGGAGATATAATTTATCAGCCTATAGATAAATTGGCCAGTGATCTCACTAGACCGATGAGTGTACATAGTGGAGTGCATGCTTACACTATGTATATCTTTCGGAAGAAAATGCCGGATTCAGTATAAACGCTACACTTCCCCAATCTTGTCAGTCTTCACGTTAACCATATGCATAGTATCACTTCCATAAACTTGGATACCGCAAATAATACCATCGCCATACTTGAGGGGAGCGTTAATCTAAATTCGGAAACTATCAGTATTATCCTTTCAGCTTTGGCAGGTTACCACAATCTAGATTCTGTTATTGCTTCGCTAACAGCTGTATTACTTTTGGCTCCGGATTTAGCCAGTCATATTCCAGCGTCAATTCTCGATCACTGGCGTATACAGCAATCACCAGTTATTTGGGAGAGCCTTGCCATTCTCTTGCTTCATTCAGAGCTGAGACCATCAATAGTTAAGCACCTGCAAGCCAAAATACTTCATTCTAAAAATTGGACATTCTCAATTAACTTTTTAAGACATATCTTTGATTGGTTCCCTGAAGAATTGAGCCTTGATTTATTGCGCTCCTTGTCCAAAGAGATTTGTTATAGTGAAATAGGCGCTGAGTTGCTTGAGCGGCAAATGCTTCGAAAAGGAATTATCAATCAGACAGCAGGCGATCGTAATAACCCTCTTTTCCATATGCAATACAATTATTCTCGCTTGCTTGTGATACACAATATTGTTGATGGTCAAGGTGATGAGATTGTCCGATTGCATGCACTTCTGCAGGCACTTTTAGACGGATTTCCAAATCTTGAAGTCATGCTTTTTACCGATAGATGTTATCTATATGATCACCCTCGGGTGCAGACAACTTCCATCTCGGACAATGAATCTTTCGCGCGTGCTCTTAATCAAAAATGGGACGGCATACTTAACTTTTTCGAGCCATATTTGCCCTCTAATAGCTACAATACAGTTATCGAGTCAGCACTGGCACATTATTTGCACAAAAACTTTCCGCCTTTCTATCTTTGGGCAAGGAAGGACATCAATCATTTTACTTTTGAAACCGTTATCATCGAAAGTTGTGATTTTACTCAGGAGTGGCAAGTAAATCGACGCCGCCTTAAACTTAATTACGAAACAACAATGCGCCTTATCGCAAAATTAGGTTTGCCAATTCGCATTGGCGAAGATAAGCCTGTATCGCCGCTTGCTACCGCAAATTCACAACCAAATATAGAGACATTATGGCAAAAATTAAATGAAGATTTTCGCACTAAATGCGATGGCAAAGAACGATCAATAGCAATCGTCAATGTTTTCGGTGGATATCAACCGATGAAAGGATTTGAGTCTGCTAATTTCGGGCAAGTCGCTCAGATTTTAATGCACCTTTCCAGCGAGGGCTATAACACAGTGTTGGTTCCAAATGGCGAAAGCTGGGGAGGTTTGGAACAAATAGAAGCTATTCGCGCATGCCTGCCCGAAAGGCTTCGTAAGCATGTAAGCGCTGCTCCTCTGCCTGCTGGGCATACTGCTCAAGAAGCGATGCGAATCATAAAATATTTTGTTGCTTGGGCTGACTTGGTGGTAACGGTTGAAGGATGGATGGCGCATCTTGCTTACACTCTTGGCCAACCATACCTGCTTCTCATGGCACCCTACTCATACACATCGGAATGGCAACCACATGGCTGTAGCTCTAATCAGAAACGATGGATTCCAAAGAGAGATAAAGTACGCCGATTGGAGCTTACTTTTCCTGTTGAAAAATCTCTGAAGCCACCGATTTTGCACTATCCGGAAAAGGCTCTTTTGCAAGCATCCCTTGAAATCTGGGCGCTCACCGGCACCAGACAGCTTGGAGAGCGCCTTCAATATTGGCTTGGCAGCCCAGACAAAGATATTCGTAGAATGGCTATAAACACCATTGCCCAAATAGATACCCTTTATTTCAGAAAAGATTTGATAGGGACATTAGACGATAGTAACCGAGAAGTACGGGCAGCTGCCGCCAGTGCCTTAATTAGAAGCGGGCAAGACCTCGCATTGCATTTTGGACCAAACTGGAGAAAAATCTTGCTAGCTTACCAACTTATAGGTGACTTTCGCTTTCAAGATCTCCGTCCACTTGGTGAGGCTGCTTATCCTGCGCTCAGAGCATGCGTAAGGGGCGATGATGCTCATGTCTCTCGTGACGCAAAAATAATAGCTGAAGCAATACAGTTACCGGGACTTGAATCAGTCGATGTCATGTGCTAGCATACATTACTTGATCCGGGTAAGTTTACTAGTCACACAGATTAGAACCTGGGACACTAAAGCGGCTCCATTAATGATAAGTCTGGTTGGATAAATATTTAAGTGTGCGCTGTAAACCTAAGAGAACCGGCAGCATCTATTTTGTTACCTGTGCGCAACGGCAAAGGATTCTTGAGCCTTGCTATAGAATCTGCGTTATCCCAAAATTTTGAAGATTTCGAATTATTGATTTCAGACGATAATTCATCTGATGGGTCAGAAGAAATTATCGCGCATTATGCAAGCCAAGATAAACGTATTCGTTGGTGGCGTAATCACGAGGCTCTTGGGCTTTTCGCCAACTACAATAGATGTCTTTCTCAAGCTCAAGGGACATACATAAAACCTTTTGCCCAAGACGATCTTTGGGCAGCATCGCTTCTATCCCAACAAATAAATTTTTTTAGAGAACGTCGTGATGTAGCTCTCGTATCTGCTCAACGAATATTTATTGATGCGGTCGGTCGCTCGCTAGCTGCCTCCTCCAATGGTTCCACCATTGTCGATTTGCTTGGAAGGCTGGATGTCTATCAACCACGAGAAGTCGTCAAAGCTTGTTTGTTCCCCATCACCAATCTTATTGGTGAACCATGTACGGTGATGTTTCGCAGAGAACATTACGGCTCGGGATTCTCACCAGTGTTTCAACATATGGGTGACCTGGAATACTGGTTGCGCATTCTTAGACATGGCAAACTAGGCATGATACATGAGCCGCTTGTATATTACCGCCACCATCCCGAAAGTACTACGCAAAGAAATCTTAGAAAGCTTTTTGTGCACACGGATATCATCCATATGGCTGAAGCTATAACTGATCTGCTGAAAGACTTTAATTGTTCGCATCAAGAGTTTATTACACAAAACCTGACCAGAACATCTGCAGATATTATCCGTTTGCAAAATGGAAACCCAGATCTGGACGCACTTATGGGAGCGGATGACTATCAGCTTTCAGACATAATAGCTCTAAAAAAGTCCTTCGTCTATCTTTTGAATATAGTTGGTGCAAAAGCCGGTGTCACTCCCAAAATCACCAAAGAAGAACAAAAAATAATTGCCTATTTGAAAATAATAAAAGTGGCAGAGGCAAGACTGCACAAAATACTCGACAGTTTTTCTTGGCGAATAACACGACCGTTTAGAGAGATTAATAAGTTCCTGCTCAAGACAGACGAACAAACTTATGAATTGCGGAAGTACGATGACTTTGATTCTTTAACTCAACATGAAGCATATCTGGACTATCTAAACAAAACAATTCAGAAAATATTCGAGAGTCGCTCTTGGCAGTTTACCAATATTTTGCGAAAAGATGATTTAGCCTGGTCGATGCCGACGCAATTAATTGTCCAGCAGAAAAAAGAAAACCATCAGCTCATTAAAACAGGACACGAGCATCCAACTGCAATAAATGGCAGCCAGTGGCAAATTTCTTCCCATCCGTATATTTTACCTGCTGACAAGAACTCAGTCCTAGATCGTCGCTATGATCTTGTATTAGCTGTTCACGATGCGACTCGGACGGGAGCTCCGATGCTTGCCTTGACTTTATGTAAGCAGTTTACGCGACGCGGTTTCAATTGCCTGGTTGTGCTCAAGTCGGGCGGGCCTCTGGTTGCTGAATTTACTAATTACTGCGATACCCTCAATCTTTCTCAGGCAGCCGCCACGGACGATTTCCTTAATTCTGAGCTTGAGCGCTTGCTTGGCTCTGGTAAATTATTAGCCAGCACTCCCGTTTTCCTTAACACAGCTGAATTTCATGATTTAAGCCACATATTCAAACGCCATGGTTTTTACGTCATTTCACTCATTCATGAATACCTCAGTAATTATCCAAAGATTGCCAGAGATGAAATTCTATGGAACTCAGATATAACAGTCTTTTCAGCAAAAGCTACATATGATGATGCTCACAAACATGGCAGCTTTATTTCTGGCGCTAAAATTATTCCGCAAGGCTTGCTTAATCCCGATTTTGGTTCTACAAGCAAAGAAGAAGGAAAGCAATTTCTTCTTGAAAATTGTGGTATCAGCGAACATAGCTTCGTGATTTTAGCGTGTGGAACTAGCGATCAAAGAAAAGGCATTGATTTATTCACACTCGTCGCTCTCAATACGCTTAACTGTATTGACAAACAGAATGTCCATTTCATTTGGATTGGCGGACATACTCCGAATACTTTTGATTCATTCTGGTGGGCTAAATACGATACCAAACAAAGCGGTATAGCTAGTCGGGTTCATTTTGTTGGCGCGCAAACAAACCTTGAACCATACTTTGCAGGCTCCGATCTCTTCCTGATGTGTTCCCGGCAAGATCCCATGCCGTGCGTATTACATATGGCGCAAGCAACCGGTCTGCCGGTGGTTGCATTTCAAGGCAGTGGTGGGGCCGAAGATGTACTTCAGCATGGGGGTGGCAAACTAGTTGGCTACGGCGATATCAGAGCTATGTCTAATGCAATTCAATACTATTTTGCAGATAAGTCATTGCGGAGTCATGATGGTGCTGTCGGTAAAAAGATAGTTTCCACAACTTACAATATAGATACTTATGCCGAACAACTTCTTCAACTAGCGCATTTGTCTAGCAGCTTTAGTTATTTGCGTTAGACGCCTGTCAGCCTATTATGACAAGGAAAGCATCTTATGGATAGGACAGATATATCTGTGATCACCACCATGCACAGAGAAGGTTCACTAATGAGAGCCTCATTGCTGTCAATCACGACAGCTATAAATGATGCAACTCACCACAATTTAAAAGTTGAGTGGCTTCTTGTTCTAGATTCCGCAGACGATGATACTCGTAAGTTTCTGCAATCGAATATGCCGTCTGAAGCCCGCTTAATCACATTAGAATGCAAAGATGTGGGTGCGGCAAGAAACGCTGCTATGGCTTGCGCAAATGGCAGCTTTATAGCTATTTCTGATGCGGATGATCTCTGGAGTACAAACTGGCTTTCCTCTGCCCACTCCTTTGCTACCGCATATGGCAAGCCAGTGATCCTACATCCCAAATGTATGATTCAATTCGGGATAACAGACAGTATTGTATTGACTGTCGATAGTGATTCAATCGATTTTTCTCCTCTAACGTTTCTAGACATGAATCACTGGTCATCAAATACCTTTACCCAAAAGAGTCTTCATCTTGAGTTTCCGTTTTGCACTAGTTTTGACACCGCTACCGGATTGGGTTTTGAAGACTGGCACTTCCACTGCGAAACTCTTGCGGCTGGTATTCACCACAAAGCAGTTGACCAGACGTTTCACTGTTACCGAGTTAAGCGCACTGAAGATTCTTTGTCTGGACGGTCTTTTATGAGCAACCTTTTAGTACCACCATCAAAACTATTTGCATTGCCATACCAAAAACCAAACGGGTTGATAAAACAGGCTTCAACAGACAATACCTCTCCTAAGCAAATAGATACTGTGTTTTCTGATGTGTCTGAAGTGGACAGATTACGGACACTAATTAATAATAGTAGATTATTTGATGAAGATTTCTATCGTACAAATCCTGGAGTCGGCATTATCACAGGCGATCCTATAACTCATTACCTTACGCAGGGTTGGAAACAAGGATATGAACCAAATGCACTGTTCGACACAAGGTACTACCGCGCACAATACCCGAATCTATCTTCCTTACCAATATGTGCGCTTGTCCATTACCTGCAGAAAGGCATTTTTGACAGAAAAGAAATCAATGCTCATTTCGATTCTCAGTTCTATTTAAACCGGTATCCAGAAGTAGCACAATGCGGTTTAACTGCGGTTGCACATTATTTGCACTTCGGTGCTGAAAAAGGCTATGATCCTTCTGCTCGGTTCAATACTTCATATTATCTCTTAAGCAGCCCGGATGTCGCTGAAGCGAACATGAATCCTCTGGCTCACTATTTGCACTTTGGTAAATTGGAAGGACGGTCGACCACAGCAATAGATGAAAATCTTATTCGATCTATTACTCAGTACTATTCCAGGGCTAAGGAGATTGAGCCTCTATTACAACCATTAGAGCATCTTTGTAACAAGGGACGCCGCCATATACGTCTGTCTTTGGCGGGACCTGCTTATGGCAAGCTGATTTCTACTCTCTCAGAACCTTTCACTCATTTGTTTTCACTCTCCGGTATCGGCTGGACCATCACAGAACAGAGGGCTCTCGACTTCGCCCGCCAACTTAGAAAGAAGAACGGTGAGAAATCGGTTCTAGTTGTTTGTACTGACAAGGGCGATCGACTAGTAGCGCAGATGTTTGCGGACCATGCAAGAGTAGTTTATTTTGACGATCTCGAAGTGCCTCTTGATTATAAAGCAAGAATGATTATGCTAACGCGGCTCGTTTTGCAGGCTAATCCTAAGGTCTTTCATATTTTTGAGTCCACCATTGGTTGGCTGGCGCTAAAAAGCCATCATCGTCAGTTAAAAAGCGCTCGTTCACAAATTTATGGCTATTTACCAGCAGACAATATCGACAACGCTGGTAACCTTAAAGGTACTGCCGTATCGTTTTTTGGCGATTGTGTAGACAATTTGGATGGGGTCATTTTCGATAACAATCAATTATTTTCTGCACTTTACCAGCATTGCGGACTGGAACAACGAAATCAGAGTAAATTCATAATGTTGGGATTGGCGTTTGATGAAGTTAAGGGTTTAGATGATTACTGGTAACCCGAAGTGTGATTACATAAATAATTGCGGCACCATTTCTTCTATTTTAGCGACAGTGTTGTTTTGTATGAAGAACTGATGTCCGCGACTGGCTAAGTTATTACGCAACTCATCATTTTCAATTAACCGCAAGCAGCATTCAGCAAAATCCTGTGCGCTGCTGGCAACAAACAACTCATTACCTGCTGTCAACTCAAGCCCTTCCGCGCCTATTTCTGTTGACACGACAGCTCTCTTATGACTGAATGCTTCAAGGATTTTGATGCGAGTACCTCCTGCGGCTCTCAACGGCACAATCGCAATATCACAGTCTTGATAATAAGGACTTACATCATCAACGGTCCCAATGAAACGTAATTCCGGAGAGACCGCAAGGTCATCCATTGCACCAAGTCCGGTGCCGACTATGTCTACCCTTATCTGCAGCGAACAGCATGATTTTATAACAGGCAATATGTCTTTAGCAAAAAAATTGATGGCGTCGCGATTAGGGTAATAACCAAAGCTGCCAACATATAGAAAATGCACACTTCCATTTAATATTTTTGGCGGTTGCGGCAGCACACGAGGATAAACATTTGGTAGAACACGCGCATCGATATTTGGACAAACATCTATAATTGCCTTCACTTCTTTTTCTGATGATGCAAAAACTCTATCAAAAAAAGGTAGACATTTGCTTTCAACATCTGCATAAGCATTAGCTTCAACTGTCAATTGTTCTGCCTTCTTCTCATTGCCAGCTTCGGTATAGATGCGCGCTATGCGGCTACGCGCCTTTGACTCTAACTCATCAGCATCTAACCATACGCGAATCCCTCGATTAATATACGGGATTACAAATGGAATTAGATACAAACGAAAAATCACAATCAAGTCGGGCTGCAACAATTTTATCGCGTTAATAATTTTCTCCTGCCATGCAAAATCGAGACTTGCCAATTCAGTGGGCATATTTGTTCTTGGTTGGACGTCAAACGTCATGTTGAGAAGCATATCTGCTGCATGCTTCGAACCAGGTATCATTTGCCAGGATTTGCAAAGTCTGCCAATTTCCGGCTCAGGCATATCATTTATTGGATAAATGGGAATGACGAGCAAATGCACATAAGTTGCCCATGAAGAAAGCAGCTTTAAGGTAGTAGCTGCACGCATAGACAACCCATTTCCACTAAGGGCAGGAAAAGTTGGTGTAATAAGAACTACATTGTTGGACATACAGATTATTCATCTCGGGATCTAATCATATTACCTATTCGGCAGCGATGGGTAAGCCTAGAGATCGGCATGAATAATTTCCAAATTTGGCAAACCCCAGCACTGTATGCGCATATCTGCTGCCAAAATGCCCAGCCCTTCGGTCTCTAATTCTCCTAGCTCTCCAGGCATGAAAATATCGCTACGCTCTCGTACTTTTGGGTTATGTTTTCCATATAAAAATGGTGGAAATATCAAACCGTCTCGGTGGCAATCTGCTCTCACAAACAACATTGTCCCACCTACAGCATCGAGTGGAACAAGTTCCTGTCCATTGCGCATTTCATCCATGCACACTCGTCCGTGATCACCCCAAGCATTACGATCGAAGCTTGGTCCACCGAGCACTTTCACACAATGTGGATGCAAAATATCTTTTCCGAAAGAAAGGAGTTTTTCAATAATATTTTGTGGAAACTGAATTACGTCTACATCCAGCCAAAGAACCCAGTCTTCGTCATCGAGCGCATAAAAAAGCAGATGATTGCGAGATCGCGCCAAGATGGCGCGTCGCTTGAATTGAATCATTGGTTCCCAACGAGGAATATCTGCTGGTATACGAAAGCCAAAATCCTTTTTAAACAACCGAATATCACGAAACTGCGAACTGTAAGCACTACAGGCTTTGCTGTAAATCTCGTGACTATCGTCAATGCTATCGCTTTCCAATATTCCGATAGAGACGAGCCTCTTATCATACGTTAAATTTTGCAATCCCCTGAAATAACTTTCAACATATATTGCTGCGTCTTTAACCGGTGTAAGTATCAATATTTTCTGGTGTTCGAGGAATTGACTGTTGTGCCTGGTTGGCTGATTCATATTATCTTCCTAAGACTAGGACTAAGTGTCGGGACGTATATGTTTGAAATGATAGCAGAATGCTTATAAGCTAATTCTTGAAGGAATACTATGCCAAAATCTAATTACCTATTTTTACCTCTTGAAAAGGACAAGGCTCAGTTTTTTGGGTAGGGGTCACAAGTCTGAAGAAGCTTGAAATTGCCAAACCGCTTGAGAAGCAGATCGCCAAATATAGGCGAATCGATAGTGGTAATTTGCCCGTTTATACCGACCATTTGCTAGTATTTCCATATGCAAATCATTAAACCAGTCAAGCATATCGAATTAATTCCTCCAGCAGGAGAACAACGCGTGCTTATACATAGCTGTTGCGCGCCTTGTGCAGGTGAACTTATGGAGCAAATGCTTGCAAACGACATCAACCTTACGATTTTTTTCTATAATCCCAATATTCATCCCCAAAAGGAATACGAGATTCGCAAAGAAGAAAACATTCGCTTTGCCGAAAAAATGAGTATTCCATTTATTGATGCTGATTATGATGTAGATAACTGGTTTGCCCGCGCGCGTGGTATGGAGCATGAACCCGAACGCGGAATACGATGTACTGCCTGCTTTGATATGCGCTTTGAACGTACCGCGCTTTATGCACATGAGCATGGCTTTAAAGTAATAACCAGCTCACTAGGAATTTCGCGCTGGAAAAATATGGAGCAAATTAATGAAAGCGGAATCGGAGCAGCTTCTCGGTATCCAGACTTAACTTATTGGACTTATAATTGGCGCAAATTTGGCGGTTCAGCGCGTATGTACGAAATAGCCAAACGTGAAGAGTTCTATGCCCAGCAATATTGTGGCTGCATCTATTCTCTGCGTGACACAAACACATTGCGGCAGTCTCAAGGCCGAGAAAAAATAGAGATAGGCGAAACTTGGTACGCGGAGCGCTTGCAAGAAGATCTAAGTTAATTAATCAAAGAGCTTTTGCAGATCCGCAATCAAGCCATCAAGATCCTCTATATGGCACATACTTTCACATACTTCTAATTCAGTATCCCAAACGCTTTCGTCACACTCAGCTGGAACATCTACACCATGCTTTTCAAAAACTTTTACAGCATCCGGGCGAGCTGTCAAAACGTCTCTTACAGTAGTGTTTTTTGTTATTAGCATATCTACATCCTGCTTTCAAAATATTTATCGACGACCCCAGAGCATCATTCTAACAAAATTCATAAAGTCAGGTGTTGATTCATTTCCATTATCAGCAGCATTCACTGCTTTGAAAGGCTCGATATTGACAAGGCTTCTTTAAAGAATAAACATGACGGCACCCAACCCACTTGTATAATGTCCATGGGGTTAGAATTAGGAAATAGTTTTGTACGAGTTTTTACTTATTTCGGCACTTGCCATGTTGGCACTTTTGTCGCACTTAGCTCGTAAGCTTCGGCCAATCGAATATATTTTGCGACTGAGCGTTCTTTCTATTGCAATATTCGAATCTTTGCTCTCTATTTGGCTAACTCAATTCCCTGCGCTAAGCTATCTTTGTATTACTTATGGGCTTGCCGCTATCAGCACTTTTTTGATTTTGTTTAAACCATGCAGACAATTTATGTCTTGGTTTATAACCGGTATCCAGACTCTCATTACAGCTGAAATAATTTATCCATTAATTAGAAAAGATATTGAAGCAAAGAAGTATTTCTATCATAAGCGAATATTTGTTCCAAGCTCATTTCCTCATCTAATAGCTTTATTCACTTATATAACGACTTCTTTGTATGTATTAACCAGTGCAGAGCTGAAGAAATTATATCCGTCTTTAATTTCGTTAATTGATCCGTTAAAAATGGACCATTTGCTGTCTTGCGGCGGAGTGGCTTTTATAATACTTGCCTTTTGCGGTGTGGGATTTTATATTACCCGCTCTTATAAACAATGCTTTAGTAGATTACGTTTAGAGAAGCCCACAAAGATTCAAATAGGTATCGGTATTATATTGATTTTTGCTAGTTTTGCTTATGATGCTTATTGGCTTATGTACACTCATAGCATCGGCGCACAATCAAGTTTGGCAGTTCGGCTTTCACATTATAATAGTGCTTCTTTTGCCGTAGCAGGAGCATTTTTTCCGTCGGTTATTCTAGCTCTTTTGTTCACAAGCTTTACTGCTGTAGGAGAAGAAATACTAATTAGAGGAGCATTGCAGCCTGTTTTTGGCATACTTCCTTCGGCTTTATTGCATGCACTTCTGCATAGTCAATTAAATCATGCACCCTTGTTTATATTACAAGTGGCTCTTTGGTCCATATTTATGGGATTCAGCAGAAAGTACACTAATACAACCACGGCAATTATTGGGCATGCAGGGTTCAATTTATTGACTGTTTTACTCTATCTTGTTAATCCCTAAATCGTCTTTACAGCTGCCTTGATCCGCTAACTGCTAAAACATTGCGATATTTATAAGGACAAATTTTTATGATACCAATCCCTTCAATATATTTATGGAGTGCTGGATCAGCACTATTTGCTTTTATAGGGATGCTTATTGCCCATCAATTTGTCAAACCAATTAACTTGACTGAAAATCAAGCAGCTTTAGATGCTACGCTAAATATTGTTGGAACCTTAGTGTCTATACTTTTAGGCTTGCTTGTAGCCTCATCGCTTAACAACTATCAAGCACTTGAGGCAGCAGTCGATGCTGAAGCAACAAGCGTAGCTGAAGTCTGTCGTTTATCTTTTGGCTTACCTACCGATCAGCGTAGGGAAATACTCACCACTTGTTTAAATTATTGCGACCAAGTAATTTCCGAAGAATGGCCACAGATGACTAAGGGACATGTTAGTGAAAAAGTTTATACATGCTATGGAAAACTTTTAAGAAATATAGTCTCATTTAATCCCAAAACTAACGGTGAAACTAATGTTCAAAGCGCACTTATCTCTGCCATGCAAAGCTGGGGAGATTATCGCAGACAACGTATTCTTTGGTTAGATAAAAGCTGGGATCGCAATTTGATGCCAGTCTTATTAATGTGCACTTTTATAGTGCTTATTTTTGCTTATTTGTATGTTAGAAGGGGCTCAATTGTTCTGCACAGTTTTCTAATTTGCTTTGTTGCTACAGCTCTTGGTGCTAATTTAGGTTTGATATTTATGCTTGGTCACCCGTTTAGCAGTGACTGGCAAATCCAGCCAAAAGGGTTTGAACTTAATTCGCAACTAATCAGAAAATATACGGATATTCACTAATGCAGTTTTTAATAGCTGCTAATTGAAGAACTATTGAGCACCTGTATATTCTTTAATTTGCGTGATAGCAGACTCAAGAGTTGCCTGTCCAAGACGAATCAATGTTTGGAATTTTAATGCATAAGCTACTATATGTCGATCGATTCTTCCAGCTTGCACCAAGGCTCTTCCCAGTGGAATTTTGTTGCTTCGAGCTTGATTAACAAAGGCTTCTATCTCAGTTTCTTGCATTATTTTTGCTGCAACTAAGAGCTCGCCTAATCGTGCATGGGTGCCCGGAAAACTTATAAAACCCTGTCCTTCCAAAACCGATTCTAGCGCTAGTCCATCAACTGTTTTCTGCGCTCGATCACAAACATATGGATTTTGATCATGGACTAATTTATATAAAATTTCAAAAGGTAAATTTGGATCGCTAGCCATAGAGAAGCGAACATCATCATGCTCGTCTTCTGATAGCATCGTAACGATCTCGGATGGAGTTGAGGGATTACAAGCCACACAAGCTCGCACCTCAGGATCAGGATCGTTGGATAATTGAGCAAGAACATCAGGTGGACTTGCTAAATTTTCCGCCAGTTTAAATCTTATTCCTATATCTTTTGATTTTAGAAATTTTCGAAGTTCTTCTATCGACGAAAGCGGATCCGCTGCTTGTATATAATCATTCCGCAATTCCATGTTTATATCCATATTAAAAAAGCTCAATTCCTCGCATGCAAACGTAGGTTTGCCTAGTATTGGGCATTCCAATAATTAAAATTAAAAAGCTAAAATCTGCCCCCTATTTAATAACATTACATAAGGTTTTACTTGTCCACATCCCACTTACGGGTAATTTTGTCTAGGTTGTCCGTGGGAGCTTTTAAGTCTAGTAATTTATCCATCTCTCAATACACCAAGTCCACCGACTGCAAATACTGCTATAAATGCTCCAAAGCATTGCATAAGACTCAATCGCTCACCTAAAAATACATAAGCTCCTAACAGAGTAAAAACTGCAGGAAGTGCTAAAAATATACTCGTGCGTGCAGCTCCAAGCTCTTTAATTGCAATAAGATACAACCAGAATGGCAAAGCAAATTGTGTAATGCCGCAAATAATAGCCAAAACATAGTCATAGACAGTGCCCTGATTGCGTGACATAACGCCAAAAAATATACTGGCTAACAGCACCGAACCAACTAACACTAAAGCGCTCAATTGATGGAGCGTTAGCAAATATAACGGTTCATCATCTTCTAATTGGTTATGCGAAGCCACTGAATATAGTGCAGCTAAGACTACATCAATTAGCAATAATATATTGCCTAGCATTACATTTGCTGCTATTGCAGATTGTGGACTAATAGCAAGAAATGTACCGCAAATTCCTAAGGCAGACAAAGCACAAAGCTGCCAGCTTATACGTTCATGCAGAAATAGCCAAGCGAAAAAAACAATCAAAATGCCTTCGGAAGAGCAAATAATAACCTCATTGCTTGCTGAAGTGAGTTTTAGCCCAATAAAACCTAATACATATGCTAGTCCAGGTTGCAAAATACCGGGCAAACTTTTTTTGAAAGCTGATTTACCCCAAAGATTTAGCTTTAGACCAGAAACCGTCTGTAAAAAGCACAGAAAGCTGATGCTGGATAGGAGCTGCAGCATTAGTAACGCCAAAGGATCCAGGCGTGACAAGGCAGCTTTGGTTAATACAGTGGAAAAACCCCAGCAAATAGTACAAGCAAAACCAGATAAAAGGCCCTTATTCATTCAATAATTGGAAGAAAACTAAGTTGATTAAGACAAAAACATGGCAACGCTATTTTGAGCGACGCTTACGAGACCCGTTTTTTATCTTTAGCGGTGTATATACCGATTTCAACTTAAGACCCCAATTAAAGAACATATATGCATGATAAGTTATCTTTAGCGATAGTGCAAGCTAAGGATGCTTTGAGTATTGCTTCTGATTCGTTCTTGATTAAATCGTCCAAACGGCTTGCCAAGATAATAGACAGGAAAAGCAAGCACAGTACAATTAAAAAGAAAGTTTAGGAGATTGATATGTTAAAAAAAATCGCTATTACTGTGGCAACAAGTCTAATACTTTTCCCGTCCAGCGGCTTTTGTGCAATTGAAAACGAATTAACTGCAGTTGATAACCAACGGACCGAATTATTAAAACAGTTAACCACCGGTCTAGTGAGTGGCAAAATATCAATCGATGATGCTCAGAAAATCAAGACTGACATAGACAATGTAATCAAACTTGAGACTCAAGCTAAAGAAGATCCAGTCAGCAGTCCTGAAAAGATAAAACAAATCAATTCTTCTCTTCAACAGGTCAATAGCGAAATATCGAGCGCTATTCATCCTAGAAAAGTGTGGCTTGGAATAGATGTTCAGGATAAAACACTTGAACAGAAAATCACCAATGCTCTAGATAATAAAAAGCTGACCAAAGAACAAGCAGAGTCATTTAAACAACAATTTGATAAATTGCGTCAACGCGAATCAAATGGTGACCCTACTCGTGGTTTTGAATTTACTGATGCTATTGCACTAGCTGTTGATTTGCAAACATTCAATACCAAGCTTGATCAAGCTATAGCTGGAAAGCAGTTCGATAATTAATGACAGACCAATTTACAACTCGGCTCGAGAGATGGAAGCGTGCTTTAATCGATCTCACAAAACGAAATCGATTATTGAATTACAATCCCAGCCGAGTCACCACAATTCAAGTCTTAAGCGATTTGCCTGCTGAAGTATTTCTCCTATTACAGACAGATGGCAAAGCGATGAAGTTTTTGCCTGCTCAAAACGGTGATATTACATCCACTATTGGACAGGATCGTTTTTTACATACCCGTCTTTCAGGGGAAAAACTTAACGATAGCTTGCTGCGGATATTTCGCAAATCTTCAAGTCTTTTCGAAGAACAAGGTATCAGTACGTTGTTTTTGGCTATAGGCATTCTTGAGTGGTACGAAAGCGAAAGTGAAGACAACCCAGAAACACCTTTTCAAGCACCAATACTGCTTTTGCCAGTAGAACTGTCGCGTAAGGTAGCTTGGCAAGATTTTAGTTTAAGGGCACATGAAGATGATCCTGTCGTGAACCCTGCCCTAATAGAACAACTTCGTCTAGCCTATAACCTCCTCTTGCCTGAGTTGCCAGAAAATTTGGACGAGTTTGATTTAGAAAAATTCTTTACTGATATTGAACAAATAATCGTCAAACAAAAAGGCTGGAAAGTTAAACGCGAAATCTATTTGGACTTTTTCTCTTTTCAAAAGTTCCTTATGTATAAAGATATGGAAAGATATGAGCAAAATTATCGTGCTAATCATTTAATCCAAGCTCTATGCACTACAACAGGCACAAGGAGCATATCTTTACCAGAAGAAATTCAAAATGCAGATCTTGATAGAGCACTGGCACCTGAATCAACTTTTCACGTGCTCGATGCAGATTCCTCACAGCAAAGGGCCATTCTTACGGTCAAATCTAAGTACGATTTGATAATCGAAGGTCCGCCAGGAACTGGTAAATCACAGACAATAACTAATCTTATAGCTGATGCTCTTGCCGATGGGAAGACAGTGCTTTTTGTCAGTGAAAAGATGGCTGCACTAGAAGTAGTTTATAAACGATTAGAAGCAATAGGTTTGCATGATTTTTGTTTGCAATTACATAGCCATAAAACAAATAAAAGAGCTGTTTACGATGAATTTATAAGAGTACTAGATAATTCGCGTCCGGCGGATCATACAAAAGATTCAGACTTAAACCAGTTAGGACTACTAAAAGATTTACTCAACAAATATGCTCGAGATCTCCATACACCATTCGGCAAACTCGGACAAAAACCTTTTGACATATTTGGTCAACTGGCATTAGTGCTAGGAAAAACTCCTTTAATGGAAGCATCAATTCACAATATTCAAGATGTTACCGAAATCGATTTTCTGAATACCTGTACTCATTTACAAGATCTAGTCAACATATTGTCTGAACTTGGGGACCCAACCAAACATCCCTGGTATGGAAGCGAGTTAAGAACTATTACCAATGCTGACCTCGCTGCCCTAAACGAAGCATTGAATGCAGCAATTAAAGCATACTCCTCTATAGTTACCAAAGTAGATACTTTTGCTGATCAAGTTGGTTTTGTAAGAGCCAAAACTATCTCAGAAATAAATACACTCTGCGAAGCTGCCTTAACCATTAGCACCTCACCAGGGATCGAAGAAACCACTTTAAAAAGTGATAAATGGGATACTTTGCCTGCTGAAGCTAAAGAATTGATCAATCATGGAAGTAGTTTTGGTTCTTTAAAAAAGGAAATTCTAGAGGCATTCAAGCCCGAAATACTTAATCTAGATTTAGACGAAGTTTGTATGCGTTTTAAAAATTACAGCAATTCCTGGATTAGGTTTATTAGAGTTGATTATTGGAAAGATAGAAAGTTTCTACTCGACTATCTTCTTCCCGGATTCCAAAATGTTCCAGCTGGCGAGCTATCGTCGCACCTTAACTCTATTAAGACTTATCATTCCGAAAAAATATTTCTAGAAAAACAAGACACTATTGGCCAAGATCTTTTTGGAAAAAGGTGGCATGGTCTTGACTCCAACTGGGATGAATTAAAACGTTATTCAGAATGGCTTGTGCGAATGCGCCAACATATTAATGCTGGCATTCTTCAGGAAAAAGCTATTGATCATGCAATTCATAGAAGCTTGAATATCAAAGTAATTCAAACGACAATTGAACATTTACAACAAGAGCTTGGTTATCTAGTAGCTAGTCTCCAAGAATTAACAAAGCTTGGCAAATTTGCTGGCAAATATGCTTATTTACTAAATGTAGATGGTCAAATTGAAGAGGCCCAAACGTGGCTTGGTAGACTATCAGCTAATATCCAGAAATTACATCAGCTAACTTTATACAATGACAAATTGGCTATTTGTTTATTCGGCATAGCCGGTCCTATGACTAAACGATTTTTAGAAGAAAACCGTGAACCTATTCAACTGGAAAAAACTTTTAAACGCTTCTTTTATGAACGATGGCTAGATTTAGTATTCTCCGAACGACCTCGTTTGGCTGCCTTTACTTCATTAATTCATGAACAAAAAATTGGCGATTTTCGAGATTTGGATTTCAAATCTCTTAAACTAGCTCGCCAGCGTTTACTTCATAAATTATATACAAAGCGTGAAACAGAATTAGTAAATCCAATTCTTAGCATTGAACTTGGAACATTGCAGCGCGAACTTAGAAAAAAGGCGCGCCATATTCCTTTGCGCAAATTATTTGCCAAAGTGCCAAATATAACTCGAGCAGTAAAACCTTGTTTTATGATGAGCCCTATGTCAGCTGCTCTTTTTCTTGATCCAAATATTAGTATGTTTGATTTGGTGATTTTTGACGAAGCTAGTCAGGTGCCAACCGAAGATGCTGTAGGCTCTTTGATGAGAGCCAAGCAAGCAGTAGTTGTTGGCGATCCTAAACAATTGCCCCCGACTAACTTTTTTCAAATGCAGGTGCTACAGGCCGATGAACAAGCTAATGAAGATGAATCCATTCTCGATGACGTTGATAGTGTATTAGATGAGTTTGTGAGTATAGGTTTTCCAAAACAATCATTGCTATGGCATTACCGCAGTCAGCATGAATCGCTAATTGAATTTTCCAATAGACATTTTTACAAGAATTTGCTTACTTTTCCAGCACCACACAATGGAGACGAAAATCTTGGGTTGCAGTTCAATTTTGTTGGGGGTAAATATACAGGACAGGGAGTCAACCCCATAGAGGCAAAGGCAGTTGCTGATGCTGTGTGTGAGCATATTAAAAATTATCCTGACCTTTCATTAGGTGTAGGCACTTTTAATATGAATCAGCAACAGCTTATTCTAGATGAATTAGAACAGCGTCGTAGAGAAAATCCTGAATTAGAATTCTTCTTTTCTAAAAAGGGTGAAGATCAATTCTTTGTCAAAAACCTGGAAAACATTCAAGGCGACGAAAGAGATGTAATTTTTATAAGTATTACATATGGCCCAGATGAGACCGGACGTATTAAATACAACTTTGGTCCAGTGAATGGAGAAAATGGGTGGCGTCGATTAAATGTTATATTTACTCGAGCTAGACGTTGCCTGAAAGTATTCTCTTCTATGCGTGGAGATGCAATTGATCCAGTCAAAGTTCAAAGTCAAGGCGCCAGACTATTGCGAGATTTCCTCATTTTTGCTGAAAAAAGACAGAAGGATGTTACCCTTAATCAGGATCATATTCGAATTGATGCACCTTTAGAACGTTCTATTTATGAAGAGCTTACTAAGCGCGGACTTCAACTCATTCCATCAGTTGGACACTCTGGTTATCGTATAGATTTCGGGGTAGTAGACCCAGATCAACCCAATCGTTTTCTAGTCGGTTTAGAATGTGATGGTGCAAATTATTACTCCGCATCAACAGCTCGTGATCGCGATCGCCTAAGACAACATGTTTTAGAGAATCTTGGCTGGAAACTAATTCGAGTTTGGTCAGTTGACTGGTGGCGTGATAAAGATGGACAAATTAATCGCGTGCTGCGATTTATAAAAGAAACACACATACAGAATAACCAACTAGCCGAGGACAGGGATGAATCGACTAATTCTGAAAAGAGCAATACCGAGGATACAAAGTCAGCTACAAATCTTTCACAAGATACTTTTGATCCGGCAATCCAAGATATAACCGCTCCGACAAAAGCTTTTGGCAAGACCTACACAGTGGTGCATTCACAGACTGAGGACAAGCTAGCTCCAAGTGTACCTCCTTATAGGTTAACTTTATTGAGTCCTTACGGAAACGCGGAAGATTTTCTTGAGGCCCCAGATGCCACAGTAAAAGAAGCCCTGTTGCGAGTCTTAGCTCGCGAGGCACCTATTCATGTTAACGAATTAACGAAACGAGTAGCTTCTTATTGGGAAATTACTCGCCTAAACAAACAAACTAAAGACAAATTAAGCAAGTTAATCGCTGAACTAATAGATAAGCAACAACTTACTGTAAAGGAAGAGTTTGCTTGGGGCATACCTGAGCCAATGAATATCGTAAGAAACAGATTTGGTTTAGATTATGTTTTTGACCCTGACTCTATTTGCATTGAAGAATATGAGCAAGCGGTTAATCTGATTCTTGAATCATATGGTACTCGTATCAAAGAATCGATCGTCCAAGATGTGGCACGCTTGCTCGGTTTCTCTCGAACAGGAAAAAAAATCACCCAGCGTGTATCGGACATAATCAAAAATCTAATTGACAATAACAAGATTGTGCATGTGGCAACAGGACTAATGCTAGTTAAAGGACCGCAAATAACTGATATGACAATTGATACTGTACATGAAGAAATAACTGAATTAACCTAAGCTAATCAGGCATTTCCAGTAAGTCCCAATGTATGAAAGCACGCAATTCCCTTTGGGCCTTTTTCTTATACCATTTGAGCGCTTCATTATAATCCTTAGGCTCACCTTTTCCATACTCATACATAAACCCAAGCGCATTTTCTTCAGCCGGATGATCTTTACTAGATGCTAAAAGGTAATGTTTCATTGATTTATTTATGTCTCTATGAACACCATAACCATATTGGTACATAAAGCCAAGATTGTATTGGGCAGCCGGTACTCCGTTAGCCGCAGCTTTTGCATATAATTCCACGGCTTTTTTATAATCTTTTGGCACCCCCAACCCCTTTTGATGCATCCAACCAAGATTCGAGGCAGCATCAAGATTTCCCTGCTCGTATGCTAACTTAAATAATCTAATCGCTTCTTGAGGATTCTTTTGTACGCCAAGACCACGCGCGTACATGAACCCTAAATTATTTGTTCCTTCAGGATCGCCAAGATCTGTAGCCTTTTGATAATAACGAACTGCTTGCTTATAGTCCTGGGAAATGCCTGCACCATGTTGATACATAAAACCAACATTACTACAGGCCGCTGCGTTTCCTTGCTCAGCCGATTTCTTATACCACGTAATAGATTCATGAAAGTCACGCTTTAGACCAAGTCCTTTAAAAAATAGCGTACCTAGAACACGCTGAGCTTCACTATCGCCTTGAATGGCGTCCGCCTTGATTGTTTCAACAAATCTTTTTAACTCGCTCTTATTAGTTGGAATTGGTTTATAGGACGCAAGACGCACTGAAAACTTTGCTTTTCCGCCTTGTCGAGCAGCCATCTTATACCATTTCAAAGCTTCGGCTGAATTTTGTGGCACTCCGTATCCAAATTCATACATCTCAGCTAATTCACAACTAGCCTCTACATATCCTTTATTTGCCAATGGGAGCAAGAGTTTGAATGCTCTATCGTAATCGTGCTCTTTTAGGGCACTTTTAGCAGTTTTAAGGTCCTCTACATCCCCGACAGGCACAGTACTACTTTCTCTATCGGTAGTAGATCGTATATTGGTAACTGATTGCGATAAATCATTAATAAGCTGTTTAGTTTCATCAATGTTGCCTGCTTGTCCAACAGTTATGCTACAAACTAGTTCAATTGCCAATATAGAAACAAGCGTCAACTTATTCAAACTAACGACCCTTAAAAGACTTTTCATCGCTATACCCCCCAATGTATATAATCGTTGAACATGACTATTGTTTACTCACAAATAGTTAATTAATTTCAGCAAAGCTAATCAGGCATCTCCAATAAGTCCCAGTGGATAAAGCTTCTAGCCTGTTGTTTGGCAGTCTTCTTATACCATTTTAGAGCTTCGCCGTAATCTTTTGGCACACCATTTCCGTTCTCGTAAGCAGCACCCAGCGCATTCTGCCCCTCAGAATTACCTTGTTGGGCCGCCAGTCTATAAAAGTGCGTCGCTTTATCGAAATTGATAGGGACACCTATGCCATATTGATATGAATAACCAAGATTGTATTGACCTGCAGCTATATCGTGACTGGCTGCCTCTTTGTACAATTGAACTGCCTTTGTATAATCTCGGTTTACTCCTTCTCCATTTTGATATAGCCAGCCAAGATTTGACGCTGCTTCCTGGCTACCAAACTTATATGCACTTTGAAATAGATTAGCCGCTTGCTCAAAATCAACTTTTACACCCAATCCTTTTGCGTAAAGAAAACCAAGATTATTTAGAGCATCAGGATCGTTTAAAGCTGCAGCTTTACTGTAATACTTTCTTGCTTTGCCAAAATCTTGCAAAGTAGCAGCACCGTATTGGTACATATAGCCGAGATTATTATAAGCGCCTATATTCTGCTGAGCCGCCGACAGCTCGTAATACTTTAAAGCCTGAGCCAAGTTAAATTCTACGCCGATACCCTTAAAATAGAGATCTCCGAGTGTTCTTTGTGCATCGCTATTACCATTTTGCGCATTTGTCTTTATGGTTTGAATGAATTTTAGCAACTCTTCTGAATTTGTAGAATTTGGCTGAACCAACGAAATATGTCCAGATAATTGATTGGGTTGATCGCTCCTTGCAGCCAACTTATACCATTTGATGGCATTCTCGGTGTTTTGTGAGACACCGTAGCCTAATTCATACATCTGGGCGAGTTTAAACTGTGCCTGCAAATTTCCCGCTTGAGCTAATGGTGTTAACAATTTCAGTGCCATGTCATATCTCTGAGTAGCGATTGCATTATTTGCTGCTTGAAGCTGCGCCGCTTCGTCAGCCGCCGCGGGGACAAAAGCACAAAACCAACAGAATAAGACAGAGATACCCATTTGCAAGCCTGCAGAACTAGATACACGCTTTTTCATAACTTTTAGTGAAGTAATCCTTTTTGATCTAAAATCGATCACAATTGTGTAAGAGGTGGTTTTACTCATTATCGCTCAAATTGTTGTTACAGATCATTGAATTTAGTTTTTAACGCTAATCTAGACAAAGTTGTACCTGCGTAGCCTTTCGGGCGAGAACAATACAACCTATAAGAAACTCAAATCTATTAGAAACATAATCTTGATCAAATACTGCTTCCGTACTAAATTAATCAACTTGCGATATTCAGATGGGTATTATGTCCTGTGGAAATCCCAAAGGCAACCGATCACAATCCCGACGTATTCTTAATTTTGCTAGTTTTGCTAGTCTATTTTTATGCGCATTGTACGCCAGCGGCTTATTGTGCTGTAACTGGACATGTCGTCGCGCAAGACTATGTTGAAATCGAAAAAATAACGGACGAGATACTTGCGCTGGAGGCGGAGCTTTATAGAATAAATACCTTCTTCCGCTTAGAAAATGGCATACAGCCCGCTGGAAGAAGATGGCGCATGATGTTTTATCAAACAACTAATTATGCATGTACATTTGCTGGCTTATTAGCCAACGTCATTTACAATTTCTACTATTATCCTCGCGGTGGACATGCCACTGTAATTGCTCAATTAGGTGCTACGACGCCGCGGTTTGTTGGTAAAGCAGTATACGTTACTGGACTGTTGGTTGAAACGCCTCTACAAGTTATAGAGCATTACAAAGAAAAGAAGGCTGGGTTCGATGCCCACACCACGTATAAACGTGTTGCAGAAATAAACAAGCATTTGCTTGAACTGTTAACAAAGCGAGAGCAGGCTGTATTAGCTACAAAGGAAGCAAATATTTCGCAAGAAGAATACAAAGCTCTTCAAGAGGACGGAAAATTACTCCAAGATACTAAAGATCTGGCCGTGCAAGAGTTTGCAATGCTTTATGCTCGTTCTGTCTCTCTTTCGATTCGCAATCGGTTCTTTAACAGCTTAACCTTGATAAAAAAGACTGATGCAGATTTTGGAGCTGACCTAGTAAGAATTATAGGCGGTGTTAATCAAAATGGCTTTTTGAGTGCCCCAGCCAGTATGTCTACAGCTAATTCCGGTTACATGTCAGCGTTTGATCCTAGCATTGAAATGAGCAGTGAGCAAATCACTTACAAATCACGCTATAAAAATGTAGTAAGTAGTATGTCGGCATCTAATACTCTCTCAGTTGCTAATTTGGAAAGAGATCTAAGTACTTTTGAAAAAACAACTGCCAATATTGATCTGGAAAAACAACCCATTCTTTACGCTCTTATGGAACAACATGACCAATTTTATAAAAACGCAGAAGGAGTAGTGGACTCGTTTCAATATTTAAGACACAAAGAGCTCGGGCAAGAACGACAGCACGATACTCACAGTCTTGTGTATCATGCAATATATGGTGGCAGTAAGAGCTCTAGAGGCACCTGGCTTATTTATGTGGGCTTTCGGTACTTACATGGTTTTGGACATTCGAAACACTCAGCATTGTTGAATGGTTTTGCTGGTATAGATAATTTTTCTGGCGCAACCTATCGAATGGCTGATTTTTCAATTGTTGACTACAGAGAAATTAAGAATCGAAAAAAAGATAGGGTCAATAATCGTGCAAATGTAGCCATGGTCAAAAGTAGATTTGATGCTCTTGATGCCATGGAAGAAAATACAAAAGTTTGCTCAGACGAGATCAAAAAGTTGTAGGACTTTAGTCATGTAGTGCTCATTTATCTGCCTGCAGGTAATCAAGAGACCAAAAGCGGCTCAGGGGTCATCTGCAATGGTCACAGGTTTGGCTGCTGCAGGCGGCACAGCTGTGGGATCTATGATAACCAACTCTATGTATGACAATAATAATCAATATCTTTATGGCTATGCAGGAGTACCATACGGTCATCCAATATATAAAGAACCAAATGGCCAGTACTATTATGCAAATCAAAATGGCTATCATGTGCCCATAACGCCAAATAACACTACAGCACCAGTGTTTGATCAATATAGTCAACAAGCAGCTACCGGGTTTGCAAATCAATCGCAACAACGTACAGTTACCCAAGAAGCGACAGGTTGTCATGGACAATCATCAACTGTTACACAAAGTCAGTCACAACAAAAAGAAGGACGATTAGGACGACGTCATCGAGGAGATCAGTCCAGCACTGCTATTGACAGTGATCGGCTGCAAACCAGAGATTCTTCGCAGAAAGCTGGCGAATTAAAGAGTCGTTTTGCTGATCGCAATCGACGTTTTTAGTTAATATCTTACGCATTAGCATAAATGAAAACGGTTGTCGGAATCTTAATGGTCTGTTGCGCCCTATTGTCTGAAAAGCTTATGCCTAAGCAATCTTAGCAGCGGTCGCGATATGTGCATCTAATTTAGATTGACAAAGCTTTAATCACAGCCCAAGATATATTTATGGCAATGTAATTCTCGTAAATGGGGGCAAAGTTATGGCTTGTAAGACACATCCTAATCATGAACACCAGCACAATCCATCTTGCGGACATATAGCTGTGCATCATGAAGGACACATAGATTACTTACATGATAGTCATTTACACCACATTCACGGCGAACACATAGATGAACATACAATAGCCGAGAATGCTAACAATCAAACTGCGTGCACACCAGAGCATTCATGTTCTAGCCATGATCAAACACATCAGCATGGACCTGGTTGTGGGCATGAATCCATACTACACGACAAGCATGTAGATTTTCTGGTTGCAGGGCACTTGCATCATCCTTGCCAAAATCATTGCGACTATCATGGCAATATTCATAGCGCATAATAGTACAGTTACTTTTTTACTCTAGATAACCTTAGTTCAGCTTGTCGTTTATTAGCGTACGATCTCTACTGAACAACGAGCACGTTTTGTGACTTCTTGCGAAACACTGCCAATCAAAAATTTATCTAGCCCTTTGCGCTTATGAGGATACATAATGATTAAATTCGCCTGCCATATCTGAGCGGTTTGCAAGATTGTTTCCACTATATCCATTGCCCCAACCACTTTGCCTTCAATTGTATTAACGGGAAAACGCTGCTTTAAATAAGCTATTTGATGGTCAACCGAATTGATCATTTCTGTACGTTTTTTCGCTAATTCTTCTAAGAATATTTGAGCGTCTCGCTTAGGATTCTCGCTTCCATGCTCGATAAAGGGTTCAATAATGTTTAGTACTAAAAAATCGCCCTGATTAGACCAGTTACGACTGGCCTTAAATACCCATGAATCAGTATCACTTATGGTATCATCTACACAAATAAGATATTTTTGTTCTTGTCTATAATTACCAGTTGCATCTGTCCTTATAATAGCAACCGAACACAAACAATTCTCTAAAATTGTTTGTGTAATACTTCCTAAAAAATGATCAGACCATCGTGCTTGAGAATGTGCACCAATAAATAGAATATCTGGCTGCCAGTGCTCCGCTGCTTCAAGAATCCTTTCAGCTGGATGTCCCTCAATAACTTCGCTCTCTTTTATATAAGTGCAGCCCGCTAGTTTTTCTAGCCCAGTGTTAATAGATGTCTGTGCTTGCTCTCTACTCACTTTGTGTCCCATGAGATAATATTCGTTTGGATCATAAACTGAAATCAGACGAACAGTTGTGTCATCTGGATAAGAACGCGCTTTAAGCGTTTCTATGCAAGCTATTGCATTTGCTGAACCATCTGTAGCTATAAGAATTTTCACGGTTGTTCTAGACTAAATTTAGATCTACTGCTGTTTCAAGGGGTCTATATTACTCGGCTGGACACTATTCATAAATGACGAACGGTTACTGAAAGATGATAGATTCTCCACTCCTAAATTTGCTGAGTCAGCTCGAAACGAAGGCGCTGTTGTAATGGGACTAACTAAGGCGCTTCTAGCAGGCGTACTTGGTAAAGCAGGAGTATAAGATTCAAGGGCCGGATTAGAATTTTCATTTATGAGTCCTGAATCTAATTTAGGTAATCGAAATGTTTTTATGCTTGATATTTCCGGACTAGAAGGTGATACTTTGAGTGCAGGAGAACTTTCTGAAGTAGGGGCAGTTGTTCCTATGAATGATCCACCAATCCCTGATTCATTATGTCTGCGATAATGTCTGGTTGAATAATCAGCATTTGAACTACTAGATTGCATGCCATTTAAGCCAAAATCGCTAAGTTCGCTGGCAGATGGAGCAATAGCACTGCCATTACCAACAGTACTGGTTTGAGCTAATACAGGAATAATTGTTTGAGCACAAACAATGCCTATAGCCACAATATTACGCAAGTTCATTATTCTCCTCCTGCTGAAGTATGCTCAGCAGCAGACTTCAGATCATTTTCATCTGCTAATTTAGCACTAACCTTTGTCCCAGTTTTTAACTCATCAGTTGCCTTTACTGCCACAAAATCTCCTTGTTGCAGATTACCGGAAGCCTCAATAAGATTACCCATAGTAAGTCCCCTTTCTACATTAACGCGTTCAGTTACATTATTCTTAACGCGAATCACGAAAGTGCTTTTTAAGTCTGAATCTACAGCAGAAGATGGCACAAACAATGTGCTGTAAGGACGAGTTGCTATCCAATGGACTGTGGCGAACATGCCTGGTTCGAGAGTGCCATCGGTATTGTATACGCTAAGTTCAACAGGCATTGTTCTTGTAGCTTCGTCCAACGCATAAGCTGGGCGAGCGATTATTCCATAGAACTTCTTGCCCATAAAGGCTGGAACAGTAAATTCTATTCGCTGTCCAAGTGTCATACCAGAAACACAAGCTTCAGGTACAGCCGCCACAAGACGTAAAATATCCTTCTGCTGAATTCGCAAAAGAGGCAACACGCCCCGAGCCGCATCGACTGCCACAATGCTACCGGTATGAACGTTTCTCTCAGTAATTACGCCATCAAATGGTGCTTCTATAGTCAGATAAGAAGTCATAGCCAATAATGAATTTACTACATCTTCTGCCGCTTTTACATTGTGTTGTTCTGCTACAACAAGATTTTTTGCTGCCGCAACTTCTTGTTTAACAGCTTCTACCCGGGCACGATCTGATTCAACAGTTTTTTGCTGAATATCTACTTCATTTTGAGCTATGGCACCAGGGGTTTTTGCAGCTATTTGAAGTCGTTGGAAAGTTAAAAGATCAGCATCATATCTTGCCTGTGCTTCAACTAATCTGGATTCCTCACTATCTTCAGCGGATTGAGCTCGGCGGTAGGCCGATTGCACAGCAGCAAGTTTAGCTTTTCCTTCTTTTGCTTTTTCATCTAATTCAGGACAAAAGATTGTAATCAGTTTTTGTCCTTTCTTAACTATAGAACCACGATCTACCCCGATCCACTGAATATATCCTTCCACTTTGGCGTGTATTGGCACATCCTGATAGGCTAATAACTGTCCTGGTAGAGTTAATTCGCTGTTAAGTTGGCGCTTTTCTACTTTGACAATCGGAACAGTAGTCAGATCATTCTGTTTAGTTGTCTTTTTTTCAGCCTCATCCCCAGCTGTATGTTTATTGCCACAAGACGATAACAGCAACATTAAACAGATACCTATGCAGCAACCGAGCCTATTTCCTTCAATTAGCATGCCTACTTCACCATTTCCTAAGAGTTTTCATACAACTGTCTGTTAATATCTTTATTTTCTTCTTCATTATTATCCTCCGGCAATAAAGATACACCTTTACGGCTTGCTTTATTTTGCACCATAGCATATACAAGTGGAAGAACGAGCAGGACTGCGTTTGTCGATACTAATAGTCCTCCTATTACAGCTCTTCCTAAAGGAGCAGTACGATCGCCGCCCTCGCTCATGCCTAAGGCCATAGGTACCATCCCTGCAATCATGGCGATACTAGTCATTAAAACAGGACGAAGCCTGGCGGCCGCACCTGTAATTGCCGCCGACTTTGCCGAAATACCAAGGGCACGTCGTTCTTCTGCAAAAACAACAACCAAAATGCTATTTGCCACGCCTACACCAGTAGCCATGATTGCACCCATAAATGATTGCACATTAAGCGTAGTGTGCGTCAAAAACAGAGACAGCAATGCGCCAAATAAAATAGCTGGCACAACTGAAATTATAATAAGCGATAGTTTTATAGATTGAAAGAAAGATACAAGCAACAGAGAAATTGCTACTACGGCAAACACTACACCTAAACTGAGAGCGTAGAAGGTTTCATGCATTGTTGGCACTTGTCCGCGAATCGATACTTTAACTCCACGCGGCGGATCCCCAAGTTTAGCTATTGTCTGCTGTACGTCTTTTGCCGCCCCCCCAAGGTCATCTGTGGCCAGGTTAGCGGAGATAGAAATAGTACGACGCATATTATAGTGATCAAATTCGCCAGGTGCTGTACCATAATCGACATCAGCTACATCGCGCACAAAAGGACCGGCAAAATTACCTGTTTTGATAGGAATACTGCCAACCGTATGCAAAGAATTGATATCACCTTGAGGAACTTGTACCTGTACCTGGTATGACAGACCACTTTTAGCATCACGCCAGTATATTGGCGTGACGAATCTGCTAGAGTATGTGGCCGCTACAAGAGCGCGCCCAATCTCTCTTACTGTCACACCAAGTTGACCAGCTCTAATTCGATCTACAATAACGTTTACTGTAGGATAGTCCAGCGGCTGAACTATGCCAGCATCACGCAAAGACTTAAGATTTTTTAGCTCGGCCAATAATTTATACGAATATTGTTTGATCTTTTCATAATTTGGACCATCTACATCAACTTGAATAGGGGTAGATGAACCAAAATTCATAACTTTATTAACTATGTCCCCAGCTTCAAAAGTAAACTGGCAGTCCTTAAACTGTTCGGCAAATTGCTTACGTAAACGTTCTTCCAATGATCTTAACTGCACTTTGGCTTCTTCTTTAAAAGAAACGAGCATAATCGCCTCTTGTGGTCCGCTCGTCCACATATAAGCATTACTGATGGCATAACTTGGTGGCTGAGAACCTACATAACTAATTGAAACCTCAACATTCTCCGGCCCTACGTCTTTAGCGATGGTTTGCAGTACGTCTTTGGTTATATCCTCTGTCACTTCAAACCGAGTACCTACCGGGGCTTTAAGACGCAACTGGAAGCCTTTTGGATTGCCGGCAGGAAATATTTCTGTTCCCAAGGTAGGATATATAAGGAGCGAAGTCAAACACGCCGCTATAAAAACACCTATTACCACTGGCCGAAAATTAAATAAACGTATTAGAACACGCTGATATTTCATTCTGATTCGCGACATCAAGTCAGGCTTCTGATGTACAGTTTGCGAACCGTGATCACTGGTGTGATGAGCTTTCAACAACCATGCACTCATTACTGGTACAAATGTGCCTGACAATATATAAGAAGCAAACATAGCTAACCCTACAGCCAGAGACAAAGGTACAAATAGCGACTTAGTAGGACCTACCATGAAAAAAGATGGCATAAATACTGACACCACAGAAAGCATTGCCAGCAATCGAGGTATAACTACCTCTAACGAAGCATCATATATAGAACCAAGCAAACGCCGCCCTTGTCCTAAATGACTATGAATATTTTCAATTGTTACCGTCGCTTCATCAACAAGAATACCGACCGCTAGCGAAAGTCCGCTTAGCGTCATAATATTAATTGTTTGCCCGCTAACCCATAAACCAACAACAGCTGCCAACAACGCAAACGGTATATTCAAAACAACAATTAAAGAGCTGCGCACATCTCGCAAGAAAAGCAATACTACGCCACCAGTTAACAGAGCACCGATACCACCTTCCATCAACAATCCCAACAATGACTCAGTAACGTATATTGATTGGTCAAAGGCAAATGAAACTTTAATGTCTTCTGGCAGAAGCGATTGCATATAAGAAACATTTGCTTTAATGCCGTTTACTACAGAAAGAGTGGACGCACTGGCTTGCTTAGAAATTGCCATATAAACGGTTCTTCTACCATTAACAAGAGCGTATCCCGTTAGAATATCGGTTGTATCTTGCACAGAGGCAATATCTCGTAAATAAACAACTTCTGGTCCAGCCACATTTGTCAGTGGTATATTGCCAAGATTTTGAATATTTCCCACAACTGAATTAATAGCGCACATTCTTTGCAGATCGCCAGTCCGCACTATTCCGGAAGGCATAATCACGTTTCCATTGTTTATTGCTTGTACAATATCCTCCATTGATAAATGATATTCATTCAATTTTCGAGCATCAACTGTGATAACAATAGAACGTTGATTACCACCAAAAGGTGGGGGTGTCGAAACTCCAGGTGTGGTTGAAACTACAGGACGAACACGAGAATATACAAGGTCTTGAATTTCACCCAAATTACGGGTGGGACTCGAAAATACCAAGAATCCTACCGGTACACTTCCAACGTCATATCTAACTATAAAAGGCGTAACCGTCCCCGGTGGCATATAAGCCCGAGAACGTTCTACCTGAGCGACGACCTGAGCCATTGCATCTGCCATGTCTGAACCAGGCTGGAAGTATACATCCATAACCGCAGCGCTCTGAATAGAACGCGATGAAACATGATCGACCCCACTTATGTAGAAAAAGTGTTGTTCATAGAAGGTTACTAAATAGCCTTCCATTTGAGATGGATCCATACCACCATAGGGCTGAATGACAGTAACACGAGGAAGATCTATCGCAGGAAAGATATCCACGTTCATTCTGGTTATTGCCAGAATAGCGATAAGTACAGTAGCTGCCACAGCTACCATTATTGTGACCGGACGGCCCATTGCTAATCTAATCAGCCACATATTTTACTTACCCCTTTGAACACGATTGACTTCGTCAAGGAATGGACGCAGATCACCATGCACCGAAGCAACACTCAATAACGCCCGCCAAACTCCTACTTTAGCTATGGCTTCCTGCACACGAGACTGTGCTAATGTTTCATTTGCTTGTGCAACTTGAGCAATTGAACCAAGACCAGTTTTATAGCGGGCCTCTGCCTGCTTAGTAGCTATTACCGCAGCTTGTACTTGAATTGGCATATTCTCAGCCAAATGCAAAGCCGCCTGAACGCGATCACGAGACTGAATGTCTTCAGTGCGCAAAGTTTGCATTACGAGATTATAGTCTTGTTGTCGTTGGTAGATACGCTCTAACTGTACTTTTTTCTCTTGATGTATGCGAATGATATCTAGAAAATTCCAGTTGACAATAAGAGCGACTTGATAGTTAGGAATAGTTGGCATTGTGCCGCTAGCATTAGCAGATTGATTAGCTCCTGCCACAGTCGGACTCAGTCCTGAACCTCTTAGATTGACACCGCCAAGGAAATGAAGCACCGGATAATATTCTTTATCAAGCACTTTTTTCTGGGCAAGTGCAGCACGCAAAGCAGCATTAGAAGCCTGCAAGATTGGCACTTGCTCAAAAACCGGTTGACTTTTCTGAATATTGGCTGGTTCATCTTGTTCGGCTATGCCTGTAGGATTTATATCAATCATTGTGCCGCCTAAACCAATTGAGTTAGCTAAATTGGCAAATGAGAGATCTCGAGATAATTCAGCACGTATCAGGTTATTGCGAGCATTAGCTAATTGGGCTAATGCAAGAGATTCGTCTGCCCCTGGCTTTAATGAAGCATCTACTTGCGCATGCACTACTTGATAAAATTGTTCAAAAGAAGCAACGTTCTGTTGAGCGGCTTTTACTTGTTCAAGTGCAATGACTGCATCTAAATAGGCATTTGCTGCTGTTAATCCAATATCTAAACTGGTAGAAGCAAATTGTTTGACTGTTTGTTCGGCTAATGCTTTAGCAAAATTTATCCGTGCTTTGTGCAATCCAAAATCTAACGGTGCCCAGTCAATACTAAATCCTCCTGAAGTAAAAAACACCGGCTCCATAGAAGTGCTGTTGGTTGCCGGACCAGATATAGCAGGAAAAACAGGGCTGCCAAAAAACACTTGTGTTAATTTATTGTGACTTGACATAATCTGTTGCCATTGAAACAGCGAGTCAGGCAAATATTCGTTCAATTTTTGTACAGTGACATTTCGTTTTGCGGCTCTAACTTCTGACTGCCCTTTAAGCATATTTGGATAGTATTTTTCTGCATAATCAACAGCCCCTTTTAGAGTAAAGGGCTTTGCAACAGCTGTTTGTTCTATTTTGGGATGCAGAACTATTTCGCTTGGTACGCGTGGGGCACTAGAAACACTTTGAACACTTGAGGCAATATTTTCTGCTAAGACATCATTGCCAACTATAAGTAAAGCAACCGGGATGCAAACTAATTTAGCAAATGATAAATGAGAGATCTTATTTAGTTCAGATGAGAATCTATGCAATTTAAAACTGTATCCAATTAAAGCTGTGTCCAACAATTGTGCACAAAGTGTGATCATTCACAGAGCAAGACACTTGCTGCGTAAATAGTATGTTGCTAGTGTACTAGCACTCATCCTAGATCTTTGTGCAATTATTGTGCAAATTACAAAGTGTTTAAAAGTCTATTGTAAAGTTACAAATTAGCTAGTTTGCACAAATAAGTGCTCATGTCTTTACATTTTGAAGCGGCAAAGAGATTGTAAATTTAGTGCCAGAACCAAGAACACTAAAAACATCAACACTACCGTGGTGAGATTCGGCTATGGCTTTTACAATTGATAATCCAAGCCCAGCCCCACCTGACAATCTGCTTCTTGACTTATCTACTCTATAGAAGCGATCAAATATTTGTGTCAAGTTGCTCTGCGCAATACCTATGCCAGTATCAGCAATAATAATCTTAAGATCTATTGGGTGACGGATAACTGTAACTGTTACTGAGCCACCTGGTTCTGTGTATCGCAGTGCATTCTCTAACAAATTGCTAAGCATAGTATATAAGCTTGCTGGATCACCAAGTATGACTAGATCTGGTATTGCCGAGTACGTTAATAAGATGCCGCGTTGTTCAAACTTTATAGCAAACTCCTCAATACACTCGTTTAACAGATCAAAGACTTTTACTGGTTCGCAAATAAGACCAGCCTTTATAGGATTTTCAAGCTCTGCTAGCAACATAAGAGCGTCAATAATATGCTGCATACGTTCTGCAGATTTTGATATTGTGTTTACTTCATTTGCTGTGATATCTTGTTTTTTAAGCCTGTGCTCCAACTTTTCTGCACAAGCATTAATAATACTCAGCGGCGTATTCAGCTCATGTCCGGCGTCTGATATAAATTGTCTTAATAGAGCAATGGTTTTTTGAATAGGTATAGTTGCTTTATCAGAAATAAAATAGCTGCAAATACCTAACCCGATTAGTACAATTGGGGCAATCAAAGCCATTACCAAAGCAAATTGTTCTACTGCTCGATCTCTTTCTTTTGTTGGAATTTCCAACTGCAAATAACCAACAAAATCATGCCCAGGTACAATCAACGGAGTTGCTCGTATACGCATTCTTTGATTCGCTTCGCTGGCTTCAGGTTCCTCTAGTATTAACCTGTTAATTCCTGGAGGTCCATAATGCTCGATCAGGCGACCATCACGATCATAAAGCTGAATAGTCGCTAATGACTTAGACGGATCTGTTTGAACCACTCGAGCCCACTGTCTAAAATGTGGTTTGTCAGCATATAAATCAACTGCATGCCCTAAGCTGCCAGATAAACTTTTAAGTTCATGATCTAAAGCGCTAGTAAGACTGAAATAGAAAAAGAAAAAACCTAATATTGTAGGCATTATATAAACAAAGGCTGATAGACCTATGCACCAAAGCGCAATTTTCTGCCTGACTGTAAGCATTCGGATAGTAGATCTCCTATTTTGATCTTGCTATAAATAAATTTGGATAAAACAGAAAAGACGTCTAAATCATAGTCTTATAGCCAACGCCATGAACAGTATGAATTATCGAGTGCTCTTCATTTTCGCCCAATTTTTTCCTCAATGAACGTATATGAGAACGTATGGTATCAGGAGACACAATATTTTCCTGAAGCCATACTGATTTTATTAATGCATCGACGCTCATCACTTGTCCGTTATTGCGCGTAAGGCATTCAAGCAAGGCAAATTCTTTAGGCAGTAACCCTAACTTCTTACCTCCTCTTGTCACCGTTCTAGCCAAAAGATCTAAGCACAAATCGCCGACAACTAATTTATTCGGTAGAAGGTTCGCGGGTCTTCGAAGCAGAGCTCTAATACGAGCAGATAGCTCACGCAATTTAAAAGGTTTAGTTAAATAATCATCGGCTCCACTATCTAAGCTCAATTCTTTTGTAGACAAGGCGCGCTTTGCAGTCAATATCAATATCGGCGCAGTTCCTCCTCTTTCTCTATAATTACTGCAAATTTCTAGACCATTTCTTGAGGGCATGTTTAAATCTAGAATAACAACGTCATAGTAATCTAGAGCTAATCGTTTAAGTGCATCTAGCCCGTCGAAAATTTGCTCCACTAGGTAGCCCTCTTCATACAACCATTCACAAATTATGTCTGACAGCTCTTGCTCGTCTTCAATTAATAGAATTTTTGCCATGGTTTCCTAACGAGTTAATTTGCAGGCTAATACTTTCGCTTCATCAATGGCGGCATCAATCAGCGACTTCGATGTATTAAAGGAGAAATTATCGGGCAAAGACAACTTCTTGGCAATGGTATATGCGCCGACATTGTTTAGAATTCGCTAAGCTACTTTTGTTTAGGTAAATTGACTGAATCAACTATTTATTCGTTTTGGATTTCCAAGCACTAGGGTTTGAATGAACCCAATTGAATTCTTGCAAATATGATGATCTCTCGTTCTGCGCACTTTGAGGTTGATAGTTGCCACCACTGGTATAACCTTCTGTAGCTTGTCTGTCATTATTTACGGCTGCACTTTGACTTTCCAAGTGTCGGTCACCTGCAACGTTTCTTCCCCCACCACTACTTGTGCCACTACTCTGACGATTACCCCCATCACCACTATTTCCCCAGCCATGATCTTCACTCCAGCCATTATTACCCCAGGCGTGTTCATTACCACCATCTTCCTCCGAATTTTCTCGATTAGAACAATTGCCAGAGCGTCCTCGTCTACCGTAATGTTCATGTCCTCCTGTAGCTGCATGCGCACGATTGCATGCACGACCACCCTTAGCTTCTGCATTAAATGGAATAGCAGCAAATAGAAGTAAACTAACCATCGCCGCTAAATAAACATACGCCTGGGATTTCATTGTTCTATCCTCTTTGAAATATTAGTGTTCACCCGAGCCGAATCTAATCAAAGGCCAATAATCATCTGCATCTAATACCGATATAGCAGACGATTTGTGTAAAAATCGTGTATTCTCTCAGTAAGTCAGTTAATGTGTTAGATAACAACATAATTTGCTTATGCTGGGCTAAAACGCATAAACAAGCTACTTTCATTTTGTAACCAGCGCAATACCAAACTGGCAATTATTTTGGATGTACCAGATGGCCCGCCATGAACTGGATGCAATTGTTGCCAAACAAATTGATTACGTTCTTTACCCAGCGTTAAAGTAGCTTTTCCTGATGCGTCTGAGAGTCTATCGGCACTTTGGAATACTAAATCTAAAGCATGATTGCATTCACCATTGTCTATCGGTAATTGTTTGAACTCCATTATAAAAAAATGCTTCCGAAAACGAACACTCGTACATAGTTTGTACTCTAACAAAATCATTTGATCGTCGCGCTCTAAAAATTTATTAGCTTCTAATATGCCTGCGAAAATCCGCGATCTCAATAGGGCATATTCAATATTGGCCTGTATATTCAACAGACGATTATCTCCGCGACGCTTAATTTCATCTGTATAACTAAGTGGACTAACTTTACAAGTTGATTTTTCTGCATTAAACGAGGAATATAAACTATCAATATCTACCAGATCGTATAACAGCTTATTCATATATGATACTTCTACCTATATTGGATATCACCCGATAATAGTAAAACACAAAGGCATCAAATACGATACCCAAATTTTATTCATTTCAGCGCCAAAGCGCACTAGCAGCTAATTTCGGGAAGTACATCCTTAGAGGGTTGTATTTCTGTCAAGTTAAAATCAGCCTTAAGACAGTTGATAAGCGATCGATTCGGTAGATGCCATTAATAAGAATAAAGTCAAATTATTAAGACAGATCAGCAATTCCTCTTACAATAATTAAAACCGTAAACTGAGAAGGAATTAGGTAATGTTCAAATTAATCGCTGGACTTCATCAATTCAAAACAGAAATTCACGCCAACAATGAAGAGTTCTTCGATCGCTTAGCTATGCATCAAGCACCAGAGGCTTTATTTATTACTTGTTCGGATTCAAGAATAGATCCCAATCTTTTGACGCAAGCTAATCCTGGTGAACTTTTTATTTTGCGCAATGCTGGAAATATTATTCCGCCTCATAGCGATCAGATTGGTGGCGAAGAAGCAACAATTGAATTTGCTATAGTTGCTTTAGGAATTAAAGATATTATTGTTTGTGGGCATTCTCAATGTGGCGCTATGAGGGGTCTACTCAATACAGATTTAATTAGAACAATGCCAGCAGTGTGTGCCTGGTTAGATCATGCCCAGGCAACAAAACAGTTAGTTCAATCCAAATATCATAATTTCGATGAGAAGTGCAGGCTAGAAATTGCGGTACAAGAAAACGTTCTAGTGCAATTAGAAAACCTCAGAACTTACCCTAGTGTCGCTGAACGATTAGAACGAAATGAAATAGCTATACATGGATGGGTTTATGAAATTGAAAGTGGCGCCGTGCATATATATGAATCTGACTATCAGCAATTCTTACCGTTAGCATATGAAGATGGACACTACCATCTAGACTGCAGAACGGTTAATGAAACAGCTGCTAATCAAGCAAAATAGCCTTACCGAGCAATTATTTTTCTTGTTGCTGTTTAATAAGATTGAGAGCAGAACCAGCCTTAAACCAATCAATCTGTTCAGCAGTCATTGTATGTTTTGCTTTGACAGTTTCTGATTTGCCATCTTTGTGTTTAATGATTACATCGACTAATTTGGCTGGAGCAAGATCTTTTAAACCTACTATACTCAGTCGATCATATTCTTGAACTTTGTCATAGTCCTTAGGATCAACAAAAGTTAGAGCAAGGATGCCTTGTTTTTTCAAATTGGTTTCGTGTATACGAGCAAAACTCTTCACTAAAACAGCATTACAACCAAGAAAACGTGGCGACATTGCCGCATGTTCACGGCTAGATCCTTCACCATAATTTTCATCACCTACAACTATCCAATTAGTATTGTGGTCTTTATAGTAGCGAGCAACTTGTGAAAAAGAAGCTGTGTCACCGGTTAACACATTTACTCCAGCTCCAGGAGTTTTAGTAAATGCGTTCATTGCCCCAGAAAACATATTGTCGCTTATTTTGTCTAAATGACCACGATACTTAAGCCATACCCCAGCAGGCGAAATATGGTCCGTTGTACATTTACCCAAGGCTTTTAACAAAACTGGGAGATCGATAAAATCTTCTCCATTCCAAGATGCGAAAGGCTCTAATAACTGCAATCGGTCGCTATCTCGTTTTACTACCACACTTATTTGCTGTCCGTTATGAGCTGGAGCGATATACCCAGAATCCTCGCTCACAAATCCCTTGGTTGGTAAATCATCGGCAGCAGGTGGTTCTAATGTAACTAAAGAACCATCTTCTGCTTTTAATTTATCCTTGCAAGGATTAAAGCTTAACGAACCAGACAAAGCATAAGCTGTAACAATTTCAGGTGAACCAATAAAAGCCAGTGTTTGCGCATTGCCATCATTACGTTTTTGAAAATTACGATTAAAAGAAGTAATAATCGAATTGGTTTCACCGGGTGTTATATCTTGACGCTTCCATTGCCCTATACAGGGGCCACAAGCATTTGCCAGCACAGTTCCCCCAATAGATTCCAAAGCCTCAAGCTGTCCATCTCGCATAATTGTTTTATGAATTTGCTCAGACCCAGGAGTGATTAAAAATCCGCATTTTACTTTTAGACCTTTTGCTTTGGCTTGTTTGGCAATATTGGCAGCCCTACTCATATCTTCATATGATGAATTAGTACAACTGCCAATTAAGGCATAGCGCAATTGTTCTGGATAAGATTGTTCTTTTACATCATTTGCTAATTGAGATACTGGTCTAGCTAAATCAGGAGTATGTGGACCAACTATAAATGGCTCCAGTTTATCAAGATCAATTTCTACTACTCGATCAAAAAATTTGTCTGGACTAGATTCAATTTCCGGATCAGCAGTTAAATATTTCACATATTTATTAGCCTCTTGGGCGATCTCTTCCCGTCCAGTAGCATATAAATATTTGAACATATGATCGTCATAGGGAAAAACAGAAGTAGTAGCACCCAATTCTGCTCCCATATTAGTTATTGTCGCTTTGCCAGTGCAACTAATGGACTTAGTCCCTGGTCCAAAATATTCGATAATACAACCTGTGCCACCAGATACGGTTAATATGCCAGCCAATTTTAAAATTACATCTTTCGCAGAGGTCCAACCATGTAATTTTCCTGTAAGCTTAACACCAATCAATTTTGGCCAAGTAACTCCCCAAGGTAAACCTGCCATAACATCGACAGCATCTGCACCACCCACACCAATTGCTAACATACCTAATCCACCAGCATTTGGTGTATGAGAGTCTGTGCCTATCATCATGGCACCTGGATAAGCATATTTTTCAAGTATTACTTGATGAATGATTCCAGCTCCCGGAGCCCAAAAGCCTATGCCATGCTTATTGGTAGCCGAGCGCAAAAAATCATACACTTCTTGATTTTCATTCATAGCTTGAGCTAAATCAGAATCAGCCCCAACTCGTGCCTGAATAAGATGATCGCAATGTACGGTTGTAGGCACTGCAACTTGTTTTAGTCCGGCCTGCATAAATTGCAATAATGCCATCTGAGCTGTAGCATCCTGCATGGCTACACGATCAGGATTAAACATTGCATAAGTTTGCCCTCTTGTAGGCGCCACTTTCATGCAATGAGCAAAATGTGCGGCCAAAATCTTTTCGGTTAATGTCAATGGTCTGCCGAATAATGTAAAAGCTTGCTCATAACTAGCTGGCAAAGCGCTATACATTTTCTTTACTACTTGTGGATCTAAATATTGCATAGTTATACTCTCGATTATTGCTACAGTTATATTAACCTGTTCAGAAAACTCGTACCAGCCTTTAAGCCAGTAAGCATCCCGATTGTTATAACTTTTGTTTTTATGATGTCATCCCTCAAACAACATAACTATTCATCTCAAGCTAAGTTATGGGTTCTTAGCCTTTATTTTATTGAGGGCTTACCATTTTCGCTTGTCAATACCGTCTCGACAGTTTTGTTTAAGACATTACAAATAAGCAATACCGAAATAGGCTTCTATACAAGCCTATTCTATTTGCCTTGGGCAGCAAAATTTATTTGGGCACCAGTTGTAGACTACACCGGACAAAGAAGGGGTTGGATCATTACAACACAAATAATTTTGGCTATTGTTAGCCTTATCTTGTCATTATGCATCCTGTTTAGCCAATCGTTTGTACTTTTATGTGCACTTTTTTTTCTAATGGCTTTTACCTCAGCAACATATGATGTAGCTTGCGATGGTTTTTATTTAGATAAACTAGATAAAGCAGAACAATCCTTATATATAGGTTGGCGAAACTCGGCCTATAAATTAGCCTGGTTATTTGCTGCCGGTTTTTTAGTTTACGCTGTCGGCGAAATTGCTACGAACAGGTTCGCTAGCAATTTTGCTCACAATAATATTGCCTGGTGTTTTTCTTTTGCATTTACTGCTTTCATCTTTGGCACAGCTGCCTTGTTGCATATTTTTATTTTGCCGTCTGAAATAACGACAAATAAAGAAAATAACAAATTGCTCTTGACCTTTGGTAATGCATTTTTTTCTTTTTTTCAACAACCAAAAATACTGTTGATATTACTCTGGATTTTACTTTTTAGAGCCGGAGACGCAATGCTGTTAAAAATGGCTCAACCATTTCTTTTAGACGAATCAGTCAAAGGCGGACTCGGGCTTTCTTTACAAACAGTAGGCATTATATATGGAACATTAGGGATAACCTGTCTTTTACTGGGTGGTATTTCTGGAGGTTGGTTAGTATTTAAATATGGCCTTAAAAAATGTTTGTTGCCTTTTGCTCTTTTACAGAGCATTACGTTACTTTTATACTGGGCACTTGCAACATTTAAGCCAGAATTATCATTAGTTATTTCAGCTAATGCTTTCGAACAATTTGTTTATGGCTTAGCAACCGCAGCTTATACGAGTTACTTATTCACTATTGTTAAGGATAAATTTTTGGCCAGTCATTACGCTATTGCAACTGGGTTTATGGCTCTTGGTATGATTCTACCTGGAGCTGTAAGCGGCTGGTTGGTAGATTTATTTGGGTATAAGCTTTTCTTCTTAATAAGCTTTGCTGGTTCGATACCTGGAATAATCTGTACTTTCAATTTACCTTTTACTGAAAAATAGCTGTTAATTGAGGATAAAAATGGAATATCGCAAAATTGGTAAATGGGGAATTAGAGTTAGCGAAATCGGTTTGGGAAGCTGGCTCACGTATGGCCAAAGTGTAAGCGAGTCCGAATCAGCCAAACAAATAGAGTATGCCTATCAGTATGGAATTAACTTTTTTGATACCGCAAATGTTTATGGCCTTGGAAGTGGCGAAGAAGCAGTTGGCAAAGCATTGCATAAGTTTCGTCGTGACTCATATGTATTAGCGACCAAGCTCTTCTTTCCGATGGGGGATGGACCAAATGACAGAGGTCTATCACGCAAACATATTTTCGAGCAATGTGAGTCTAGCTTAAGAAGGCTAAAAACTGATTATATAGATATCTATCAATGTCATAGGTATGACCCAGACGTTCCCTTATTTGAAATTGTTCGAGCTATGGATGATTTAGCTCGACAAGGAAAAATCTTATACTGGGGAGTTAGTGAATGGTCATCAAAGCAAATTGAAGCTGCAGTGGACACTGCAAAAGGGATGAACGCGTTACCACCCATATCCAATCAACCTCGATATAATATGTTGCAACGAGACATTGAAGAAGAAGTTATACCCACTTGCAAAAAACTTGGCTTAGGGCAAGTTGTATTTTCGCCATTAGCGCAAGGGGTCTTAACTGGAAAGTATGCCATAGATAAACCTTTACCAGAACATAGCAGAGCAGCCGATAATCGCTTGTCAGGATTTATACGTCAGAGCTTAACGAGAGAAAATCTGCTTTTGGTAGAAGAGTTAAAAGCAATAGCCAATGAGCTGAATATTTCGATGGTTCAACTTGCTTTAGCCTGGTGTTTGCGATTACCCGAAATTTCCAGCACCATCATTGGTGCCACATCAATAAACCATATAGAAGACAACCAAAAAGCAAGTGGTCTTAAAATTCCAAGGGAAGTTTTAGATAGAATATCCGACTTCCTCAATAACAGGGTAATGAGCCACAAATAAGATCCACTTATTTCAGGAAGTATGAATTCATGCTTCCTAACACTCAGATACCATCTTGCTCAATACTTTTTTCCAGAACCAGCAACACCCATGATTAATAAAACAACAGATTGGGAAGACAAGTATTTATCCTCGGTATATAAATAAAGAGTGCCAAATTTTCCTGAGAATGTTAATGCTTAAAAAGCCTGTTATAACTCTCATAAGCCTATCATTAATATATACAAGCATTTTAGGAACTTCTTTTGGCGCCGAAAAGGAGCAGGTGTCTGCGCCAAATTTGGGTGCGTCGAAAGCAGTCCCCGCTAGTACCAATAGCCGTTCGTCTACAATGCTCTATGGTCGTATAGAACAAATCGCTGGAAGTACAGGAGCACAATTTCCTATAGAGCTCAAAGCACAAACAGCCAAATTAGACACTCGCGAACGAATAAAAATCACCCAAAGTGGTCAAGCTAGTGTTTTTTCAGGATCAGTCGTCCGCTCTTTTCCTCAGCAATTTACTGGGGTGTGGGGAGGACATCTAAAAATTTGGTCTTCTCAAATAGATCCCATATGCTGGCAGATTGATGCAGATGAAGCAAATCGTACTAAGCAGCTTATGGTCCCAGGAAGAGAAGGTACGGTTAATTTTGATTTTGCTCAATCTACCGCCGGTAAAATTGATTTAGAACCAGCTCAAGTTGTTTTCATGGTACCTATGAAAGAGACACATATGCAAGAGCAGTTAAACAGTATGCTAGGAGCTGGTGGTCTAGGTCAGGCTAGTGGACTTACCTTGCCAGGTATGGACTCAACACAAATAGCTTCAATGATGCAAAGGATAACATCCACTATGAATGTTCCAATAATGGTCAATTTTGGCGCAATTAATCGAACAGACGTAGAAGGGGTTTCCGGTAATACTATTAGAGCCACAGTTTTACGCAATACTATAAGACAGCTCGGTCCAGGAGTGCTTGAACAACAAATAATTACCCAAGAAAATCAACGCAATAATAAAACAGGCAAAGCCCGCCAAGAGTATTCTGAAACTGTAATAAGATTTACTAGCCAAACTGCAAACGATCTATACGTACAAGCGGCAGCTGTGAACTATACATCTAATAGACAATTCGAACGAAAACTTATCCTATATGGCTCAATAAGAAGAGGGGAAGTAATGCAGGATGCCAGTAATCCTCTTGGCGGTTTGAATTCACAATTTCCGCAACTACCTGGCGGACAAAATCCTTTTCAAAATTTATTGCCCCATTAGCGCTTAAAAGTGAAACAAAAAAATGGAACTTAAAGACTTAGAAGACGCAGTCGAAAATATGATCTTGCAACATGACTACCCAGGTTATGAAGCTCGCTCTTTACGTATAGCTTTGCCGGCAGCTTTCAATAATGTCTCAGCTACTATTTACCGTCAGGCGCTAAGCAGCAAAAGTGTTTTTGTGCGTTTAGCAGCTTTACGCTGGTTGCAAACAAAATCTGGTTTGGCGAAAAAATACGCTTTGTCAATAACACCTCTCTTCGCAGATGCAGACCCTTGGGTACGAAGTGAATCTATTAAGACTCTTGACCTTGGTAGGGTTAGTGAAGAAGCTGTACTTACAAAACTATTGCCAACACTAAAAGATACTGATCCAATGGTAAGAAAAGAAGCTGCAAAAGCTCTGGGTAATTTGGCTAAGGGAATAAAAGGACCAGCTTTGACAGGTAAAAACAAAGCTACAAATGAAGCTAATATTCAAAAAGATTCTGTACATGCACAAGTCATAACAGCTCTACATGAAGCTACCGAGGATGACGTTCTGGACGTGCGCCGAAAAGCGATAAAGTCTTTGCGTAAACTGGGAGCATTCAGTACTTGATCTTAGCTGTATTTTGAAGGATGTCATTCAATCTTTCAGTAAATTTCTGATTTACCAGTTCTAACCAAAAGTCATGTTCGAAGTATTGTTCGAGATAGTTCAAATTATATTCGGCTGCTTTTAGAAAGCTTTTTAGTTGTTTACTTAGTCTAATATTGATCAGCCTTAACTTCTGACAATATTCACTAGACAAATTACCATTGCTTGCATTGCACAAATAACTTATTAATTCATTTTCTAATTTGATACATCGATCTAAGTAAACTTGAATTGCTTTCTCGGCTACAGTCGAACGCTTATCGGTAAGCAATTCAAGCACTTTATTAGCAGCGTTAATTACTACTGTTGAAGATTTTATAGCTTTCAAATGGTCATTTTGAATTTTGGAAATCTTATTATTTGCCATACTTCCTTGCATACTTTCTGCCAGGCCTAATAATAATCAATAAAAATAAGAACCGCTTAGCCTGATGGTTTAAGCGGTTCTTATTGTTTAACTTACAGTATCTTTTTGCATGACAATGGCTGCTGTTATTCAGCCTTAATTGACTATGAAGAGACAGCCGATGTTGTTAGCGATTCAGATGCTTCCACTGTGCTTACTGAAAAGTTCTGTCCTTGTGTGCGTCTAAAGTTATCAAGATAACGTCTTAGGGCCTCGCGAATCAAATCAGAACGAGTACGGTGCTCGCATTTAGCAATAAAATCAACTTGCTCTAGCATGGCAGGTGGTAAAGCAATTAGTACCTTCTTGGGCATATGGCAATTCCTCTCTAAACGATCAAGTAATTAACAGGTCAGGTGCAGTCATCGGACTCTCAGAGGGTAGGGAACTGAGAGCCTCGTATTTAGCCGTCATCAAATCAACGGATAACCGAGGAGGTGTTGTCGCAATTAATCAATCACCTTCAATAGGTGAATACTTTACACATCAAAGGCAATATCGTAAAGGTCTAAAAGGGGCATAAATTCGTATTTTGAACGAAATGGACATAAAAGGTTTTTACTCTATTACGAAACCAGCCATGGATGCCATTTTTCACTCATAACCCCAATTACACTAAAATTTTCATATAGACGACATTATCACTGACAGACATATAGGTACTTGTAATTCGCGAAAACTATGCTAACGAGCAGGAACAAATAACGCATTACAATATACGTGAAGATTTTGCTGTATAGTGCAATATACATATTTGATTTTTTATGAGTTCCTTATATAATTCATCACCTTCTGAAAACCAACCCAGCATCACATATGGTGCAAGTGGTGGCTGTAGAAAACTTATTTTTTGCACAGGGGAACAATATGATAGTTGCAAGCTGGAATGTAAACTCAATTACTGTCCGATTAGAATCCGTACTTAAGTGGCTGAACATCGCTCAACCAGACATACTTTGTTTGCAAGAAACCAAATCAGTGGATAATAAATTTCCAGCACTTGCATTCCAGCAAGTCGGTTATCATAGCGAGTTCATAGGACAACCCTCCTACAATGGCGTGGCAATTCTATCAAAACTACCCCTAACAGATGTTGAAAAGCATTTTGAACCAGAGGAAGTACCCAGTCAAAAACGCTTTATAAAAGCCGATTATCAAGGTTCAACTATTATCAATACTTATATTCCTAATGGACAAGCATTGGGATCTGAAAAGTTTTCTTACAAAATAGATTTTCTAAATACATTCGAAAGATATTTGTCTGCTAAATACAAGCCATCTCAGCCTATTATTTGGTGTGGAGACTTTAACATAGCACCCGAAGGTATTGACACTTTCGATATTGCCCAAACTGATGGTCAAATAATGTGTAGTGAGCAAGAAAGAGCATTGTTAGAAAGAATAAAAAGTTGGGGCTTTACAGATACTTTCAGACAACATAACAAAGAACCCGGTCAGTTCTCTTGGTGGGACTACCGCGTCGGAGCTTTTCGTCGGAATCTCGGCTACAGAATAGATCATATTTGGGCAACAGAAACCTTGTCCAAAACGTGCAACCAATCCTGGATTGATATTGAACCAAGAAAATGGGAACGACCTTCAGATCATGCCCCAGTATTAGCTACCTTTAGGACTATATGAAAACAGAATAGATGCTGGCTCGACTTTTTCCATGCCAGGATATCCTTCTTCCATAATAAGATCAGCAACTTGACCCAGCTGACGAAAATATTTATCGCTCGCCTTTTCGCCAGTAAGTTTGCGTCGCAAATCTTGGCAAAGAATATCCGTCGCTGCTTGAATAACATTATTGCCGCTCTTGTGAGCCCAAAGAACGGTCACCAATATGACAATAGTATCTTGTATGCGCTGCGATAAGTCGGCAATTCTGCATTGTCTGTCTGCTAGCTTCAATTGATGTTTCACCATATTATGCGTTAATTCAAATGGCGCTTCACTTAGACAGCTAAGAGCAAAGTCAACATGGTCTTGAAAAACAGAACTTAAACCAGAAACACGTTGCTTGTCAGCAGGTGCTAAAGTTTTGCCAAGATACCAAATAGAATATGGAACTAATTCATCGCGTAAAGCCCAAGCATGTAGTGGATTAAATGGATTAAGCGATTTCAAATTATTCTTAGCTAGAGCTCTGCCCACCGGTTCGAAATATTTCATGCCATGTGCTTTAGCAAGAGATTTAAAAAATGCCATTCCAAGCATCTCCCCTTCGCCCTCATAGATGCAAGGAGCAAGAAAATCATGAACATTATCTCCAAACAAATGTCCATGTAAGAATGAACGTCCACCATGAGTTTTCATGAAGTATTCAATAGCGACTTCTTTCTGACTTTCACTGCCAAATATTTTGGCAATAACACACTCCAGCTCCCCACGGTAACCTTGATCTAAAAGCCAAGATCCCCAAGCAACCAAAGCTTCAGATCCAGCGATAAGGCTAGCTGTTCTAGCCACCCGTCTTTTGACTAGTTCTCTTTTGTCAATCATTTGTCCATAGGTTTGTCGAAAATGGATCCAAGGCATCAAATTGGCTAACATGCCTTTCATAACCGCTGAAGAAACAGAACAAAGAGCAACTCTGCCAAGATTTAGGCCATGATATGCAACGGTTAAGCCATCCCCTGCTGTCGGCACCAAAAGATTTTCTTTCGGCACTCTAAAATCTTTAAACCTTAAGCCTTGGTTGTAAGCATGCTTAACCGCATGTATTCCATAACGAACAATCTGAAAATTCTCATTTTCTTCTTTTGGCAATTCAGCAATAAAAGCTGTGGGCTTTCCATCCAGTAAACAAACAAGCCCTATTGTTCTTCCTGGAATCGCGTTAGTAATAAATAGTTTTTCTCCATTTATTAAATAATGATCGCCATCCAAAGTTGCAGTTGTACGTAAAGCTGTTAAGTCTGAGCCAGCACAAGGTTCGGTAAGAGCGAAAGCTGAAATCATTTCACCGTTAGCCAGTTTCGGTAAATAACGTTGTTTTTGTTCTTCATTGCCAAATGTGCTGACTGGATCTACAGCGCCAATGCATCCGTGCACTGAAGCAAGTCCGGCACACATTGGATCAATAAGGGCGACCTCAGACAAAAATGTCATAAACTGTCGAATGCTTAAGCCTTGTCCGCCATATTTTTTATCAATTAGAGCTCCCCAATAACCTGCCCGGCCTAAATCATCTGTTACGGCTTGCGAAATTTTGCCATTTTCGTCATACAAACTGCCTTTAGCTTTATGCTCTCTTAATACAGCCAAAGAATTTTTTACTACTGGCAAATCAAGAGCACTGTCCTCAAGTTTAGGCGGGCTGAATAAATCTAAAGGCGCAACATTATCCCAAACAGCTCTATGAACAGGACTATTTACCGTTTTATATTGTGGAGCAAATAAAGCTTCCACCTGATCGTCGGCACGATCCACAGCCCCAGTTCGCTTTGCTTCTTCTTCTGTTTTACCGCCCATGCGTAGAGTTTCTTCAGCAAAACTTGTCAAACGATCAGATTCTTTTATTTCAACCACGATTTCAATGTCCTATAGGATTGTAAAAACAATTCTACAGGTAGATTATTTAGTTAGCACATATAGAGTTTAAGACCTCAATCAAACGATATTTTTATGGACTGCTCTTCTTTAGATTCTATTTTTATGCGCGCTGGCATTCCTTTTAAAATGTTCAATAATTTTTTGCCTATTAATTCATTGCGCCAGTCTGATAGAACTGACAACTCTGTTTCATCATGACAATTGCCCCAAAAAGCTCTAACAAGTTTTTGAATATCATTGCGAGTAGCTAATAACTCTGGCGCAATTTCTGATTTGTAGGCTTCCACTTTCAAAATAGCGTATAGAACATCTCCAGCTAAAGATTCTGCATCCGAAACACTTTCTCCAGACGGCCAATTGGGCCATTCTGCACTTGAAAGCGACAAAGCTTTCTCTATAGACGCGATTATTCTCTTGCCATGACGCCTGGCCTGATCTATATTGATTCCCCGAATTTCTTCAAATGATTCTATGCTTTTGGGAATCTTCTTACTTAATTCCAATAATGTAATGTCTGACAAAATAGTTTTTAGTGGTCGATTTGTGCGCTTTGCCTCTTCTGTGCGCAATTCACACAAAGCTTGTAAAACAGCAAGTTTTTGTCGGGAAAGATTACGTGCTCCTTTAATTTTTGTGTAGCCATAATTCTTTGTACCAACTTCAATGTCGCCAGTATAAGAACAAGCACATTCATTCACAACCCAAACAAGTCTTTTGCGTTGGTCCAGCGAATTTCTTAACTGATCGGCAAGACTTAGTAAATGACAAACATCTTCAAAAGCATATCTGAGTTGAAATTTTGATAGCGGACGAATTAACCAATCTGTAAAACTTTCGCTTTTATCGATTTGTACATTCATAACTTGAGACAAAAGCTTTTTGTATCCAACTGGATATCCATATCCTAAAAATCCTGCCGCAAGTTGTGTATCAAAAATATTTTTTGGTACAAGTCCACTCAATTGCCGAATAATATTCAAGTCTTCTTTGGCCGCATGCAATACTTTTACTATATGCTCATCTGCTATCCTTTGCCATAAATCATGCAAATCAAGATCAGCAAGAGGATCAATAATATAAACGCCATTATCTGTTGCTATTTGTAATAAAGCTAAAACAGGATTGTAGGTTTTTTCAGGTATAAACTCTAGGTCAATAGCAAAACGTCCAAGTTTGTCAATTTCGGTACAAATACTTGCAACATCGCTTTGTCTAAAAATTGGATCTATTGTGTCCATACTGGAATTATTTTAGAACGGAACCAATCCAAACTGCCCTTTATACCGATAACAATTGCCATCCTATGCACAAATGTATCCTGTGGATACAATAATCTATCTAAGTCCTGGGTTCCCACATCAAATCCGGCTGCCAATGCAAGAGCAACCGGCCCGGCAGTATCCCAAAGTTTTAGCCGCCCAGCCAGGTGAAGTAGAACATCGGACTCTCCTTCTAAAATTTTAGTCAACTTATAGCCAATGCTTCCTACTTGTATAAGTTCGATACCATCTATATGTTCCAACCAAAGATTATTTTTACGATCTCTGCTACCCATAAGTACACGAATGGGATCATTTTGAAGCGAACCCGGGGCTAAAAGCTTTTCTACAACCTTTGATCCTTTTTCCTGTCTATAAACTCCTTGACTTGGACCACCAAAATACAAAGTTGAGAAAGCAGGATTATAGACCCAACCATAAATAGGTTCGCCAGCATGCAAAAGCCCAACCATAATCGAGTATTGACTATCACCCGCCAAATAATGATGAGTACCGTCGATGGGGTCTACAAACCAAACTAATTCTTTATTTAAGGAAAAATCTATAGGAACAGAATTTTCTAATACAGACTCCTCAGAAATAATTGCATGACTAGTAAAACGTTTTTCTAATTGACTAACTATAATTTCAGAAATTCTTTGATCTATGGTGAGTCCGGTAGAATAATTGTTTTGTTCAATGAAATGTTGCAACTCTACTGCCAAATCGCCTGCTTTAATAAGCAAATTATTTACAAAGTTAATATCATCGTCTAAAAGTATTTTTTGGGGCATTTTGATTGCGACATTCAAAGGAAGAAGCGTCAGCGTGAAGCGTTATTGGTGCCAACTCCTCTCAAGGCATCATGACTGTATAATTGAGCTCCATAATTTTGACTCAACTTATTATCTAAAAGATCTGCCACATAGGCAGCATTCCAGACTAATTCATCCATTTCTTCCTGAGAAAGACCAAGTGTGGGTCTTTGAGTTACTACCAGAACTAAATCGTTATAAACAGATAGTGCACAAGAACTTAGATCATTATTTAATTCCAAAAGATGACGGTAAAATTCTTCGCGATTATTTTGCGGAACATATACTAGTGGACTCGAAATCCGTAAAACAGTGCCTAGTTCTTCATTACCGGCTTGAACAATAATATAAACTTCAGCGCTGCCCTCTTTAATCCACCAACCATGTTCATTTGAGCCAGGCAATCGAAATTTATCAGAATCGAGTCCCCGATGCCTAAAATAAGTCTCAACCATATGTACGGCTTCATTAAGCCTGCCGTTACTAACTTTATTGTGTCCAAATATCATTAGAATTAAAAGCTTTGTATTTTGACTCTGGATGAGCCAAGTCAGGGAATAATGCCAAGATAGCCAGAACAGTATAGCCGAATAACTGTTCTTTTCGCCATTATCTTGGCAATGTAAGTACGGTCCAAGAATTATATAGCCCTTTCCTTAATATAGTTAATATTAGAGGAGCATTGTTATAATGACCCCTAGTATAATGCTGACAAGCAACGTTATTCCCGAGTAGCGCAGCGGTAGCGCAGGTGACTGTTAATCACTTGGTCGTAGGTTCGAATCCTACCTCGGGAGCCAATTAACTTTTGTCCGGCCCGGACACATAGGTAACAGAACGGCCCGAAGAGATGGGTTACATTTTTTGCCATTTAATCAAGGAGGCAAAAGGGGTATGCCATGGAGGAGAGTTCTGTCATGGACGAACGCATGCGCTTTGTTCTATATCGACAAATTCTTTTGCTTTATTTTCATCCCATTTGTACATTGTCCAAGACCTCAGAACTATGCTTCTGAAAATATGCCCCTATAAACACATCCGAGATAATAAATAGGATCTGCTTCCTATCACACCTAAGGGTTACCCGATCAGTGTCGAACAAATCACCTAATAAATGTTCTCCGCTACTACTTGCAAGTGAAGCCTTAATTTGAGCGCTGTGAGAGCATTAAATTAACGCCTTGCTCAAAAGGAGGCATTGAAAAGAATGATAATGACGAGTCCAGGGTTAGCTTACGGAGTAAGACAAGATAATATGTTAAAGATATTTGCAGGAACTAATCAAAAAATGCGCGCCAATCAAACTAAGGACATGCTCAATCAAGCTATCACTCATTCTATGATTAAAGCAGATGATGCTCTTAGAAAAGAACAATATAAAGAAGCGCACAAATTTTATAAATATGCTTTGCGCTTGTCAGAAATGCAATTTGGTGACCAAGATTCAATAGTCAAAAATTTACGTCTTTTATTGAAGGGGATAGATGAGTTTCTTAGTCGAGGTCAAAAGAAACCACAAATGGTCGCAGAGGCTGGTTGGAGGCGATTATCGGAGTAGGGGTCCGAGCCAATAACTATCCTACCCAGCCAGCGCGAACTGCTTTAAGCGCTGCCTGGGTGCGATCATTTACAGCCAGTTTTTCAAATATATGCCGAACGTGAGTTTTTACAGTATCAAGACTAACAACTAAACGTTCTGCAATTTCTTGGTTGCTCATACCGTCAACTATAAGTCGTAAAACTTCGTGTTCTCTAACGGACAACACTTCATAGGGAATGTTTTGATTTATATTATTCTGTCCTGATTGTCCAGCTGGAGTGATGCAACGAGCCACCAATACCCGAGCAATAGCTGGGTGTAACCAAACACCACCCTCAGCAACAGTTTTGATAGCTATGTGTAATTGTGAATTGGAGGCTTCCTTAAGACAATAACCGTCAGCTCCAGCGGCAAAAGCCGCCAAAATTTGGTCCGAAGACTCTCTTGAAGTAAATACTAGTATTTTTATTTGTGGAGCGGCACTTTTAATTTTCCTACTAAGTTCTATACCATCAATGGATGGCAGACCAATGTCCATTAACACAACATCAGGATTGGTGCTAAGTATTTCACCATAAGCAACTTTGCCATCGGCTGCCTCTCCTACCAGTTTGATCTCCGAAAAAGATTCCAAAACCGCCTTAATACCAAAACGAGTCACTTCATGATCTTCGGCAATAAAAACGCTAATAACAGTATTAGGATTAGTCGCTACCGGAGTGTTGGGTTGTTCACTATTAAGATTCTGCATTTTTATACCTTGTTCGATCACTATAAACTTGATAATTGCACAGTATATTATTTAAGCTTCAATTTAAACCAAATGGCTATATTAACTAGCTACCACAGCATCAGGCTGATAAACAGGAAAATCTAATACAAAGGTTGATCCAGTCGGAGTATTCGGCTTATAGTGAATTGAACCCTGGTGTGAGCGCATAATTTGATTACAAAGAAACAATCCTAAACCAGAACTGGCTGATTGCAAATTACCAATTTTGCCTCTGCCAAATGGTCTAAACAATTCATTTTTCACTTCAGCTGGTACCCCAGGACCATTATCACTAACGAACAAAGTTACTCTACCATTAATGCTTTCACCTTTTATTTCAATCTTACTTCCAGGGGGCGAATACTTAAAAGCGTTACTGAGAAGATTATTGATCAAATAACTTATGGCTTGGATATCAGCTAATACAGGCTTCAAGCCTCCAGCAGTTAACTCGCAAACTATAGTCTGTTTGTTCAATTGTGCCGTAGGCAACCAGTCTTTCAAACAACTTTCTATAATTGGCAACAAATCTAATTCTTTGAAAAGCAAAACTTCTTCGCCTCGAGTATAGCTAAATAATTGAAGTAGGTTTTTTAGAATATGCAAACAGTTATCATTGGCGCGACTAAGGGTTTTAATTGCATCTTCTTGGTGATCGTTGAGAGAACCAAAATTATTATTCAGGAAGAGCTCATAAATACGCTGTGAGCCCAGTAGCGGATTTTTTAAATCATGAGCAATAATGCCCATTACTGCATCTCTTTGTCTGGATAACTCATATCGATCAGTGATATCCTCAAGCATAAGTACGCCACCCATAAATTCGCCTTGTTCATTTATGATTGGCCAAATAGCTAAATTAGCAATTTTCACCTTATCAGTTACACGGTCTGGAAATTCTAAGAACTGCTCCTTAACGGCATATGAGCTTCCTTGGTCTAGCGCTTCCAGTAATTCTTTCTTCTGAATACCTAGAAAAATATCAAATATGCTCTGCCCTTTAATAGCCTCGTAAGATACACCAAAATTAGCTAAAAAAGCTGCATTTGTTTCTGCAATAAGAAATTCTTGGTCAAAGCGTATAATGCTTCCCGGTGCATGCAGAAACACTTGTCTAGCAATCTGTTGAGCAGCAAATTCAAGTCTTTTGCGCTCAACAGCGTACTTTAAGCAACGAATAATAGAGTCCCCACTCACTATCCCTTTAACTAAATAGTCTTGCGCGCCGCGATGCACAACTTCATAAGCTAATTGATTATCATTAATACCAGACAGTACAACAATAGGAATATCTAAAAAAGCCGAACGCAACCCAGTAAATGTGTCTATTCCCTTGCTATCCGGCAAAGTTAAATCCAACAATACAACTGAATATGTATTATTCCATAGAGCCTGTTTAGCTTCATTTAACGAGGATGTGCGCTCTAAAATAAACTGGTCATTTCCCTGAGATTTAAGCACCTCGGCAACATACGCCGCATCGGCGTTGTTGTCCTCTACTATTAGTACGCGTATTTGATTCATTCTAAATTAGAACTTTAAGTCGCCCGCTAAATCCATATCTTTTGTACCACTATGTCAGCCTCTTCTATCCAGAATGAACCCAGAACGCCAATATTGGCTTTATAAGCGACTCATAATAATAAATTCTCCTAAAGAAACATCCAAAACGGCGGATAAAAGGTACAGCCAACCACTTTGGAAACTTAATGATCTGAACACTAATAAGCTTGAAGATAGATCAAATAGCTGCTAATGGCTTAAGATACAAAAACCTTTTTATGTTCTTCTCAACAAACCAGTTATTATTTAAACAAAAAGTTTTAAATTGAAAAATAGCCAATTATCGCCAACCAAAACCAAACCGATGTCGACAGACATGAACAGCAACAGACGTCTTAAAATCGCCCTTGTTAGTTGTGGACTAGGTCATATTAATCGAGGAGTAGAGGTATCAACAGCACGCTGGTTTAAATCACTCAAAACAAATAAATCGGTAGATGTAAGGTTATTTTGCGGGGGCGAATATCCAGAAGCGACACATATTGATAATATTCCGCGCGACTTACTCCTAAATACTGTTTTTGCACCAATATCTTCTCTGAGCAGCCAGCATATCTGGGAGTTTTGTTACGGGGTCGAACAGCTCACTTTTGCTGCTGGACTTGGCTCAACATTATTATCATGGCAGCCAGATATCGTGTGGACCAAAGAAACACCCTTTGCACACACACTAGTGGCTACTCGACCTTTATTTAATCTCAAGTATAAGCTGATCTTTTCCAATGGTTGTGGCTTTAAACCAGCAACTTATGCTGGCTTTGATCACATACAACACTTACACCCTAATTCGTTTGAAGAAGCTGTACAATTTGGCATACCTAAGTCAAAAATGACAGTATTACCCAATTTAATACCCAAACCCAAATCTTATCTTACTAATGAAGAATGCAAAAAACATTTTGGCTATTCTAACGATGATTTTATCGTCGTTTGTGTAGCAGCCTGGAATCGTTATCATAAGCGAATTGATTATTTAATTGAAGAAATAGCAAAAATACAAGACAGCCAAGTCAAATTATTGTTATGTGGTCATCCAGAACCTGATACCGCCGCTTTAAAAGATCTTGCCAAATCTATTCTTCCAGGGCGTGTTCAGTGGCATACCTTACCAGCAGATGAAGTACCAATTGCTCTAAAGGCTTCCAATGTATTCGTTCTGCCCAGCTTGAATGAGGCTTTTGGTGGGGTAATGATTGAAGCGATTATGCTCGAAATCCCAGTAATTTCGCACCAAAGTTCTGCCAATCCAAAATTTGCAAATACTACACTACCAAGTTATGACTTAGCTTTACCAGGTAATCTAGCTCAATACATTCAAGATCTAAGACAATCACCTATGTCAGCTGAAGTCCTAAGAGTATTGGCCGATACAGCAGAACAAACTTATGGAGAACAAGCGCTTCATCAGCAATTTATCAATATGGCAAAATTAGCACTTCATCCACGTTGAGCCAAAATCAATACAAGCAACGATATAATTGTAAGCATAGCAAGCACAATTAAAAGTATCCACTTAAACTCAAGTTGAGGTTTTTGCATTTGCACTACAGTCCCCTCAGCTACTTTAGTTAAATCAGTGTTATTTGAAAGCGCTACGCGGCTATCTCGTTGCATTAAGTGTCCTAAAGGCATCACGTAAGGAGTATCGCTCATTTGAGAATATATTTTTGCAAGAGCTTGATACATTTCTTCCATAGTTTGAAACCGATTCTCTGGTTTCTTCTCTAAAGCCTTAAATACAAGCGCTTCTAATTCTGGATCGAACTTCACTCCAAATGATTCCATTGGCGCCGGTTTACTGGCAACGTGCATTTGCATGGTGTCAACTATGGTATTACCTACCAGAGGCGGTAATCCAGTTAATGTCTCATAAAACATGGTTCCCATAGAATAAATATCAGAACGCTCATCAAGTGTTTGCCCTAAACATTGTTCTGGGCTCATATAAATTGGACTACCAAACACCTCTCCTGTTTGAGTAAGATTTTGGGGCATCTTTCCAGATGAAGGTGTTAATTTGGCAATACCAAAATCAAGGACTTTGACAATATCCTTCCTGCTTTCATCTTCTACCAACATAATATTGCTAGATTTGAGATCGCGATGAATCACACCTTTTTTATGGGCATGAGAAAGAGCATCACATGCCTGCATAAATATCCTAATGGCGCGAACTTGCTCTATTTTTTGTTCACGTTTAATAAGATCAGCAAGGCTTTCACCTACTAGATAATCCATCACTAAATAGGGCTGTCCGGTAGGCGCAATGCCAAAATCATGAACAGCAATAACATTAGGATGGTCAAGACAAGCAGCAGCTTGCGCTTCCCGCTGAAAACGTTTTTTACTGGTTTGATCATACATAAGTTGGGCTAAAAGCATTTTGATGGCTCGCTCTTTATCCATAAGGAGCTGCCTAGATTTATAAACAATACTCATACCACCCCGACCAACTTCAGATAAAATTTCATATCGATCGGCTAAAACAGTACCGATAGGTGTTTCTAACCTATTACCAGTGGTCGTGGTTGACTCTGTCTGAAGAACAGTATGATCATGAGAACAAACTTCTTCTGGTCCACTAAAAATCCGTCGACATTTAGGACAGTATTTTCTTCTGACAGCAATAGCCTTGTTAATTTCGCTCACGATAAAATGTACCCAAATTACCCAAATCTGTTGAGGTATCTTCTTCCTTTTACCCAGTAAAACTAATATTTAGCACATTTAACCTAACAAACACATTTACTTGCAACTAGAACTTTCGACAAATTCAATGGTATTGCCCGCGGGATCGCCTACATAAATCGATTGAGTACCATCTCGATGGGTTCTTAAGGCACCATATTTGGCAGCATTTTCTACCTTAAACGCTAAGTGACTAGGATGTTGACTAGGCACTACTAAAGCTAAATGAATATTGGCAAATTTTATGTATGCCCAACTATCATCTTGGTATTCGACAATACATTTAAACTGTTTTGTGTACCATTCAATAGCTTTTTTGATATTGTCCACCTGAATGGCAATGTGATCAATTGCATGCAATGCCTGGGTATTCAGCTTTAAGGTCATTGTTTACTCCTTTAATTGCTTTGTTTTTTTCCAGGATTCTAAAGCCTTTAGCCGTGCTTTGGCGTGGTTAACAATAGGATATGGGTATGAGCCCCCTAATACTATATTTGCTTTTTTCAAAGTGTCTTCACCTGCCAACCAAGGACTATGTATGAATTCTATAGGCAAATCACATAATTCTGGTATAAATCGCTTGATGTAATTACCTTCAGGATCAAACTTTTGTCCCTGTCTTACCGGATTAAAAATACGAAAATAAGGAGCAGCATCAGCACCACATCCAGCAGTCCACTGCCAACCTAAAGTATTATTGGCTAAATCCGCATCTATTAGAGTATCCCAAAACCACTGAGCCCCGCTTTGCCATGGGATCAAAAGATCTTTTACTAAAAAGGAAGCCACAATCATACGTACTCTATTGTGCATCCAACCATATTTCCACAGCTGTCTCATTCCAGCATCAACAATTGGGTACCCGGTCCTTCCTTTTTGCCAAGCATCAAGATAAGTCTCATTTGGGCGCCAAGGAAATTTTTTATACTGCTCACGTAACGGTTGACCAGCTGTTTCAGGAAAGTGATACAACAAATGATAAGCAAATTCACGCCAGCCAAGTTCTTTCAAATAAGTATCAGCACTAGAAATGAACTGTTTGTTCTTCATTCCGACCGTTGCCTGTTTTACTGAATAATAAATTTGACGCGGACTAAGTTGCCCTAGATGTAAATATGGAGATAAATATGAGACACAATCCAGATCAGGACGGTCCCGCCCCAAAGAATAGTCGCTTAGACTTTTAACAATAAAATGCTTCAGCCTTCTTTTTGCAGCACCAGCACTTGTCTGCCAAAATTCTAGAATATGTTTGTCCCAAGGAATTGAAGGTAGCAAAACTAATTCTTCAACTGTCATACTCGATGGCCAACGATCAGGCTTTAAAAGAAACCGGGGCGCCTTCAGTGGTTCTATTGGCTCACCATATTGGGCACAAGCATGCCAAAAAGCAGTAAATACTTGATAAGGTTTTCCATTTTTTTGCAAAATTTCCCATGGCTCATAGAGCAAAGATGCATTGAAACTTTTTATTTCTATGGCATTCTTTTTTGTCAATTCTTTTTCGATACCAGCATCTCTACGGACAGCAAACGGTTCGTACCGACGATTCCAAAACAAAGCTCCTGCGCCCATTTCCTCAATAAGAGAGCTGAGTACGCTTTTACTCTCTCCACTTTTAATGATCAAAGAAGATCCCACCGCATTCAATTCTTCTTTTAAAGCTAAAAGTGAGTGATGCAACCAAACTTTACTTGCCTCGCCCGGTCTCCACTCCTGGTCTGGAGACCAAATATACAAAGGTATTATGGGCGCCTTTCGCGATATAGCTGCCAATATTGCCGGATTATCCTCTAGCCGAAAATCTTGTTGAAACCAGACAATAGTTGGTTTTGATACACTATGTTTATCGTTTACTCGAATTCGGTTTTTATTTAAAGTCATATACTTACACAATTTTAGACAGTTTCACTAGCCAATTCATGTCAAACAATAAAACCATTCTTGTTACAGGTGCCACAGGCTATGTAGGTAGCAGACTTGTGCCTCGCTTACTAGCAGCAAATTATAAAGTAAAAGCTGTTGCTAGATCACAGGCTAAATTACAAAATCGATCTTGGTCTCACGATCCCAATATTAAATTAATTGAAGCAGATTTGCTTGACTATAACTCGATCGAAAAAGCATTACAGAATTGCGATGCCGCTTATTATCTGGTTCACTCAATGAATCCCGAAACTACCAACTTCAAAGAGGCAGATAAACAGGCAGCGCAAAATATGATTAAAGCTGCAGACAGCATCAACCTCTCAAGAATAATTTATTTAGGAGGATTAGGCGAACAATCAACGTCTTTGAGCAAGCATCTGAGTTCACGAGCAGAAGTAGCGCAAATTTTACAATCAGGCAAAACAAAAACGACTGTATTGCGAGCAGCTATGATAATTGGATCTGGTAGTGCCTCCTTTGAAATATTGCGTTATTTAGTTGAGCGATTACCGATAATGATCACGCCAAAATGGGTGCTTACACCATCACAACCTATAGCTATAAGAAACGTCCTTCAGTACTTGTTGGCTTGTTTAGAAACAGAAAGTACCATAGGGGATACTTTTGATATTGGTGGTCCAGAAACAATTACCTATAAAGATCTCATGACTATTTATGCGCAAGAATCAGGGATCGGACACAAGCTAATTATCCCAGTTCCAGTTTTTACTCCAAAGCTAAGTTCTTACTGGATACATCTAGTTACACCGGTACCTGCCTACATAGCTCAACCACTCGCAGAGGGTTTGCGCAATCCGGCCGTTTGCCAAGAAACCAATATACAGAAATTAATACCACAAAAACTCTTGACGGTTAGAGAAGCAATTAGACTTGCTTTAGATAGAACACAACATCAGCAAATAGAAAGTCATTGGACTGACGCCGGTATAATAGCGCCAGCAGAATGGTACTCTTCTAGTGATCCAAAGTGGGCCGGTGGCACCATATACAGTGATGCAAGAAAAATCACCGTCAATACTTCCAGTGAAAAGTTGTGGCAAAATATAATAAGTCTTGGCGGCAAAACCGGGTGGTATTGGGGAAACTGGCTTTGGGGTTTACGAGGCCTATTAGATCGATTAATCGGCGGTGTTGGACTACATAGGGGACGCCGTCACCCCCACACTCTAAGCACCGGCGACTGTTTGGATTTCTGGCGAGTGAAAGAAATAGAACCTAACAAAAGGTTACTGTTGATAGCCGAGATGAAGCTACCAGGTGAAGCAACACTCGAATTTAAACTCAAAAAAATCGACGACCAGAATACGGAAGTACAACAGATAGCTCGCTTTTTACCAAAAGGATTAGCTGGCATGACCTATTGGAATCTGATATCACCCCTTCATGCTTTAGTTTTCAATGGCATGCTGCGAGGAATTGGCTTAGCTAGCCAAGGAAACATTACAAAAGGTCCAAAAAAATTTGACCTCGTTACAGAGTCTAACGTATAGGCGCAGGAGATCTTTGAACTTCAAGAATGCCGTCTTTTTTTAAAGACAATATGACGTTTTGATCATTACGCCCCCCATTTGCTAATCGAACAAAATTTTCAGATCGATTATTACCAAAAGATTGAGCTAAGTTTGAGTTCTGTAAGTTGATTTTTGCCTTTTTTACTAAGGCAGGAAAATTTACTTGATAAGTTCTAACATCTATTTTTTCGGGTAAAACTTTGAATAGTCTAAAAGAACAAGGATAAACATCTAAGCTTGGTGATAATATATACCAGATATTGTTATGCCATTGAATATTATTCACATGCATATGTCCACTCAAAGATATAACTTTCTTTTGGGACTTCTCTAGAATTGTCCTTATCATATCTGCTTGCGGTAACAAATATTGCTGAGCTCCTTCCAGCTGCTGAGGCTCAAGAAGAGGATGATGACTAAAAACTATAGTAAACAGACTATCGTCTTTCTTTAAACTTTCTTCTAACCACGCGAGTTGGGCTTGATCCACATTGCCTATCGTCGAACCAGCCTGAGAAGTATCTAAACCTATTAAACGTATTCCCGGCAAAGCCTCAACCGACCAATAAGTGCTGTCACTTTCAATTCCGCGTCCTTTCCAATCGCGACCAAAAGTGCCCACTTTATTAACTGGCGGATAGCCTGAAACATCCGTTTCGCCAAGAACAAAATACCAGGGACACTCAAGACCTTGAACTATGTCGAGAAATAGTTGCCAATTGGCATCATTGTCTCCAATGCCTTGTGTTTGATCGCCCCCGAATAATACGAAATCGGGCTTCAGCACATTTAATTGCTTAATTACATCTTGCAAAAATAATTGACTCTCTTGCAAAAGCATATAATTATCGGTTCGGACGCTAGTTAAGTGGCAATCGCTAATAAAAGCAAAACTAAATGAACTAAATATATTGATACTTGCATTTGCATCTATTGCTCTTGAAAAAAACGTACCAGCCAAACAAGATAGAATAAATTGGCGGCGACTAAAAGTAAAAGTTGACATAGATACCTATTAAATCGTTAGCAAATAGTAAGCAAATAGACACATGTTAGATTATTACACTAGAATTACTATCTTGCTAAGCAGTTCTTTCGGCTGCCTATGAGATTAGGGATAATTTACTTTCGAAGGAGAAATGATGACGACAATGACTGAGCTAACTCTCGATATTAATGAGATTAAGAAGATATTGCCGCACCGTTATCCATTCTTGTTACTTGATAGAGTCACTTCGGTAACGCCTGGACTAAAAGCAACTGGCTACAAAAATCTCACTGCCAATGAACAATTTTTTGAAGGACATTTTCCCTTTAGACCAATTATGCCTGGAGTACTTATGATTGAAGCGCTAGCTCAACTTGGCTGTGTGGCGATGCTTCTCAAAGAAGAGTACAAAGGAAATTTAGGTGTTTTTACTGGTATAGATGGACTGAAATTTCGTAGCATGGTAATTCCTGGCGATCGCTTAGACCTATCTGTAGAACTTATAAAGATGCGCGGTCCATTAGGAAAATTCCACGGCATAGCAAAAATAAATGATAAAACTGCTTGTGAAGGAGAAATTAGTTTTTCTATCATTAAGAATGCAGCTCCTATCGCATGATAAACAAAAGTACTAGTTTATGGGACGGAGTTGAATCTTTATGAGCATACACAAAACTGCAATTATTGGTGAGGGAGCGAGAATAGCTGAGGGTGCTGAAATTGGTCCATACGCAGTTATAGGAAGCGACGTATCAATCGGCAGCGGGACAAAAATTGGTCCTCACGTAGTTATTGATGGCCAAACTACTATTGGCCAAAATTGTGAAATATTTTCTGGAGCTAGTATTGGTCAAGCACCACAATCAATCAGCTACAAAAGTGAGCCATCACAAGTTGAAATTGGCGATGGCGTCACTATTAGAGAGTACGCAACTATTCACCGTGGCACTGCTGGTGGTGCTACTGTCCTTGGCGATAATTGTTACATAATGAATTATGCTCATATTGCTCATGATTGCCGATTAGGCAAAGGAGTAATAATGGCTAATTCAGCTACCTTGGCTGGACACATCACTGTTGGCGATGGCACTGTAATGGCTGGTGTTTGCGTGTTTCATCAATTTGTTCGCATTGGCAAGCTTTGCATGGTTAGCGGCATGACAGGCAGTCGAATGGATTTACCACCATATGTTGTGTTAGACGGTTTACCTCCTGCAATACGCGGAATCAATGTAATAGGAATGAAAAGGAATAAATTTTCTCTCCAAGCACGAACCGCAATTAAAAAGGCATATAAATTGATTTATCGAAGTAATCTAAACTTCAGCCAAGCATTAGAACAAATCGAACAAGACGAACTTATACCTGAAGTAGCAGAAATTATTGAGTTTTTCCGTTCTTCCAAAAGAGGGGTACTTGGGGCTTATCATGAAGAAGAAGCTACCGAAACAGACGATAAACAAGCTGAAGTAATCAAAGTTTAGTTTGTCATAGAACGTGACTCTAAATATGTTCAAAGACTATAGTGAATATTAAAGTGGACAATTCAACCATCAGAATAGGCCGTCCTGGCTTTAGGCAAATTTTTGCTAATAAGCAATTCATGGGCTTATGGCTGGCTCAGATTTTTTCACAATTTTCAGACAGAGCTGTATTCGTGCTTTTTGTTGCTGTGCTGACAGCACAACAGTCAATTACTAATAGTTATACAAGCGGCATTGGCGCAGCTGCTATGACCAGTTTACTTTATGTCACTTTCACAATACCAGCTGTTTTATTGAGTCCAATCGCTGGAGTATATGTCGATCGATGGTCTAACAAAGCAATACTTATATGTTCCAATCTTTTGCGGGCTGTTTTTGTAAGCCTGATATCGTTATCGGTTATATCTCAATCTGCAAGGCTTTGTTTATTGTTGGCTTTTTTCATATCAGTAGCATCGCAGTTTTTTGGCCCAGCAGAAACAGCTGCCATACCTCGTTTGGTAGCCAAAGAGAATTTGTTGCATGCCAATTCTCTATTTTTTACAACAATGATGATTGCTTTGGGATTTGGTTTTGCTATAGGCGAACCTATTATCTCTAGAACCGGAATCAGTGGCGCACCATATGCAATAGCAGCTGGGTTTCTTATTGCTGCCTTTTTAGTAGCGTTTATTAGCGACAATAAGCCTAAAAAAAGTGGTCGCGAAGCTTGGTGGGAAGAATTACGCCAAGGAATTGCTTACATAGTTGATAATCCGCCAGTGTTTCGCGCAATTTTAAAAATTACTGTGTTGTTCAGTACTATTATTACTTTAAACATTATCGCTGTTGGTTTGGCGCAGCAAGTTATGCACATTCAACCTTTTCAATTTGGCTATATTGTCGCTGCAGCTGGACTCGGCATGGGAATAGGAAACATCCTTGTAGCAAAGGCTGGGCATCATTATGCACATACATTACTATCTTATGCTGGTTTTACTTCACTAGGTTTGTTTATGTCTCTTCTGGCAAGCCTGGGCTTTATACAAACGCTTATCTTTCCAATGTTTGGGCGAGCAGACCTTTTCTTTAATGGCTGGCTTATTTTAGTTCCACTTTCATTAGCACTTTTTATTGGTATTTCTTGTGCTTTTGTAGCTGTACCAACACAGTCTACTTTACAAGCCGCTGTGCCTGAAGCTCTGCGGGGAAAAGTATTTGGTGCCCAAAACACAGCTATGTCAGCAGCATCAACTATTCCTGTAATTTTAGCTGGGTTGTCATCCGATAATTTGCCAGGAGGGGTTTCTACAACTTTATTAATCATGGGCCTACCCACACTTATTGGCGGTATACTACAGCTGTCAAGGTGCGCCAAAGATTTAAGCACTGGCAAATCAATTTAGACTTGCCACTTGTGGTTACAATTTCTATTGTTATTCGTACAGGTACCAAATGCGCAATCGAATCATATTGTTCGGTCTGGTTTTATTAGTTTGGTTTGCTTTGAAAGCAGTCGACTATTTTTTCAGTGTCCCACAATTACTAGTACTTTTATCTATAGCAGTCATGATTATGGTAGCCCATACTATCTGGCTTCTTAGCGCTCAGAAACGCTGGCAAAGAAAAGTAGTAAAACATAGCCTAACTGGCCATCACAGTGTTCGTCCACGTCAAAAGACTTATCCACCGACCGATAAAATTGATGAAGAGTCCTGGCACCCATCAGTTGATATTTTTATTTCGGCAAAAAACGAAGGACGCGTTATAGAAACTACGATCCGCAATATGTTTAAGCTGGATTATGACGAATTGACCGTTTGGATCATAAACGATTGCTCTACTGATAATACAAAAGAAATTTTGCAAACTTTATGTTCTGAATTTTCCAATCTACGAGCGATCAATCGTCTTCCTGGCTCTCATCCAGGCAAATCAGCTGCCCTTAATGATGCCTTGCCTTTGGCAAAAGGTGAGGTTGTTGCTGTATTTGATGCAGATGCTTATGTGGAGCCAGATTTTCTAAAAGTAATGCTGCCGGTTTTAGCTCCTGAAAGCATTGGTGCAGCGCAAGCACAAAAGAAGATTTATGACTATCAAAAAGGTTTTCTAATTGAGTGCCAGTCTTGTGAATATGCTCTTGACACTTATTTCCAAGTCGGTCGTGATTTAATTGGCGGCGCAGTAGAATTACGAGGCAACGGAGAACTTATAAAACGTTCTGCATTAATTGATGTTGCAGGATGGAACAATAATGCAATAACAGATGATTTAGATCTAAGCATGCGCCTATTAATAAATAATTGGGATATTAGATTCTGTCCCCATGCCTCAGTTTATGAAGAAGGTGTCACCACAATCAAGGCTCTGATAAGACAAAGAAAGCGTTGGGCTGAAGGAAGTATAAGACGTTATCTGGACTATATTTTTCCTCTCAATTCACCCACCCGACTATCCTTTGTCGAGCGTTTTGATACTTTGGCTTTTACAGTCTATTTTGTTGTGCCATCGCTAATTCTTTTAGAAATTGTCTCAGAAGCACTCCAATATCTTTGTGGTATTGCCACCCATGGTAGTTTTTTAGCAATGCTCATTTTTGCCATATATATTGTTAGCCAAATGAACATTTTTACTGCAATTAGAGTGTACGGAAAAAAAATGTCTGTTTTTAAAAGTCTGTGGCAAAGTTCTTTAGTAGGCATGTATTTGTATTTACACTGGGTTCCTTGTGTATTTTTGGCCTTAGTACAAATTATTTTCGGTAAGCATGTATCAAAGTGGCATCCTACAGAACACATTGGTATAACTAATACAAAATTGACTGTTTAGTTATTTACAACATCACAAACTAACTAAAGTATTTAAAATTTAGTGGTATCAAATATCCAATAAACATAAACTTGCACAATAAAGATATTTGTATAATACTTGCCATGAGACAAGCGAGTTTAGCTAAAGCCAATGCCGCCATACAAGGTTGTCAATCACTTGAAAACAAAATAAGAAATTATACTTTCAGATCCAAACAAAGATTTTACACTAGCTGAAAACGGGCTAGGCGACGGATCTAAAAGATTTTCGTCTTCTAAAACAAGATTGATTTCATCTAGTGATGGATCTCTTAACAAAAATCGGTACAATAGCACTTGTATTTGGCCTACTCTGGCCATAGGTTCAACGAAGTTATAGCAATCAACAAGGTGGAGTGATTAATGGTGAAAAAATTCGCGTCGTATATTGCAGTCGTAGCAACTGTAATTGGTAGCTCGGTGCTCCCATCTCTAGCAGATGACAGCACTGCATATAAAATAAAGTGTTTTCCATACAAAGTAGTAGGCAGCAGCCTTAGCACCGTAGCCGGTCTTCCTCTAGGTTTTACTAAAGGCGCAGTCGAAGGTTCTATGAAAACCACCAAAATTGTTGCCAATAAATTGGGTGATGAAGATGGCGGTTGGCAATTACTAGCCGGTTCCGTAGTCGGTGGACCATTTGGTGTTGTGGGTGGTGCAGCTTACGGCAGCGTAGCTGGGGTTATCCATGGCGCAAAAACAGGTTATGAAAAACCATTTAGCATGGATTCTTTCAGATTCAAAGAAGACTAAAAGTGGTACATGCTAAATAACTTGTTTTCAAACAAGTACTATATGTTTAACGTTAACGGTTAATTTAGAGGAATTACAATGAAAAAAAGTGCAGTATTGCTAGCAGCTATTGCTACATTGGGAATGAGCTCAGCCTCTTTTGCAGATGGCGCTCTTGATACAGGTAAAAGCTGTGTCGGAAGCACAGTAGCAATGGTTGTTGATGTCCCCCAAGGTGTGGTCGTCAACACCCTATACAAATGCCCTTACAAAGCTACCAAGTCTTTAGCTGAGGCTTTTGGCGATGAAAATGGCTGGAAACAAAATATTGTTGGGGCAGTCTTTGGCGTACCAGCAGGAGCAGTATTTGGTGTTCCTTATGGTGTAGTTAAAGGCGGACAACACGCAATGAGCGTTGGTTGGGATAAGCCCTTCAGTAAAGAAGCTTTTATTGTTTCAAACGAAAGCAAATAAAAGACCAAATTGGTATAGCGTTTTCTAGAAATTTATGGTGAGGTAAGAGAATGATATTTATTCAACGTTTATTGTCTTCGGCAATAATTGTCGGTTTTCTTATCTCACCAACGCTTTTACCTGCTCAAGCACTAGATTACGAAGCAAAGCCAATAAACAATGTCATAAAGGCTCCATTTAAAGCCTTGGGTGCAATAACTGGTGGCGCTGTATGCGGACTGTTTAGTGGCCCTGTTGATGATGGTTTTCATGCCGGTAAAAAGACAACAACCGAAATCGCAGGCAAATTTGGTGATGAAAAAGGCAGAACCGAACAATTGGTAGCAGCACCAGTTGGTTATCCACTAGGTTTTGTAGTTGGTGGTGTGCGTGGTATGGGTAGAGGGTTCATTCATGGGGCCAAGGCTGGCTGGGATAAGCCTTTTAGTCGTTGGTCTTTTGTGACAACGGAAGAAAGTAATAGCAACAAATAGACATAAGAGCTATATGCGGTTACTATTCACAGTTCTTAGGTAATATCAATTAAATTAACTAAAGCTCCTAGAAAGCAATGGTGTCCTGTATGAAAAAAACAATATTCGCTTCATTGATAGCAGCTATTGGGCTAATATCAGTTTGTAGTTCTTGTCCGGGGATAGCCTACCCCGCACGTCCAGAATCAGCTCGTGTATGGTACGAAATAGAGTATTTCCCTGTTCGTTTAATAAGCATGGTGGCTTGCATGGTTTGGGATACCCCTACTGGGATGTTCCAAGATGCCACTAAAGGTGCAATTGGGGGTACACGTTGTGTTGCTAGAAATATTGGCAACGAAAACGGTACTTACGAATTAATTGTCGGTGGTTTAACTGGTGGACCTATTGGTTTAGTTGCTGGGGGCGCTTACGGTGCACTCCATGGTCTAGCCTATGGTATACACCATGGCTTTGTTGGTTATCCAAGCCCTAATAGTGGCAGCCACAGTATGCTGTTTCAAGGAAAGTCCTTCATTGTTCCTTATGATGACAACTATTAGGTTTTAGTTATCAGCTAGTTAATCTTAAGAGGAGATGTTAAAACGTCTCCTCTTTTTTGCACAATAAATCTAAAAAGTACTAATGAAATTAATAATCTAAGAAACTTGTCTTAAGCTGCCAAGAATACCTGATAAACTGATTAATATAGCTATATTAATAACCCAGGAAGCCCTACAGCAACCATGAACAAATTTGCTGGAAATCAAATCATGCGTCCTCGTAATACTGGTTCCGGCAAAGCCCCGCGAGTCGGAGAATTGCTTGTCGCCGCCGGCATTATTACTAATGAGATGCTGAACGAATCTCTCCAAATTGCGAAAAGCTCTAGAAGCATGATCGGCCGAACTCTAGTTACTTTAGGCCGCCTAGACGAGCATAAATTACAAACAACTCTCGATGTGCAAAATCTAATACGCAAAGGCACAATTAACACCCATATCGGTATAAAAGCGCTAGGAATAGCATGCCATTCACGTAGCACCATTGACGAGGCATTAAACAGACTAGGCTGGGAACCGTCCAGCCAAAACGAAACGGAAGTACACCAGAACGAACTGGCTAAACTTTTCATTGACACAGGCTGGGTAAATAAAGAAACACTAGAAATAGCCCAAAATCAAAGTCATCAAAACAATTTGCCCTTGGGTCGCTGCTTAGTTGTTAATAGATATATCACTCAACACAAATTAGAAGCAGTTTTATGTGCTCAGTCACTAATCAAAGACAAACATATAACTACCCAACAAGCACTTGCCGCACTCAAAACAAGTTCAACCAAACGTCAAACATTTGAGCAGTCGTTAATCGAATTTGGCGTACGTCCTTTAAGTGAATCGGACAGATGTGTGGGAAACATTTTAACTTTAGCCGGAGTTATTACAGAAGTTGGCAAACTCACTGCTTTAGAAAAGTCGTTAACCGAAGATCGTTCAATAGGCGATGTTTTAATTGATTTAGAAATGATCACCCCCGACATCCTAGACAAAACCATGACTCTTCAAACACAAATTCTTGCCGGTCATATCAGCTTAAGACAAGCTGGTGAAGTATTGTCTCAGTCACTAACAACAGAACAGAATTTACAGACCTTACTTGCAAACATACTGTCTAAAGGACAGTCAGTGAATCAAGTCGAACAAATACTTGAACTTCTGGTTGAAAGCGGTCTGTTAACTAGAGAGGTTATCGATACAGCAAAATCCGCAGTACAACAAAGCGGTAGATATCTTGGTAAAGAAATTCTGGCACAGCAAGAAATCAGCCAAGCACACTTAGATGCAGCCTGGCAAGCGCAAAGAATGATAGACGATCGCATGATCAGTTTTGATTATGCATGCAACGCTTTACGAAAAATGACTGGACAGGATTCGAGTAAGCCTAGCCAAAAACTTCTCCAGCAATCTTATGATGAAGATGCTGCTATCGAAATTCCCGAAGAGAGAAGCTGGTTTATGCGTCTCAAAGACACATTATTCACTAGAAAACTACGCTAGGCAGCCTAGAGGCTGTTTCCAATTAATACACATATTGTTAAGTAATTGCTTTTCTTTTCTGTCGATTTATTACTCTGGGCTATCCTAGACTACTAAAGATTCTAGGAGACGAAATATGGCAACATCGGCACACAAAGTAACTCTTATACCAGGCGATGGCATCGGACCTGAATGTATTGAAGCCACCCGTCGCATTATTGAAGCCACCGGAGCGCCAATAGAATGGGATATTCATCATGCCGGAGCCAGCATTTTTAAGCAAGGATTACCTTCTGGAGTTCCTCAAGATACAATTGAATCAATCCAGAAAACAAGAGTAGTATTAAAGGGTCCCTTAGAAACTCCTATTGGCTTTGGTGAAAAGAGCGCCAATGTCACTCTTAGAAAATTATTTGAGACTTATGGCAATATTCGCCCAGTGCGCGAATTACCTGGCGTAAAAACTCCCTACAGTGGACGCAATATCGATCTTGTTGTTGTAAGAGAAAATGTCGAAGACTTATACGCAGGCATTGAGTATATGCAAACGCCTGGGGTAGCAGAATGTCTCAAACTCATTTCTGCAAAAGGTTGTGAAAAAATAGTCCGTCTTGCATTTGAAGTAGCGCGCGCTGAAGGACGTAAAACAGTGCATTGCGCTTCCAAATCAAATATCATGAAGTTAACTGAGGGTTTATTGAAAAAAACTTTCGAAGCTATTGCCCCTGAATATCCAGATATTGAATCCCATCACATCATTATTGACAATTGCGCTCACCAATTAGTCAAAAAGCCAGAACAATTTGATGTAATAGTCACCACTAACATGAATGGCGATATCATAAGCGATTTAAGCTCTGCTCTTATAGGTGGATTAGGCTTTGCCCCATCTGCCAATATTGGCAATGAAGTAGCAATATTTGAAGCTGTACATGGTTCGGCACCTAAATATGCAGGAAAGAATGTTATTAACCCATTAGCCGTTCTTTTATCTGGTGTGCTTATGCTCAGACATCTAAAACTTTTCGAACAAGCTTCAAGCATTGAGAACTCTGTATTCGTTACTTTAGAAGAAGGCAAAGTTTTAACACGCGATATTGTTGGTGATGAAAAAGCAGCTAGCACAACAAGATTCACTGACGAGATCATTGCCAATTTGGGGCATAGCTCTAAAAACTGGCATGTGCGCAACTACAAAGAAGTAAAATTACCTGTTCTTAAACCAGACATTGATTATGTTAAAGCAACTAGTAGAAAAGTCACTGGTGTTGATTTATTCGTTGAATCAGGGTTATCTGCCGACAAACTTGGCCCAATCTTAGAAAAGAAAGTTTCAGGCAGTAAATTGAAGCTAAAGATGATTTCTAATCGTGGCACCAAAGTTTATCCATCCGCTGGCGCAATCACTGATTGTGTTGATCATTGGTTCTGCCGCTTTATTGCTGTAGATCCCAAAGAAGAAGTGAGCGATGAAATTATTGCCGACTTAGTACAAAAAGTTGGCAAAGACTATCGTTGGGTACATTTGGAAAAATTACAAGAAATCGACGGCAAACCAGGCTATACCAAGGCTCAAGGCGAAGACTAGCCTAAGATAGCAGCCTGTTTGTTCAACACTTTTCAAAATTAGATCTCTGTTTCAAAGAGACTGTTTAATCTTTGATGCGGGTATATAGTGCTTGCTAATATTTAATGGGCACTTCTCCAATATCTGGATTTTTAACATGGCCAAAATTTTGCTTGTTGAAGATGATCAAGGATTAGCCGAGATGGTTTTGGAATGGCTAGTTTGTGAACGCCATTCAATCGAACATATAAAAGACGGACAAGAAGGTCTAAATTATCTGCAATACGGTAAATATGACTTAGCAATTTTAGATTGGACATTACCCAATAGAACTGGCCTGGATATTTGCAAGGAGCATAGGGCTAATGGTGGCACAACACCCGTTATTATGCTCACAGCTAAAGGTGCAGAGACTGATAAAGAACTAGGCTTGGACTCTGGTGCTGATGACTATCTAACTAAGCCTTTTAGTGTCAAAGAATTGTCAGCCCGCATTCGAGCTTTGTTGCGCAGACCTCAACTCACACTGCCTAATACTTTACAGGTCAAAGACTTACAGCTAGATACAGTCAAACATACATTAACCAAAAATGGTGAAAGCATTCAATTATTACCCAAAGAATTTACCCTAATTGAATTCTTTATGCGACACCCGGATGAAATTTTTAGCAGTGAGGCGCTCCTACAGCGAATTTGGCACTCAGACAGCGAGGCAACACCAGATGCGGTGCGCACTTGTTTAAAGAGACTACGAAAAAAGATCGATGGCAACCTTGCTGAAAACATGTCATACATACAGACCGTACCAAAACTTGGTTACAAAATGCCTACGGTTTAGCAAATTCATCACTCTGGTTGCAAAGAATGATTTTTACGTTTAATCAGCTTGCAATAATGTTCTATACTAAATTTCGTGGTCTACCATCTGTCATCAAGGACTAACAAATTCATGAATAACGAAGCAGTAATACAAATGCTTACCAAAGTTGGCGCTGTAATTACAGATAGCCACATTGTTTATACCTCAGAACGTCATGGCAATGCGTACCTAAATAAAGACGCCCTATATATGCACACCAAAGAGACTTCTGAGCTTTGCAAACTAATTGCCGCTCAATACGATGCTAATAAGATTGATGTGGTTATTGGTCCAATAATAGGTGGGGTAGTACTTTCGCAATGGGTTGCCTATCATCTCAACGCCAAAAGATCATCTGGTGAAACCCTATCTCTTTATGCTGAAAAAGAAGGCGAAGGCGAAGACAAAAAACTAGTCATAAAACGCGGCTACGATCAATATATTCCTGGTAAAAACGTAGTGGTTGTAGAAGATGTACTCACTACTGGTGGCTCAGCTCGCAAATGTATTGAAACTGTTCGCTCTCTTGATGGCAATGTAATAGCTTTGAGCGCACTTTGTAATCGTGGCGGTATTAAACCTGCAGATATAGGCGACGTTCCAATCCATGCGCTAACCACAATAACAATGGATTCATGGACCGAGCAAGATTGCCCAATGTGTAAAGAAAAAATGCCTATCAATACCAATGTTGGCAAAGGCAAAATATTTTTACAGAAAAAAGGCGTAGGTGTCTAAATTCTAGATTGCTCGCTTTTTGAATAATGCTTTCCAGGCCAAATGAGGCTTACCATCCGGCAATATAAATGAGGCGCGCTGCAACCACATTACCTCGAATTTAGGCTCAATATTATCTATTAAATCACTAGCTTTAAGTTGCGGTGGTCCTAAACTTTCTGGATCGCGATTCTGGTCAGCACTACCTGCCAAACACAACCAATAACCACCCTTATCCAACGCTGCAGCTACCCTATTAATGAAAATTGCTCTTTGTTCAGGAGCCATTACGTGATATACACCACGATCGAAAACAAAATCCACCCCTGCTTCTGACACCGGCATTTTCTCAACAATATCCGAAACACTAAAGTCTACTTTTACTCCAGCAGCCTTCGTTTTACCTTTTGCAGACTCAATTGCTGTGGGTGAAATATCAATTGCCTTAACGACAACGCCTTGTTGTGCCATCCAAATAGCATCAGTTCCTGTGCCGCAACCAATCTCTAATGCCCGTTTTGGCACGCAGGAAAGACTACCAAAATATTCTACTAACTCTGAGGCCGGTACGCCTGTATCCCAAGGCAAAGCTTCTTTGCCAGCTTTATAGCGATCATCCCATGCCCAGTCTTTTTGCATATCTAATTCCTTATATTTTTCAACTATTTATGTGAAAGCGAAAGCCCAGCTAATTTAACTGATGTATCCACTAAGTCTTCGATGCGTTTAGTTATTTCATGATCATAAATAGCATCGTTTTTGAAAGAAGAGCCATCAGCATAAACGAATCGGGGATTTATGATACAACGAAAATCAAGCATTAAACTATTAGCCAAACTCATGATTGACATATAGCTAGACTTACCGCCAGCCGCGCATAAAAAGCCAACAATCTTGTCATTCCATGCTTGCCCTGTTAATTCGATTAAGTTTTTCGCAGCAGCCGAAAAAGAGTAGTTATAAATGGGCACTGCCAGCAGTACCATCTTGGCATTCTTGATTTTATTAGATAAAACAGGCACATTAGGATCTGCATACGCCGAATCACCATCACAGGCTGGCATTGGATAGTCTTTTAAATCGAGATATTCAGCCTTTCCACGCTTGTTTAATAACTCATGGGCTTTGACCGCCATAAGACGACTATTACTACCAGGATTAAGACTTGTACTAATTACCAAATAATCTGCTGACATAATTTCGCCTCACTTTATTCGTCTGAGCAGAATTATAGTTCATATCCTTATATTTTTCAATGATATCTAATATTAGACAACTTCTACCTAATACTTTCGATAAGCAAAAGTCAAGGCCTAGATTTAATCCCAGTTAGGATTTGACAATGTTATAGTTAAATGAGTACAAATTGTATTTAGGTAACTACAAATGGGTGAAAAAACCAAAAATATCAGTATTCGCATACCAGAAGAGTATCAAAAAAAACTCCAATTGCAGGCGGACAAAAAGGGCATTAGTTTTAACGCCCATATTTTTCGTGTTCTTGAAATCCATTTGATGAATTCTGGTTTTGGTCCAACTTCAATTACGTCCAGTTCTGGGCGTTTATTTCAAATTCGCTGCGAACCATATCTTGATAATGCCGATGAAACTACTTGGGCTTATTTTATTGATGAGCCTAAGTACGAAAAAGAACGGGCATATTATTTTATTGGCATAGGCCGCACAATCTTAAGAGACTGGCAAATAAAAGACAAAGCTACTGTTTCAAAAGAAGTTGGTTTAGCCTTACTCAATTTCTATAACCGTCAGGGCATGGAAATAGATCGTCTGACATGGAATCAATACCCAGGACCAGATAATGATGGCCGCCGTGTACTTCAATTTTCGGAAGTGCCACAAACTTTAGAAGAATTTTTTGACCTGCTTATGGCTGAAAAATGGACAGATAAATACGTTTCACAAGACGATAAAAGCCAAGACATTCGCCGAGGACGCCCAGAATCCGCTCTCTATCGCTAACTTACTAATCGCTTTTTGAGGAAGCGATTAGCCCAATATTCATACTTTAGCCAAATGCCTTGTACTTATTTTGAGGATCTTTTTTATGATCGAATTTATGGCTGTCTTTCTTATTTGTTATATTTGGCACACTCTCGGTATAACTGTGGGTTATCACAGACTACTTTCGCACTGTTCATTTACTTGTCCTAAATGGGTTGAATACTTCTGGGTGCTCCCTGGATATCTCGCCTTTGAAGGCTCGCCTATCTGGTGGGCTACAATTCATCGTGCTCACCATCGCTATACAGACACAGCCCTTGACCCACATTCACCAAAATATGGCATGGGAAACGCTCATGCTGGTTGGTTAATGCATAGAGGTTATGCGAATCATATTAATCCAAATACTCAATCAAAGGATCTTCTCAAAGATCCTGTGTATCGATTTCTAGAACAAGGTGGTGTTTGGCACAGAGCGCATTTCATCACATTTTTTATTGGCGTAACTTTTAGATTATTGATTTTATTTTTCTTCGGTTGGATCCCAGCTTTAGCCAGTCTTTTAGCTGGTTTTGCAGCTTTGCAAATACCACTTATGTTAAATGTGGTCTGTCATATTCCCAAACTCGGTTACAAGACCTATGCTACTGGCGATGATAGTGTCAATGTATGGTGGGTTGGTATTTTAGCAATGGGTGAAGGTTGGCATAACAATCATCATGCTAGTCCGGGTTCTGCTAAAAGCGGCTTGCTACCATGGGAATTCGACCTAGCATGGCTAACTATTTCTTTGATGAAAAAATTGAAGCTAGTACACCGAGTAAATGTTTGTACAGTCGAAGAACTTGTTGGCAAGCAAAAGAATCAAATCAAGCAATCTTTGTCACTACAAGCATAAACTGAGAATGATATTCTTACATAATCAATAATGTAAGGACATCTCATGGCTACTTCAGTAGATAAACAATCCTTCAATCTTGCTCTTTTCCCCGAAAGTAAACAATTCATTGATGAAACTATAAAACTGGCCCAAAATAATTTTGCTAGTCAGTCGCAAGAATATTTACTAGGTGACAATGCTTGGCCACATATTACGCTGTGCCAGTTTTCAGCCGAACCAAGCCGACTTAACGAGATCTGGACTGCTGTATCTCCTTTAGCAACAAAACCACTATCAATTCGTTTATCTCAATTCTATATCTGGCTTTATGAAAATGCTTATTGGATGGGATTGGGAACTATGCGCGAACCTGAATTAATTAGTTTGCAATTCGCTGTCTATGAAACACTAAATACTCTAGGAATTACCGCCAACCAGAAACCGAGCAATTACTTTCCTCATATAACTTGGGCGCGTTGTGGCGGTGATAAACCACCAACCATCTCGATTTTACCCAATCCAGAATTTTGGTTTCAATCTCATTCATTTGCTTTATCCCTAGGACAATCAAGTCCTTATGGTGTTTATCAAAAACGTTTATTACCAGCCGAAATATCCAAATAGTCGTAAGATCGACTGTACGACCAGTTGTTATGTCGATAGGTACCACGATACGTATTGCAGTATTGTCGATAAGTCGTAACTACTAATTATCGTCTAATCAATAATTAGATAATTTAGATTGCATTTGCCGCGACTATCAGACTATATATAGAGCCAATTATCAACTATACGACAATACATATTATCGACCACATCAATTGCGGACTTGGGATATTGGTTAACTACTATCAAATTCTCATAGGCTAAATTGTCTATATTATTCTAGTTATTCACGCCGGTATTTTTATGGCCAAATTGCAACCCACAAACGATCTCATTTTAGAAGCACTGCGCAGCACCGGAGCAACAATTCTGATCGTGATGCTGCTTCTGTTTTTATGGGAATTACCAACGCCAGGAAGCATGGGACAAGGATATATGATATTTTGCCCTTTAAATACTGGCTGATAGTAGAACTGGTTTTAGGCTGCCTATTAGTTCCAGTACCAATAGGTCATAGGCTTAGAAAGAAGCATCTTGAAAAGACTGCAAATCAAATAAGTGCCGATTGATCCTTATTTATATAGGTATTGTCGACTGTTCCTCAATAGCAATCGTCCACTGAAATCGTAGGAATTTGGCTGTTTTGGCGTGAGCGTCAGAGTCTGATAATGTATATTATGTTTTATTTGGCTCAAAAGCCTCATAAAACGGGTATTTATGCAGCATAAAAAGGCTGATTTTGTCTGTGATATTCTTCGATTATAGATATTTGGAAAAATAACAGTGCTTTATCAAATTACTTGGACAGCCATATCAGCAGGACTGGGCAAAGTTACAGGAACAGAAGACGTTGAGTCCATAGGACCTCTAGAAGCTCTCAACTCTGTGCGCTCACCTATTATTGGTAAGCTTACTGAATCTGGACAATTCATTATTTTAAATATCAATATAAGAAGCAATGATGGATCACCGATAACAATGGAATTACAAGGTATCTGGCGTTTTCTAAACAGTCTCAATTCTGAAGGCGGATTAGTAAAATACGAAAATCCACCTGACACTTTTACTATAAGATTTGGCGATAACCCAGAAACTTAACCTCTAAGCAGTGGGTTAATACCTCGCCGCAAGCTGCTGGGGTGATTTATTGTGCAAAACACAAATAATTATTGTTGACAAATTAACAATAAGACAATAGTTATTAATAGACTATAAACTTGTCAACTTATCAACTTGTCGTATTGTGTTATGTCTTACAGTAAAAAAGTTTTATTGTTGACATGATTGTTTGGCGTGCTTATGCTGAAAAAGGAGCTTGTCCATTTAAGACTAAGATCTGCTTAGTTTTAGACTGCCATCGACATTCAGACACGGGTAATCTCTTTCATTATGTCAATCTACTTAAAGCATGCCAAAACAAGACAAACTGTTCCAAACGGCAGCATGATAACAGAAGCAGCTATTGGAACAATTATTCTGCTACCAGCGACAATCATCGCCATATTTGTCGCTATGGAGATTTCTCAGGCATTCTTGATATTGCAAAGCATGAATGAAGGAGCTTTTCTTGCTGCTAAGGGTCTAGCAAATTATTATCGAAACCATAGAGAAGTAGTTAGTTCTAGTACAGAACAGCAATCAATTTTCAGTCAAATACGCATAACAAATATGATTAATAGTAATAGCCAGTTTGGTATACCTTCAGGTAATGCTGGTTGGAATACAACCGGTAATCCGCCTACTATAACTGTACAAGTGCAATATCTATCAGGACAAGGAAGCCCTGCTCTACCTCAATTCCCCAGTATAGACCCACTAAATCTTGGCTCTAGTTTTACTATTTCTGGTTCATCAACATGCGCATTAGTCACAAATTAGTTCGCCCTGCAAAACAGGGCAATTTTTTTTGAATAAATGATGGGACAAAGAGAACTTTTTATTGGAAAATTTTGTTGTTAAAGCAGAATTACCCAAAGAG
>DAIDIP010000002.1 GCA_027451745.1 Candidatus Melainabacteria bacterium
GTAAAATCTCTATATGATTTTCCGGAGCCTACCGCCTAATTGCCTGTTTTTAAAAAGCTATTTTGCAGGATGGACTACATAGTAGCAATGAATCTTTGTATCAATTAGTCCAAACTCTCCTGGAAGTTTATCGCTATGAAAGTGGCGCTATGCAGCTTTCTCTTGAAGAACATAACCTGGAGAAAATGATTGAAGGAGTTGTTCTTGAACTGCAACCACTGGCTAAACCTAAAAATATCAAGATTGTCACCGATATTTCAATGAGACCCTGTGTTGCAATTTGTGATATTGGTGAAATCAAAAGAGTGATACAGAATTTTATAGACAATGCTTTGAAGTTTACTGAATCAGGGGGCAGGATTACTGTTTCATTGGAACAAATTGACGGACAATCTGTCATTAAAGTAACTGATACAGGTAAGGGCATTAATGAAGAAGATCAGGCAAAGTTATTTCAGCGATTTTGGCAAGCAACTTCAGGTGGCAGGTATTATGCAAGTACGGGACTTGGATTATACCTGTGTCGAAAAATAATCGAGTTGCATGGCGGACGGATATGGTGTGAAAGTATTTTAGGGAAAGGAAGTACTTTTGCTTTTGCCATCGGCAAGGTAAATAGTGCTATATCGCAACAAAAATAAGATAAATATTGCTCTTAGGTGACACTATTTGCACTGGGATTTCTTTGATTACGCCATATTAGTAAAGCAGACTGAGTCCAATTTTTTAAGTCCAAACATGAGCTTTTGGAGATTGTTGTTGAGCGACTTTCTGTCTCTGGTACAACGACTATTAGTTCGCCATCATTGTGTGCTATTTCAATATTTTCACTTTGAGATATATTCCACTGCTTATGATCCAGGGCGGCGAGCTGGTCCATGAAAATGCTTGCTTCCTTAGGTGCGATGTTTGGTTCTAATTCAACTACTAATGGTATTTGTAGAGACTTAGCAAAATCACCCAAACTATCTACTAAATGAACATCGACATTCGAACTAAGAACGCGAGTTCTCAAAGAGGTCCAATCTGCGTTTTGACTTGTAATAATTAGCATGGGACAAGGACAAATATTGGCTAATTCGTCACATAAGCTATGTTTTACATTTCTGTCTTTTGATTCTAAAATACCTCGTCCAATAATGAGTAAATCATGGTCTTTAGCTCGTTTACAGATTTCGGCAACTAAATCACCTTCGTCTATGTGGGTTGAAAATTCAATACCCTGGCTTTCCACCTGCGATTGATAAGAGAGCATTAAGGCTTCAGCAATTTCACGCAAACCATTAACAACACATTGAAAAGCAGCTATATAAGGACCGCTGCCTATAAATCCAGCCGATTTTGGGCGAAGAAAGTGCCAAATGTCTCGAATATTAATTACATGTTGAGCGGTTACACTAGCTCCTGTTCTTTTAGCTAAAGACCAGGCAAGCTCAGCTGCGGATTTGGATTCAATTGATCCATCGAGTGCTAACAGATAAGAGGGCTTGTTCATAACTTAAAACCTATAATGCCATTGGGTTTTCCATATGAATATCATCCTGTATCTATAGGACGTTTTCATCATCCTAAGTGCTTAAGAGTAGGGATGAAACAAATTGTGGGGTTAGTGTCAATCAGTCTTAGGGATGATCGCAATGTAGTTAGCAAAATCAGTCGTCGTGAGCATGCAAATTAAGCAATCTTTAGTCAGAATATATTTTGAGTACATGCAACGGCTTCAGGAGTCCATTTGATTCATAATAGAGGGTTAGGGAGAATAATATGCAAACAACTTTGCCCGATTCCCACAATATAGAGGATTCCATACGCATACCAGTTGCTAATGTGGTACTGGAAGGCAATCTGTGCATTCCGCCACAAGCAAAAGCGCTTATTTTATTTATTCACGGGAGTGGTAGTAGTAGGTTTAGTGCTCGTAATAAATATGTAGCGAACGTTCTCAACCAACTAGGTTTTGCGACCCTATTATTTGATCTACTTACAGTCAAAGAAGAGGCATATGATATCCGGACCGCTGCTTTGCGGTTTAATATTGAATTCCTTGCTGAAAGAGTTATAGAAATCACTAAGTGGTTAACTGAAGACAAAAGAACTCGTGGGTTAAAACTTGGTTATTTTGGAGCTAGTACCGGAGCTGCTGCTGCTCTTGTTGGCGCTGCGAGAGTACCTGATTTAGTAGGAGCAATTGTTTCTCGTGGCGGACGTCCTGATTTAGCAGATACAGCGCTCAGGTCTGTAAAAGCACCGACACTATTAATTGTCGGACAAAATGACCCAGAAGTTATAGACCTTAATCAAGAAGCGCTGAAGATCTTGTCAGCGCCGAAGAGTATAAAAATAGTTTGTCGTGCTGGACATTTGTTTGAAGAGCCTGGTACTTTAGAAGAAGTGGCAATGCTTGCCGCTATATGGTTCAAAAAATATCTTCTTAAGCCTAGTATTAATTTCAGACCAAGGGATGAGGCTTCTATCAGTCTATAGATGCATGAAAAAACTTCGGCAAGTATATATTTGTCAGTAAGCAATAGGTATTTAATTCAGAGCGGAATGGAGAAAGTATATGAATAAGTCTAATAAAAGCCAAAATAAATCTGTTGTATTGCCCAGAGAAAAATCTGCTGCTGAGTCTGGATATGGGCAACATAGACTTTATACAGGGCAGGAGGAGAAACGCAAATCCCACTCGCCTAGCGGAGCTCAGCAATGCACTGAATGCGGTGCAGTTTCATTTAAGAAGCATTGGTTTATGGATATTGATAAAAAGAACGACTTTCTAGCTGGACATTTGGTGGAAAAAGGCTTATGTCCTGGTTGTAAACGACTGAAAGAAAAGGATTATCAAGGCGAAGTCGTTATTGAGGGAGTATTGGCTGATAGAGATGCAGTTATTGAGCTTATCAAGCATGCGGAGGGGAAATGCTGGCATGATAATCCAAGCTCAAGGATTGCTTCAATTGTTGAAACCGATGGCTTGATAAAGATTAATACTACTAGTAAGTGGCTGGCAGTAAGAATAGGAAAAGAACTTCATAAATCACATAAAGGTAATTTAGAAATTAAGCCTTCTGAAGGTGAAGATTATGTTCGAGTTTATTGGTCTTTATAAACATTAGGTGTTGCCTGTTCTGCATTCATCCTTAAGATTGATGATTCTGTGTTCCCGGTAAGCGATAATGATACTGAAAGAAACCCAATGAAGAATGGTTAAAAACAAATCTTCTTGGGCAGCAGGCACCCGGGCATTAGCCTCGAGCCTGAAGACGCCGGTTTCACCCGGCGTCTATGTTTTATAAAAAAGAATGATTTATATTCTGTTTGCTGACAACCATTTTCATGCAGATTATTAGACACGCTTACTAATACATCCAGGCAAAATTAGTATGCTTGTTGCTGTTGGGTGAGATTAACATGAACACAGCAATAAGCAAAATTCGTCTATCGATCTCCGGTATTGTTCAAGGAGTCGGATTTCGGCCATTTGTATACAATCTTGCAATACGGCATTCACTTTTTGGGTATGTGCGCAACCAATTAGGTTCTGTCGAGGTAGAAGCCACAGGTTGTCGTTATGCATTGGAACTTTTTATTGAGCAATTACAAGAGCAGGCTCCGCCACTTTCAGAAATAAAGAGCTTGAAGATTAAATGGCTGGATGTCGAGGCTAATGTTGAAGAAGATTTCGCGCGACAACCGATTTTTGAGATATTGCCTAGTTTCGATCAAATGCTATCCAGTAGAAATATCGAGCAGCATTATTTTGTGCCACCAGATATGGCGACATGCAATTTGTGCTTGAGTGAATTATTTAACGATAAAAATAGACGATTTCGGTACCCCTTTATAAATTGTACTAACTGTGGTCCTCGTTTTACGATCATAGATTCTTTGCCATATGACAGACAAAATACAACTATGAAAAGCTTCAAGATGTGCGCAGAATGTCAAAACGAGTATGATGATTTTAGCGATCGTCGTTTTCATGCTCAGCCAAATGCCTGTGCTAAATGCGGGCCCCAATTGTCTTTTATAAGAAAAGATGGAGACGGATTTTTTAGCGTCAAGGGACAGGATAGTTTAGAGCTGGTTTTAGAAGAATTAAAAAATGGAAAAATTGTAGGTGTGAAAAGCTTGGGTGGATTCCATTTAATTTGTGATGCCTTTCAGGAAAGTGCTATCAGAAAAATAAGGAGTAGAAAATCGCGTCCTCATAAACCATTGGCAGTTATGATGGCTAATATTGAAATGGTGAGGCAACATTGTTTGGTTTCCGCTGTTGAAGAACAAGCTTTGCAAGAAGTCCGGCGCCCAATTGTGCTGCTGAAGCGCCTAGATGGTTGTACATTGTCGGACAATTTAGCACCAGGGATCGAATCTCTTGGCGTAATGCTTCCATATACGCCCTTACATAGTTTGATCCTAAATGATTATGGAAAACCTGTTGTTGCGACGAGCGGGAATAAAATCGATGAACCTATAGCAATTAGCGATGAAGAGGCAATATTAAATTTGGAAAGTATAGCTGATGCTTTCCTGTCTCATGATAGGCGAATATATTCTCGCTATGATGATTCAGTCTTACGCTTTAATGATGACAAACAATTGATTTTGCGACGAGCAAGAGGTTATGCGCCTTCGCCGATTGAATTGCCGACAAAAGCTAATTTGAATGTGCTTGCTTTTGGTGGACATTTAAAAAATACCTTTTGTTTGGTGAAAAATGAAAATGCTTTTGTTAGTCAGCATATTGGTGATTTAGAAAATATTGAGACGCAAGAGCATTTTCGATCGACTTATCAGGTTTATAAAAAACTGCTAAATTTTGAGCCTCAACTTATAGCTTACGATAAGCATCCAGATTATCTTTCTAGTAAATTGGCTCAGCAGTACGCCCAAGAGAACAATTTACCAGCTATGGCTGTGCAGCACCATCATGCTCATATTGTAAGCTGTATGGTGGAGAATAATATAACTGAACCAGTTATCGGGGTTTCATTTGATGGGATTGGATATGGTGACGATGGTAAATTATGGGGTGGAGAGTTTTTGCTTTCTACTTATAGTGATTACCAAAGAGTGGGACACTTCAAAGAGGTACCGCTAGCAGGCGGAATGCAAGCAATTAAAGAGCCTTGGCGAATGGCTTTAAGCTATATTGTTGCAAGTAGCAGAAGCGACAATTATCGAAGATTTATTGATGAAATAACTGATAAATTTGGTCAAAAGACTATTGATTTGATCAAACAGCAAATTGAAAGGCAAATAAATTGTCCTTTTACATCTAGCTGTGGACGGCTTTTTGATGCGATGTCTGCCTTGTTGAATATATGTTGGCAGGCTAGTTATGAGGGGCAGGCAGCAATTGAATTAGAAGCCGTGGCAAAGTCGGCATCTGGGTCGATTGAGTGTAATAGAGAGAATATCTATGAATTTCTAGTCAGCGATGGCGATATGATGGTAGTCGACCCGGCTCGAATTCTTGATCAAGCATTTTTAGATTATTGTAATGGTGTACAGAAAAACGTGATTGCGACAAAATTTCACTATACGATAGTCTATGCAACTTTATATGTTTGTTCTGAGATTAGGAAAAGAACGGGCATAAATGTTATATGTTTCGGCGGGGGTGTTTTTCAAAATACTTTGTTAATGCATTATTTGGAAAACGTACTATCACAAGCCAGTTTTAAAGTGTTGTTTCCACGGCAGTTACCAGCTAACGATGGTGGTTTGTCACTTGGACAAGCTATGGTTGCTTTAGCTAAAGTTGATGCTCTATCATATGATGAAAGGCAGCGCGTGGTTCTGGATAATACGAGGATGGATTTATGTGTCTAGCGATTCCTGGGCTCGTTGAAAGTATAGTCATTGTAGATGATTTAAAGATGGCTAAAGTAAACTTTGGAGGAATTCGTAGAACAGCATGTCTTGAATATACTCCAGACGCAAGTGCTGGTGATTATGTGCTCGTACACGTGGGTTTTGCTATTAGCGTAATAGACGAAAAAGAAGCAAAGGAAACTTATGAAATACTGGCAGCAAGTGGTGAGATGGACGAATTTATTAACGATGTTGACGCGGCCAAGGTTGGTGAGAAATGAAGTATTTGGACGAATTTCGTGATCTGAAATTAGCCCAAAATTTGTCTTCTCGAATTAAGAGAATCACAAGTAAACCATGGAAAATTATGGAAGTATGCGGTGGTCAAACACATACTATTTTGCAATATGGTTTGGAAGACTTATTACCTGCGCAAATCGAGCTATTGCATGGACCGGGCTGTCCGGTATGTGTAACCCCTATGGAATTGATTAATAAAGCAATTGCTATTGCAAGGACGCCTGGCACTATTTTTTGTTCTTTTGGAGATATGCTCAGAGTTCCAGGCGATAAGGGCGATCTTTTGCAAGCTAAAGCACAAGGTGCGGAGATACGAACAGTTTATTCGCCACTTGATGCTTTGAATATAGCTAGAAATAATCCTGATAAACGTGTAGTGTTTTTTGCGGTTGGCTTTGAAACTACTGCGCCAGCAAATGCTATGGCAGTGCATCAAGCAAAAAAATTGAATATCAGAAATTTCTTTTTGTTATGTTCACATGTTACTGTTCCGCCAGTAATGGCGGCCATTTTGGATTCTTCGGAGAATCAAGTGCAGGCTTTTCTTGGACCTGGACATGTTTGTTCTGTAATGGGTTGGAAAGAATATGAGGAGATAAGCAAGCACTATAATGTGCCTATAGTTATATCTGGTTTTGAGCCTATTGATATTTTGACAGGTGTTCTGCATTGTGTAAAACAATTAGAAAGTGGTAAAGCATTTGCCGAAAATCGATATGCTCGTGCTGTGTCGGTGTCAGGTAATAAAAGTGCACAAAATATTTTGCATGAAGTTTTTGAAGAAGGCGATCGTCTATGGCGTGGTTTAGGTGCCATTCCTAAGAGTGGCTATAAATTGAATGAAAATTACAAGGAATACGATGCTGAAAAAGAATTTCTAGTTGAAGCAGTAAATACACAAGAATCATCTTTGTGTATTAGTGGTGAAATTTTAAAAGGTCTGAAAAAGCCTTGGCAATGCAGTGCTTTTGGTAAAGAATGTACACCTGAAAATCCTTTGGGGGCAACTATGGTTTCATCAGAAGGCACTTGTGCAACATATTATAAGTTTGGAAAAACGCAAGTTAAGCAAGAAGGAGATTTAAGTCTTGTCTGAGTTGACTCAATCATTCGATTTGTCTTGTTTAATGCCATCTGGTAGCGAGAACATAGTTAAACTTGGTCATGGCAGTGGCGGCAGAATGACTACTCGGCTAATAGAGAATATTTTTTTACCTGTTCTAGGAAATGATATTTTAAATGAATTGGAAGATGCAGCACTAATTAATATTGCTGGGGCTAATATTGCTATGACTACAGATTCTTATGTGGTTTCACCAATATTTTTCCCTGGTGGTGATATAGGTTCACTCGCTGTTCATGGAACAATAAACGATCTGTCTATGCGCGGGGCGAGACCATTATGTCTTAGTGCTGCTTTTATTATGGAAGAAGGTTTGCCTATTGCAGATTTAGAGAAGATCGTAAAATCTTTTCAGCAAGCCTGTTTGAACTCAGGAACAAAGCTTATTACTGCTGATACCAAAGTGGTTAATAAAGGAGCTGCAGACAAATTATTTATAACTACTACTGGCATTGGTATCGTGGAAAAATTTCCTGCCCCATCTGTTAAACGAGCTCAAGCAGGCGATTGTGTTTTAATTAGCGGTGATATTGGCAGGCATGGCATAGCTATTATGGCAAGTCGTGAGGGGCTTGATCTTGAAACAACGATTGAAAGTGATAGTTATCCTTTGCATAATTTAGTGTGGTCAATATTAAACGATAGCAACGAAGAGGGATATGAAAAAATTCATTGTTTGCGTGATATTACTCGTGGTGGCTTGGCGGGAGTGTTGAATGAAATAGCTAATGCGTCGAATGTGGGGATCGAGATTAGAGAAGATTCTATTCCCATACATCAAGAAGTAAAAGCAGTTTGTGAAATACTAGGATTAGATCCTCTATACGTAGCTTGCGAAGGACGCTTAGTGTCTGTGGTAACGGCAAATATGGCTGAAGAGATTGTTTCTATCATGAGTAAGCATGAAGCAGCATCAGGTTGTATGATGATTGGCCGAGTAGTTGCTGACCATCCTGGTAGAGTTGTTCTACGTTCCAAAATTGGTGGTAACCGAATTGTAGATTTACTTTCTGGCGAGCAATTGCCACGTATTTGCTAAGTCTATAAAATTGACTGATTGTTTATTCTTTGGCAGATTTTTTTTATTACAATTGGTAGCATCGCTTTTACTGTTGAAGATAGTTCTTCACCAAAGTAAAAATGTTCCCCTCCTACTGTATATAGCCAACTTTGTGGAACATGTGCGTAAAGAGAATGAGTGTGTTGGAGCAAAATTTCTGGTGTTAAGAAATGTCCTAGGGCTATGGTTGTTTTAGTATTTGATGCTGGTTTGATTTCAAGACATTCAAATGTTCCTGGTGGCAATGATACGCTGGCATCAATAAAAATGACTCCTTTAGCCAGGCTTATTACTTTGGCTAATTCGGGTAGTAATTGATGAGTGGTAATGAAGTCAACACTATTATTGGGAAGAATGTTCTGTAATTGTTGTATAATTTCTAAGCCAAATCTATCGTCGCTTTTTATTGAATTACCATAGCCAATCAACAGCCATTTGCGCAACAACAAATTATCTTTTGGTTTCATCTAGTAGAGTACCGTCAGAAGCCATTAATTGAATATGCAAAGGCATCGCCCCAAAAGCATGTGTTGAGCAACTTAGGCAAGGATCAAATGTTCTTATAACGGCTTCAATGCGATTAAGTATGCCATCGGACAGAGAGCCATCTTTGATGTAGTGTTTGGCAGTTTGGGTTATGCCTTTATTCATAGCAAGATTATTGTGTCCTGTAGCAATCATAAGATCACAATATGTGATCAAGCCATTATCATCAATGCGGTAGTGATGCATTAATGTTCCGCGTGGTGCTTCGGCTACACCAAATCCTTCATGAGCATTGGGTTCTGCATGTGCTCTTGCATGGTCATCAAGAATATCTTTTTCATTGAGCAATTGTTGAATTTTTTCAAAAGCATAAACAATTTCAATTAACCGTGCATAATGATAATGGAAAGAGCTTTTGTGATCAAGTTGACGGAAGATAGCCAAGCTTTTATCTGCTAACTCAGTATCGCAGGACGAAGCAATATGCAGGCGTGCTAATGGTCCAACACGATATATTCCGCCAGGGTAGCCCAGTGGCTTGTAATAAGGTGATTTTAAATAACTGTGCATAGTAACTGCTTCATCGATGATTGATTTGTAATCAATTGGATTTAAGCGATCTACTACAGGAGTATCGTGATCATTGACTAATCGCAGCCAACCGTCATAAGTTTCTAATTCACCATGTTCGCCTATGAGGCTCATGTATAAAGTTGGGAAATTGGCAAATACCGATATTTCTTCTTTGAAACGGCCAAGTTGATTTGTGAACCAAGAAACCATAGAATCGGCAATTGTAATTGCTTCTGGAAGCATGGCAAGAATTTGGTTGCGGTGTTCTGATGATAAAGGGTTGTTGACGCCGCCGGCTACTACCCAACCAGGGTGTATACGTTTGCCGCCGAGCATTTCGATGATTTGTTGGCCGATTTGTCTTAACTTAATGCCGTTGCGAGCTAAACTCGGATTAGCTCGAGCTACACCGACAATACTCCTTTCACTAATATCAGCATCCATACCTAATAATAGATCCGGAGAAGATAAATAAAAGAAACTCAAAGCATGCGATTGGGCGATTTGAGCTAGATTGATGATCCGACGCAGTTTGGCAGCAACAGGGGGAATGCGTACAGACATAAGCATATCGCAAGCTTTAGCCGATGCTATCAAATGGCTTACTGGACAAATCCCACATATGCGAGACATTATAGACGGCATTTCATGGAATGGGCGGCCTTCAACAAATTTTTCAAAACCCCGTAACTGAGTTACGTGAAATAAAGCTTGCTCTACTTGCCCGGCATCATCCAAGTGAATAGTTATTTTGGAATGTCCTTCAATGCGAGTGACTGGATCAATAATTATTTCTTTGCCCATATATGCCTAAGCACCAAATCTAGTTATTTTATTTATATTAGTCTTTCTATTAGATAAGAGATCCATAAGTATGGAATGTATTACATTGGCTGATGGAGGGCAGCCCGGAACGAAGACATCGACTTTGACATAGTTGTGAACTGGTTGAGCATTTGCCAATAGTAATGGCACATCAGCCGGCTGCCGTATCACGGAGCCATCACTAACCCTTTCAAGAATTGCGCCGACGCTTAAAGGATTGCGCATGGAAGGGACATTAGCAGTGACAGCACAATCACCCAGTGAGACTAAAATCTTTGTTTTTTCGCGGATCATTTTGATCTTATGCAAGTCTTCATCGCTGCTTACAGCTCCTTCAACCAGAGTAATGTCAACATTTTCAGGAAATGTTTTATTATCTACCAAGGGGCTATAAACAAGATCTACATGAGTAAGTAATTCGAGGAGACGTTCATCCATATCGAGTATTGACATATGGCATCCTGAACAACCATCGAGCCAAACTGTAGCGAGTGTTTTTTTGTTGTTCATTTGTGATTTTTCCGCATTTCCTCAATATAAGTTAGAAATTCGGCATGTTTAACCATTTCACCGCCGGCTTTTCCTTTTTCATACAAAGAACCAGTTGGGCAGACTTCTACACATTTACCGCAGCTGGTACAGCTTGTGGATTCGCCCCAGGCTTCATTTAAATCAGTAATTAAATGCGAATTGATTCCACGACCGGCAACATCCCAGGTATGTGCTCCTTCGATTTCGTCACAGACGCGGACACATCTAGTACAGAGTATGCAGCGATTAGGATCAAATACGAATCTTTCGTGCGAAGCATCTACAGTACGACTTGGATATAGATATGGCAATGATATGTGATCGATGCCTAAGTTTTGAGCGGTACTTTGTAATTCACAATTGTTATTGGAGACACAAACAGAGCATATATGGTTGCCTTCTGTGTAAAGCATTTCTACTATTGTATGTCTATATTTGTTCAATCTTTCTGATTCGGTTTCTACTACCATACCCTCAGTGACTTTGGTCACACAGGCTGGTGATAATTTATCACTGCCATGAATGTGGACAAGACAAAGGCGGCACCCTCCCCAGGTAGATAAACCATCGAGCTGACAAAGTGTAGGGATTTGTATGTTATGAGCTTTTGCTACTTGCAAAATTGTTTCGTCATCACGTCCACTTAAAAGCTGATCGTTTATGGTAAGTGTTACAACACGCATGCTGGTCTCCTTAGATCTTGTCCCTTTGGTCCGCAAGCCCCTGCAGGACAAATGTGATCGACAATATGGGCTATATATTCATCTTTGAAAAAGTGCAAAGTGCTTAATACCGGATTTGGTGCGCCTTGCCCCAAGCCACAAAGGCTAGTATTTTGGACAACATCGCATAGAGATTCCAGTTGGGATAAATCTTCTAGAGAAGCTTCACCTTTTGTTATTTTATTGAGCAAATCATATATATGTACTGTACCGACACGACAAGGTATGCATTTGCCGCAAGATTCAGCTGCACAAAACTGCATAAAGTATTTAGCAACATCTACCATGCATGAACTATCGTCCATAACTATCATGCCACCTGAACCCATAAACGAGCCCAGACTTTTCAATGATTCGTAATCGATAGAAGCATCAAGTTGTGATTCTGGAATGCAGCCACCGGCTGGGCCACCGGTTTGTACGGCTTTAAATTTGCGTCCCTCTGGTACTCCTCCACCGATATCAAAAATCATTTCTCGCAAAGTTGTGCCTAATGCTACTTCGACAAGTCCAGTATTCTTAATGCATCCACTTAAAGCAAAAGTTTTGGTACCTTTGCTTTTTTGAGTGCCGATATTGGCAAACCATTGAGATCCATTACGAATAATAGGTGCAATATGACCATAGGTTTCAACATTATTTATTAGCGTTGGATGCCCCCATAGACCAGATTCAGCTGGGTATGGCGGACGAGGCGAAGGTAAAGCACGTCCTCCTTCTATTGAAGCAATTAAAGCTGTTTCTTCTCCGCAAACAAATGCTCCACCGCCAACGCGTACCTCCAGATTGAAGTTAAAAGAAGTATTTCCAATACTATTACCTAATAATGCCAAACGTTGCATATTTTTGATAGCATTTTCTACTCTTTTTACGGCGACATCATATTCAGCCCTTACATAAACATAGCCTTGATTTGCGCCAACAGCGTAGCCGGCAATAGTCATTCCTTCAAGTATTTTGTATGGATAATCTTCTAATACATTGCGATTCATAAAAGCACCAGGATCGCCTTCATCGGCATTGCAAATAACATATTTTTGACTGTCATTTGCTTTAGCGACAGTGCTCCATTTTAATCCGGTAGGATAGCCGGCTCCGCCACGTCCGCGTAGACCACTGCAAGTGATTTCTTGAATTACTTGGGAGGGAGACATTTGGGTCAGAACTTTGAGTAACGATGAAAAACCGCCGACTGCTATATAGTCTTCGATACGTTCAGGATTTAATAGCCCTCTATATTCGGTGACTATACGTGTTTGTCTGGCGAAAAAAGAGGACTGATTGTCACAAGATAATTCTTTAATGGGTGAGCCTTTTAAGCTACCAATAATATCGTTAGTGTTTTGAGGTGAGATGTTTTGATACAAAACGTTTTGAGGGTGTACTGATACAAGAGGAGCTTGAGAGCAGTTTCCTTGACAGCCACCGGGTGATATTAAATAGTCTTTTTCGAGCCCAAGGTCTTTTATGCGACTAGATAAGGCTTTTAATACTTCCGTACTGCCGCAAGACTGACAGGCGGTCCCCATGCAGACAAAAAGATTTTGTTTGTACTGAGCTTGTCTATCTTTTTCACGTTCAGCGCATAGAAGAAGATCGTCGTTGCTGCGAATTGTTTGTGCCTTTGAATTATTTAGATTATTGGCGTTCATAAGCAATTATCTCATTTAGAAACTGTCCATTTTCTTATATGTTTTTCCATTTCACTAGAATTAAGATTGCCAATTACTTGACCATCAAGAATTGCCGCAGGTGCTATGCCGCAAGCACCAAAACAACGACAAGACAATAAAGATATTTTGTTGTCAGCGGAAGTTTGTCCTAGCAAAAGACCTGTGCAAAGTTTGACCGCATCTAATAGATTTTTAGCACCCTTGATATAACAAGCAGTACCTAAACAAACTGTACAGGTGTGTTCCCCTGGAGGCTTTAAACGAAAAAGCCCGTAGAATGTAACAACCCCATAGACTTTGCTAAGAGGCATCCTGAGGCTACGGGCTATATATTTCATAGCAATAGCATCTAAGTATCCAAACGATTCTTGCACTATTCTCAAAGTTTCAATTAGAGCGTTTGGCGCATATCCGTAATGTCTCATAGTTGTGTCAACCAATCGCCAACGCGGATCGTCAGTAGGAGGTGCCATCGAATGTGGTGCATTAATTGGTGATGATGAAGGCATTAGTAATTACTAAATAATAAGACAGAAAGAAAGTCTAATAGTCTGTGGATGATAAATGCGGGGATGCTGATAAACGTAGCTAGTATAGTAAGTATTTTACAGAAAAAACAAAATAATCCCTAGGTTTGATTCTCATTTTAATCTCATCCGGAAGACTGATTGGTGGATCAGTCCTGATAGCCATGCCAATCTGAGACAAAAGCAGCACAATAGACTAATGATACCTGGTTTTTGGAAACGAAAATGGTAAATCTCCATGAGATTAAAGCTAAGCGGGGTAAAAACAATGAGCCAAGGAACAAACGAATGCAAACCGGATGAACTGTGGATGAATATTACTAAAGAGCGACCATATCAGTTGATAGATGTGCGTGAACCTTTTGAGTATAAAAATATGCGAATAAAGGGATCTGAGTCAATACCCCTTTCGTTAATTCATGAAAAAAGTAAAATGATCGAAAAGCACATTCCAGCTTATCTGATTTGCCAATCTGGTAATAGAGCTCATAAGGCGGCTGAACAATTATCTCAGCTTGGTGTTGAAAAGACCAATGTGCTTAAAGGGGGCTTGCAGGCATGGATTGCAGCTGGATATCCAGTTGAACATGAACTGACAAATGCTTGGTCACTTGAACGTCAAGTGAGATTTACAGCTGGTCTACTGATTCTTATTGGTATTGTGCTTGCTTATACTGTCAGTGCCAATTGGATTTGTTTGTCTGCTTTTGTGGCTCTGGGTATGATTGTTTCAGCGATTACTAATACATGTGGCATGGCTATTATGCTGGCAAAGATGCCTTGGAATAAAGTAACTGAAAAATCTTCAGAAGCCCGGTGTGCAACAACCAATTGTCATTAGTTGTTGCCTAAATACGGCACCGGGAGAAATATCAATAATATTAGCGACAGTGCAAAGCAACCCAAGGCGAATCGCCATTTAGTAATGTGTGTCAAATCGTTTAAGGGGGGCACTACTGAACCGGCAATAAAATATAAAACAAATAGCCAGACTAGAAAGCCGGGCCAAATAAATATTGCACCAAGACCTAATAAAACCATAGCTACTTTAGTTAATATCACGCACCACTTACTGCCAAACATACCTTGAGAAACATGTCCTCCATCCAATTGTCCTATCGGCAATAAATTGAAGGCCGTTACCCACATACCTATCCAGCCAGCTAAAGCCAATGGGCTTAAGATGAGAAGATCTCCATAGTGAACAGCGCCACCGCGGGCAATATTAGCAAGTAAAGTGAGAAGAAGAGAACCGGAAACAGGTGTCTTATCCCAGAAGCTGCCGGTCATCAATACTTGTGGGTGCGCAGGGTGTAGAATTGTTGAAGTTTTTAACCCAAATATTAGTACTGGGACGGCAACTATAAATCCTGCTAAAGGACCTGCTATTGCCATATCAAATAAACTAGTTCTATTTACCGGTGGCGATTTGACCTGGATAAAGGCACCCAAAGTTCCCAATCCAAATGGCACGGGAATAAAAAATGGCGGTGTGACACGCATGCCATGCAACCGTGCCACGGTAAAATGACCGAGTTCATGTATACCTAAAATAGCCAGCAAAGGTATTGAGTAAGAAAGACCAGCAAGGAGTTCGGACATGCCGAAAATCGATTGGTAACCTGAATGTATTGCTCCAGCAAAAGTTGTAGTTATAACAGTCAAAATTGCTAACACAAAATGAGTAAGTGGACGTGTTTTAGTATGAGGCAAGAGTTTTTCTAATTGTCCCGGAACCAGGATAATTAGTTCTCCTTGCCATGTATCTTGCAACATGGGAATCGCCCTTTTTGCAAAAGCATGAGCAAGTATTTTGTAAGTGGTATCAGCTTTTTCTTTAAGTTTGCCGGAATAAAAGAAACGACCATCTTGTTCTCTTGCTTCTTTTACGTCCATAATTTCTTTTATTATGTCCGGAATTACAGCAGTGTGAGGTGCGTCATAAGCATGTTGGAATTTTGATATTTGGAGAGCTGTTAGTAGAAAGTAGCAAGCCAAGATCCACATTAGCAAGATAAACCATAAACTTTGATCTAAAACTGCTGCGGCGGCAGCGGAAGCCGAGAAAAAAGAAGCAATGAATCCATTTGCAGTGCTATTCTTTTTTAGTTGATCTAAACTCATCGTTTCCGTGAATGTTTTTATACAATTAGTTTGATGGTAACGCAACCATATTGAACCAAAAATTCTCTATTCCTTTGATGACTGTGCAGAAATCATTGAAGTCAATGGGCTTGACCAAGTAACAATTTGCATTAAGTCCGTATGCGGTATTAATATCAGTGTCTCGACTGGATGTAGTTAGAACTATAACGGGAATGTGTCGTAGATTTTTATCCGCTTTTAGCTCTGCCAGTACTTCACGTCCATCCTTAACGGGTAAGTTTAAATCAAGCAAAATAATGTCTGGTTTTTTTGCATCGGCATATTTATCTTCACGGCGTAATAGTCTCATAGCATGTAGTCCATCACCTACTGTTTGCATGTGATATGGGATTTTAGTATCTGATAAAGCTTCTTTGGTTAAGAGTATGTCAGCGGGATTGTCTTCTACCAATAAAATTTGTATAGGTTTATTGTGTTGAGCCATCATTTTGTTCACCTGTGTCCTTGATACTGAAATAGAAGGTAGTGCCCTTTCCAATTTCCGACTCTACCCAAATCACTCCACTATGTCTTTCTATAATTCTTTTGCAAATAGCCAATCCGATACCTGTGCCTGGGTATTTGTCTCTTCCATGCAGACGTTTGAAGGGCTGAAATATTTTATCTGCGTAGTGCTGCTCAAAACCAATACCATTATCTTTTACCGATATTGTCCATTTGTCATTATTATAACTGGCGCCAATATGAATTTCAGGAGTTTTGTCATTGCAAAATTTAATAGCATTATTAACTAGGTTTTGGAATAGTTGAGTCATTTGGGTCTTATCTGCCCAAACGGTGGGTAAGTTTTCATGAGTTACTTGTGCATATCTTTCTTCAATGGGCACAGCTAAATTGTGTAATGCTGATTCTAGTGTTTGATTTAAATCGGTGGGAGTAAATTCTCCTCCATCGCTGCCGACGCGAGAGAGTGAAAGAAGGTCGTTGATTAAAGTCCGCATGCGGACTGCACCGTCTACAGCATAATGTATTAATTCTTCGGCGTTGGGATCTAATTTATCACTATGAGTCTTTTGCAATATTGTTAAACAGCCAGCTACAGCCCTTAAAGGTTCTTGCAAATCATGTGAGGCAATTGCTGCAAATTGCTCCAATTCTGCATTCGATCTTTCCATTTCTGCCATGGTAAGGCGTCTTTCTTCTGCTTTTTTTTGCTCAGTTATATCGATGCTTATAGTTAAAACTGCAAATGGGTATCCTTCTGCGTCTTGTTTTAGTGCTTGCCGGCTAGCAACTATTATTTTTTGTCCGTCTGCCCTGTAGTTTATTAATTCTCCGTCCCAACGACCTTTATTAATAAGGTCGCATTCGATTTCATTACGTGGGGTTATAAATTGAGTGTTAAGTAGGGCATAGCAATCTTTTCCTATAGCCTCTTTAGCTTTATATCCGTATGTTTCCTCTGCTCCTGGGTTCCAATAATGAATGATTCCGTCTAAATTGCACATCATAATTGCATCATGAGCAAGATTAAGTAATTCTGCCTGGGCTTGTAATTCAGCTGTAATTTCTTTACTTTCGCGAATGGCTTGTTGTAATTTGTCATTTGCCTCTTCAAGCTCTTTTGGACTTTTTAACAACAGAGCTTTTGGAATTAAAGGCCATAAAACTACGGCAGTAACTAGAGATATAACAGCGGTGTAAGCATCTGCTATTGCTTCTAGCCAATAGAGAGGCTGATAAAAAGTAATAATGTTCATTAAATGGGTAATTCCGCAAGCAATAATGAACATACCGAAAAGACGAAAAATCCAGGGGTAGGGGATATCTTTTCGATGTCTTACAAAATACCAAAGTGCTATGGGAATAGCGAAGTACGCAAGAGCGATGCCTAAATTTGCCAGTACCATAGTCCAGATAAGGGCAGGATTCCATTGCAAACAGTAACCATGAGGCAAAAACTGATTATGCCAAACGTTATTATTTGATTGAGCCTGTGCGAATGGGACTAAAAGACTAATCGCTATTGCCAGACTTATAAATACAATACGACGCATGTTTGTAATTCGAATTTATAAGAGTAAATAGGGCAAATTCTTGTTTATTGGGGCATATTTAGATTATAGCCTTGGAAATTATTAAATCGTAAAATCTAATTGGGGCGGGAAAGATTGCTTGACAATTTTATATGTATGAATAGAGGGCTATAATCTGGCGGCGCTTATCAAATGCTTGGTTAAAGGTTGGGCGAAGAGTGAGTATTAGAAGATTATATTTCGCATTCTTTGCTTTGGCACTAGTATTTATGGCGTTGCTAGTTTTTGTCAATGAAAAACAAGAAGAAGCACAACATATGTTGGTTGCTAGCGAACAAAATCGCTTTCTCGCGACTAAATTGGCACACCAACTCAAACAAAGCTCTGATCAGTTAACTATTATGGCTAGATTATATGCCATAACCGGAAAAAAAGAATTTTTGGAAAATTTTCACGAAATTCTCGGTATTAGAGAGGGCAAATTGCCTCGCCCCAAAGATTATTCGACTACTTATTGGGACCAAATATTAGGCAAGATCAAAAAGAAAGGTGATTATGGACCACCTTCCAGTTTTTATGTGGGATTGTCAACGTTAAATTTGACTCCTGAAGAATCAACACTTTTAGAATCGGCAAAACTCAGATCAGATGCCTTAGTGAAATTAGAAAAAGAAGCTTTCAATGCCCGCGAAGGACTCTTTTTAGACGATAGAGGCAATTATACAATTCACAAAAAACCTGATGCGAATCTAGCTATCAATTTATTATCTGGGGATGAGTATCTGCATGCTAAAGCTGAAATCATGCAGCCTATTCAAGAATTTATGACTAAATTGGATAAGCGCATAGAAGATGAAGCAGCGAGAATAGAGAAACGATACGATCTTTGGATAAATGCCGAGTTACTTCTGGCAGCAATAGCGGCCTTTGTAGTGCTACTTCTTTTGTTGAAGACTTTTGAAGCAGTTGTAAAACCAACACTGCAGCTTGTGGATCAAGCAAAGGATCTGGAAAAAGGAGACTATACAAGCCGCAATCAAGTGCGGGTAAAAAATGAGATCGGTACTCTAGCTAAAGTTTTTAATACTACCGCTTTGGCAATCTGTACAGAAGTGCAACGATTAAAAGAAACGCAGGATAGTCTAACAAAATACGCGGAAGAGTTACGTAAACTAACGGTTGAATTAGAACAAGCAAAAGAGGCTGCAGAAATTGCAAACGAATATAAGAGTCGTTTCTTGGCAAATATGAGTCACGAAATTCGTACACCAATGAATGCCATTATTGGTTTGGCATATTTGTTGCAGCAAACTCAGTTAACAGAGCGTCAAGCTGACTATATTCGCAAGTTAGAAACTTCGGGAAAATCTTTACTAGCGATTATAAATGACATATTAGATTATTCAAAAGTTGAAGCAGGTAAATTACAGCTTGAAAATGTTGATTTCAGACTTGATGAACTATTGCACAATCTAGCAACAATACTTTCAGTCAATGCTAGTGATAAAGACATAGAAATTCTTTTTTCAATTGATGAGAGCGTTCCGGCACAACTCAATGGTGATCCTCTAAGATTGCAACAGGTGCTCTTGAATCTGACTGGGAATGCTATCAAATTTACTGAAAAAGGTGAGATTGTTCTCTCCGTGAAATTGCAAGATAAAAAAGACGGTAAAATCCAATTGCAGTTTTTAGTCAGTGATACTGGCATTGGTATGACTGAGGAGCAATTGGGACATGTATTTGAAGCTTTCTCTCAAGCAGATACGTCAACGACACGACGTTTTGGTGGGACAGGTCTAGGTTTAGCTATTAGTCGTAAACTTGTATCTTTAATGAACGGAGAGATGGTTGTCGAATCTACACCTGGTAAGGGTAGTTGCTTTAAATTTAGCGTTATTCTGTTCGAGCCAAAGGAACCACTGCTTATTAGCAAATCATCTGTAAGTCAGTTACCGCTGCATATGAAAATTCTCGTTGTTGATGACAATGCAACAGCTAGAGATGTTGTTGGTTCAATTGCCACATCTTTAGGATGGGTAGTTACCAAAGCCTCAACTGGGGCAGAAGCCATAAAATTTGCTAAAGAAGCTTTCGATACAAAGAATTTATTCAATGTAATTATCGCTGATTGGAAAATTCCAGATATAGACGGTATTAAAATCATTGATGCTATCAAACGTATGAGTGGTGATAATAGGTATCCTTTAGGCATTTTACTTACGTCGCATAGCCATGATGCTCTGGGGGAAGTAGAAAAAGCTGACGAAATATTAGATGGATTTCTTACCAAACCTCTTACGGCCTCTGATTTAATGGATGCTGTAGTCTCCGCTTCCAGGCAAGGAAAGGCTATGCATAAGAATACAGTACTTATCGGTGCTGATAAAAATAAGCAGATTCAAGATCAACTGGCTAGTTGCAAACTTTTATTAGTTGAAGACAATTTAGTTAATCAAGAAGTAGGTATAGAAATTTTACAAGCTGCTGGAGCTATTGTCGATATTGCTAATAATGGACAAGAAGCTTTAGATAAGCTAGAAGGGAATGGTACTAAATATGATGCTGTTCTGATGGATTTGCAAATGCCAATAATGGATGGCTATGAGGCAACCAAGCAAATTAGAAAAAAAGAAAAATTTAAAGGACTACCTGTAATTGCTATGACAGCTGATGTTCTACCAACCGATCGTCAGAGAGCACTTTCAGCAGGTATGGACGATTTTATAGGTAAGCCGTTTGAACTTAGCCAGTTGTTTAGTACTTTGCATAAATGGTTGCCAAAAAAAATGGAGACGTTGCCAGAGAATATCGCTAAAAAGAATGAATATGCTGAAAAATCAGAACATAAGTTGCCAGAATGTTTGGGTGAATTACGCATATCAGAAGCTATAGCAAGATTCAATGATAAGAGTATTTATTTAACTATTGCTAGACGGTTTCTTGAAACAGAAGGTTCCACAACAGGTAAAATTGAAAGTGCGATCGAAAATAAGGATTTTCAAGAAGCGCGGAGATACGCACATTCATTAAAGGGAATTGCTAGCTATATAGGTGCCCCTAATCTTGCTGCTGCTGCTGCTAAGCTAGAAGATGCTTTGCTTCAATCACAATTTGATTCTTTGGAGAAATTGGTAGAGCCAGTCAAAAGCCTTTTAGCTCAAGTAATGGAAAATCTAGATGAACTGGTAAACTTGTAATGGGTTTGCGTTAACATATGAACGAAAGAAAACATCGAGTTTTAATTGCTGAAGATCATGATATCGCCCGATTGGGACTTCGTCTCACTTTGGAAAAAATGCCTGATGTAGAAATCGTCGGTGAGGCTATTGACGGCGATTCAGTCATAGCTCAAGCTGACCAGTTTGATCCAAATATAATACTTATGGATATCAACCTGCCTGGAATTAGTGGCATACAAGCTACGAAGCTTATAAAAGGTGCTCATCCAAAGACTTCTATTATTATGTTTACGAGCGATTCATCAGATGAAACTGTTTTTGCTGCATTAGGGGCTGGTGCAGATGGGTATTGTTTAAAAGATGTTTCTGCAGAGGAATTACGTACAGCTATAGATTCTGTATCTAGAGGGGCCGCTTGGCTCGATCCCGGGGTGGCGCAGCGCGTTTTGCGGGCACAAGTGGCAGCGCGAGCACAGAATAATGTAAGCAGCGGTGAGAAGAATCCTGCACCAAATGGACAAACAAAGCTTTTAGATGAGGGACAGGTCAAGCTTCTAGAGCTCATTCAAAAGGGCATGAAATTACAGGATATAGCAATTGAACTGAATTTATCTGCCAGTGTAGTGGAAGATCGATTGCGTTCTATTTTGGATGAAATCAAGCCTGTTCAAGGAAATCCATCGGCAATCCATCAATCTGCACTACAATCAAATCCATCTGCATCTGGAACATTTCCAGCCATTAAACCTGGTGTCATTCTTGCGGGAAGATTTAGTATTGAAGACATGCTGGGTTCCGGCGGAGTAAGTATGGTGTACAGGGGAAAAGATTTGGCTATTGGACGTACTGTGGCTATAAAGCTATTGCAGCAACAGACTTTAACCGAAGAAAAAGAAAAACAAAGATTTTTACAAGAAGCTAAGACTGCTAGTGCAATAAGTCATCCAAATGTAATCACCATTTTTGATTTTGGGGTTACTCCTGATGGTCAACCATATATGGTTATGGATTATATCGATGGTGTGGGATTGGATGAATTAATCAAGCAGCAGCAACTTTCTTTAAAACGTGTGCTAGATATTTTTGTACAAGTTTGTGATGCTATGACTGCAGCCCACAAGAAAAATATTATTCACCGAGATCTAAAACCTTCAAACATAATGCTTGTCAAAAACGATGAAGGTACAGATTTAGTTAAGTTGGTCGATTTTGGTATGGCGAAATTTCTCATTGAAAGTGAGGATCTAAAATTAAGTAAGACAGGTGATTTATTTGGCACACCTCTCTATATGAGTCCGGAGCATTTCAAAGGACAAAAATTAGATGCCCGCAGTGATATATACGGATTTGGATGTGCTCTTTACGAGGCATTATCTGGATCGACTCCGTTCAATGGATCATCATTGTATGAATTAATGAATTGCCATGTTAATGAAGAACCGTCACGATTACCATTCCTTCGTCCTGGAAAAGAAATACCTGACGAATTAGAATCATTACTTTTTAAAATGTTAAAAAAGAACCCGGAAGACAGACAGCAGTCAATGTCGGAAATAAAAACAGTTCTTTTAAAACTTTTACAAAGTAACAGCATGGCTCGTTAAATACAAATATATACAGCAAGTAATGGAGGCAGATGAATGAAAGCCAAAATGAAAGGCGAACAGAAAATGCCAGAATCTGGAGATTATGAATGTCAACGTTGCGGTGCGCGTTTCAAAGTTGATGGACAAAGTGTTATTTGTCCACAATGTGGAAATACGAAACTTGATGAATTGATACTTTTTTATGTGGAAAATGATCCTGAAGAAGAACAAATGTATACAGAGGCTGACTGGCATGGTGGTGATTAGGTCGCAAAGAGAATAAGTAGTATTATGCTTTTACTCTATTTTTTAATTTTTCCAGTTGTGCTGTAGCTTTGTTGCGCGCGGCTATCAACTCACCAGAATGTTTTCGCGCCCATTCTTCTAATTTTTCTAGAACTGGCAAAAGGGTCCGTCCAACTTTTGTGAGTGAGTATTCAACACGAGGTGGAACTTCTGGATAAATTTTACGGCTAACAAGCCCGTCTGCTTCTAGCTCTCTTAATTGTTGGGTTAAGACACGTTGAGTAATACCTTGTAAGGAACGCATTAACTCATTAAATCGCATGGTACCGTTACATAGTCTGTAAATTATTAGAATTTTCCATTTGTCTGAAATCATGGCAATGGTTGCCATAATCGGGCATTCAAAAGATTCAATATTAAACATAAATCTATTAGAGTTCTTCCAGTAATGGGTAATAGTATCCAATTGGATAGTATACCACTTTTTGGTGCCTACTTGTAAAAGGATACTAGTCTATTCTAGTATAAGTGCAGGGCAATGACAAGAGCCCTAAAAAGGGGAGATATTGGAGGTATTATGGTTACTGAAATAAATACGAAAGAATCGCTTAAGGCTGTGGAATATTTTGAGGCCAAGTTGAATTTTGATAGCAATCCTTATGCTCTTAAGGCTGCGTTAGATAAAGGGGAAAAGCTGCAAATTATAGATTTGCGCACACCCGAATTATTTGCGAAAGAACACATCCCAGGGGCAGTCAATGTTAGTTTGGAAGAGTTGGAAAGTTATTTACCCAAGCTAAATCCTGCTGCAACAACAATTGTATATTGTTATTCCCTGCTATGTAGTCTTGCTACTAGAGCTGCTTTATTTTTAGCTCAAAAAGGCTACATAGTAAAAGAATTAGCTGGTGGCTTTGATTCTTGGGCAGAGCAAGAAATGCCAACTGAAAACACTAAAACATCGAGTTGTGCCACCACAGGCGGACATTCTTGTAGTTAGTTTTCCTCTCGCAATCCACAGGGGCAAACGAGGACAGTATTTATTGTCCTCGTTTTTTACTAATTCTTGATCAATTACTATTACCGTGTCCTACCATCAATTCAATTTCATCAAGCGTTTTTAGACGTTGCTGTAATAATTGCTCAGGTAATTTCTGCTCTTTTTTGAGTCGTTTTTTATTTAGTGTTTCGTCTACGAAATACCATGTGCTGGCACCAATTCCAAGGGCTGAACCTGCTCCAGCTGTAATGGCTCCGGCAAAAGTTAAATTATTAGCAGTTCTCAATCTATCTTTATTACCATAGTATGCTGCGGCTCCAAGCAAGTCTTGGGCTAAAAATGAACCGGAAATAATTGGACCGAAAATTACTGATTGCAAGGCTATTTTATTGTAGCGTCTTAGTTGCTCTGTCTCTTTGCTTACGTACTCATCATATCTTTGGCACCAGAGATCATACGCCATTAGTCTCAATCTAACTGGACCCGCTTTTGCTAATGTTGCATCTTCTGAGTGCAAAACACAATTGTGCAAGTCTGTTAGGGCTCGATCACTCAGTGTATCGATGTCATAAACTTTTTCGTGAAATTGTTTATATATCTTTTTGGAATAATATGCATTGAGAATCTTTTTTGAAAAAAAACTGGCTGGTGCACTGAGAATTGAAAGTCCATCGCCAATCATACCGGTCACGATTGAAGGGCTTATATATTGTGAATTTCGGAAACCGCTGTAAGCTAGTCCTGCTGCTGCAGAATAAAGAGAATAATAAGCTGCGCTGAGGAAATAGTAAACGTTTTCGCTTGACTGGTAAGACTTTAAATCTGCATAAATTTGAGCGAATTCAGCTAAGCATGCATCTCGATAACATTTTAATAGTGTGCTTTCGGTGACGAATATTCTATAGGCGGGACTCGCTTTTTGTTGCTCTACCAAAATCTCTCTTTCGTTTAGCAAATTACTAAGTTCTTCTAGACGTGATTTGATCACACGTTTAACGCTATTGGGATTTCTTTTGTGTTTTGCATTTTTCCAGGCTGTAAAGCTATTGGAGCATAGTTCGAATGTGGAGCTGGCACCGCCTATGATACTACCAATTAATTCTGTTTTTATAGCGCCTTTAAGACTTTTGACTGAAATATTTTCGGGTGAATCTAGATGTTTGCCTGTATCATTAATTGTAGCTATGTCGCCAGCCATGAAGAGCCCAAGTGAGGCTTGCTGTCCAAGGAAATATCTGAGCTCGCGCAACCGGGGTTCTTTATTGGCAGCAATTTTGTACTTTAGATAGTATCTTTCAAGATCAATTTCTTTAAGCAGAATTTCACTGGTTAGTTCTGATAAGTTTTTGCTGCTAGTCAAAGCCGTCTGAGCTGCTTGAATGTTAATGCAAGAAGAGGAAAAAATGATAATGGCTAGCGCAAGATGGAAAAAATTCATATAAGCCTATTGCGTGCAATTAGTCTAACAGAAGCATTATTAGGGCTTAGGATTATAGCTTGCTAAGATTACAGAAATAGGTGTTCCTGGGGCAGATTCTTTGACCAGTTTGCAACCTGGAAAGTTGAGCCATTTATATGATTCGGTTTCTAATATTTTTAGTTGTGAATGGGAGCTTGACTGCAGATCTTCAAATTTACGTTTGGGAATCAAAACAATAAATGATTGGGAATTGAGCAGCAGTTTTTTAAGTGTTTCTTGGTCGCGATATACAGGGAGGCGACCGCTCTCAAAAGCAACATAGTCGGTAAGCAGAGATTGCTCTAAGAGATCTAAATGAAAATAAAAGGGTATCTTAACGGGACTTTTCTTTACCTGAAGAGCAAAGTTTAGATAAGTATCTCGTTTGCTTTTAATAGGCAAGAATACTGAAGTATAAACTGTCATTGCTATTAAAAAGCCAATGGCAATAATTATATAAATGGCTCTTATCTTTGTATGAGAATATTTGTCACTTAATGCGTTTAGAAAATGGGCAGTGATTATGGCTAAGGCAGGGTAAATTGGTAAGCTGTAATAATTCCAATTACTACTGGATAGACTAAAAATTAAAGTATTAAAGATTGACCAGACGAATAGAAGCAATAAAAATTTAGAATTGGCATAAGAATATTTTTTGCTAAAAAGAGAAATCACCAGTTGAACGATGGCAGGAATTAGAAAAATAGTCCAGGGCAAAAAGTTGCCCAGAAGTGTTGTGAGCATATAAGTTGGTTTGTGACCAAAGTTATATGCATTGTGCTGGCCAATAAATCTACCTATATTGCCTTGTAAATAGAGCCAATTAAAAGCTGACATACCGTAGTTCTTATAGACGGCAATGTGCCATGGGGCGAGAACTAATAAAAAAATTGCCAACGATATAACAATTTCTTTGATAGAAAAAGAGGGAAATTTTTTGCAGAGCAGCAAAGTAAAAATAATAGATATACCGGGGATGATAATTGCAATTGGGCCTTTAGTCAGCCAGCCGAAGCTAAAGGCAGTAACCATTATTATTAGCCAACTAAGTCGATGTTTTGAATTATCAAAAAATATTATGTAAGCAGAAAAAATGGACAAGCTTTCAAAAAGCGATAAAAGCATATCGGGCATTGCCACCGCTGAGAATTCAAAAAAGCCAATGGTAGTAGTAAGCACAATTGCTGATAAAAGAGCAACTTTAGTACCGAGAATTTTTTTTACAAAGATTGCTGTAATGGACACAGTAGCCACAGCCGCAATAGTAGATACTGCACGGGCGGCAAAAAGAGAAATACCCACTATTTTGTAAAAAGAAATCAATAGCCAATAATGAAGAGGCGGTTTATCGAAATAAGGAACGCCGTAAAAAAGTGGAGCAACGTATTGTTTATTCGCTAGCATTTCTCTTGCTCCTTCGACGAAGCAAGACTCTGCTCGGGCAAAACCAGAATAAAAATAGGCGCGCAGTAGTTCCAGAAGAACGCTGACCATTATAATGATCGATAGTTTTCCGTAGAAGGATGTAACAAGTATTTCAAATGGATGCTTGCCAGAAAAAGATGGATGATCGTATTTAGTGCCAGAATTCAATAGGAAGTCCTTTGGACAGGCTTGTAATGTCTAATGAAGAACTTGCTATGATAACATTTGCCGGATTTCAATACGATCTTTGTATTAAGTTCATGCTTTAGATGTTTGACCTGGCAGATTGGTGGCTAATTTGGAGCAGACTTGTTCTAAGTCTTCCATGGTTTGATAACGATGTTTTGGATCTTTTGCCAAACACTTAAAAATGATATCTTCAATAACTTTATGGGACTTTGGGTCTATTCCTATATTGCCAAATTTTGCTGGCATTTCTTTAGTGTGTTTGAATATAGTCACTAGGGCGGTGGGACCTTCAAGCGGAGGTCTACCGGTTAGAACTTCGTACATGAGGGCGCCTAAAGAATAAATGTCTGATCTATGATCAGCTGCTTTGCCAAGACACTGTTCAGGGCTCATGTATAGTGGACTGCCAAATATGTCACCGGTTTTAGTTAGTTTGGTACCAGCGATGGTGGTTTCGGAAATGATCTTGGCGATACCAAAGTCGATAATTTTTACAATCTCTTTTTGTTCATTTTGATTTATCAATACTATATTACTTGGTTTTAAATCTCTATGAATGATATTTCTGGAATGTGCATAAGCACAGCCATTAGCTATTTGTATAAATATAGGTAGAGCACGATTGACGGAGAGTTTGCCTTTGTTGTCAATTAGATCTGATAAGGGCAGCCCTTCAAAAAATTCCATAATCATAAATGGCTGGTTTTGCCATTCGCCAAAGTCACTGACCGAACTGATATTGAAATGATCTAGTCGTTTAGCTGCAATCGCTTCTTGTCGAAATCTTTTTAGATTTACTTCATCACTGATTAATTCAGGCAGCAATATTTTGCAGGCAAGTATTTTTTTAGTTTCTATATCTTGGGCTTTGTAGACAATACTTTTACCCCCTTGCCCAATAGGCTCAAGAAGTTCATACTTGTTATTGAGAATTAGCCCAGTAGCGTTATCTAAATTCATTAGTTAATGAGACGAAATTTTTATCCCCTGACAATTGTCAGGGCAACGACTAAGCCTAGCATACCCAAAAATTGTTTCTTCTATTCCCTATGGAAATGGTAAAAATGAGAAAAAGACTAATAGTAACTATAGCTTTGCAAATTGCACTGATATTGTTTGGTCAATCTGTGAATGCCTGCACCGACTTTCAAATTAAGAGTAAAGACGGGGTAATTATCGTGGGACGGTCGTTAGAGTGGGGAGCTGATATGAAATCGCAATTGCGATTTCATTCTCGTCAAGAAAAATTTCAGTCTGATGCGCCGAGTGGTCGCCCAGGTCTTGAATGGAGATCAAAATATGGTTATGTAGCTGCTGATTGTTATGGATTGAATGTTTGTATAGACGGGATGAATGAAGAAGGTTTGTCGGTTGGCGGACTTTGGTTTCCTGGAGCTGAATATCCAAATGTTTTTCAATCAGCTACCAAAGCATTAAATGTAATTGATATGGGGGATTGGATTTTAGGTAATTTTGCTGATGTCGATGAAATGAAATCGGCATTAATCAATGTGCATGTTTGGGGAAAAGGAATGCCTCAATTAAAAGGCTCCTTGCCGACAATGCATTTTGCTCTACATGATGTTCGGGGACATAATGCTGTGATTGAATTTACCAACGGACACATGAAAGTTTACGAGAATCCTAATGGCGTTCTCACTAATGCACCTAGTTTTGACTGGCATCTTACTAATTTGCGCAATTATCTAAGCATTAACCCTGCTAATCCTAAGCCTGTCATGATTGAAGGAACAGTTCTTGCTCCGCCTGGGCAAGGAAGCGGGTTTCTGGGGATACCTGGAGATTGGACACCTCCATCCCGATTTGTACGTACTACTACAATGTTGCATTTTGCTAAACCTCCTTTTGATGCTGCCAGCGGTGTAAATCTAGCGGAACATATTCTAAATTCTGTGGATATTCCGTTGGGCGATATACGTCCTGAAGGCGGAGATTTGAGTGAAAGTGACTATACGCAGTGGATATTGATCAAAGATTTAAGCAATAAAATCCTATACTTTCGCTCTTATCGACATCTAAATCTAAAATCTATAGATTTGAAAAAAATCAATTTCGAAGCGGGTGCTTCTAACAGGAAGATTCCAATTGATAGCGAAACTTTGAAAATGGAATGAAGCGCAGATCTTTCAAAAAGATGGACTAAACAAAATCTCATAAAGCCTAAGGCGCGTAAAGAAAAGTAGTAATGCTTGACAAGCTTTTATTGCTTTGTTGCAAAATACGATCTCAATCATTCTTTTGCTTGGAGCAATTACAATAAGTAAATCCTGTTGCTGAATGAATAAAAATAGTCCGTACTGCTTTACAATGTGTGTGTTAATAAAAGGTGAGGAATTACCGTGGTCAGTAAAGACTCTTTGAAAAAGCTAATTCCCTTAGCTTTATGTTCGCTATTGGCAGTAGAACCAATAACGCTTATTCCAACATTTGCTCAAACGACAGGAGGAAATGCTCCTGCCTTACCTATTGCTCATCACTGCCATATGCATACTGATGGTTCTATGCCTCACTTCAACCATACCCAAGGATTTTTCATACACCATCATGCAATGGGAAACGTTGGCAATACTCCTTCGCAATTAGTAAATTCTTCAAATACTCAAAGTCATATTGGTGCTTATCATGCTGGTTATGTTTGGCATGGTCCTCAACAGCAAGTCAACGTTGCATCATCATTTCATCATCATTTCAATCATAACGGCGTAAATCAATTAGCTAATCAATTGTCTGGAAATGGACAAACAACAAACTTAACGCACATTTATCATCATTTTAATAACCAACCAGTAACGTTGAATGTAAATAAAAGTGATAATGGATCTTTGCTTGGTTCAGTAAATCTGAACAATAACTTTTTGAATTTAAATTTGAGTTCGAGTCAGGCAATTATCCGAGCTGATAATCGCACAGCAGTGATGATAACGGTTGGGGGACTGCTCAGCCCTGGTGGTCATATTATTGGCGGAACACAGCAAGTGATAATGCCAGGTCAAATGGTAACCGCCGCTCAATATACTGCTATGGAACAAGTAGTTACTTCTGGACAACAAACACTTGTTTTGTCTGGACACGGGACTGCAATAAGTGGAGTAATCGCTCTTGTAGCCGGACAAAGTATAGCCTCTTTGTCTAGTGTAGTAGTTCCAAGACATGTGGTTTTAGAAACTGTTGGATTTACTAGCAGCAATCCATTTAGTGTTAGTGGCACTACTCAAGTACTTGGGTCTCTTTATACTTTGGAATCAAGTGCAAATGTTACTGCAGCACTCAATTCAGGATCACTTTTTGTTGGTGGTAGAGGCACGATCAGTGATAGCTTAAGATTGAGCTTCTTTAATAATGTATTTGCTGCCAGTGGATTGAATTTGGGTGTTTTAGGCACATTAACTAATCAGGGCAGTATTAGTTCAGTTGGAGCTTTAACGGTTAATGCTGGACAAATTGTCAACGTGAGCGCCCCTACTCGTCAAGCAGTAATGAGTGGGCAAAGTGTCAATTTGTACTCTGCTTCAGGTATTGTTCGAAATAGCGGTCTAATTGTAGCAAATGCTGGCAATGTCAATTTTGCTGCTCCAGCATCAAAAAATATAGCGATTAATAATTCAAATGGAACTGTTCAAGCTTTGCAGGGAGCTATTAATGTAAGAGACGCTGCATATGCCGGAAATGCAAACCAGGATCTCAGTGGAGGGAACTGGCTGTCTAAAGAAGTCAATTTGAATTCAGGCACCGGTATAGTTACAGCTAATGTAGAAAATGTAACAGGCGCAATTAATACTAATGCTGGCGAAGCTCATATTTTAACTAAGACGGACGATTTGATCATAGGTAATACAAACCTTAGTGGTGATCCAAGTTTCTTTAATAGTAATAATGTGACTATAGCTGGAAATTTAAATTTTTCAGGACAAGACTTAGCCGTCGTAGCGGGTAAAAATATACGTACTGCTGTTGGTGCTGGTTCGATTAACACCAGTTCGGCGACTGGTAATGGCGGAAATATTACTATGGTTGCTGGCGCGAATTTTACTTCGTCAGGATCATCTTCAGGAAGTAATGATACAACTACCACGTTAACTCTTAGTGGTGGTTCAGCTACGGGTGGCTATATCGATCTTCAAGGCAATATTAGTGGATCTGGTGTGGCAATTAATACTCTGAATTCATCTAGTACAGCATTTAGTGGTAATGGTGGCAATATTACTATGGTTGCTTATGGCGGATCTAAAGCATCATCAGGTGTAGTAAATCTGCCAAGCAGTTTGACAGTCGTATCTGGTGGAAGTGGAGCAGGAAGCAACGGCTCGGTCAGTATTTTGGCTGGAGCTAGCTCAGGTAACTCTATAAATATTGGCATGGTCAATACAACTGGCAGTAATAATGGTAGTGGCTCAATTATGCTGTCGGCCACGACGCCTGTTATTTTCAGTGGCGCTGGGACCATGACTATTAAGAATGGTTCTATAACTAATGGCGCTTCTTTTGGTAGCATGAATTTAAATTCGGCCTCTGTTGTCGCTGGTGCTTTGACCTCCTCTGGTGGAGCGATCGTAGTTGAAGCCGGTAAAGGAATAAGAACCGGGACAATTACCAGTAATGGAGCCGGAGCAAATGGTAATGGCGGCAACATATATTTAACTGTTGCTCATAATGCTAATGCGCATTTGCAAGTAACTGGTAATTTGCAAGCTAATGGAACAGGCACCGGGGATGGTGGCAATATCTATATGTCTTATAATGGTTCTCAAAGTCCAGCTGGCACCCTTTTTATAGGTTCTTCTAGTGCTTCCGCTAATTATGTTAGTGGCAATATTTCAGCTGATGGTGGTTTAACTGGAGGAAATGGTGGCAGTATTAATATCACTAGTATTTCTCCGAATCCCCTGAATCCTATTACAGGTGTCGCCTTAAAGCCGCTTAATATTGCTTTGAATGGCACAATATCTGCTAATGGCACAGCTTTAGGCAATGTTAATTTTAGCGGAAAAAATATAAGCGTTGTAGGACCTGGAGCAATCAACGCTATGGTCAATAATAATAATAATGCTGCTGCGGTGACTTATAGGGTGGGTACGGGCAATTTAACTTTAGGACATATCAGTAATGCGAACGGTAATATTAGACTAACTAATAACGCAACAAATGGAATAATATTAGCTACGCAAAATATCATTAGCGCTCATAAACTTTTGATCAACGGCGGCAAAAATGGCAATGTGATGATTGCTAGTGGTGTTGTCCTGTCTGGTACTGCAGCAGCCGGTGCCAATGCTGTTAATGTTCGAACTCCAAATCTTTCCTTGAATGGATCTATAGTTGCTACAAGTGGCAATGTAGTTGTAAGAAACACTGTTGCTGGTAGTCCGTTGACTGTCAACATGGGTGCAGGCTCATCCATAAATGCTGCTACTGGTAATATCACGTTAAACAATGGCGCAAATGGTGCGCTTGTTATGAATAGTGGATTTGGTGATATTTCTGCTCATGCTGGTGCCGGACGAATTAGTTTAAATGCGTCTTCAACAACGATTGGAATAAATTTGCTTAGTGGCAATATTACTGGTACTCCGGGAGCGACAAACATTACGGTAGCTTCGGGGAATGTAAGTATAGTTGGTCCTATTGATACCAATGGTCAAGCGAGTACTCTGACAAATAATGCTTCTGGCGGGTCTGTTGCCTTTAATAGTGGTACTAGTAATTTTGGAAATCTGACAGTCAATACTACTAATACAGGTAGCGTATCAATTGCAAATGGCGCAAATGTAAACGCTGCTCAAGCTACACTTACAACTCCAACTTTTAACAACAATGGGAACCTGACTGCTAGCCAGGCTTTGACCATTCAAAGCAATGCAGCTAATAATGTACTAGCTGTAAATTTGGGTGCTGGATCTAACCTTAGCGGTAATTCCGTGACTTTTAATCGAACTGGGGCTTCAGCTGGGGCGATCACAGTTTCTGGTGCTAGCGGAACAATCAATGTTACAGGGGCCAATCAAGCAGCTACCTTCAATGCCGGTCCAACTGGAGCTGTAAGTGTCAATGTCGCCACTATTAATGGGTTAACAGCCGGACAAGGAAATACTGTTAATGTCACAGTGGCTAACGGTCAATTGATTTTGGGAAATTGGAATAGTTTTAGTACTGGTAATACAAGCATGGTCTTTACCAATTCCACCGAAAATGTGGACATACTTAGTAGTCTTACCAGTGCTGGACAACTAACTGTAACCAGCGGTAGCTCGGGTGGTATATCAACAACAACTGGAAATCTAATATTCGGTACTTCAGTCACATTTAATGCTGGTACTCACGGCATAAATATTTTTGGTAATACTGCTGTTAGGGCTGATTCTGTTTCCGGCAATGCTGGCAATATAACCCTGACTGCTACAAATGGAGCTATTGTGCTTGGTACCGGTACTGTCAGCGCGCAAGCTCTGGGTGCAACCGGCAACGGTGGCAAAATAACTATATCAGGATTGTCATTTACTGCGAATAATCAAATCAATGCCAATGCGACCGGTAATGGTAATGGTGGCACTATTTCTATAATCAACACCGGTGCTACTGGAGATTTAACAATAGATGGTTCTGTAGCTTTGTTTGCTCAAAGCGGACTAGCTGCAGGTAATGGTGGAACCATAACTTTAACGGCGGGGCGTAGCTTAACTATAACTTCTAATGCCACAATAAATGTAGCAGCCAGATCACCCAAGGGTACTGGTGGTGTAATTAATTTGACTAACGGAACCGCTATAAATACAGGCAATATGCAAATCAACCAGAGCCTGGTTGTAAGTAGCAGTGGTGGTAAGGGCGGACAAATTAAAATCGCTAATAATTCAACCAATGTTTTTGTAATTCAAAATGCCGCAGTTACTAATGGCATAAATGGTAGTTTGTTGGCTAACGGAGTGAGTGGCGGGACTATTAGTGTCTCAAACTCAGGTAGTGGCGGTATTACTGTTGTTGATTTTGCAAACATATCGGTAGCTGCATCTGCCGGCGCAGGCGGTAGCCTGACTTTGAATGCTAATAATGGAATTTTGACTATTCCAAGCGGCACTATTAATGTAAGTGCAACCGGCGGTAACAATGGTGGTGGCACTATAAGTTTAACTGGTTCTTCCATAGTTCAGAGTGGTGGAGCAGGCAAGACACTTTCATTAATTGCTGATGCATCTGGTACTGGAAATGGTGGCAGCATAACTTTAAAAACTACTGGTGCAGCAGGAGATATAAATCTCGGTAATTCTGCTGGCAGTATTGCTGGTATACACGCAAGAGGCGGTTCTGTTGGCTCTGCATCCGGTAATGGTGGAGCTGTAAATATATCAGCTGCACGTAATCTCACCATATCTAATCCTTCGGGTATTATAGACGTGAGCCCACGCGGTACAAATGGTAACGGTGGCAAAATTACTTTAACTAACGGCGCTGTTACGGCTGGCAATTTGAAAGTGGATGTCGATCTAATTGCTAATGGTGTAGGTACAGGTAGTGGTGGAAGCATTGTTATTAATAATAGATCTGCAAGTGCTTTTGTAATTCAAAATCCTGCAGTAACTAATGGCATAAGCGGTACCTTGCAGGCTAATGCGGGTAGCGGTGTTGGTGGAACCGGCGGAACGATATCGATTAATAATACTGGCACAGGGGGCATTACTTTAGTCAGCTTTGCAAATATATTGCTTAATTCAGGTGGGGGCGGCGGAGCCGGTGGCAGTCTTACTCTAAATGCTAACAGCGGCTTATTGACTATCCCTAATGGCAAAATTGATGTAAGTGCTAAAGGTCCAGGAAGTTATAATGGTGGAACAATCAGTCTAACTGGTTCTTCTATAGTACTAAATGGTGGCAACGGCACCACACTCTCCTTGCTAGCGAATGCTTTTGGCACCGGTAATGGTGGCAGTGTTAGTGTAAGGACTACCAGCGTAACCGGAGATATATCACTTGGAAATGCACCGAATAATTTTGCTAATATATCCGCTCGAGGAGGTTCGGCTGGATCTTTTGCTGGTAACGGCGGCACTGTCACTTTAATAGCTGGCCGAAATCTGGCTATTTCAGGGGCTGCAGGTATTATCAATGTAAGTCCATCAGGAACAAATGGTAACGGAGGTAGCATAACTCTTACATCAGGTAATGTTGCAGCAACCGGAACAGTGCAAGTCGATCAATCAGTAAATGCTGACGGTGCAGGTACTGGAAAAGGTGGCACTATCAGTGTCAGCTATAAAAATACCGGTGCCTTAACAATCGGAGCTGTATCAGGTAATAGCTACATAGCAGGAAATGTTTCTGCTAGTACCAGTGGGACAACAGGTGGTACGGTAAATATTGCTAATACAGCAAATGCGCCTTTACTTGTGTCTTTAGTTGGTAATATTAGTGCTACTGCCTCTACAAATTCAGGCAATATCAACTTTACTTCTAAGTCCGGACAAAGCATAAACGTTGCTGGTAATGGCAGTTTGAATGGCATTGTAAATAATAATGCCAGTGCTGCATCGGTTAACTATCAAACAACAGGCAATTTGGTTCTTGGGACTGTAAACAATGCTTCCGGTGATATTACTGCGACTACCAGTACTGGAAGCGTATTTAATACAGTGAACATACAGAGTGCTGCTGGTTTGATTTTAACCAGTGCCCCTACTGGTGGTGTGACTATTGCTAATGGTACTTCGGTACTAGGTGCTTTTGTGACGATTAATACTCCTAATTTGACACTTAAAGGCAATGCGGCAGTAAATGCTACTGCTGGCGATTTAAGCATATATAGCAATGCTATAAGCCGTGCTTTGACAATTAATGCAGGTATTGGATCGTCTCTTACCGGAGCAAATGTTACTTTTAATAGCCTGGTGAATCCTGGCGCTATTACGATGAATAGTGGCTATGGTGAAATCGATGCTACGGATAGCAATGGCAAGGTAAGCTTCAATGGTGGCATGGGCAGTGGAGCAGCACCGGTGAATATTAATGTGAGTGCAATAAATGGAACGATTACAGGTACTGGCAGTAATATAAGCATTGATGCAGCAAGCAATTTACAAATAGCTGGACTGACATCTTATGCAAACGGGGTTGATGCTGGTGATATTACAATAAATACCAGTGGTAGCGGACATCATATAATAGTATCTTATGCAAATGGCGGGCAGTCGATAAGCAGTGCCGGTGGTTTGACGATGACTTCGTCTAGTAACGGATGGGTTGCTTTGTATGGTGCATTAAATGTGGTGGCAAAATCGGACATAACAATAAATACGCCAGTATTAGGAATCGATTTTTCTTCGAACTTGAAATCGCTTAACGGTAATGTAAACATACAGAGTAATGCGAGCAATCATGCTTTGTCGTTCTATATGCATTCAGGAGCAGCAATTACATCTTTAACGGGGAATGTGAACTTTAATCTATATAATTCTGGAGCGATTACAAATTCAGCAGGCTTGGGAAGCATTGTGGCTGCTAATGGCACAGTAAACTTCAATGGTGGCGTTGGTTCTAATGCTCAATTAGTGAATGTAAGTGTTGACTCAATTTCTGGAGAAATTACAGGACAAGGAAAAAATATAGTTTTAACAGTTGCTAGTGGCAACTTAAAATTAGGGACTTTAACCTCATATATTAATGCTTCTACGGGCGACATAGTTATAACTGATAATAGCGCCAATGGCATTATCACTGTATCAAACACTATTACTAGTGCTGGTGGGGTGTCCATAACAGAAAGTGGTAATAGTGGATCGTTATTCATTAACAACGGATCTAATGTGACGACACTTTCTGGTGGTACTGATGTAAGTCTGACAGCCAGGACCCTTAGTAATTATGGAACTGTTACTGCCAATCGTGACTTAATTATTGCAGCTGATGCTCTCAGTAATGTCGGTACTATGACGACGACTAGAGATTTGGATGTTTCAAGCTTTACTGTTGGAGCTCCATTGACGATAACTGCCAGTAATGGATTGGCTTTGAATGCGGGACGCGATATAAATTTTGGCTACAACAATGCAAGCCAAATCACAGTCACCGGTTTGCCAATAAATGCAGGACGATATGTTTCATTTAATGGTGGAAATAATTCTGTATTTGCATCTTCTAATTCAATTGCAGGTACTGTAATAGGTGGCGGTAGTGGTAATTTAATTGGTTCTTCATTCTGTTTGTTGAATCTTAGCGGCAATATAAATCTTGGCGCAATGACTTCTACTGGTGGCATTAAAGTAGTTAATGGTGACAGTGCAAGTCCGCTGGTAACTATTTATGTATTGGGGACTGTATCGTCAACCGGTTCAGATGTATCTATGACAGCTGGCATGAATGGTTCAATAGTAGTTAATGCAACCGGAAGTGTAAGTACTAATGGTGGTGATGTTATATTGCTCGGGAATGCAATCAATAATGCTGGCAGTATTTCAGCAAATAGAGATGTGTATTTAGGGAGTAATAATACAATCAGCACTGGTCCAATACATGCTGGACGAGATTTAAATGTCTATGTTTATGTGTCTGGGCATGCTCTTTCTATAAACTCAAGCAACGGCTCATTTTTAAGTGCTGGACGCGATGTTAATTTGGGTATTTTCAACGCTAGTCAAATAACTATCACTGGATTGGCAATAAATGCTGGAAGAAATGTGTCATTCAACGGTGGAAATAATGCTGTTTTAGCTAATTTAACATCTATTAATGGGACTGCAATTGGAGGCGGGGTTGGCAACCTTATTGGTAGCTCGTTTAATTTAAGTAATAGTTCGGGCAATATGGTGTTAGGCTCTTTGACTTCTCCAGGGATGATTACTGTACTAAATAGCGACAATACCAGCGGTACTACACATGGAGGTATTTCTGTTGTTGGAACAGTATCGTCTACAGGTGGGGCAATTAGTTTAACAGCCGGAACTAATGGCTCTTTAGCAATCAGTGCTACTGGTGCTGTACAGATAACTGGAGCCGGTAATGATATTAGTCTCACAGCAAAGACTCTAAGCAATGCTGGCAGTATAGCTGCAAATAGAGATTTGATACTCATTGCTGATAGTTTGTTTAACAGCGGTAGCATGACCACTTTTAGAGATTTGGATATAGCCAGTCGAACAAATGGTGCGTCGCTAGTAATTAACGGAAGCAATGGTTTAAATCTAACAGCTGGTCGGGATATAAATTTTGGTTATAACAATGCTAGCCAAATTACAATTACTGGTGTACCAATAAATGCAGGACGTTATGTTTCATTTAATGGTGCTTTATTGAATGCAGTGCTTGCAGATGTGACATCCATAAACGGAACAGTAATAGGTGGGGGAGTTGCTAATCTAATTGGTGGCTCGTTCAATTTATCTAATACATCTGGCAACATTGTGTTAGGCGCAATGAGATCATTAGGCTCGATTACAGTATTGAACGGTGACAGTACCAGTGGTATTGGGCATGGCGGTATTACCGTAACTGATATTGTTTCTTCATTAGGTGGATCAATCAGCCTAACTTCAGGTGCAAATGGCACATTAGCAGTGAATGCTTCGGGAATTGTAAGAACAGTGCTATTTGGAACGGATGTTACTTTGGCTGGTAAAACAGTGAGCAATGCTGGTACTGTTACTGCCAATCGTGACTTGATTATTGCAGCAGACAATTTAAGCAATAGTGGAGTAATGACGAGCAGGCGTGATTTGGATATTTCCAGTTTCACCGCTGGTTCGCCATTAACAATAAATGCCAGTAATGGATTGGCATTAACCGCTGTACGAGATATCAATTTTGGCTATAACAATGCAAGCCAAATCACAGTTACTGGTTTGCCAATAAATGCCGGACGATATGTTTCATTTAATGGTGGTGCTAATGCTGTTTTGGCAACAGTAACATCTATAAATGGAACTGTAATAGGTGGAGGAGCTGCTAATCTAATTGGCAGTTCATTCAATCTAAGTAATACAAGTGGCAATATTGTATTAGGAGCAATGACGTCGCCTGGTCCAATCTCAGTGGTTAATGGTGACAATGGAAGTGGCTCTGCTCATGGCAATATCACAATAGTTGATGCCATATCATCTACGGGAAGTGCTGTTTCTATTACAGGTGGTAATAGAGGCAGTATGGTAGTTAATAACGGTGCTTTAATTGCAGGCAGTACTGTGACGCTTGTTACTCCCTACTTGAGTAATAGTGGCAATATAAGCGCTAATGCTGGTGACTTGAATATCCAAAGTAATGGATCAGCAAATAGACTGACTATAAGATTGGGTAGTGGTTCTACATTGACTGCCACAGGCAATGTCAATTTTAACTATAACAATGCTGGCACAATCAGAATTCGTCCGCTAGGTGGCACATTACCAAATGGAACCATGTCGGCAAACAATGGAAGTGGACAAGTAAATCTCAACATAGGGTCAGGCAGAGCAAATGTAAGAGCCAGTTCTATTATCGGAACAGTACAAGATCCCAATGCTAATTTTGCTTTGCCTGTAGCTGGTAGAGTTTCAATAATTACGGCTTCTGGACAGTTGACTGTTGGTAATTTTGCTTCCACTAAGGCGATTGTGATTCGTAATCTAGGTAGTACCGGTACTGTTGTCACTAATGGTGACTTACAAGCGAGTACAAACCTTAGAATAGCCAGCGGTGGAAATGGTTCATTGACGGTCGGATCTGGTAATAATCTAACTGCTGGAAATAGTGTAACGCTTCGTTCGCCAGTACAAAACATAAATGGTTTTGTACTGGCCCAAAACGGCGATGTGAATCTGCAAAGCAACGGTGCCGGACACGCTCTTGTAGTAAATATGGGACCTGATGTAGGCGGAAATAGTTCTTCGTTAGTCTCTAATAATGGTAATGTCAATTTCAATTTAAATCATTCTGGAGTGATTACCATAACCGGTGGCGCGAATAATGGGTTGATTTCTGCTGCTAATAGCAATGTGGTGCTTAATGGTGGTAGTGGGGCAATCAATACTGCAAATAAACAAATAATTGGTTGCATTCATGTCAATGGTTCTTCTATTAATATGCAGACATGGCAAGGCGATCTTGATTTCTGCTTGGGAATCAACACTTCATCGACTTCGGGTTCGGGAGGATCTATTTCAATTGCTGCCAACGGTGGAGCAGTTAATAGTGGTGCTATCACAACTAACGGTAGCGGTGCTGGTAATTCTGCTGGCAATATAAACATATCTTCTGCTTCTGGTATTAACGTAGGTGATATTAATGCTAATGGCAATAGTGGTGCTTCGGGTGGTGTAGTAACTATAACCACACCAGGCACTATTACTGGCACGTTTATTAGTGCTACAGGAGCTGGTTCTGGTAACGGTGGTATTTTCACCACTAGTGGACGTTTGGTTCTCAATGGAAAAGATGGTAGTGGAAACAGTCTGACTACCAATGTAACCGGAAGTGGAACTGCTGGTAACATGATAATTCACACCACCTCGCCTCAAGAATTTGTTGTAGGCAGTGGCGCTGGTACTGGTAATGGAACTTTGGGGAATATAAGCGCCAACGGTTTGAATGGTGGCTTTATTATTCTGAAAAATGAAGTGCCAAATAGTACCCCTAGTCAGGTAATTATTGGTAGCATAACTGCCAATGGCACCACAGGAACCGGTGGCAAAGTAGAATTAGAAGCGTTACAGCCATTAGGCGCTGGACCTTTAACGGTTCTATTTAATGGCGGATTGATACAAGCAACTAATAATGCAAATAACCTAGGCAGAGTAGGTTTTAATGGTGGACCTGGACAAAACATAAGCTTGCTTGGCTTCGGTACTATAAATGGTGGCGAGTTTGTACACGCTGGAAACCTTGATGAATTCACTCTTGAATTTATCAATCCACCTGCTGGTACAATTATTGTGTCTCCAGGACTGGTGATTACAAATAATTTTGCGACTAATGGTATTATTCCGCAGCCAGTTGCACCAATTTCTCCAATCACACCACAGTTCCTCATATCGCAAGCTCAAGCTCCAGCTCCGAATCCGATTGCTGATTTATCGAAAACAGCAACTGACTATACTCCTTGGGGACATTTCCGCTATCAATATTATGAGAAGATTGAACAACCTCGTTTCCATTTAGGAATTGCCTATAAGCGCAAGACTACTGCTTATATTCCAGGGACGAAGAGTTATGGCCATATGTTTGCTGGTGGCGAAGTTAATCGCTTAGTGAGCTATGGCATGCAATTGAACAGTACTGGTGTAGCTAATTATCTTGATATAGATAGAGGTAATATTTTATTATCACCCGATAAGGATATAGTAGTTGGTACGCACGAAGCTAATGTATACATGGCTCCAGGTTCAATAGCGTTTGTTATGGAATCCGGTAGTGATGTGGTTATTTATGACTTACATCAAACAGCGCCTAATCAAGTAAGTGTAGTTGTTAATAAGCAAAAGCTTTTCTTGCACCCAGGACATATGATGGTTCTAACAAGACAAAAAGTAAATGACTTTGAGGAAATTGATGCCGATTGTCATATGGTTAGCTATCGCAGTGCCCAAGAAGTGCCCTTAAAAGATAAAAGTATTAAGGCATTTACGGCTGAGTATTCTATTGCTTCGGCATTCTTTGCAGTTGAGCCATTAAAGCAACTTATTGCGTCAAATGATCGACAAGATCAATCTGTTTTCGATAAGATAATAAAAGGCGCAGTCATGCTTAATGATTTCTCCGGGACCATCGATATGGCTCAATTGGCTAATTTGAGTAAAGATGCTGAAGCTGATCGTATGGCTGATAAAGAAGAAGAGGAAGTATTGGATAGCGCCAAGAAAATGGCTACCAAGGCTCAACCAATTCAATAGGCTGATTACTCGAGGACTAAACTTGAGCGATCATTTTCTATGCGACGAGAGCGTACAGCTTGCGCTAGAGAATCTAGTATCTGAACACTCTCTTCCCAACCAATGCAACCGTCAGTAATACTTTGACCATAAGTAAGTTCTTTATTGGGTTGTAGATCTTGACGCCCAGCTACTAAATGGCTTTCAATCATTACGCCAATAATACGAGTGTCACCAGAGCTTATTTGTTGGGCAATGTTTGTGCATACCGGAATCTGATTTTCTGCTTTTTTAAAACTATTGGCATGGCTGGCGTCGATCATTAAATACTGAGCAAGACCAGCTTTGCTTATTTCGGCGCAAGTTGAGTTAACGTGCTGAGCATCATAATTAGGTGTTTTCCCTCCTCGCAAAATGATGTGACAATCTTCGTTGCCATTGGTAGATATGATGGCTGAATGTCCTTCTTTTGTAACTGAGAGAAAGTGATGAGGTTGGGACGCTGCTTTAATTGCATCAATTGCAATTTTTACATTGCCATCAGTGCCATTTTTAAAACCTACTGGACAAGATAGTCCAGAGGCTAATTCACGATGACTTTGAGATTCAGTAGTGCGTGCGCCGATCGCCCCCCAGCTGACAAGGTCAGCAATGTATTGAGGAGTGATCATATCTAAATATTCACAGCCTACTGGTAAACCAATTTCATTAATATCAAGTAGTAATTTACGGGCAGTTTGCAATCCTTTATTGATTTTAAAACTACCGTCTAGATGTGGATCATTGATGAGCCCTTTCCAACCAATAGTAGTTCTAGGTTTTTCAAAATAGACTCGCATAACGATTTCTAGATCATGAATATGTTTTTGACGTTCTTTATTGAGACGTGAGGCATATTCTTTGGCAGCCTGAGGATCATGAATAGAACAAGGACCAATTACAACTATCAAGCGATCACTAGCACCATGTAAAATGCGATGAATCGATTGTCTTGTATCTATTGTTGTTGTTGCAGCTTTTTCAGTGCCTGGAAGTTCACGCAAAAGCTCTAACGGTGAAATTAGTTCTTTGACTTCTCTTATTCTAAGATCCGAAGTATTTCTAACCATCTGTATTGCCAGCCTGGGTTTTTCAGGCGAAATTAGGTATTTTATCGACAAATACTATACATCGTTCTTAGAAAGTATTAGGTTAACGCGGGCAGTATTGTCAATATTTGTCGCAATTGAGCATATCATTGTCTGCTTCTAATATCGCCCAGTATGACTGGAACAATGATGCAGACAGAGAATATTTATACGTACCCGAGCAGGAGTTAATAAACAAGCATTGGGTAGCATTGTTGAAAAATTTGTTGGTATTGTGTTGCAAAAGTAATTATAGATGTCTTTAGGATGCGCTGGTTAAAGACGTCATATTACTTGCTGCTGCTGAGAAACATCCTTTAATCGAGTTTAAGAGAGTTCCTTGCCCAGACATAAAGGCTACGCCAATAAGGGCAGCAACAAAGCCCAAAACAGCGCCATATTCAGTAATACCTTGTCCCGATTCATCTTGCAGAAATGTTTTGGTGAGACAAATTAACACAGTAACCTCCTCCAGAAAACAGCGATTTCCTGGTACACAAATAATTGATTAGAGGTTTATTGTCTTTTACTTGTGTGGCAGTGTTGTGACAAAAGAATTATTTTTTTCTTGTAACGCCATTGAGGATAAAATCAAGACAGCATTCCATTGTATTGGTGAGTGTGGCTCGCTTGCGTCCTTCTTTAATCCAGCTAAATTGTTCATGCATTAAAGCCAACATTAAAAAACGAGCGATTTTGGCAGCGTCAATTTCTTTGCGAAATTGTTTGGTTTTCTGTCCATGTTTAATTATTTGTTCGAGGAGCAAAACAAAACGTATTGGCTTGTCCGGTGATCCGCAAGACTCACTTTGAGTCATTGGTCCGAATCTTTGTGATGCAAAAGTATTTAGCAATTGCCAGTTTTTTTCGGTCCAACGACTTATATCATTAATAAGCACGTGGAATATTTCAGTGGCAGGAATTTGTTCAGCTAAAAGTGTTTCTGTTCGACTGAGCACTTCTTGAGTGCAGCTTTCTTTAATTTCGAGAATAATCTCTTCTTTTGACTTGAAATAGTAATAAAAGGTGACCTTAGCAACGTCAGCAGCAGCTACAATGTCGTCTATTGTGGTTTCGTCGTAGCCTTTGGCGATAAAGAGCTCGATAGCAGCATTTGTTAAACCCTGCTTAGTTTGTTCACGTTTACGCTCTCGCCGTCCAATCACAATACTTCTCCTTCCATTGACAAGCTTACCACAGTATGATTACATACTGGAGTAAGATTTTTCTGACAGATGAAGCGTTTGCTTAAAAAGGCAAAATGTCAGCGTTAGAGAATGTTCATTTTATCTCATCGAATGAGAATCTATAAGATATGAAGACAATTATATTACCTCCACAAATAGCTAATATTCCTAGGGCTATGGATAAGTTAAATATCTCACCTAATCGTGTATGGCTGATACGCGGAGGAATTGCCGCAGGGGTGGCATTAGTAGTTTTCGGTCTAACGGCTATGCTATTTACACAAAAGAAAATAGATTCCGCGCAAGCGCATGCGCCGGTTCTTACTGTAACTACTCAGGCAGCTGTAATACGACCAGTTGATCGAATTTTGGCAGTGCATGGATCTATTTCGGCCTGGGATCCTATATATGTAGGCGCGACTACGGGCGGACTGGAAGTAAAAGCTGTTCTAGTAGAAGAAGGCGATTTGGTTAAGAAAGGACAAGTCTTAGCAATACTTGATTCAGATCAATTGCAAGCGCAAATTGAGAGTGAGAAAGCAAGGTTGGCTGCAAGCATAGCCAATGTTATTAAGTCGATTCAGCCTAATAGACCTGAAGATATAAATGGACTTAGTGCCGCTGTATCGCAAGCTCATGCAAATGTTGGTGACCAAGAAGCAGGCTTAATTCAAGCAAAGGCTAATTTGGAAAACGCTAGATCGAATTTAAAGCGTTATCAATATCTACGTGCTGAAGGAGCAGTTAGTGCTCAAGAAGCCGAAACTCGAGAAACGAATATGCAGGTATGCGAGGCGGCAGTGAATGCATCTGAGAAAAGAGTGAAGGCAGCTGAGTTTGCTTTAAAACAAGCGCAAGAACATTTGTCTATGGCAAAAACAGGTGGACGAAAAGAAGATGTACAAATTGCGCGTGCTACTGAAGCTGAAATTAGAGCCAATATAAAACGCTTACAGACTCAAATAGATCAAACAAAAATTAAAGCGCCTATTGATGGCTTAATTACAAGAAGGGATGTTCATTTAGGTGACATTTCAACTGCAGGAAAAACTATGTTTTTCATGGCCCGGGATAATAGGCTGGAGTTAAAGGCACAAGTACCAGAGCGTGATTTGTGCTTGGTTAAACCAGGGCAGAAAGTAATTATTGACTCATCCATGCTTGGGAATAATAAAGTTGAAGGGCAAGTAAGAGAAATAAGTCCTCTTGTTGATACTGATACGCGTTTAGCTACAGTACGAATAGATGTTCCAAGCGCATGTGGCTTTAAACAGGGCATGTATGCCGAAGGACATATAAATGTAGGCACTTATCTTGCTTTAACAGTGCCCTCACAGTCAGTAATTAGCAGAGATGAAAAAAATAGTGTTTTTGTTTTGCATAAAGATCAAGTAGAGAGTCGCCAAGTAAATATAAGCAATCGCGATAGTAATTTTGTGCAAATTAGTTCTGGCTTGCAAGATAAAGAACAAATAGTAATTGATGGAGCAGGATTTTTAAAAGACGGCGATTATGTTGCTGTGGCTCGTTGATATAGGGAGCCTCTAGATGGATTTCCGTCGTATTTCAGCTTGGTCAATATCGAATCCTGTTCCTACTACAGTATTATTTTTGATCATCACCATTATGGGGATATGTTCTTTCTTTACCTTGGGTATAGATGAAAGTCCAAATATTGATTTGCCTGTTGTTTCAGTGACTGTGACTCAATCGGGCGCTGCCCCTTCAGAATTGGAAACACAAGTTACTCGTAAAGTAGAAGATGCTGTTGCTGGTATAGGAAATATAAAACATATAAGTTCGACCGTAAACGAAGGAATATCAATAACAACCATAGAATTTGTTTTAGGAACTAATAGTGACAGAGCTGTAAACGATGTGCGCAATGAAGTATCAAAAATTCGTCAGCAGCTTCCCCAAGGTATAGATGAACCAGTTGTTCAACGACAAGAATTTACTGGCAGTGCTTTTGTTACTTATACTGTTTCATCGGATAAAAAGTCTGTAGAAGAACTTAGTTGGCTGATTGACAATAATATTTCTCGTAATTTGTTATCAGTGCCTGGGGTGGGGCAAGTACAAAGATCTGGTGGTGTAGATCGTGAAATTAATGTCAATCTTAATCCTACTCAATTAAATGCATTGGGTGCATCGGCAGATATGGTAAGCATGCAAATTCGTATGCTGAATATAAATTTGCCAGGTGGAAGAGGAGAATTGGGTGACAAAGAACAGTCTATTCGAACTTTAGGAAGTGCGCAATCGGTAGATAATCTTGCCCAAACACAAGTCATGGTTACTAATGGTAATTATGCAAGGCTGAATACTTTAGGGACAGTTACAGATGGCACTACTGAACAACGACAACTGGCGTTGTTGAATGGAAGACCGGTAGTTGTGTTTTCTATTGTACGCAGCGTTGGAGCAAATATGGTTGATGTAGAAAATGGCGTGGACGCCAAACTGGCTAAACTCGAAAAAGCGTTGCCAGCAGATGTGAAAGTTGCAAAAATCCGTAGTGAAGCAAGATTTGTGCACGAGTCTTATCATGCCTGCATAGATTCTTTGCTTATAGGAGCAATTTTAGCGGTAATAGTTATTTGGTTGTTCCTGGGTAATTGGCGAGCAGCTGTGATTTCAGCTCTGGCTATGCCACTATCTTTAATACCTGCTTTTGCAGTAATGAAAGTAAGTGGTTTTACTTTGAACAATATGTCATTGCTAGGGCTGTCTTTAGTAATTGGTGTTTTAGTAGATGATGCAATTGTTGAAATTGAAAATATAGTTCGTCATATTAATATGGGTAAAAGTCCTTATAAAGCCGCTTTGGAGGCAGCTGACGAAATTGGACTGGCTGTAGTAGCCACAACAATGACACTTGTGGTTGTATTTGTTCCAGTTGCTTTTATGGGTGGAATCCCTGGACAATTTTTAAAACAATTTGGTTTGACAGTAGCTGCTGCAGTATTATTCTCACTTATAGTAGCTCGCATGCTTACGCCATTAATGGCGGCCTATTTCTTGAAGCCAATGAAAGAGCATAAAGCTGGTGGGTGGCTAATGCAAAGTTACGATTCTCTTTTGCATTGGGCGCTTGCTCATCGTGTTCTTACAGTAGTAGCTGGTGTAGTATTTTTTGTTTTGAGTATTATTCTTTTTAGGGCATTACCAACTTCGGTAATTGGCAATGTTGATCGCAGCGAGACTTTGCTTACAGTAGAATTACCACCAGGAGCAAAATTAGCTGATACTACTTCTGTGGTGCAGAAGCTTTATGAGAAATTGCATATACGATCAGAAGTAAGCCAAGTATTTGCCACAATTGGTACGCCCACGAGTGGAAAAATGGGCAATGGTGGTAGCGCTGGTGAAGTAAACAAAGCTAACATATATATAAGCTTGTTGCCACGTGAAAAAAGAAAACTTTCTCAACAGCAATTTGAAACAGTAATGCGTCCTGAATTAAATCAGGTACCCGGAGCTCGTTTTGCCTTTACGCGTATTGGTGGAATTACAGGTAAGCTCAAAGTTGTTTTAACCAGTGACGATGGTGTTTTATTAGCTCGTGAATCAGATAAAATTGCTAGAGAAATGCGTGGTATAGCTGGAATATTCGATATTGTTTCGAGCGCATCTTTGCAAAGACCGGAGATTTTAGTAAAACCGGATTTTGCAAAGGCTGCTGAACAAGGAGTATCTATCCAGGCAATTGCCCATACAGCTATGATTGCTACATTAGGCGATATTGAAGCTAACCTGCCAAAGTTTAATCTGAGCGATAGACAAATCAATATATGTGTGCGATTAGATCCCAGTTATCGCCAAGACTTGGAGACTATTCGTAATTTGCGAGTATTGGGTAAGACCGGACGCTTAGTACCACTCAGTTCGGTAGCTGAAGTGGAGATGGGCAGTGGTCCAGCTCAAATTGATCGTTTAGATAGAGCAAGGCAAGTAACAATTGAAGCAAGTTTATCCCCTGATTTGCCATTGGGGCAAGCATTGCTTTTGGTTCATCAATTGCCGGCTTACAAAGCTTTACCAGCAAATATTTCAGATACGCCATCAGGAGATGTGGAAATTCAAAAAGATATTTTTGGAGGGTTTGCTAGCGCATTGTTAGCAGCAATTCTTTTAATTTATGCGGTGCTTGTACTGCTATTTGAGGGATATTTGCATCCATTCACAATTATGATGTCTTTGCCATTGGCTTTAGGCGGTGCTTTGATGGCATTGGTGGTATCACATCAATCGCTTGGGTTTTATGCATTGATTGGAATAGTTATGCTTATGGGCTTGGTGACGAAAAATTCTATTTTGTTAGTTGAATATTGTCTAATGGCTATGAAAGAAGGTAAGCATCGCTATCAGGCAATAGTTGAATCTGGTGAAGCCCGTATGAGGCCCATCCTTATGACTACTGTAGCGATGATAGCTGGTATGTTGCCGATTACCCTTGGTATTGGTGCTGGTTCGGAAGCTCGGGCACCAATGGCTATCTGTGTTGTTGGCGGATTGATTACATCTACTTTATTAACGCTAGTAGTTGTTCCTGTTGTTTTCACTTATGTGGACGATTTTCAGCAACGATTTCTCAAGCTTTTGCCTAAAGCAGGGCTGGATAAACACGAAATTAGCGAGCAGCGCAATGAAACTTACAGTAATCTTTGACATCTGAAGCGAATTATGTCAATATGAGTAAGCTTTAAGCAATCAAAGCAATCAAACGGCGATAGATAGAAACTTGCTAGTTTGGTCGCCGTTTCAAAAAAGGATTTTATATATTGGATAATTTTATTAAGCTTGGTTTAACCGAGCCTACTGTTCGTGCTCTTACAGAAGCTGGTTTTACAGAACCAACTGAAATACAACAAAGAGCAATTCCGGTTATGTTGGATAGAAAAGACATAATGGCTTCAGCACAAACTGGATCTGGTAAAACAGCAGCTTTTGCTTTGCCAACTATTGAATATTTACAAGAAGGTCAAGGTAAGCCGCGGGCACTTGTACTAGTTCCTACTAGAGAATTAGCTGTACAAGTAAAAGATCAGTTTGTTAGATTTGGTAAGAATCACAAATTGCGTTCTGTCACCTTATATGGTGGCACCGGCTATACCAGTCAAATGAAGGCGCTGAGCCGTGGTGTGGATATTATTATCGCAACACCTGGGCGATTGTTTGATTTCATGCAGCGCAAATTAGTTGATTTGTCTAAGATACAAATTCTTGTTTTAGATGAAGCTGATCGACTTTTGGATATGGGATTTATGCCACAAGTTCGTAAAATTGTGTGTAAATTACCAAAGGAACGGCAAACGCTTATGTTTTCTGCCACCATTAATGAACATATAGAGAAGTTGGCAAAAGAGTTTTTAAATCGTCCTGTCACCATTCGAGCAGCATCAAAACAAGTAGAGCCCAGCACTATTGACCAACAAATTTATCATGTCAATGAATTTGGCAAAGATGCGCTGTTATTAGAATTGATCCAAAAGCATGAAATGTCGTCGGTATTGGTATTTACAAGAACCAGACGCCGAGCTAGTTGGGTTAAGGGACGTTTGTGTGAAGCAAATATACTGGCTGAAGAAATTCATGGAGATATTAGTCAAAATCAACGTGAGCGCACATTGAAAAAATATCGAGCAGGAGAATTTCCTGTACTTGTAGCAACAGATGTTGCGGCTCGTGGTTTAGATATTCCAGCTATTAGTCATGTAATTAACTACGACTTGCCTGATTCACCACAAGATTATGTTCACCGTATTGGTAGAACAGGTAGAGCTGGACGTTCAGGTGTAGCTTTCTCCTTTATTGGTGAAGGACAACGTTCTTTAGTTAGAGATATAGAAAAAGTTATAGGACGCGTATTAGATCCAAATGCTCCAGTGCAACGCCCGAGCTCAGGAGCTCAAGTACGTAGATTTAGACCGCGCAGACGCCGTACTGGATAAATTAGCTTTCTTTAAGACGGTTGTCATTTAGTAGTCTTGTGTCAATCTGTGGCAGATAATATCGCTAGCCAACTGCTTGCTTTACAAGTTGAGCTGTTGAAATGCATAGGCTGGAGGTTATATGGCTTACTGTATTGGCATAGATATTGGCGGTACAAAAATTGCGGCGGGAATTGTATCTTATCAAGGAGAAGTCCTTGATAAGAAGCATTGTCCTACACCGGTAAAGTTAGGTGGTCCAAAAATATTAGAGGATGCCATTGCCTTGACGGCTGCCCTTCTGTGGGGAACCAGCCGAAAGATAGATGGTATCGGAATTGGTGCTGGTGGACAAATAGATGTAGAAAAAGGGTTGGTATACTCTGCTACTGATCTTTTGCCGGGTTGGCGCGGACTACATATAACAGATTCTTTTATTAAGCAGTTTGGACTTAAGTCTGTGGTAGACAACGATGTAAACGTGCTGGCTCTAGGTGAATCCTGCTTTGGTGCGGCTGTCGGCTTGAAGAAAGGTACTATTGTGTTTTTGGCCCTTGGCACAGGAGTGGGCGGAGCAATATTGGTAAATGGCTCGCTTATTCATGGTTCTAACTGGAGTGGTGGGGAACTAGGACATATATTACTTTCTATGGAGCCTAACGCTCGCAAAGATGGTGGTGGTGCGGTTGGTACTTTAGAAGCTTATTGTAGCGGTTTAGGACTAGTGCAGACCTGGCGAGAGTTGACAGGGAATAATGATCCTAATATTACGGGTGAAGATGTTGTTGCCGATGCTAACAAAAATCCAGGGGGACCTGGAACAATAGCAATAACAAAAACCGGCGAATATCTTGGTTATGGACTAGTTAGTTTAGCCAACGCCTTGGATCCTAGCCTTATTATTATTGGGGGTGGACTAGGAACATTAGGTGATGCTTTGCTAAGTCCAGCTAGAGAAATATTGAAAAGCAGAGCTTTACCTGGACCATCTAAATGCCCGATTGTGCAAGCGAAATTAGGAGTGGATGCTCCTATAATTGGCGCAGCCAGCTTAGTAATGCCTAAAAGTGAAGTGTTAGAGTCAAAAAAAGCACCGGACAATAATGTGTCTGGTGCTTTTGATCTTGAGTTAAATCGATGACTTTTTAATAATCAAATGATTTAGGCTTGGGTTGGGATATAACCACGGAGATTTCTCGTCCGCCCAGATTATACCCATGCAAACTCTCAATGGCTGCTCCGGCTTCCTGTGGTGTGGACATTTCAATGAATCCAAAACCGCGTTGTTGACCTGTCTGCCGATCCGTTGCAATTTGTGCTTTAACGACAGTGCCAGATTGTCCAAATAAATTTGCCAACTCTGTTTCGGTCGTTCTATAAGACAGATTGCTAACGAATAGTTTGTTATTGCTCATGTTTTCTCTTAGCTTATCAGCGAAAAGTATTAATTTTGATCTCGCTGGGGCTCCTAAGCTTTGGAGCCCGCTTCAGTATGACTTATTTTGACTCTAACATCATGCTTGAAAGCATTTTGAGTTCAAAGTATACGCAATTATTATACCGATGCCTATTGATTCAGTGTATAAGTATAAGATTGATAAGATATGATAAATGGATTTTTTCAGATATTCTATAACTTGGCTTTGCAGTATTAAAGTGGGCATCTCATAACATAAGGAAGCTATTTATATTGCATGAGAATTTGGGTTGATGCTGATGCGTGTCCTGGTGTGGTGAAGGACATTATTATGACAGCAGCGAATAGACGATCAGTGGAAGCAATATTTGTAGCAAACAAATATTTGAATTTGCCAGTATCTTCTTGCCTCTCATTTATACAAGTAGATACAAAGCCTGATGCGGCTGATTTTTATATCAAAGAGAATGCTAAGAATTTAGATTTGGTTGTAACTCAAGACATATTACTTGCGCAAATGCTTGTCCAAGAAGGAATCGTAGCAATAGATCCAAGAGGGAGAAAATATAGCGAAGATAATATTGGGCAAGTAGTGGCTACTAGAAATCTTATGCAAAGTTTGCGAGACGGCGGCGAAATATCTGGTGGACCAAAACAATTTGGGGATAAAGAAAAACGAGCATTTGCTGCTACTTTTGATCAAGAGCTTACTAAACTACTAAGGCGTCAAAATTCTAACGCGTAGAGTATAAGCGTAAAATTGTTGCTTTATCTCTATTGCTGAGATCGGTTGAGACATGACTTTTCATCATAAAGAACATCACATCGTTGCCATTTGAAGAATGAGTCTTAATGCCAAGGGCGTGTCCCACTTCGTGGAGACAAAGATAAGTCATTTGTTCGTCATTTAGAACTTTTGTACCGTCTAAGTTTTTAGTGCATAGACTCATGTCTACATCTTTTATAAAATTTTGGTAGGGACGCCTTGGATCAAGCAGACTCTTTGAGAGCGTTTGTCCAAGCTCAGCGCCATTCGGTTCCATGAACGTATGCTTATCGCTGCACCAATGACAAATGATGTCAGCTTTCTTCTTTTTTGAAGTTAATTGCCAAGATAATAAATGATCTGAGGCACTCATCCACTTATCGAGAGCAGTAATCAGATCGTAGTTAAAGGAAGATTGATAACCATCCACGTGTTTACCAGATTCAATAAATATTTTAAGAGGCATCTTATCTAAAGACCATTTGGCAATTTTATTAGTTACAGCGCTTGGATAGTAGTCGCTAGCATTAGGATCGTCGGCGAGCCTAGTAACGTTTTGCAGTGAAACTAACATTCGTTTAGCTGCGTCAGAAGTTTGGTATTCGGGGTATTTTTTTAGAAATTCTTGCAAATAATATTTTGCTTGATCAACATTTCTTTCTTGAAAATAGCAGCTGCCAATACTATAGAGTGCCACTGGCATATCAGAATTGAAACTTAGAGCTTTAAAAAATTCAGTACGAGACTGATCGATATTTCCCATTTGCAAAAGGGTAAGTCCCAAATTACTGTGAACGACTGCTGAATTTTGATTAGGATCTAAAAGACAGGCTTCCTCTAATTTTGCCTTGGCTTCTTGTAATTTGCCAGCTTCTCTGAGCGCGGTACTTTCATTGCTCAAGAATGCTGCTTGATTGGTGTTATGAGCGTAATTGGGCGCTTGGCTAGAAGGAAAGCTGCTCTGTTGACTTTCTATTGTTTGAGACAGCACCGGCAAGCAAAAATTTAGAGAAAAAATAATTGCAATAGCCGGTTTGAATATTTTCTCCATATTTATTGTCATCAATTGAGAATTATTTAGTACTAAGCAGTTTTCCTGAAACCGCAGTACTAGGTCTATTGACCCACTTTAGATATTTTGCATCTGTTTCCCATGGTTTAGGTGCTCGACCAGTTAATGCAACTAGATGCGACCTAGCTGGTATGCTTCTTTCTTCGTCTTCATAATAATGTCCAAGTGGGCTGATGCCATGAAAAGATATACCTTTTTCATCGCCCACCTCGGTTCTATAGACAATGAGCCATTCTTTGATACATTCATTGTACATATCGAGATCGCGCTCTTTTTTTGTTTTTAACTTTTCTTGGAGCGCTTTTGCATATGTCATATGTATATCTAAATCATTGTAATCTCTTTCAAGTCCTAACTTGCACCATTTAATTGCTTTGTCTATTTGTCCTTCGTTAAGGGCATATTCTGCGGCTAGTCCTAATGAAACTGCGGTTTGTTTGCCTGTTTCGCTATATGCTTCCATTGAAGTAACAGCTTTGGCAGTTATAGGATCGGTATCTTCGTTCTCGAAATCTTCGATAGCTAATGCCGGTAATGCGAGGGCTAGAATAAGAATTTGTAAGACAATAAGGTTTTTCATCATGTTAGTGCTTTTCAATTCGTTCAAGATGAGCATAGTAAGTATAATACTTTTATGATTACATTGATAATTAACAAAGTGCCAACGCTTTTTATAAAAGCATTTACTGGACAAGACGTGCAAACTATCATGTCTTTTGTTCGGGAAGCTGCTTCACTCAATTCGGGTACCAGTAACAAAGTTTTATTTATTGATACACCAATTACGCCAGCTACTGTAGAAGCAGTAGAAAAATTGAAATTGGAAGGATTTAGGGTGGTTTTTAGAGATCATCATGGTATCGATGGAGAACCATCTAATGACAGAGAAAAGCGAGTTGTTGAGGCTACCTCAAAATTGCAGCATTTGTTAAGGGAAGATTGTTTAATTACAGTAAGACGTCTTCATCCAGCTTGCAGTACTCTTGTCTGGGCGGGAGAATTTGAAGATGCTATAGCTATAATTGCTGATCCAGATGCCGATGGTTTGACGGCTGCTATGAAGGCCGCTGGTATTTCTTATCCTGAATTAGATGAAGATGCTGCCAAATTAGATGGTGAGCCCCAATCGCAAGTCACTGGTACCCCAATTAGTCAATTGTTAGCTAAGGGTATGGCTGTGTTGCCATCTTACGATGTTAGTAAACCTAAAGAACGAGAAATGGCTCAACAGGGTTTATTTACAGATTGGGTGAAAAGTGTTTGCGGAAATGAAGCGGCTAAGCAGAGGCTGGAAGCAAATACTGGTCGATATGATAATGCGGTAAGCGTGTCTCAAGCCTTAGCCCAAACTGCTATTGCATTGGTACCAGGAGTAGTGCTAGTTGATGTGGCGGACAAAGATTTATTTGATCCAGGAACCCTATTATCTCTTCTCGAAGAAGATCCAGATTGCCGCGTTATTGTATTAAGAAAATCTTTGGGACCAATTGCAGCGTTGCATGGAATTCAATACAGTCTGTCAGTTTCCAAAGAATATCAAAATAAGGTTAATTTGCATCGACTTATACCGGATCAAGCTAAATCGGATCCTGATATGGGAATTATTTCCAACGTTTCTTTTTTGTTGCATACATCAGAACATGTGTGGCTAAGTGAGGTACTTCCACGTCTTCAAAAACCTGAAAATTGGCAATAGAGATAGAAGTGTATATCAGAGCAAAGTATCAATACTTTATGATTGTCTTATAGTATAGTCAAAAGATCTTTTTGTAGACGAAGCGGCGTTAACTGGAGAAAACTATTGTCTGTCATTTGCTTACTTGCCTTTTTTAGCTAATTGTTTTTGCTTTTGTTTTTGGCTTGCAAGATACTCTTCGTAAGTGCCAAGGAAATCAACTAGTCCATCTGAAGTAAAAGATAAGATACGAGTTGCAACATCGGAAATTAAGTCACGGTCGTGCGATACAACAAATACAGTACCGGGGAATAGAGAGAGTCCTTCTGCTAAAGCAGACACAGCTTCCAAATCTAAGTGATTCGTGGGTTCATCGAACACTAGAACAGGGTTTTTTTGCATAATCATGCGCGCCATTAGAAGGCGAGCTGATTCCCCTCCGGAAAGATTTTCTGTTGCTTTTAGACTTTCGTCACCAGAAAATAACATACGCCCAAGAATACCGCGGATGAATTGTTGTCCTTCATCTTTAACAAATTGCATTAACCAATCAAGAGCAGTTGTACCTGGGTTGATAGCAGAGTGATAGTCCTGAGGATAATAACTCCAGGTGGCGCTATCACCCCATTTAACTTCTCCCGCATCTGGTTCTAATTCACCGATGAGGCAACGTAATAATGTTGTTTTCCCCACACCATTTGAACCGATGATGGCAATTTTGTCACCACGAGAAATATCTAAATTTAGGTCTTTGAATATAACTTTATCGTCAAAACTTTTGCTTAAACCACGTACTTTTAATACCTCTCTGCCTATGGGTTTTTCTTGTTCGAATCTAATGAAAGGTCTTTGAATATTTGATCTTTTCAATTCTTGCGGCGCAAGGCGAGTTATTTCTTTTCTGCGAGACTGCACCTGGCTTGATCTTTGTCCAGCAGCAAAGCGAGAAACAAAGTCTTGTAATTGAGCAATTTTTTTTGCCTTATCACGATTGGCAGCTTCAATGGTAGTTCTAGCTTGTATTTTATGCTCAACCATATCGTCGTAATTGCCTGGATAAACAATAATTGTGTCATAGTCGATATCAGCTATGTGAGTGCAAACAGCATTAAGAAAATGTCTATCGTGAGAGATAACAATCAATATTCCCTCATATTTGGCTAGAAATTCTTCCAGCCAATGAATGGATTCTAAATCAAGGTGATTGGTTGGTTCGTCTAAAAGTAAGGCGTCTGGACCAGCAAATAAAGCTTGCGCTAACAAGACCCGAAATTTATAGTCTATGGGCAATGTGCTCATGTTATTTTCATGCTGATCATCTGGTATGCCAATACCTCGTAAAATTTCAGAAGCAGCAAATTCAGCACTATAACCATCTTCTTCGGCAATTATTGTTTCTAGTTCGCCGAGACGATTCATTTGTTCTTCTGTAAGATTTGGCACTTCACACAGGGCATCACGTTCTTTGAATGTTTTCCATAATTTGTCATTACCCATAATTACAGCATCAATAATGCGCTCATTATCATAAGCAAATTGATTTTGTTTTAAAACACCAACTTTAGGAGGGCGCGTGATTGTGCCGCGATTGGTCGGCTCAATTTCCCCAGATAGAATTTTCATAAAAGTAGACTTTCCAGCACCATTTGGACCGGTTAGGCCATAACTGTTGCCAGGATTGAACTTTGCCGAAACATTATCAAACAGTGTTCTAGCACCGAAAGATTTAGTAACTTCATTGACTACAATCATGCCGTGACCCCCTAGCAAATGCCGTAAAATTGCTGCAAACCGCCTATTATAACAGCTCTTGATTTCTTTGCAAAGTTTGCCTTATTTGTGCCCCTGGAACACTGTGCCTTGAAATCTAGCGTTTGGATTATTTTCTGTTACTCGTATGTAGTCTAGAAAAGCTATTTCTGTTTGTTCTAATGTCATACCAAAACGATTTTTAAAGGATACTTCAAAGTTAACATTATTTCCTAAGTCTTCGATTACTTTGCCCCAGGCGTGAAACATGGCATCTGGAGATCTATAAATTCTGGCAATTAAAAATTCGAAGAAAAGTCCACCAATATGCTCATGTTGCCACATTAATCCGGCTTGTTTGGCTGGAGCATAATCTTCCACATGGCGTAAATTGTTCAGGGAGCTTTGGGCATCTTTATAGCTATAATCCCCAAGGCGGACCGCGATAGAGTGAATGCAATAATAACCTTCCGGCATATTAATGGCAAAACGATAGCCTAGGGAACAAGCAATTCCTTCAAATAAATAAACCGGAACTTTTGCCACAGGTGCATTCATTCTGTTCATAATTAAATGTTCTAGCTCATGTGCTGTTACAAACCAACCAAAGCCACGATCCTCAATGCCGTTTACATAATTCAAGAATGGTTGAATATTGGCCACGTAGATATTTTTTCCCGAGGTATTGCCTCCACCCTTATTTAGGATATTTTTTGAATAAAGCCCTACGATTATCGGTTCATCAAGAGATTTGGAGTTTAAGTTTTGCATTGATTGATCAAATCTATAAGCATCTTTTATTTTTGTAGTAATTAAGGATGGGCTTGGTATAGCGATATCTGATCGCAGGTCTACAAAATTGTCTTGGTAAATTTTTGGCAAATGGGGCAAGACTTGTCCTACTATGCCTGTTTCAGAAGACTGAGCAAAAGCAGGTTGCCAGCTAAAAAGCAAAACTGAAACAAAAATGATTAAACGACAAATAATCATGAGAGTAGCTCTAATTTTTCCCAACGACTATATAAGACTTCCACTTTCTTTTGAGCTGTTGCACGTTTTTCGACAAGTTCTTGTAAGCGAGTATAATTACCAGCTATGTCTGGATTTTCCATTTCAGTGTCGATTTGATTTACGATGTTTTCTGCTTCTTCAATTTTTTTATGTATTCCTTCCAATTCGCGTTTTTCGGAAGTTGATAGACCTAAGCGTGTGTGTTTTGATGAAGTTGATTTAGAGGTATTTTGTTTGCGTTTATCTGGCACTATTTCATTGAATTCGGCTAATTCTTCAAATTGTTCATAGTCGGCAAAATACTCTGCTTTGCCGAAGCCATTTAAAGCTAAAATTTTCTTAGCGACTGAGCTAAGTAACATACGATCGTGACTGACAATAATTATGGCGCCAGGAAATTCAACTAAGCTATCTTCTAATACTTCGAGTGAAGGAATATCTAAATCGTTAGTTGGTTCATCTAAAATAAGTATATCAGCTGACTGTCGCATGAGATTTGCTATTTGAATACGCGCTCTTTCACCGCCGGATAAAAAATTGATAGTTAAATGCAATTGGTCGGTGCGAAAAAGAAATTTCTTTGCCCAAGTTGATATATGAAAATTCTGACCGCGATACACAACTGAATCACTATCTGGACTTAAAGACTTGGCCAAGGTTTTGGTTAGATCTAATTGTTCTCTATTTTGATCAAACCAAACTATTTTTAAATTATCAGCTTTCTTTATCGTGCCTGTATCTGGTTCAATTTGTCCGACAATAAGTTTTAACAAAGTGGTTTTTCCGCTGCCGTTAGGACCCACTAAACCCAGGCGAGAACCCGAAGTAAGGAGGAGATCTAAATTACTGAATAATTGGTGTCCAGAAAATGATTTGCTTATATTCTTAGCCGTCAACAGTTCTTTTGTTTTTCTTCCAGAAGCATCAAAGCCAATATCTATTTGTGCATTGGATAGTGCATTACGTTCTTTGACGTCTGCCAATTGATCTATTAACTTGCCTGCTTCTCTAATGCGTTCGCGTGATTTCGTTTGTCGTGCTTTTGCTCCTTGTTGCAACCAGGCTATTTCTCTTCGCACTTTACTGGCAAGGGACTGTTGTAAGTGTTGAGCAGCACTTATTTGATCTTCTCTTGCTTGCAGAAATCTACTGTAATTTCCATTTATGCTTATAAAACCCTGGGGATAAGCTACGCTAAGTTCGATAATACGATTAGTTATATTTTCAAGAAAGGCACGATCGTGGCTGATTAGAACAAAAGGAAAATTGCAAGTTTGTAAAAAGTTTTCAAGCCACAAAACCCCTTCTAAATCTAAATGGTTAGTTGGTTCATCAAGAAACAATAGTTCAGGTTGTTTAACCAAAGCACAAGCGAGAGACAGCCTTTTTTTCCAACCGCCGGAAAGTGATCCTGCTTTAGCTTCAAGATCTGGAAAGACTATTTTTGTCAGGGTTGAATCGATGGACGCTTCTCTTTCATGCTCAGCAAATTTTATTTCAGAGGCGGCATCATTAACAATTTGTATGATAGTTTTTTCTGGATCAAACACATCTTGCTGTCCCATATAAACTATGCGTGAATTTCGGCGTTTTACTACTTCACCTTTATCTGATTCAACTAAACCGGCTAAAATTTTTAGCAAAGTAGATTTGCCAGAGCCGTTTGGACCTATTAAACCAATGCGCTGCCCATCTTCAATACCTAAAGAAATATCTTTAAATAAAGGACGTGAGCTGTAGCTTTTACCTACAGACTGACAACTGACTAAAATTCCCATTGCTGTATTCCTATAACAGAGTATATTGTAGAACACAGGGAAAGGGCTTATCAAGGGAAATGAAATGACTGTAAAATTACCGCGGACTTATTTGGCTCGTCATGGTGAAACGGAGTGGACAATTAGCGGTCAGCATACCGGGCATATTGATATACCACTGACAGAGTCCGGAGAGCGAAACGCAGTACTTCTTGGTGAGCGACTAAAAGGTGTTTCGTTTGCGGCAGTATATACGAGTCCATTGCAGCGTGCTAGTAAAACTTGTGAACTGGCTGGATTTGGCAGTGTAGCAAAGGAAGATCCTGATCTTATGGAATTGAATTATGGAGATTATGAGGGGCGAACAACCGCTGATATTCAGAAGGAAATTCCACACTGGAATATTTTTGCTAATGATTGTCCTGGGGGCGAAACTATAAATGAAGTGTATGAAAGAGCAAGCCGCGTAGTAAAACGTTTGAAAGATATTAATGATAATGTTTTGCTGTTTTCCCATGGGCATTTTTTGCGTTTCGTTGCCGTTTGCTGGTTGGGATTGCCTAAACTGGATGCACGATTTTTTCTTCTGTGCCCGACGTCAATAAGTATTCTGGGTTACGAACATAATATAGATGAGCCGGCTATACGACTTTGGAATGACGATGGGCATGTCGAGCGTTAAGCAAGAGCTAAAATCTTGTTTTTGGTTGCCAAATAAATAGGTATAATATCTAGGAAGGCTCTGATATTTGTTGATATCGATGAGGGAGTAACTTATGCCGTTATGCAAAGAAGAAACCCTTAAAGACCTGTGTGATAAGTTCGAATATTTTGGCAAACAAGCAGCCGTTCTTTCTTTTGAAGTCGAAAAGAAAGAAGAATTGTCATATAAAGAACTTTTACATTTAATCAAAAAGCTAGCTGGTGGTCTATTAGAAAATGGACTGCAGAAGCAAGAAACAGTAATGCTTTTTGCTGAGAATAGCGTTGATTATATAATTGTTGCTTTATCTATTATCTATGCTGGTGGTCTGTGTGTACCCATAGATCCGCAATCTAACGATGAAATTGTTAAACACATAATTGATGATAGTGAGGCGAAACGAATTTTTGTTGATCAAAGAGGTTGGGAACGCTTGCACAAATTGCATAAGAGTAGAAATATGCAGATCAATTGGTTGGATGATAATGGAAAATCGGAGCATTGGCGGCAATTACTGTCCCAAAAGAAGAAAGACAATGAATGCAATTTAAAGGCTGAGGATCAGGCAGTATTATTTTATACATCAGGAACCACAGGTATGCCTAAGGGCGTACCGCTAACTCATGCCAATATAATCTTCCAGTTAAAAGGTGTGCGAGAAGCAGGATTAATCAAAAAAACTGACAAAATTTTATTGCCGCTACCTTTATTTCACGTGTATCCTTTTTGTGTTGGATTATTAGTACCATTCTTCTTGGGTTTGCCGGTAATATTACCTAAATCAATAACTGGTCCTGAAATTATAAGAGCGATAAAAGAAGGTAATGCGACAGTTTTGGTATCGGTGCCCAGACTCTTGCGTGCTCTTTATACCGCTATTGAATCGAAGTCCAGGTCAAATAATATAGACAGTACAGCTTTTGATTTCGCCTACAGAATATCCATGTTTTTAAATAGCTGTTTCAGATTGAATCTAGGCAAATATCTTTTTGGTAAATTACACAAGAGATTTTCTACTCTTAGATTATTCGCTTCTGGTGGTGCTTTATTGGACCCCGAATTGGCACAAAAGTTGAAGACTTTGGGTTGGCAGACTGCAGTGGGTTACGGACTTACTGAAACCGCTCCTTTGCTAACTATTCGTATGCCAAACAATACTGATATAAAGGGTGTTGGTAAACCGATTCCAGGTGTGGAGATTCGCCTCCGGAGAGTTTTGGGCGATGACAATGAGGAACAGCAATCAGAAATTCAAGTGAAAGGAAAAAATGTTTTTGCTGGCTACCGTAATTTGCCCGATAAGACTGCTGAAAGTTTCACAGAAGATGGTTGGTTTAAAACTGGTGATACTGGTTATATGTGGTTGGGTAATTTGCATGTAGAGGGACGTATTTCGACTACATTGAAGAGCGAGGGCGGAAAAAAGATCCAACCGGAAGAAATAGAGAAAGCTTATATGGGTGATTCTGCGATTCGCGAAGTGGGAATTTTGCAAGACAAGCAGAAATTAGTGGCGCTGGTGGTGCCTAATATTACTGCTATTGGACATAGCGATCCACAAAAGAAGATTGCTGAAATATTGAAGAAAAAGTCTGAAATGTTACCATCATATTATCGTATAAATGACTTTGCTATAACCAAACAACTTTTGCCGCGGACAAATCTTGGAAAAATTCGTCGACAAGAATTGATTGAGTGTTATGAGAGAGCAAGAGAAGAGAAAAAAAACGGGAAACAGGGTGCCGAACAAAGAGCCCCTTTGTCGGCCGAAGATAAAGCTTTACTGGAGGAATCTATAGCCAGAGAAGCTTGGGAATGGCTAAAGGATCGGTTCCCGGAGGCAGAAATCACTCTAGAAAAAAGCCCACAGCTGGACTTGAATGTTGACTCACTTGAATGGCTTAATTTAGCTCTAGAAATACAAGAACGCTTTGGAATTGAATTGAGTGAAGAAGCAATTGCCCACGTTGACACTGTTCGCGATCTTATTAAGGAAATTGTGGATACTTCAAAATTAGGGACGAGTCTCATTTCACCATTTGAAGAACCTGATCGTTTTATTGATGAAGATCAAAAAAAATGGCTACAACCTTTAGAACCAGGAATGCTTGCTATCGCGAGATTTGTTTATTTGGCCATAGTATTTATTATGCGTACATTTTTCCAGATAACTGCAGATGGTATCGAAAATATTCCCAGCGGACAGGTAGTATTTATACCTAATCATGCCAGTTATTTGGATCCATTTGCCCTAGTTGCTGTTTTGGATTTTGAGAGATTACGTAAAACTCAGTGGGCCGGATGGGCAGGTATAGCATTGGCAAATCCTTTTAACGCTTTTATTTATAGACTAGGACAATCGATACCAATTGAATCAAAGCATTCGCTTATTTCTAGTTTGGCTCTAGCAGCTGCTGTTCTGAAGAAAAAAAGAAATCTTGTATGGTTCCCAGAGGGAGAGCGTACTTTAACAGGCAAGTTATTATCATTCAAATCGGGAATAGGAATGTTACTAGAAAGATTTGCCGTCAAAGTTGTTCCTGTTCACATTGTTGGGACAAGACAAGCATTACCCCCTGGGGCATTCTTTCCGCGTTTTAAAAAGATTACTATAGTTTTTGGCGAGGCAGTGCTTGGTGAAGAGTTACTGAGGGAAGGAAAGGGTAATACCAATCCAGAGCGTATCGCTAATGCATTACATGACAGAGTAAATGCGTTGAAGCCAAAGAATAAGAAATGAATTGAATTAGTGAGAAGTGGTTTGAGAAAACTTACTATTTAATAGTTCTCTTATGCGAGGCAAGGCTTTTGTAGCAGCTTCTTCGCCATATTTGATAGTGCGTCTTATGATCTCAGGATCTCTAGTCATTGCTGGTGTGTCAGCTACTTTTGGATTCACGACAAGATCAGCTTCTTCCCAGCGATGTTTGTCGATCTCAGCTTCCATAATATCTGTTACTCGATAAGCTAGAGCCTTCATTGAGCGAAATTTTTGCTTGTTCTCATGAGCTACTGGAGCGTCAGCTGGTACGGCAATTATAATATCGGCACCTGTGAGCTGGGCACAATTTGTTGGTAAATTGGCTTTTAAACCACCATCTATGAAGATTGAATTGTGAATAGCTACTGGTCGCACCAGTAAGGGTACAGCACTACTGGCGACAACTGCTTTGCGAAGATCTCCGCTTGTAATCATGCACGTATTTCCAGTTTCAATGTCGGTTGCTACTGCAGCAAAGGGTATTTTTAACTGAGAGAAATCTGCAGGTAATCTTTTTCGTAAAAAGCGTTCCAGGCGAGAACCATTAATTACGCCAGCATAGGGTCTTGGACGTCCTAAATGAGCGAGTGTAGATAATGGCAAACCAAGTATATGTAAAGTGAGATGAGGTGTCATTGTTCGTTGTAGGGACCCGTCATAAACCATTTTTTCAATATCTTCTAGTGGTACATTTGCTGCGTAAAGCGAACCTATGATCGCACCGGCACTTGTGCCAACGACGTAATGAATTGGAATTTGATTTTTAGCTAAGACTCTTAGAACGCCAATTTGAGTTAAGGCTTTACATCCACCACCGCCTAAGACAAGAGTTACTTTTGGCAAGTACTTATTAGTATCGTCTGAAACAATAGTAGCAGCAGGAGGATCGGTAATCTCTATTTTGTCTACAGGAGCGTGCTCTGCATTTGCGGCAGTAGAACTACTGAGCATTGCAATAATGATACTTAAAATATAGATGATTGATTTGATATTTAAGTTCAAGAGGTATTCAGACCTTTTTAGTTGCTGATTATACACGTAATTATTTTTATGATTAATGTCCGGCGAATCGGAAGTCAATATCTAACGTATACGCAAGAATTCTTGATAATTGAAATATTCGCTTGCGCTTCTGCCCAAAACCCATCAAATCTTAAATCGGATATACAAAAACAGCTAAATTGCGAAGAGCAATTATGCGCACCAATAAAATTCAAAGCATACATTGAATAAGGAGGACTTATGTCAGAATTAGGATTTATATTATTCTTAATTGTTGCTGCTGTGTGTGCTGGTCCTGGAGAAATATTGGTATCGGATGTGGTGCCGGCGGATTTTTACATTAGCTGTGGTCGGCATACCTGGCACATGGATTAGTGGTAGCCTCATTGGACACATTGGTCCAGATTTAGCGGGTATTTTTATTCTTCCGGCAATCTTAGGCTTTGCTATTCTTGTACTTATTCTTTCGATTGTTTTTCTCGGAAGGGCCGCAACATAATATCGAAGCACACCTGAATTATTTGATCATTTGCCGAAAATGTGCCTACATACAGTAGGCACATTTTATGTGGCATAGATGGCCGCTATTAGTTAAGTACTTAAAAGTTTAACGGAAGCCACCGGTGATTGATAATGTTTCACCAGTTATCCAAGCCGAATCATTCGAAGCAAAAAATACTGCTGCAGGTGCAATATCTTCCGGTTGTCCTATTCGTCCAAGCGGTGTTTGTTGTTCTATCTCTTGACGCAGGCTGCTTTCGGCAAAGCCGGCTGCGTGCACACCTTCTGTCTCAACCATGCCTGGATTAATGGAATTTACCCGTATTTTACGTGGTCCTAATTCTTTTGCTAATGATTTAGTGATGGTGTCAACGGCGCCTTTTGTAGCGCTGTAAACCGAACCTGTTGCTGGCGCAGAAGTACTGGCAATCGAGCTTATGTTTATGATACTGCCACCCTCAGATCCGAAATACTTAACTGATTCTTTAGAGGCGAGCATCAGTCCGCGAACGTTTAAATCGAACATTTTATCAAAATGTTCTTCGGTCACTTGTTCAAGCGGCATGAATTCATAAACTCCGGCATTATTGACTAGAATATCAACCTTGCCAAATGCTCTTTTGGCTTCAGAAAACAGACGTTCGATCTCACTTTTGTTGGACACGTTTGCCTGTATCGCAACGGCTTTGCCACCACTTTTTGTTATTTCATTTACCACTTTGTCTGCACCCTGTTTGCTCGAGGAATAATTGACCACTACTAAAGCTCCTTCTTTGCCAAATTGCTTTGCAATGGCAGCCCCAATTCCCTTTGAAGCGCCGGTAATTACTGCTACTTTTCCACTTAATTTACTCATGACTAATCTCCTGGTTAATGCCTGAATGTTTTAATAATAGACCGGTCGGTCTATTATGTCAACTATTGACAGGTTCAGGCACGTGCTGGTTAATAAATACGGTTGCTTTTGCTTTGTTAATAACTCATACTAATAATGCTAAGCATTGTTTGTATGAGTTATTGTTGGTGTCGCTATCTAAGTCTTTCATAATCAATTTCTATTTGAATGTCTTTAGAAAAATTTCGTATTAATCCTCAAAAAAAATATATCGCATTTAATAAGCCTTATGCGGTTTTATGTCAATTTAGTCAACCGGAAAATAGTAATAAAAAAACGCTGGCAGATTTCGGCTTTCCGAAAGACGTATATTCAGTGGGGCGGCTTGATTTCGATAGTGAAGGTCTTTTGATACTCTCTGATGATGGTCGATTGAATAGCAGGTTACTTTTACCAAGAAGCGGACATGAACGCAGTTATTATGCATGTGTTGAAAATATCCCCTCGGCAATTCAGTTGCAGAAACTGAAGGCAGGCATAGTAATAGAAGGTAAAAAAACATTGCCTGCCAAAGCAAAGCTACTGACTGAAGAACCCCAGTTGCCACCAAGGCCGGTGCCGATTCGGGAGCGAAAAAATATACCAACTGCATGGATTGAATTGAAGTTAATCGAGGGACGTAACCGCCAAGTACGCAAAATTACGGCTGCGGTGGGGTGTCCTACTTTGCGATTGGTAAGAATAGCGATAGGAAATCTTGGCTTATTTAGCCTAAACTTGGCGCCGGGAGAATGGAAATTCTTGGATGAGCAGCAGACGCTTTCTATTTTTGAGTAAAGATAATCTTCCAGTAAAAGGATGAGGATGGCTATGACAGCTGTAAGATAAATCCTGATAAAAAAGACCCGAACCGCTGAGCTTGGTTCGAGTCTTTCCTAATCGTACAGTTAGTTAGTTCAAGTGCGAAGCAACCAATTTCGTCATCTCAAACATAGAGACTTGCTTCTTGCCACCGAAAATTACTTTCAGCTTTTCGTCTGCATTGATGTTGCGCTTGTTGGCGCTGTCTTGCAGTTTGTGCTTCTTGATGTAGTCCCAAATTTTCTTGGTGACCTCGGTACGTGGCATTGGGTTAGAACCAATTACTGCTGCAAGAGCTGATGACGGGGTCATCGGCTTCATAAATGCCGCATTTGGTTTACGTTTTGTCTTAGCCTTAGCTACAGTCTTTTTGACTGGTGCCTTCTTGACTGGTTTCTTTGCAACTTTTTTAGCCGCAGGCTTTTTTACACTGGATTTTTTAACTGCTTTTTTAACTGCAGATTTTTTAGCTTTTGCCATCCCAAAACTCCTTGACATTGTACTAGTAAATCACGTAGATTTTACACCATATATAGTGACTTTGTTTTACCTGTAATGCAAGTGGTTTTTTGCAATATGACTATAGCTTTTTACGAGTATATTTATCGAATAGGCTAAAATATCCTCCCCGTACTGATGTAGAGGGTAACGTAAGACTCTAAAGTGTAGATAAATGAAGATTTGAGGGTCGTTTACGGTTGGAACTATGAGGTTGGACCGGATATAGTATTTGCTCTGGACTGTAGCTGTTCCATTTCAGCTTTACGTCCTAGATAATAAAGCGTATAAGCGTACCGGCGTAAATAAGGGACTACATTGATTGAATCAGGGCCATTAAACTTCTCAGCGAGTGCTAGGGACTCCTGTAGATAGGGTAAAGCAGCCTCATATTTATGCTCTTGAGTGTAAAGAGAGCCTATAGCAAAAGCGACACGTGCCTCATCTCCATATTTCGAAGGCTCGGTTTTCCAAAAATTTCTGGCACGCAGATAGAGTGCTTCTGCTTGAGAATACTTCTCTTCTTTAATAAGACATCTTGCCAGCTTATCAAGGCGGATAAAAACTTCATGGCTTTGGGAGCCAAGGGTTTTCTCAGTTATTTCTAGAGCGTCAGCAAAATATGCCTCAGCCTCATGGAAATCATTTTTTTCTAAATAAAGACTACCCAGACTGTCATAGCTATTTGCTAAAGATAGGTGGTTATTGCCAAGAACAGTTGTTTTAATGTCTAAAGCTGTTTTGAAAAGTCTATTAGCAAGCTCAAAATTACCATCTGCTCTATAACAATTACCTACAGCATCGCAGGCTATTGCCCACTCGACTATTGGGTCGCGCATGATAGGAGCCGCGACCCCTAACCAGCCCTGTAGTGGTTGTCCTTTTTGGAACTTGACTTTGTATTTCCCGGATCTCGCTTGTTCAAGTCTTCCTTCTACAAGGGCAAGCATTTCTTCGGTGAGTGGTTCGGCTTTATTTTTAGTACCGTATGTAAGATAAAAGCGAATCAAAGAGGACATGGTAGGAATACATTGATATCTGTCGCCGTCTGGAGTATGTTCGCGGATATCGAGCTCTTCTTCCAAACAAGTCTGTGCTTCGTCAAAACGTCCACGAATGGTGTAAAGGCGTCCTAATTCACCCATACTTTTTGCCAAGCGTATATCTTTAGGACCGAAACGTTCGGCTTGTCCAATTGCTTTCATCAAAGTTGGTTCGGCTATCCAATATTCATTAGCATCCAGTGCTGTCGTACCACGCTGCTGAAGTTCTGCCCAACTATTTTCATGTTGAGAGGACCCGAATGCTGGCAGGGATGATTCGTTAGCGAGAATAGTTAAAACTAAAGTCGCGTTGATTAAAATGTGGATGACAAAACAGTAAAAGCTGACATTATGCTTTGGCATTTTAGATATCTAGATGGTGAGGTGTTTGGAGTTATATATAATTGTAGCCTAATCAGAATGCAATCTGCTATGTATTTTCATTTTTGTTTTGACATGTCAGAACTGTTTAAACAAGTCTGAATGTAATTATGGCTGGGTATTATACTTTGGATAACCAGTAAGGTTGGCCGAGATAGCTGCCTCCTCCAGCAGCATCCTGAATTGTTGTGTGGTACCGCCTAGCCATATAGTGTAATCAGCGAATTTATTAGATTGGTTGAGTGTGTGATTATGATGAGGACAGTTGTCCAAAGTTTATTATTGATTTGAATAGTGATGATTTGAATTTTCCTGGAGATGAAGAATATAAGCTTGGAGCTATTGTTTGTTGAAGATGATAGGTTATTCAGAAGGCGCTGGGACATGGTGAATAGAAAAGCTTTCCGATGGTCACAGGGATGGGTGCCTATGTGTTTGGAAAACCAGGAATATGCCACCAAATAATTTATAAGCTTCAATATCTCGTCTAGAATTTTGCTCTGCTATGCAGTAAATTTTTATAGTAGATATATTCACTTTGGCAAACTTTCTAGTTTGCAAGTGATCGAAATGCGGAGTCTGTGTATATTGATTCTGTATATTCTGAAATTATTGCAGAGAAAGAGCCTGTCTTCGCTGGCATGGTACTCATCTTGCAAAAACCGGAGAAAATTGGTGTTATCGTCTTTCAATTCTGCTCTCTTTGAAGTTTCACACATTCTCATGCGAGCTGAGCGGAAGAGGAATAATTGTGTTATCGGATGTCTATGGCGACTGATGCCGATAGTGCCGGTTTATGGAAATGAAGCTACTGCAGTCATTCACCAATCTTATTAAAGGACTGGTTCTCAAAAAACAGGATACAGAGGAGCTTTTAGCAAAAATTACACGTAAGCGACTCAACCGGCTCGCCTGCTAATACTACAAATCAATCTCCAACAAATGCCGAACCCGGTCGGCTATATTTCATCCTGCCTCATCAACTCCAAGTTGCTGGGACAGCTCCATTTAAACCGCGATTTTCCTGCCTGTTTATTTGCCTAAGTCCAGTTACTTATAGCGCCGATAAACAAGCTTATGGATATGCGGCTTCACTTGGACTGACAGAAGACTGTGAAGAGAAAGTGGTTATGCAATTAGTTGAGTTGAAAGAAATGGAAGGCAGCTATGTTTGACGCTATTATTCATTTTCAAGATACTCTAGCTGTGGAGCCGCTTGAGCGAACAGCTACATGGATCTCTGGGGAAGACACAATTGATTAGGCTGACTTAACTATTACTGCCCAGCAGTATGGTTTTGTGAATGAAGTTAATTCAATTCATCTTCTAATTGGAACCTTGCGAGGAGCCAGTCTTCTCGATCGTTGCCATGGCTACAACCACGTTCTTGCCATATGTAAAATGCTCTTTCGGCAATCCACTCGGTGGGAATTTCTGGCTGCAGAAAGATTGTGTTGTTGCCGAATGATTCAGTGACTTTTTCTTTTTCAACTATGGGTCTGTATACGAATAGATTTCTTAGTTTGGTTATTGTTTGCTTCATGTCGAGAATTAGACTGGGTCCTTAGGGATACTAATGAGTGAATACCTTTACCAATGAATAAAATAATTCTATCGCTCAAAATATATTTGATATGCCCATGCAAAATAACGCTTAACGAAAATTTGCTGAACAGAAATAAGCTCAGCCTCAAGGAGGGTGTGTCTATGAAAATTAGTACAAATGTATGGAAGCTACTATGATAGGCTTGTATTCGGTTGTATATTCAAATGTGATAGAGCATATAAAACTGGTGCTGGTCGATAGGAATAACTAATGCCCTTGCATTGCAATGTCCATATCTACGTTGAGCTGGAACTTTGCTTTACCGAAGGACGCTGGTCCAAAGAGTCCATGGGCGTTATTTGAAAAGCCATACTCCACTTTCGGTATGCCAAAAGCATTGGTGAGAAAACGTCCACTATTATCTTCATCGTGGAAGAGCTTAATGGCATATTCTCCATAAGGGACATTTTGTAAGGTTGCAGTTGGCTGACCGTCCTTTTCGATGAATTTGCCTGTGTCAGTTATTTGACCTGTATAGAAAGAAAATCTATGCAGTATTGCAAATCCATCAAACCAATGGTTAAGTACTGAATCTAGTACAGAGATATCCACAATAATCTGAATTGTAGATGACATTAATAATTTTATAAATGATTTTTTGTCAGGCATATTAGTCTTGTTTGACAACTGACTGAGCGAGCGTGTTTAATTATAGAAGGCGAAAAACACCTCAGGTGGTACAGCCGTAATTTTTTCGGGTTAAATCACAGCAAAAATGAAACTCCCCATAATTGACAAGCCAAGCAAGAGATATTCTTTGTCTTGGTTTCCACGCAGGCGCTGGAATATTCTTGACCTTGTTCAGGTAGTTGAACGTGGTTCGGTACCTACCTATTTATTTGCGGAAATCAATATGGACTTTGCCCAGAAACTTTGCGCAAATAATTTGTCCAGTCGTGGAGTTAAAATTACTCCTACGGCATTACTTCTCAAAGCAATAGGTATTGCTCAACGTGGGCATCCAGAAAGTCGTTCTGCTTTATTGCCCTGGGGACAAACTCTAACTTTTGAAAGAATTGTGGCTGGGTTTACGGTAGAAAAAATAGTTGGTGGCGAGGCTGCAGTTTATTTAGGGGCTATAGAAGATCCTGATACTAAATCATTGGAGGAAATTGCAGCTGAGTTGCGAGCATATGGGCAAGAAGAAATTGCTGATATTCCTCAATTAGCTATAGAAGAACGTTTCAATTTTATGCCCTGGCTGGTGCGCCGTATTATTCTTTTGATCAGTTTGGTTATACCAGAGCTACGTCTTCGCTATATGTCTGCATCTTTTGGTCTTACCTCAATTGGTAAGTATGGAATACATGCGCTTGTTCCGCCAAGCGTTTCTGCTTCTACTTTTGGAGTTGGCACTATTGAGCCAAAGCCAGTCGTTGTTGATAACGAAATAAAAATTTGCCCAATGATGATTCTAACGCTCAACTTTGATCATCGTTTGATTGATGGTGCTCCTGCTTCACGTTTTCTGAGCGAAATAAAGAAACTTATGGAAGGGGAATTAGTGAGTCACATCGGAAGTAACTGCAGCTATACCTAAAGTCTTTAGTTTTTGTCTAATGGCAGGTAAAGCAGTTTCAGCGGCCGCTTCACCTGCTGCAACGGCCCGTTTTGCGTCTGAAGTTTTTGTCGAGATCAAGCCAACGCCATCTAAGTAAGGATGAATAACAATATCAGCCTTTCTTCCATGAACAGCATCAAAAGCTGAAAGTTGAAGGTCGAACATACGTTTTGCTACACTACCAGGTTTACGAAAATCGTCAGGAGTTTTTTTGTTAAAGCTTTCATCTATCTGAACTGCAATAACCAAGTCGCCGCCTAATTCACGTGCTTGAGGCACTGGTAAATTAGCTAAAACTCCACCATCGACAAAAAGTTTATCAGCTATCCTAATTGGTTTGCGCAGACCAGGAACAGCAGAACTAGCCTGCATGGCCGCTATCAGGTCACCTTTTCTGATTGCATACGGATGCCCATCGCAGAGGTCTATAGCGATAGCATAATAGGGAATCTTAAGACTTTCAATTGTTCTTTTATCAGCAGGTAGGGCGTGTTCGAGATAATTATGAAATGGAAAGCCATAATAAATGCCATCATAAGGTTCAATTCCGATGAGCCGTGGTGATGAAATAATTGGGGCAAGAATAAGGCGGAGTCCTAGAGGAATAGGTGTAAATGATTTCATCAATGATCCATTTACGAAGCGCCTTTCTATCTCTGAAATAGGCATACCTGCAGCGTAGAGACCGCCCACTACTGAACCCATTGAAGTGCCAGCGATACCATCTATAGGTATTCCCGCCTTCAGTAATATCTTGAGGACGCCGACGTGAGCTGCACCACGCATGCCTCCCCCACCTAGAGCAAGGACAACCCGTGGAGAATGTTTTTGTGACCCAGTAGTATTATTTATTTTCTGATTTTCTAAGAGTGGAACATATAAGAATTGGTCCGTGGATACAGGAGCCGGAAACCCATTGAGGTTTGTATTGTCATCAGCTATTGCGGCTGGATATCTTAATAAGCATAATGCTAGACTGATCCATACTAATCCGGTCAGTACATATTTAAACGCTTGTTTCATCATGCTTCTCCTGAGTACTCGCATGGCAAATGTAGCGTATATTTCTAATCAGTTCCTGAGCGGATTATTAAGAGGCTCTGAAATTTCTACAGAGCCTGTGGTTCTTTGGGCCACTGAGATATGAAGATGGATAGTAGATAAGTTATGATGGCAGCGCATATTGTTACCAAGATGTGTATTAGATTCAAAGGGCTTGTATGCAAAACCTGCTGCAATGGTGACAAATAAATCGCTGCGCCTAGTAAGGCTAGATTGATGACTGTGCACAATAACATCGCCTTATTATTGTGCCAACGTATCTTAACACCTTGGTTTTGAGCAGAGAGCCAAGACCATGATTGAAGTACCATAGACAATGATAGTGTTGCTAGGGCTACCGTATTGTCGCTTGAAGTGCCTAGATAATGTTGGTCAACTGTGATGGCTGCTAGGCTTATCGCGCCAATCAATACACTGCGAGCGAAAATCTGAATCTGTTCATATCTATTTAGTAATTTTTCTGTCTGTTTTCTGGGTGGACGATTCATAACATTCTCTGTTCCCTGTTGCAGAACCATCCCCAGACTTGGAAAGACATGCATAATCAGATTTAAATAAAGCAGCTGTAAAGGCTCTAAAAAAAGCCCTGCATTTATCAAAAGTCCAAGAGTAATTGCTATAACCGATGACAAGCTAGCTGTGAGCAAGTAGCCGATAGCATGGCTAATGTTTGCATAAGTAATTCTTCCTTGTTGTACGGCCATAACTATTGTGGCAAAGTTGTCATCAGTAATAACTAGATCGGAAGCTTCGCAAGCTAGATTTGTTCCTGACCGTCCCATAGCAATTCCAATGTTGGACTGACGCAATGCTGGTGCATCATTAACGCCGTCTCCTGTCATAGCAACTATATGACCAGCTGCCTGCAAGCGTTTGACGATATCAAGTTTCATTTGTGGTGTCACACGAGCCAGTACAGTTAAATTGTTGAGCCTGGCATTGAGCTCGTTGTTTGCAAGTCGTTGCAAATCGCTGCCAGATAGGATTTCCTTTTCATCGGCGGCGGATGAAATAATACCTAGTTCACTTGCTACGGCTCTAGCCGTTTCTGGTTGATCACCGGTGAGCATAATAATTCTAATGCCAGCATCCTGACAGGTTCGAATAGCAGACTCAACATTTTCTTTAGGGCGGTCAGACATCCCAACCAGTCCTAACAGGGTCAATTCGGTTTCTAGAGATACTGTGTTTTGGCTGTCTGGAATATTTTCGATATTGCGTGTGGCAACACATAGCACTCGAAGTCCGCGCTTGGCCAGTTCGTGATTTTGGCTAAGGAACCAATTTCGGAGATCTTCCTTTAGATTGAAATCTCCGTCTTTAGAGTATACGCGAGTGCAAATTGGTAATACCGTTTCTGGGGAGCCTTTTAAAAAGAGAACGTACCCTGTTCCTTCAGGTTTAGTGTGCAGAGTCGACATGCGTTTTCGATTTAGATCAAAAGGAATCTCAGCTATTCGTGGAAAGTCATTATGCAATTGTTTGTCATTCAAACCAAGCTTTACTGCGGCTGTGATTAGAGATCCTTCCGTTGGATCACCGTGAATATGCCAACCATCATCGCCTTCGTGATGTTCGAGCCTAGCGTCGTTACATAAAGAGATTGCTATCAAGAAGTTGTGCAGTCTTGGATCGTCAATTAGTGATGTTGTATCTCTCTTGCTGAGTTTGCCGCTTGGCTCATAGCCATGTCCGGATACTTGAAGATGATTGCCATCAAGAACGATATCTGTCACCAACATCTTGTTTTCGGTTAGGGTGCCGGTCTTGTCTGTACAGATTACAGTTGTGCAGCCCAATGTTTCAACTGCTGTTAATCGGCGCACTAGTGCTTTTGCTTTTACCATTTTTCTAATGCCGGCTGCTAGAGCAAATGTTGCTATTACAGGCAGTCCATCTGGAATGGCCGCCACTGCAAGAGCGATGCTGGTTTCTAGCATTCTTTCTAGAGGTGTATGCCGCAAAATACCGAGTCCAGCAAAGAATGTGCACAGCAAAATCACCAGAATTGTCAACTGATGGCCAAGAATATCTAGTGACTTGGTTAATGGTGTTTCGCTAGATGCTATTTCTTGTAGCATTTTTCCCAATTGGCCAGCCTTGGTTTTAGAACCAGCAGCAATTACCACACATATTGCTCTGCCGCTTAAAATGCTTGTGCCCTGATACACTACTCTATTTTCTAAAGGCTCTGCATCCGGAGCTTTCCAAACGGGCATACTCTCTCCAGTTAACATTGACTCATCAACTGAAAACGCAGCACTTTCTATAATACGCAGATCGGCTGGTACTCGTGTGCCAGTCTCTAGCAATACTATGTCCCCGCAGACAAGGTTTACTACAGGTAAATCAATCTCACATCCACCACGCCTGACGCGAATCACCGCACCAGCTAATCTCGCTAATTCCTTAATAGATACTTTGGCTCGATATTCAGTTAAAAAGCCTACTGCAGTATTGATGAACAGGACTACAATGATCCCAGCAGCTTGCAGATATTCGTTCATCAGCAAAGATATGATCGTTGCAATTAATAATAAGATAACGACGCTAGATTTAAACTGATCAGTTAAAACAGTCCAGGTATTGACTGATTCTTCTTTACCGAAATCGTTGGGACCATCATTTCTGAGCCTAGTAGCTGCTATATCTTGCGATAAACCAGTTGCTTTATCTGTTCTTAATGATTCCATTAAAGATTCAATAGATTGTTGAATCTGCTCAGCTCCTACCACAATAGTTTCAGCTGGTGCGAATTCAGGCACTGCAATCCTCCCTTTGTTCACTCACTCTTTGCAGTCTGTTTCGAGATCTCACTTGTTGCTGAGTGAGCGTTGGCGTTGTCTTTTGCTTTTACATAAAATTCTTCGGCGAGAAATATGGCAGCAGAAGTCACAGGTACACTGATTAGAACTCCAGGTATTCCCATGACGGTAGCACCGCACAATATTGCAAAAAGAATAATCAAGGGATGCAGGGCTACCTGTTTGCCCAAAAGAATAGGAATTATGAAACTGCTTTCGGACCATTGTTCAAAACTATAAAAAAGAAGAACCGCACCAGCCAGTAATGGTGTTTGGTTGAAGGCCACAATAACAGCACAGACTGTGGCTGTTATTGAGCCAATGTATGGTACAAGATTGAGAATTCCACCAAGCACAGCTAATAACAGCGCATACTTTACACCCAAAATAGTAAAGCCAACAGCAAGGAATAATCCAACTGCAAGCATTGCGAGTAATTGCCCCCGGACATAGCCACCCATTCTTATTGTCAAAGGGACTATAAGTGGCGCAATTCTTATTGCTGCCTTTTGTGGCAACCATTTTAAAATTGTCGCCCAAATCTTATCCGCTTCGACTACAAAATAAGCTGCAAGGAATAAAATCAATATGCTATTCAATATAAGACCAAAGACGCCTGCACTCATGTCGAGTGTTTGACGAAGCAGTTTAAGCACTAATGTTCGCATATCTTCTACGCTGAACACTAATGCGTCAGCTTTGTTTCCGGCTAAATTTAGTGCATGTTGATACCACTGATCAATTCCAAAAACATACGCTGGAAGATTTTCATTGAACTTCTGCCATTGTTCATGGATAGCTGGTATAAGTAAAGAGCCAATAAAGCTATAGCTGATTGCTGCGATTAGATAAAGCGCTAAAATAGTAACAATTCTAGGGATCTTCTTTTTTTGAGCCAACTCGGCTACTGGCGCAATCGCTGAGGACAAAGTTGCAGCAAGGATAAGACAGGCAATCAATGCTTTGAGTTGGTAGATTAATAGCAGAGCTAATATTGCTAGAAGTGAAAATCCAACTAACTTTAAAGCCAGGTCTGTATTATTAGAATACCCAGGCTGCTTATCCATATCACCCCGCTCTTCAATAGATTCTTTCATTGATTTGTAAGCTTCGCCATATCTTTCATCTTTACATATCTTACTTTTCAATGCACTTTGTCACAAATTTTTTTGTGTAACTAGTACGAAAGTTACGTCAGTTTTGTCTGATTTCTGCGACGCTGCTGTTGATTCTTTGTTTATGGCGGTCTGGTGTTGAGCGGACGTGACTAAAGCCATTTTTTCTCTATAGGATGTAAGTGTGCTTGAATTGGCACCATAGTATAGCTTTGCTAGTTCCAGAGTTTGTTGGAAATAGGTCTGTGCAAGCTTATACTTATGTTCATCTGTATAGAGGCAACCTAGAGCAAATAAAGTATTTGTCCTTTCATCCGACTTTAAGTCCTGAGTAACATTTTTTTCTTGCAGATATAGTTTTTCTGCTTGATCAAACTTTTTTTGCAAAATGAGGCATTTTGCTAATTTGTCTAAGCGCATATAAACTTCATGACTTTCTGGAGGTAAGATTTTTTCCGTTATCCTAAGAGCGCTAAAAAAGTACCGCTCTGCTTCATTTGGATCATTCTTCTTTAAGTTTAGGTTTCCTAAGCGCTCATAGCTATTTGCCAAGGATAGGTGATTTCTGGATAGCAAAGTTGTTTTGATATTTAGAGCTGTTCTGAAAAGTTTATCGGCAAGGGTAAAATTATTAGCAGAATAATAACAGTCTCCGACAGCATCACAGCTAATTGCCCATTCAATTACTGGCACTTGGTTTTTCTTTGATCTATTATCGATTAGCGCGAGCATCTTCTCGGTCAGAGGATCTGATTTATGCTGCATACCATGATTAAAATAAAACTGGATTAGCGATGCAATTGTTGGAATACATTCATATTGCTTTTTGGACAATAACTGTTCTTTTACTTTAAGCTCGGCTTCAAAATAAAGTGCAGCTTTAGAGAATTGTCCGCGAATAGTATACAAACGTCCAAGTTCAGCAAAGCTTTTTGCTAAACGCATGTCTGAAGGTCTAAAATCTTTGGACTGAGCCAGGGCTTTTCGCAGCAATTGCTCGGCTATTCCATAATCGTTAGCATCAAGTGCGGCTATGCCGCTCTTTTCGAGATCGTCCCAGTTTTTATCAGCGGACGATAAAGCTAGCAGAGGGTTTGTGAATACGGCAAAGGTAATCGCAAACATTGCCGCAAGAAGACCAAATTGATTGTCAAGTGTTTTAAAAGTTTTGCTCTGTCTCATTTTGTCCGATTTTTCATTTTTTAAAAGTTGAAGTGACCTAAAACGGCATGTAACTAGCTATTGTAAACCTTTTTCAATTACAAGTAATCATGTCATCATTTTGTCATGCTCAGAAGAGCATGATTTCAAGCAAGCTGACATTGCTAAGATAATTGGACACGAATCGCATATCTCAGCATTTTTGCTGGCAGACGAAATTTGAGCAAAGCAGAAGCAATAAAGCTAGGAAATTATTTTGCTGTTGATCCGTTGGCATTTTTGCCATCGATATTGAAAAAGGTGAGCTAAAAATTTGAAATTGTCAGATTAAGTACTTTCTAGAATAGTTCAGTTCAGCAGAAAATTTTTTAGTGCTTCTTGATAAAGAACTAACAGATTAATTCTGCGATTTAACAATGCTTTTGATGTTGACCGGACGGGATACAAGGGAATGTGCTTAGTGCGCGGTGGCGAGAACTAGAGGCGAGAGAAGAGGTGTATGAATTCATGTTATCATCATTGGAAAGAGCTTAGCGAGTCTTTCTATTACGCCAATTGATAGGTATGTATAACGTTGTGAAGGCAGAGGGTGGTAACGTTAAGACACGATCACCAGCCCTTATTGCACTTGGCGCAGCGTTTCTGTTTGGAGCAAGTACGCCAGCTATAAAACTCTTAGTTGGACAAGTACATCCTCAATTGCTTGCCGGACTTTTGTATTTAGGCTCGGGAATGGGACTTTTACTTATAGGTTTGTTTACTAAAGCTTTTACTGCTGGATCTAAACACAAAGTCAAATTGCAATCATCAGATTTACTATGGTTGACCAGTGCTATTGTATTTGGTGGCATAGTTGGACCGATTTTGCTGATGCTGGGCTTGTGTAATACACGTGGAGGAGAAGCCTCACTTTTACTAAATATGGAGTCGGTTTTTACAGCAGTACTAGCCTGGTTTATATTTAAGGAAAATTTTGACAGGCGCATTTTTATTGGCATGCTTGCGATTGTTGTTGGCAGCATATTTTTAACTTGGCAGCCAAGCGCAATGTTCAAAATATCTGTAGGATCTTTGGCAATAATGGGTGCTTGTCTGGGGTGGGCATTGGATAATAATTTTACACGAAATATATCATCCATAGATCCTATGCGAATTGCTGCTATAAAAGGTTTGGTGGCTGGATTAATAAACTGTCTAATTGCACTTGCCTATGGAAATCATTTACCAAGCGTTGCAATTCTTGCTTTGGTCGCTGCGATAGGTTTGTTAGGGTATGGAGTGAGTCTAGTTTTGTTTATAAAAGCATTACGCTATTTAGGTGCATCACGCACAAGTGCTTATTTTTCCACGGCGCCTTTTGTTGGTGCGATCCTATCAATATTATTTTTACATGAGCCAGTAACCACCAATTTATCAATCGCTTCTTGTTTTATGATATTTGGGGTGTGGTTGCATCTAACAGAAGTACATGAACATGAGCACGTGCATACTGAAGAGGAGCATGAGCATTTACATTGGCACGACGAGCATCATGGTCATGAGCATGCTCCGGGTATTATATTGGATGAACCACATTCTCATTGGCACAAGCACATGACTATTAAACATTCACATCCACATTATCCCGATCAAGAGCATAGGCATGTCCATTAGTGGGTACCGGTAATCGAAAAACTGGACACTTGGTTCGCACGAAAAGATATTCTGGTTCTTCGCTCGTGCATTCTTTGAGAAAAATTAGCTCCTTCTCCATCGCCATCCAGCGATGCAAAAGTTGCCACTGTTGGAAAATATTTTTGCCTAATTCGTATTTGGTACGATCACGATATCCACTGAACTTTTAGTGCCATAATTTGTTTGCAATAAATCTTTTTGAAAAATAATAGCGATTTTATCTTTCAGAATTACCGCGTCGGGGAAAATACTATTACCCTTAAACAAGTTTATGACAGCAGAAAAGTTTTTTCCGCTGTCATCGGAAATTTTTGCGTATAGACCCGGCGCGTCTTTTATACTGTGAGTCCTTGACCACGCTATTATTATGTGGCTGTTTCTATCAGCAGCAGCGGTGGGTTGACTATAAAAGTCCGCTGTATCAGAAATATTAATTGGTTCAGAAAAATCAGTTGCATTACTATTAATAGCGCACCGAATATTTGTCTTGTTTTCAGTTGTAAAATTATCTGTGTCAGACCAAACAATATAAATAGTGTCTTTTTGCCCCACAGTAATTCTTGGAAAATTTACAAGGCTCAAAGACTTATTTATTTTGACTGGCTTAGTCCAAATGTTTGATCGTTTTGCATAGTAGATGCTCAAGTTAGTTTGATTTGACACACCACCTAACCAGACTAAATGTACAGATCCTTTTGAATCAATGATGATTTGTGGAGAAGCTGAAAAGGACTGACTGTCACTAACATTTTCAATTTGAAATGACTGATCTTTGCCCCATGTTTTACCGCCGTCAGTAGAATAAGAATAATAAATATCAGCGTTTCTTGATCCTTCAATTGTTTCCTGCCATGCTACATGAATCTCGCTATTTGATCCAGTTGCTAAGGCCGGTGTGATAGAATTACCTTTAGTTCTTGAAATATTGGCAGGTTCGCTCCACGTTCTACCATTATCGTTTGAACGAGTAAAAAATATATCGCTTTGTCCAAAGACGACATCTGACCAAACAATATCTATAGCACCGCTAGTTTCTGTAGCTATACGCGCGCCGGGCGTTAACATACCTAAGCTACGAGCAGGAATTCTTGGTATTACAATTGGTGGTGTCCAAGTTTTACCTCCATCAATGCTGCCTGAATAACATATGTCTGGCGGTTTTGGATCTCTTCTAAGGTCGCAATTTTTGTTCTCTCTGATAAATGCCGCGTGTAGATATCCTTTATTGTCTACAGCGATACTCGGTCTGAATCCTTCTGCTATCTCATGTGCTTCAATTGATATCGGCGATTCTTTGCTAAAGGCACTAGGAGGAAAACACATTAGCACAGTTAGGCAATACATCATAGCAATTAAGTTCTGCATTTATTTCTTTTGCTCCTTATTAGTAAACGTTCCAATAAAGGTGACAGATTCAAAATCAGGCAAATTTGGAACACCCATGTAGTGTCTTTGTTTATCGATTGCTAAATTACGTTCATCCACTGACAATTTAGGCGGAAATATGTTTGGGAAAATTATAGCGGGATGCCTATCTAGTTTGTTTATAGAATCTGCCAAGATTTTTGCTACTGAATTATCAGGAAATTCCCAATCAATGATTTCTGACTTTACTTTACCATTGTTATTTATCGTAATTGATATATTTACTTTACCTGGAGACCAGTTATTAGCAGGGGTCTCATCATGTATGCTATTAGTCTTTTGCCAATTCATGTGATTAGCCGTAGTACCAGAGGTGATGATATAGTTTGTTCCTAAAGTCACTACCTTGCCTGGAGCAGGTTGTGTACGTTGAAGCTTCCACACATCATACAAGGCATCTAGTACACCACTTACCCAGCAACACCAGTTTGGATAAGGAAATTTTTGCATGGCATATTTATTGTCTCCCCACATACTCCAGCCATTATAGAAAGGATGTTCTCTTGTAATTTCCTCTACTAGCTCCGTGGAAAAATTATGCAAATAAACTTCTGAATTGACATCGCCCTTATTGATACCATACGTTGAAGGAGATGATGAAACCGGTAGATTACCAGGGAAATGAAAAGCGCCTGATAAAAATTGTTTGCCATTTGGAAGCTGCGTTTCTATTGCATTTCCTGCTGCTATGATCAAGAACCAAGGTGCACTACTGCCCCGCTCTGGACTCTTATATAATTCAATGTATTCTACAGATGGATCATCAACTTGGCAAAGATTATTATGTACTCGCTCTATAGTCCACAAGGTTTTATTATCAATTGTTTTTCCTTGAGGACCAGCTTGTTGTACTAGCTTGATTTTTAAATAAGGCATGTTTTTTTCATTGGTAGGTACAGTATTTTGTTGCTCGCCACGCCCGATATAAATAGTGTCACTGCCAGGTGCTACATAAATATTTTTGAAGAGCTGCAATTTGTAACCAACCATTTCATCTAAATAAGATGGTTCTTTAATATCTAGTTTCACAGTTTGTGCAGTATTTGATGCATTCTTATTACTAGGGATTGATTGGGCTATAGTAGGTATGCTCATAACTGTGCATGAAATGAATACTAAAGAAAGTATGTTGGTCGGAGCTTTCAAATACGAAATATGCCTAACACATTGCAATTTATGAGACATCAAATTATTTCCTCGTCGAGTTGTTATGGAAGGTACAAATAAAAGATACGGATTCCAAATTGGGAAGACTTGTTACCCCCATGTAATGATGTTGCTTATCGATGGCTAAGTTATATTCATCTGCTGATAAATCACTCGGAAATATGGTAGGAAAAATTATTGCGGGATGTCGATTTAACTTGTTTATCGAAGCAACTAAAGTCTTACCGACATCTTTTGGGAATTGGCAATCAACGAGCTTTGCTTTTACTTTCCCATCTTTGTTTATCGTGACTGCAATATCTATGGTTCTCGATGGATAATTAGTGATAATGGCTATGCTATTGTATATGGTGTCACTATGCCAGCGTATGTGGCTTTTATCTTTCGGGGTAACAATAAAATTTCTTCCTAATGTAATGACTTTTCCTGGTGGAAAGGCACTTTGAAGTAGCCAAATATCTGTTAATGCTTCGGCAACGCCGTGTGTCCAGTAATACCAATTAGGATAGGGAAATTTTCTCATGTCATATTTGTTGTCTTCCCCTATGGTATAGCCGTTACTAAATGGTTTTTCCCTGCTAATTTCTTCAGAAAGTGCAATCGAAAAATCATGCAAATCTACTTGATCTGTGCTTACAGCAGTAATGGGCATGCTTTGAGAAGGACAAAAGGTGTTGAGAAGATTCATACCAGTATAAGTTAGGGGCTTTCCGTTTGGGTGTTGCACATCAATGGCGTTGCCAGCCGCCAAAATAAAGAACCAAGGTTGAGTGCTATCTTGCTGCAAATTTCTATGTAGCTCAATATAGTCTATAGAAGGATCGTCTACTATACAAAGATTGTTATGCGCACGTTTGATTGTCCATATGGTTTTATTATCGATTAACTTGTTCTGCGAGTTTACCGGCTGGGCAAGTTGAATTTTAAGAAAAGGCATGCCCTTTCGTGCTGATTCCGGTATGGCGAGATATTGCTCTCCGAATGCTATATAGACAGCGCTATTTCCAGAAGGAATATGAATATTCTTAAATATCTGGAGCCTATAGCCAACCATATCTTCTAAACAGTTTGGCTCGTTATTATTTTTTTGAGCATCTGAACTGGATGTTGAAGAGGTGGTTGAATTTGTTGTATTAATGCCAGAACTTTGCTTAGTGTCATTCTGTGCTTGTACAAATTTGTACGGAAACAACATTGTTGCACTGAGAGTCAATATAAAAGAGCAAATACGAACGTGTTGCACACAATGTGCAATTCGTAACTTGTCCTTAGCCTTTGCCGTGTCCACTGTTGTTTCTGGCTTTCCATACTAAGTGTTCTGCCTAGCAATACCCGCATCTTTTATTTTACTTGTTCAGATCGTTCAGAAGTTAGCAAACATTGAATAATCCACTAAAATTTGCCGTTAAACCGCTAAAGTTTTACTGATTTCTTACACTAAACAACCCTGGCGTGATTTACCTTGCGATTTTTTATCATTGTTAGGCACAGTAGGTCCAGCTGTCAAGCAAAAGGAGCTTATTATGATACTCTTGATAATGTCCATCGTTCTGTTGGGTGTTAGCCAAACAAATGTTGATGTTGCTTGCAGTGTAAGTAAGTTGCCTATGCGCAGTTTCGGTAGTTTTGGACGGTCAGAACCGTTGCATGAATAGCCAAAATCTAATTATTGAGATGGAAAAGCATCAAATTTGTTGTCTACCTGTGGTTAATAACTTAAATAAAGTAGTGGGTATTATATCCGAAGCGGATATTGCAACACGGCTAATGCAGCCTAACAAAGTTGCTGCGATGGTGGAGGCGGTTAGTAAACCCAGGGCGTCTGTTGTTAAATAGCTGCTAGATAATGGAATTATCAAGGAGACAAGTAGCATGAAAACCGTTATTAAAGAACCAAAAGACATTTTGCAAGAAAAAGATAAATTAGTACAAGAGATAAAAAGGCCAGTTATTGCTGAAAAAATAATTGCCGAAAGAGCATATAAAATTTGGCAAGAAATGGTAGCATACACAGCAATGATCAAGCGGATTGGCTTTTGGCTGAATAAGAGATAGAGCGTGAGTGTGCTAGTTAACTGTAGAGGTCGAGAGAAATGAATTTTTTGCAGAAACTGGAAAACGCTCAAAATCTTATCAAAGACTCAATTAAAAAGTATCCCAAGATTGCTTTAGGTTGTTCTTTTGGTAAGGATTCAATGGTTCTGCTCCACCTTACTCTTAGCATAAAGCCTGATATTCTGGTGTTTACTCTCCTTTCAAATACCGAGTTTCCGGAAACTTATGCTTTTATAAAAGACATGGTAATAAAATACCACCTCAATTACACCGAATACTCATTCAACCAAAGGGAAGGTGAAAAATGTTGTGGGAAGCCAAAAGTTGAAATGGCTAAACTGGCACTTAAAGATTATGATGCATGGATTTCTGGAGTAAGAAAGACAGAAGGAATTACGCGTGCTAACTTTGAGCTAGTTGAAAAAAAAGATGGTTTGGTTAAAATCAACCCGATCCTTGATTTTGCCGAAGTTGATATTTGGAGATATTTGGCACTGCATCTAATACCAGTTAATCCGATGTACACCAAAGGTTATCGAAGTCTAGGGTGCTCACGTTGTTCATTTCCCGAAGAAAATGAATGCGAAACGGAGCGTGCCGGTAGATGGAAAGGAACTCCTGATGCTTGCGGTGAATGCGGGATACATACGCATTCGCTTCGCTAGCCCGTCGTTTGGATTATAAGGATAAATTGCCAGCGAGTCTTAGTCCCAACAATGAAAAATTACACAATTTAAAATGCAAACGATCGCTTGATGAACTAGAGTAAACGTTCCACCAAGTACAGCTTCTCCTCAATAATTATTTGCTGTAGAAATTAATGGTAGTGGGTGGGGACGTATGGCATGGCAATGAGCAATAGAGATTTAGCAAAAGAGAAGTACTGGCAAGGAATAATTGAACGGCAAAGACAGGGTGGAAAGAATCAATCTCAATTCTGTAGGGATGAAGGTTTAGCTTAGTTCGAAAATCGATGACGCTTGACCCTCTGTTTGGTCATCTTTTCGTTTTCCGAAATCAATGCGGCGACCGGGTGCATTGATAGATGCTTTCTTGAAAATAAGCGATAATGAGTGTCTGAGATTTATGATCTATCCATTATATAATCAATCGAGCTGTTTCAAATGAATTATTCAACTATATTTTTTGACTTCGATGGTACACTGACTCCTTCCTTGGGGCTTTGGTTGCAGGCTTTTCATTACGCGTTTTCTAAATTCGAGTTGAAATTATCTGATGAAACTGTTGTGCAGCGTTGCTTCTATCGCTCTTTTGAAGACATAGTAATTGAGTTTAATCTTCCCGTTGCTCCTGAATTTGGACAATTAGTCTATGAAGGGTTGCATAGGTGTTTTGACGAAGCAAAATTATTTACCGGAGTGAAAGAAATTCTATTAGATTGTGCCAATAAGAATGTCAAGCTGGCTGTAGTCACCTCATGTCCTAGAGTAATTGTTGAGAAGACTTTAACTAGATTAGATATCGCTTCCTTCTTTAGCATATTGATTACAGCTGATGAGACCGAGAACTTTAAACCTCATCCAGAACCTGTGTTGCTTGCTTTGAAACACTTAAATAGCAAAGCCCAAGAGAGTCTACTAATAGGAGATTCTTCTGGAGATATATTAGCTGGAAGAGCAGCAGGCATTAGTGTTGGCTTGTTTTTTCCAGAGCCTCATCATAAATTCTATGACTTTCAAAAACTGAAAAAAACAGAACCTCATTTTGTTTTTCATCATTATGATCAACTTTATGATCATCTATTTCAAAAATAAGCCTAAGCATAGCGGAGAGCTTTTTGGACAATAAAAACTAATTTCACTTACCTGCTGAGCACCCTCGTCTATGCGTATGTTCTCGCCGGTAATAAAGGTGGCGGAGGTCAGAAATAGAATGGCATCGACTATTTTGGAAGTTTCAGCTAGACGCTTGAGTGGGGCAAGTTGTTTTAAAGTCTCGTGATTTTCACTGGCATGCATGGGAGTATTAACGACTTATAGAAGAATTTTCTAAGTCCGGTGGGAACTTGCCTGATAATTGGAAAAAATTGGCCAAATTTTTGGACTTATTATCAGCCCCGAAAAAAAATTGCTTGAAAACCGCCAACAAGTTTATAAAAGCTATAAAACTATGGTTTGCTACTTATATTATGTGCCAGCACAGTACAAAAGTGCTTACCGCCAGTGGCATTTAAATGTACATAGTCAATAAATTCGTCTTGTGGAAAATCTTTGCTATCAATCAAATCTACCAATGATGCATTATTATTGTTGCAGGTATTCTTGAGCATCAATTGGTAATTAGTCCAGAATGTTTGCGGTAGCAGATCTTTCACAGGTTGCAGCATTGGCATATTTACAACAACTACCTTTATGCCAAGACTATTTAAATATTCTAGAGTGGCATTAAAGTACTTTGATTGCGCGCTCAGAGTATCAGTATTTAGTTTAGAAAAACGTCGTTCATATTCAGGCTTATTGCCTTTAAAAGGAATGCGTGCATTAGGACCAACCATATTCGTACTAATTGGTATAAAGCCGCTGCCAGAATATATAGATGGTAAAGGTTGCTGACCAGCCTGCGTACCCAGAGCATCGCTATGCGTTTGCCCTGTGCCAAAATAACGTGTCACTAGTTTGTTAACAGCCAAAAACAAGTCTTGCTGATAAGCAAACAAAGTAAGTCTGTTTCTAACAATCCAAAAATATTTTTCTATAGGATTAGTAAAGGCTAAATCAATAAGCTTGCCCATATCTGTTGTTGGGGCAAGATATTGAAATGTTTCTGTGGCGCTTGCTGAAGTGAGCGTAGCATCTAAAAAACAACGTGGGCTTACACCAACAACTACTGTTTGAGGATGATATTTTTTAGTAAAAAATGCTTTGCTCATTGTGTAATAGTCAGATGGCATAGCTCCGCCAAGGGCAAGATTTACTGCACGAATGTTTTTAGGAGCACCATTTGTTTGCAGCTCTTTTCTTAAGGCTATACAACTTCGATCAACTGTGCAGTCCAAATGAGTATTCATTGTCATTGCATCGGCTTGAATAAAAGCAGCATTCATTTGTGAATCACCCATTACCACAATATTTGGATGATCTGTTCTAAAGTATGCCCTTGCCACCCACCAAGGCCATGGTCCTGATTTGTCTATTTCATAAGGACTATGCAAAACCAGTTGGCGCAATTTATCTAATTGAATATCGGCAGCTTCAGAAGCAGGTGCATGGTTAAATAAAGCACTCAAACTAAAAGGTAAGGCGTTAACTAAAACAAATAAAAAGAAGGACAGAACCGCAGCAGATGACGCCCAACTCATTTTGGAAGCTGAAAGAGTCTGGTCGGTTTTATTTAAATATAGACTGTCCAGACAGCTAGTAGTGTTCTTGTCGGCACAATTTTTATCAGCCACGCTAACATTTGTATTGTTGGCCAAGTTTTTCATAGCTTGACACCCACATTAGCCAACTGATTTGACTCTTTATTAGACAGATCCAGCAAATTATATTGCTCAATACAATCAGCGATAGCCTCAATTAATTTAATACTACCTGTGGTGCTTAAATGCACGGTGTCACCAAAGTCTTCGTCATTAAAGCGTCCACTATTATCTAGATCAACAAAAGTGGCGCCATAGGTTTTGCTTAGGACCCTAAGATTATTCTTGTAAGCAGAAAAAACATGCTCAGGTAATAGCTGTCTATTTGTCGAGGTAATTGGCATGGCAATAATCAATACTTTGTCATCATTGTTGCGAGCTAGTTTTAAGAAGTCTACAAAAAACTTCGTTTGACAAGTAAAAGTATCCCAATTTGCTTTTCCGTAACGCGAGCGATATTCGTTCAAGTCTTTAGCAAAACGGTTAGGGTCAATTTGCGGATTAGGAAAAAATATGGCTTGCTTTATACCGATAGACATTGGCTCATAATTAGGCAAAAGATTATGAACATCAGCTACAGTAAAACTATTGATTGCAGCATTGTCATGCTTCACTAATGCCACAAGCTGACTAGCGCATAATTGGCATTTGTCCCCCATTGCTTCAAGGATCTTTTCCTTCTCACCATAGAAAGGAATATAGCGTCCAATTAAATAGTCTAATTTAGACTGCCAGTTTAAACCAATAAAAGACTCTATGGTTCGTTTATCTTCTTTTGGCAAAAGTTTGGCTAAACTGCGGTAAGGATCTGTACTAGCTGGACTGGCCAATAGATTGTCCAGAAAATCACGTGGACCAATACCATATATTATGAGTCTGCCTCTTTCTGCCCTAGGCAATAAAAGCTTAGTGATCAAAAAAGCATCTGAGGGCATCAGACCAGGAATAGCAAAATTGAAATTAGTTGCTTTGTCCTTACCTTGGGCAACAAGCAAATTATTTAGCATGTCGCTTTTATGATGAATAGCTCCATTAACAGTGTGATTGAAAAATTTAGCATCAGCTAAATTAACCGGAGTAAGGACCAGAGAAGATCCCAAAATAACTACTGGTGCAGTTTTGCCTTTTTCTTTTTCAAAGTCAGCCAATGCCCATTCGGTCCAAGTTTGTTCTTCAGGCTCATTCTTCTGACCATGATCGTATTGTCCTAGATTTACTACTGCTTTTGCTGCCAGCAAGTTGATTGCTAAGAAGAGCAAAAGAGATAACATAAACCTGGACATTGCTGATACCTGCTTAGTTTTTATCTTCAGTATTACTCCAGCGCAAGATATCTTACGACATCTATTCCAGTTTTTAGCCTAGAACTGGAAATAAATAAAGCGCGGAGAACTATCTGGACTAAATATAGTCAACACACACATTAATAAGACCATCACAGCCACTTGCATTGCCCAAGGTGGACTTTGATAAATAGGCTTATCATTGAGCCAGTTTACGACTATTTGCGAAATAATCAGCGCTGGCAATAACAATAATAGGGCTGGGAAAATTATAGGATCACGTATTTGCAAAACAGTTAGTTGACTGGTGCTGAAATGCAAAATTTCATTTGGCACTTGGAACATTTTTTTGATAATTTGCCAGGCAATTTTTTCACTGTCGGCTCTAAATAATACCCAACCAAAACATACTAGTTGGAAAGTAAAAACTACAGAAATAACATGGTAGAGCTTAGATTGGAGGAATACTTTGGACACATTTAGCTTTTCAAGTAAATTGGTGTACTCTTTGTGCAAAATCAAAAGCACGCCTTGATATGCTCCCCACAACAGGAAGTGCGAAGCAGCACCATGCCACAATCCACCCAATGTCATGGTAATGAATAAATTACGATAATTCATCCACTTAGAACAACGTGAGCCACCTAGTGGAATATATAGATAGTCACGCAACCAAGTAGAAAGACTTATATGCCAACGATGCCAAAAATCAGCAACGCTGCCAGCTAAATAAGGTAGATTAAAGTTGATTGGCACTTTGTAGCCAAATAATTTGGCTGAGCCACGAGCAATGTCTGTGTATCCAGAAAAGTCAAAGAAAATTTGAAAAGCAAAAGCATAAACAATCATCCACATATCTAATGAAGAAAATTGTTCAGGATGACTAAAGCCTGCTTGTACAACTAGTGAAAGATTGTCAGCTAATAATACTTTTTTAGCCAAACCCATAAGTATCAACTGCATGCCTTCATCCACATATTCCCATTTGAATATTTCAGGAATACTCAATTGCGGAATGAAATCCTGGTATCTCTTAATTGGACCGGCAATTTGGGTTGGGAAGAATGAAGCAAATAAAGCAAATTGCTGGAAAGACTTTACTACTGGTTTGCCTTTATAAACTTCAGCCACATAGTGAATGAATTCGAAAACAAAGAACGAAATGCCTAAAGGCAAAATGATATGCAAATGTGGTTCGCGCCAATTGATATCAAATAGACCAAGAAAATCTTTTACACTCAGTAAAGCAAAACTTGCATATTTAAAAATGCCTAGAGTAATTATATTTGCTGCTACTGTGGCAATTAACCAGCCTTTTTTATGCTTTTCACTTTTAGCCATGTAGTTAACAAAAACAAAGTTAACTGCAGTTAGCCCAAGGATGAGTAAACCATATACTGGTCTCCAAGACATGTAAAATACATAGCTCGCCACCAATAGTAGTGGCACGCGGAATTTATGGGGTAAAAGCCAAAACAATAGAAAAACAGTTGGCAAAAAGACCAGATATTGAAGACTATTGAATAACAATTTGTACTCCTCATAAACTAAGCAGATTTCTATTGCTGCAAGCTGGCATAGCCCTTGCTTTTATCAGCAATAGCATAGCAAGTATTTTAGCCGGATTCCAAGTATATCCAGCTAAAGAAAAGTCTATTAAGCTAAATTGTCTTTATGTTGAACTTCTTCATGGTGCTCAGGTTCGTCATGGGCTTTGGTAAAGCCAGCTGGCACCAATTGATAACCGCCACCATAAACAGTTTTAATATATTTACGATCAGCAGTTTCTAAACGTGTTCTTAGATGACGTATGTGTACACGAATTGTGTCTACGTCATCATCTGGAGAATAGCCCCAAACTTCTTCAAGCAATTTGCCTGTTGAAACTGTTTGTCCGTGATGTTGCATTAAGCAATGCAATATTTCAAATTCAGTCGGTGTTAGCTTTACAACTCTGTCTTTTACTTTGGCTTGCAAATTTTCAGGTATGAGAATTATTTCACCAGCTGTCAAGATTTCTGGCAAAGTAGCTGAATCAGGAACTGAACCGGCGCGTCTAAGTAATGCCCTTACCCGTACTTGTAATTCCGGGTCTTCAAAAGGTTTGACTAAATAATCATCAGCCCCAGCATCAAAACCAGACACTTTGTCTTTGATCATACCAAGAGCGGTTAGCATCAGTACCGGAATTGTATTGGTGTTTGGATTTTGTCTAAGCCTTTGGCAAACAGTAAATCCATCTAAGTCGGGCATCATGACATCCAGGATGATTAAGTCAGGCTTATTTTGCTGAGCAAGAGCCAATCCTTTAATGCCATCATTAGCGGTGGTAACGTGGTGGCCAACTAGCTCAAGATTTACTTTCACCAATTCAGCTATGGCCTGGTCGTCGTCGATTACTAAAATTCTGGCCAACTTTTTTTCTCCTATGAGATTGTTTTTCCGCTGATCATGTCAGATTGCGTTAGCAGTAGTCAATTTTACGCCAATTTTGAGCTTCCGGTCGCCACGCAGAACCGTAAGTGTAACAACTTGACCTGGCTTTTTCAGTTCCAGATATGACAAGAGGTCATCTGCAGAGTGTATTGGTCTGTTATCAATGTCCGTAATAATATCCGCCGCTGTTACATCCAGGCTCTGGATAGTAAACGGACCTTGTTTATAGACCGATAATTTTGGTCCACAAATGCCAGCAGCTGCTGCTGGACCATTTTCGTCCAATCTTGTTACACGCAGACCTTTATCTACTACTTGTACAGCCTGGATACCAAGATCAGATCGTATAACTTGATGGTTTGTAATTAATTGCGGCACAATTTCTTTAGCAATATTTATAGGAATAGCTAAGCCAATACCTGCTGATTGCCCCGAACGACTCAAAATAGCTGTTGTTATACCAATCAATTTGCCTTGTGAATCTAATAAAGGGCCACCTGAATTGCCTGGATTAATAGCAGCATCAGTTTGAATGATTCCTTTTATCAGTCTGCCATTCTCTAATCTTAGTGTGCGTCCTAAGCTAGAGATTATTCCTTGTGTCATTGTGCGATCCAAACCAAATGGATTACCTATAGCAAAAACTTTTGCTCCTACTTCTAATTTAGAAGAATCCCCATAAGGTATAGTTTGCAACTTAATTGCAGCAGGTACTTCTATTTTTAAAATAGCTAGATCATTAGGCGGATCTACACCTATTGTTTTAGCTGGCAGCACTGTTCCATCATAAATTGTGGCGCGCAATGTATTAGCATTCTGAATAACATGATAATTGGTCAATATATAACCATCTGTGCTTATTACAGTGCCTGAACCATAACCTTCGTGAGGCACAACATTGAAAAATGGATCAACAGCCGCTGAAACACTAGAAATATTTACCACTGCTTTATTGGTGTTTTTGTAGATGCGAATATTATTTGCTTCTTCTTCACTTATATGTGAATTTGCAGGCTTATCTTGAGCAGCGGAAGCCAGGGCTGAATTAGCGAATAAATTGATTGGTGCGAAAAATGCATACAGAGCGCAAGATAAACTGAAGGCTATGCGATAACCTAATTTCATTTAGACTTACCCCCAATTTTTGGTTCTGTCCCAGATATTATTCTACCAATATTAGCTTTATGCCTTATGGTGACATAAATAAATCCTAGTACGCAATAACCAATATAACTTGGTATTGGCTTGAAGAATATCATCAATGGAATACAAATAGCCGTAGCTAATATTGAAGCAATCGAAACTATTTTGCCAATATAAAGTATTAGCATCCAAGCAATAAAAGTGAAAAGACCCACTCTAAAATCTAAGGCAAACAAAGTTCCCAAACCAGTAGCTGCACTTTTGCCGCCTTGAAATTTTAAAAATATAGACCGACTATGTCCAATTAAAGCAGCCAATGCAATTAGCACCGGAAATATAGAATTAGAGTCAACCGCTTTGCCGCTCAGATAACCAATATGCGGAAAATTGGAGCAATTGCGAAGTACTTCTATAACTACAACAACTGGCGCATATCCTTTTAGAAAGTCAAGAAAGAATACGGTAATACCAGCTCTCTTGCCTATATTTCTATAAACATTGGTGGCTCCAGTAGAACCGCTGCCAACTGTTCTTAAATCGATTCCTTTTAGCCATTTACCAGCCAAATAACCAGTTGGTATCGAACCAACTAAATAAGTGACAAGCAGACTTAGAACAACAAAAGCAATTATCATTTATTCTTACCCCAGCAGTCATATTATCATCTGATTTGACTGGCCGTAGTAGTTTACTATTTATTGCGCTCTTTAGCCCGCATTCTTATTTTTATAGGCGTACCAGAAAATTCAAAAGCTTCTCTTATTTTTCTTTCTATATAATGTTCATAGTTATCAGTCATCAATTCTGGATCGTTCACAAATAATAGAAAAGTTGGTGGACGAACATCAACTTGAGTGCAGTAATAAATTTTTAGTCTTCTGGCTCGTTTTCCTGATGGTGGCGGCGTAAGCGCCACTGCTTCATTCATTACTTGATTGAGTATGGCTGTAGGTACTCTGCGGCTTGATTGTTCATAAGCTTTCTTAGCCGCAGTGAGTAAATTATGAGTTCTCAGTTTATTCTTTGCGCTCGTAAAAATAACTTCGGCAAAAGATAATTGTTTTAATTCTCGTCTTACATGTTCAGTGTATTCATTCATAGCACCTGAACTTCTATCTTCTACAAGATCCCATTTATTCAAAACAATTACTGCTGCTTTACCCGCCTCATCAATTTTAGTAGCTATTTTTTGTTCTTGATTTGAAATTTCTTCATTTACATCAACAACCAAGGCTACTACATCAGCTCTATCAATAGCTTTAAGCGCACGTACTACAGCAAATGCTTCTACACCATAATCCACTTTTGATTTGCGTCTTACACCAGCTGTATCGATTACAACAAATTCTTGTCCTTCATGCTTAATTTTTACATCAATAGCATCGCGCGTTGTACCAGGTTCTGGAGAAACAATTGTGCGCTCATGTCCACTTAAAACATTTAAGAAAGATGATTTACCAACATTCGGTTTGCCCACAATAGCTAAAGCGATTGTTTCTTTTTTCTCTTCTTCTGCTTCTATTTCATCATCTTCTTCAGAATCTTTTTTCTTTTTTTCTATACTATATGGAAATGCTTGTGTTACTCGATCTAATAAGTCGCCTACTCCGCCGGTCCCACGCAAAGCAGAAAGCGAAATTGGTTCGCCTAAACCAAGCTTAAAGAAATCAAAAATATTGTTTTCTTCTTTAGGTGTATCAATTTTGTTCACAGCTAAAATAACTGGCTTAGATGTTTGTCTCAGCATATTAGCTACGTCTTCATCATATGGATTAAGACCATTTTTTCCATCAACTAAAAACACAACTACATCGGCTTCATGCATAGCAAGATCAACTTGCTGTAATACTTGTTTAGACAATGTTTCTTTACTGTTGAGGATGATGCCGCCAGTATCAATGACCAAAAAGTCTTTGCCAGCCCAATGTACTTCGTGATACAAACGATCACGGGTAACTCCAGGATTGTCATCTACAATGGCTGTTCTATGACCAACCATCCGATTGAATAACGTAGACTTACCCACATTAGGACGTCCTACAATAGCTACGCTATACATTATATGAGCGCTGCCTCAGCTCTATCCCTTCGTCTCGTACGCGCATATCCTTCCTCATTTCATGAACTAAGCCTCCTCGGCATCGTTCACCCCACTTATTCATTTTATTTTGTGTACGCATGAATTATTGCTGATCCTTCTTCTTATCCTTGCTTTGGCTGGGCATCTTTTTCTTTTTTAAATTGTCCAAATTTTTTGCCCAGCTTAGGCGCTTGTGCATCAAGCCATCTCATCAAAACATCTTTGGCAGTATTTAAATAAACTGCTAATTCAGTGTCTCCTCCTTGGTCAGGATGGACCCCAGGAGCAGCTATTGCCTTTTTCCAGGCATCTTGCACAACTTCATAAGTAATATTATCCATCCTCACGCCTAAAATCAAGCATGACTTCCTAACTTCAGGCGGGACTACTTTGGGTTTGAAGGTGCCGGCATTACTAGTATTTGTATTTTCTTCATTATTTGAATTAGCTTCTTGATTCTTAGTAGATCCGATAAATTTACTGCGAGATGGATTATTGAGCCAGACTTCAAATTCTTTGCCAGTACCAATTGAATGCGCATCTGCCATTTGTTCAGCTGCATTTTTTATGTGACTTTGAATAAGATTGCGCAATTCATCACCAGACACTAAAGATTTTTCTTGGCTTTCTTTTTTGTCGGCTTCTTTCTTATCGGACTGTTTCTTTTCGCTTTCTGTCGCAACCGCACCTTCCACAGGAGCAATGTCGCCCGTATCTACTTCATTAGATAAACTAGATGCAGCAAGTATAATTTGATCCCCTGTCACTAAATCTGAAGATTGTCCCATTGCTGCTTCTTCTTTATCGTGAAGTAAAGGTAAAAGCTTTGGCTCTGCGACAGGACTTATGGGCACAACAATTTCACTAACAGATGTAACAACTGGTGGCACAGTTTCAGCCTGATCTATGATTTCAGCTTTATCTTCCTTAGCTCTAACCTGAATCTCTAATTCAATTTGCGAATGTGTTTCACTTTGATTGCTTTCTTCAATTTTCCAATCAGGCTGAAGGTCAGATTTAAGAGGCATGCCAAAAGCTTGCCGCCACTTGCTCTCTATTTCTGACAATGCGTTTTTCTCAGATTCATCTGGCACTCCCCAATCAACAGGTATTGAGCTTGAAGTAATTTCGTCCGCACCTGTTTTTACTTCTTGGGACAATATTTTATTTTCTTTAGCAAGACCAACTTCTGACGTCAATTTAGCTCTTATCTGTGAAGCAAGCTGCATTGGTATTTCGGTCATTTTCTTTATGAGTGACTGTTGTTCTAGGTCCGGCTTTGCTTTAGGATCAATTTCTTTGTCTTTTATTTCTGGTTCAACAAAAATTTGTGGTTCGGCGACGACTGGTGGTCCAGCGACGACTGGTGGTTCGGCGACGACTGGTGGCCCAGTGAGGCTTGAAGGTTCAATAAAGGTTTGTGGCTTAGCAAAAGCTTGCCGCTCAGCCAACGTTTGAAAAAATGGAGCCGCTTGTATTGGAACACTTTCTTCAATTTTTGCTAGTTCTTCTTTGATTTCCTTTTTCGCCTCAGTCTTATATATTGGCTCCAGCAATGATTCTTGCGGCAACTGTCCTAAATTTGTTTTGCTTGTTTTGAGGCGAGCAAAAGGAGAAACAAAAGCTGGTCTATCTGCTTTGCCTAAATTACCCAACGAGCCATAGGTGACTGATTGTGTAGCAATCGATTCAGATTGCGATGATAGGCTTTCTTCGCCATTGGTACCAACTGATTTATTGCCATTACTGAATAGATTTTTGGCATGGTCTTTAAGAGAGGACACTTTAAAGTAGTAGATTGTCTCAATGTCTTTCCAGGATAAATCTTTGATTTGGCTATAATAATCAGCCAGGTAGGGATCGCTGCCGGCATAATTCACTATTAATTCGTCTGCATTAGCCCAAGGGGGAACAGCGCTTTCTTGCTTTAATGGCATCTGCCCTGCATTTACTGGTTGCCCTTCATTGCCAGCCAGTTTTTGCATTAATTCGTTTTTTTCTTGCTCTAATTTTCTTAAGTGCGCGGTTAGATCCAAAGAAGTTTGTACATCCATACCAAAGCTACCGCCTCGAGCAGCAATGATTTGTTGCATTGCATCCTGATGCCTATAAATTACCGCCCGCGATACTTTTAACTCGTCAGCCACAGTGAAAGGGTTAACATCCCAAGATTTACCTTTAACTGTCTCTATAGCTTTTTGAACCGCTTCCGTACTTAAATTGATATCTTCATCTGGCATGGAGCTTTACTCAAACGGACACTTACGAATGTTCAAACTGGCTGATTGTTTCATATATTTTAGCCTTTATTCCGCCCCAGCGACATAAAGGCTATAACGAAAATCCATAACTGGATATAAAATTTCGATATCAGATGTTATTAATCCCGCATAATCACTGATAATAACGGTTTAAAGCTACATTAATAGGACTGATACCATGGCAAAAGCCCGTATTCATATAATTGGCAAAGTGCAAGGGGTCTTTTTCCGCCACAGCGCCAAAGAACAAGCCAAGGGATTAAAAATTAGCGGCTGGGTGAAAAATTTACCAGACGGAAGTGTTTTATGCGAGGTTTCTGGGGAGGAAATATCAGTCAAAGAGTTCATTAATTGGTGCAAAAAGGGTCCACCGCGAGCACAAGTAATTGATACTCAAATTGACTTTCTGAAAGAACAAAACGGCAATATAGAGCCAAAAGACTTTGAAATTATCCGCTAGGTGCAATATAGCGCGAACCGGGTCCTTCAAATAATCGATAGGCTTCTTTTACGGCTGTTTGTCCTGTCCTGCTCTCTTTTTCAGGTATTGTGGCAAGCTTAGGACTGCTATTTTGCGCCTGATTATTAACCGGTAAAGTTAAATTTGTCGGGCTATTTCCTATTCCTTGGGCTTGTTCAGCGTTTTTTTTTACTGCAGCCGGTCGCTGTCCATTCTCTTCTACTCTTACTCGAACATTTACTTCTTTGCTTAAATTGCAGGCAATTGCCGCTGCTTTAATATGCTCAATTTTGCTTTCTATCATTTTTTGGAAACTATCTACGAATACACCAATATTTAGTGTATTACCACTTAAATCTATGGGAAAAGCATGGGTGGATACCAAAGAAAATGTAGGCAAATGACGGCGCTGTAATTCAGTCAAAATATTTTGCCAAACAATGTCTATACTATTATCTTTTTTGACTGTTTCAGGCGCAGCAAATTCAACTTCTTCTTCTGTATTGTCAGAACTTTCTTCAATTATTTCTTTTGCTGCTTGAGTCCCAATTTTGCCTTCTTCAGCTGTGCTTTGAGGCAATTCTGGTGTTACTAATTCCAAGACTTTACTTTCAGCTGACTTAGTTTGGTTGTTTAACTTAGGTTCATGAGCCACCTCATTTTCAATAACCGGCTTAGTTTCATGAGCCACCTTCGGTTCAGATTGCTTAATAGGTTGAGCTTTTGTCAAGGCACTCTCTAATTTTTGCAATCTTGATTGAATAGAGTGCAACTCTGCAATATCTATACGCTGACACAAAGATAATAAGCCTATTTCTAGATTCATTATTGGTTGGGCTGACCGCCTGCAAGAAACTTCCAGTCTGTCCATCTCTTCAATCATTTGAATCAATTCACTTTGATCAATGAGCTTTGCCTGAACAGCTAATGCTTGTTTGTATTTTTCTGAACCAGCAATATAATCATTGTCTCCATTACTATGAGCAGCTTTAGCAATATTGAGCATGTGCTTTGCTAATTCAGAAGCAATTAAATGCGCTTCTCGCCCTGAAATAAAAAGCTCTTGCAATAAAGCTAGTACTTGTTGCGCTTCACGTCTAAAAATATGACTACTAATAGCAATAAGAATGTCTTCTGACAGTGCTCCTGTCAGTAAAAGCATGTCGTCAGCCGAAATAGCTTGTCCGCCCATGCCTAATAAGCTAATTTGATCTAGCAAACTCAAAGCATCTCTAAGCCCACCATTGGCTCGCCTAGCTAAGGCTGTAATTGCCTCAGGTTCTATAGAAATATTTTCTTTTTTGGCAATATCAGCTAAATGAGCTGTCATGGACTGCTCATTAATCAAGCGAAAAATGAGCTTTTGACAGCGGCTGACAATAGTTGGTAAAACTTTGTGCTCTTCAGTGGTAGCTAAAATAAATATGACATTAGGCGGTGGCTCTTCAATTGTTTTGAGCAAAGCATTGAAAGCTTCTTTTGTCAGCATATGACATTCGTCAATTATATAAAGTTTGAATCTGCCTCCAGCAGCCGACAAAGGCGCCCGCTCAATAAGCAACCGTGCATCATCAACACTATTATTGGACGCCGCATCTATTTCAAATACCGAAGGTGATATTCCTTGCTTGATTTCTATGCAACTAGTGCATCTTTGGCAAGGTTCAATATTTGGACCCAGTTCACAATTGAGTGATTTAGCAAAAATACGAGCCGTAGAAGTTTTACCGGTGCCTCTTGGACCAGTAAATAAATACGCATGTGAAATTCTTTGATATTTAATAGCATTGGCAAGGGTTGAACTAACCGAACTTTGCCCTACCAGTTCAGATATGGCTTGCGGTCTATATTTAAGAAATAACGGTTGATATTGTTCTAACATTTACTAATAGCTGGGGCTTGGGCTAACAAAATTACATAACCAATTTTTAATTTAGCTGCCAAATTGTCAGTATTGAACATATATTTGGCATTTTGGTCTTTGCTTTGTCCATATAATTTTATAACTAGATTCACGAATCGCTTATTTAGCGACCTAATGTATTAAGCTGAACAAGAAATACTATTATGATGGCTTTTTGCTTACTCTACAGTAAATTTTCTCCGAATCAGTAAAAAACAATGTTCGCTACCGCCAACCAAGTTAATTCAGTACTAATTGATTCATTAATAGATAGAGCTATTTCTCCAGCCGAGGTTAAAAAGCTCTCCTATTCGGAACTTACAGGTTTGGCCAAAGAAATAAGAGAAGAAATTGTCCGCAACTTAAATAAAACTGGCGGACATCTCGCCTCCAATTTAGGCATAGTAGAAATTACTTTAGCTTTGCATTATGTTTTTGACTCTCCAGCAGATAAAATTTTATTTGATGTCGGACATCAATGTTATGTCCACAAAATGCTTACTGGTCGCCGGGACAAATTTAATACGCTTAGACAGTATCAAGGGCTGAGTGGGTTTATTAGCCCTTTAGAAAGCGAACATGATGCTTTTTTGGCTGGACATAGTTCAACTTCTGTTTCGCTTGCTGTAGGCATGGCCATTGCTCGTGACCTACTAAATCAAAAGCATAAGGTGATTGCTTTAATTGGCGATGGTGGGCTTACCGGTGGTATGGCTTTAGAAGCGATCAATCATTTAGGACATTTGGGTAAAGATGTTCTTATTATTCTCAATGATAATGAAATGTCCATTAGCGAAAATGTCGGCGGTTTCTCGCAATACATGAAGCGCATAAAAGAAACATATTTTTATCGCGACATAAAAGAAAAAATACATCTTATAGAAGATAAGCTTGAACATACAGCTCTTGATGCTGATGTTAGAACAATGATTGAATTGGTTAAAAAAGAAGCCAAGGCAAAAATTGAAACACCAGGAATTGTCTTTGAAAAACTGGGCGTCGATTACAGCGGTCCAATTGATGGACATGATGTAGAAGCAGTAATTAAAGCGCTAAATAATATAAAAGACAAAAATACTCCTCAATTGGTACATATCATTACTCAAAAAGGTAAAGGGTATGCCCCTGCTGAGCAAGATTCCATAAAATATCATGGTGTAAGCGCCCATAGTCTGGAACCTATTCTCACTGAACCAGCAAAAACTAGTGAGGCAGTTCCTTACAAAGCTCAGCCAGCGAAAGCAACAGGCAAAACATATTCAGAAGTATTTTCACAAGCTTTAATTGAATTAGCTGAAGTCGAACCCAATATGGTCGTTATTACACCTGCCACAGCTGAAGGCAGCGGTGTAGTTAAATTTGGCAAAGCTTATCCTGATCGCTTTTTTGATGTAGCTATTTGCGAACAACATGCTGTGACAATGGCTGCCGGTATGGCAAAAGCAGGTCTAAAACCTGTAGTTTCTATTTATTCAACATTTTTGCAGCGGGCTATGGATCAAGTAATCCATGATGTTGCCATACTTAAATTACCGGTGATTTTCGGTATTGATAGAGCTGGTTTAGTTGAAGATGGTGAAACCCATCAAGGTGTTTTTGATATAGCTTATTTGCGCAGTATCCCAAACTTTACCGTTTTAGCGCCTAAAGATGCTAACGAATTACGTAATATGCTTTTTAGCGCACTTAAAAATGCTGATGGTCCAGTAGCCATTCGTTTCCCCCGTTCTCAGGCAATTTCTGCTGAATTTATTGAATCAAATAAATTCACTGAATTGGATTATCAAAGCTGGGAAATTATTGGTCCAAATTATCTTACTGAGAATAATACCCCGCATAAAATCATTCTTGCTTATGGCTCAATGGTAGACTTAGCAAAACAAGCCCGCGAAATAATTGCTAACAATGCTCAAGTAAACAATGCAAACATTTCACTTATTAATGCACGCAGCACTAAATCACTCGACGAAAAACTCCTTGCTCAGATCTTTAATTTAGCTAACGCCAAAATAATTACTTTAGAAGAAGGTTGCTTAACTGGTGGCTTTGGCACAGCAATTCTTGAATGGGCATCTAGCCAAAAAATATCCAAACCAAGCAAAAAACAACCAGAAATATTCTGCTTAGGTGTTAAGGATCAATTTATTGAACATGGCGCCAGAAATATTTTGCTGCAAAATCAGGGTTTGGATGCTAAATCCATAGCTAACTTTGTTCAAGGATTATCAGTTTAAAACGAACTTTATTACTAGTTCTTATTCGTAGTTGATACGTCTGTGTTCTTTGAGGTGGTCTTCACTGTCAATTTGTTTCTTACATTGACACAACCACATTTAGCTGCAATATTGCCGATCTCTTCTCTATCACGATCACTAGCTACACTACCAGTAATTATCACTGCACCGTTTTTATTTACTATATTGATATTCTTTGAATCGACAGAAATGTCTTTTGATTGTTGAACAGCAAGCACAAATTGTCCAATACTTTCATCAGCCCCTGTGATACTGCTAGCTGGTGGTGAAAGTGGATCAAAATCCGTTGCCAGGCAAGGTGCGCCAACAACTAAAAGAGAAGCCATTATTGATAGTAAATGAATTTTATTTTTCATTGCTAAAAACCTTTATTTTTTTGACCCAATTACTCTACATTCGCATCAATTTAATGTCAATGCGACTTTGCTTGTACAAAAACTTTATTTCTATTTTTAAGTACTGTCAAAGCCGCATAATAGCCTGGCATACCATGTACCCCGCTACCAGGTGGTGTTGCTGACGAACAGATATATAGCTTTTCATTAGGAGTAGTATAAGGATTATCCCTTACAACTGGGCGAGTTAATAATTGCCCAAACCTCAAAGAACCGCCATTTATATCTCCACCAATATAATTAGGATTATAAGCTTGCAAAGCAAGAGCCGGCATTTGATGGCGAGCAATAATTTTATCTTTAAAGCCAAAAGCGAATCTTTCAATTTGATTTTCAATTGCATTAGCCATATCCTTACTTGAACCATTGGGTACATGACAATAAGCCCATGCTGTATGCATATTGCCTGGAGCACGACTAGAATCAAATAAACTATTCTGAGCTAAAAGCACAAATGGCTTTTTGGGATGAACATTATGATTAGCAGCATATTCTGACTCTGCTATCTCTTCAAAGCTACAACCTAAATGTACTGTTGGCGCAGCTTGAGTATTAGGATTATTCCAAGGTATAGGTCCATCCAATGCCCAATCCATTTTGAAACAACCAGCTCCATATTGATAGCGAGCCAATGCTTCTTTGTAATAACCTGGGAGAAATTCTCTAGCTATTTTTATAATTTCTTTTGGCATAAGATCAAATAATATGGCATCGCTTGCTGGTAATTCGTGAATTGAATGAACATATTCTCCAGTTATAATTTCTCCACCAATATCAACAAAATATGCCGCTAAGGCATCAGAAATTTTCTGCGCCCCTCCTTCAGGAATTGGCCAACCTACTATATGTGCAGCCATATTTAACACTAGTCCTATAGAAGCTGAACCTAGACTATTAAGAGGCAACGTCGAATGCGCACATACTCCAGCAAATAATCCACGTGCTAAATCACCTCTGAAGCTTTTAGCTAAATGTTCTGCTGAGCCTAACGCTTTAAAGGAAAAATTACTAAGTGGAAAAATATGTTTGATTATTTTATTCAGATTATTCAAAGCCAAAGGATGCAAAAGTATTTCGCATAAATAATCCCAATTAACTTGCAGAGAATTCATAAGCTTAGAATAGGCTTCCGCGTCTTCACCCAATTGCGCTGCTGTTTCTTCTATTGATTTATAAACTACAACTGCTCTCTCGTTGTCAAACGGATGAGCATATGAAGCTTCTGGATTTATCCATTTAAGTCCAAATTGTTCTAAAGGCAATGTGCGAAAAAACGGTGAGCCATATCCTGAAGGATAAACAGAAGAACATACATCATGCACAAAATTAGGCAATGTCAATTCTGCTGAGCGACAACCACCGCCTACAGTATCATGTGCTTCAACAAGTAAAACTTTTAGTCCTTCTTTAGCTAAAGCAATACTTGCAGCTAAACCATTTGGTCCAGCGCCAATTACTATGGCATCATATTTTTGGGCGCTAGCTTTCTTTCTAATCAATTGTCCAACTCAATAAATAACTAGTTTAAGCATTGGTTATATCAAAATTTCGCCTAGAGTTCTCGCCTGCCTTCTAATGCTTTACTCAAAGTAGAATCATCGGCATATTCAAGATCTGATCCTACAGGCAGACCAAAAGCAATGCGAGTGATTTTTAAAGAAAGAGGTTTAAGCAATTTACTCAAGTACAAAACTGTTGTGTCACCTTCAATAGTTGGATTAATGGCCAAAATTATTTCTTTTATTTCTCCGCCTTGCACACGCCCAAGCAAATCTCTTATGCTCAGTTCGTCTGGTCCTCTACCTTCCATTGGAGAAATAAGTCCGTTGAGCACGTGATAAAGCCCTCTGAATTCACCCGTGCGTTCAAGAGCTATTACATCACGCGATTCTGCTACTACGCAGATAGTTTGCTTCTCTCGTTTTTGATTGCTACAAATTTCGCAAGGATCAAAAGCAGATAAATGAAAGCAGTGGCTGCAGTTGCGAATTTTATCCTTTGCTTCAACAAGGGCTGCTGCGAAGCCTTTAACTGAATCATGATTCATACCCAAAACAAAAAAGGCCATTCGTTGAGCCGATTTTGGTCCAACGCCAGGAAACTTTTGAAATTGCTCTATTAGTTTGGCTAATGGCGGAGTGTAGTACATATATTGTATTGATCAACATTTTTACCAGGTATTCTGTCCGGCTAAAACCCGAAACCTGGCGGCAATTGAATCCCGCTGCTATTAATGGACCGTCCCATTTTGTCACGGCCTAAATTCTTAGCCTTTTCGCAAGCGTCTTTAATAGCAGTCAAAATGAGGTCTTCTAATGTTTCAATATCACTTACGTCTACAGTATCTGCCTGGACTTTAACGCTTTGAAACTCCAATTCACCTGTGCAAGAGATTTTGACTGCTCCACCACCAGCTGAACCCTCTACTACAGTTGCTGCCAATTCACCTTGGAGCTTTTCCATGGCTTGCTGCATTTTTTGTACATTGCGCATCATCTCATTAAGATCTGGCTGCATACTCTCTCCTTAAAATAGCAACTTGGATTTTCGCCAATTGCCCAAATCATCGCTAATGCCAATATTATAGGCTCTAATACCGCCAGCCGACTAGAATCAGAGCACTTGTTAACCTTTCCTAATTTTTTCAATCTTATTTCTATACTTAACTAGCTATCAGTGTTTATACTGTTAGGATATATTGTTCACTTGAGTATCACAGAGAATGCTATGGAAGAATGTAAATCAACCCAAAATACAAGTTCTCAAAATGCACAACAAGAAATTTGTGACAGCACCAAATTTCTTTCTAGCTGCAGTCAATCGCTGCAGGAAATATTAAAGAAAGTGTTCACCTTTATTTGTTATGGACCAGGAGTGCTTGGATTTCTGTGGTTAATTGGACGCATCTTAAAACGTTAGTTAGCGAAAATCCGCTGCAATCGTTGCAACGGCGCAGTCCTGATTTTTACGAGCTCTATGCCGGAAAAACAGATGACTATGGATTTAAGCTGGAAACCTGGGCCAAATGGGAACCAGTATTTCGTTTTTTCTTTGAAGATTATTTCAAAGTCGAAGTGCGTGGCATAGAAAATATTCCCGAAAAGGGCAAAGCAATAATTATAGGTAATCATTCAGGACTTATACCCATCGATGCCGGAATGATGTCAATGGTCATGTGTCATTCTCACCGCAATCCTCGTCGGGTTCGCTATTTAATTACTGACTGGTTTTTGACTCTTCCTTTTCTTGGCGACTGGATGAAAGAAACCGGTCAAGTGCGTGCTTCGCTAGAAACAGCAGAAAAATTATTAGCTGACGGAGAAATAATTGGTCTTTATCCAGAAGGAGTTCGTGGAGTCGGCAAATCGTTTCGCGATCGTTATCGAGTCTTAGATTTTCATCCAGGCTTTGTAAAACTGGCAATTGCTTCACAAACACCAATAATTCCTGTTGCCACCATTGGTGGTGATGAAATATTTCCCAACCTCACTAACCTTACATCTATTGCTCGAATAATGCGATTACCATTTTTCCCTGTCACTCCAGCTTTCCCATGGCTGCCATTCCCTCTGTGGATAACTCCCTTACCTATTAGATGGTTTATTAATATCCGTAAGCCAATTTATTTAAATTATCCGCCTGAAAAAGCCAATGATAAAAAATTGGTACGCGACATTGCTAAAGATATCCAATATGAAATTCAACGTGATCTGAATGACTTGCTTGAAAAACGTCATACACTTTTTACGGGGGGCAGCAATGGCTGACACTGCTCCAGGTATTAATAGCAGCATTGATACTAATAAAGAGTCAGCCACATGCGCTGAGCTCATTCTCAAATTCTTATATGAAACATGGTGGCGCGTTGAATTTTCTTGTTTGGATAAAATTCCAGACAACGGTTCTGCTTTTATTGTCGGTAACACAAGCGGCTATATTCCTTGGCCCGCCTTGATGCTTTCTTATGCCCTAATGAAAGACAAAAACAAGAAAAGAAAAGTATATACTCTGACCAATTTCGATCATATCGAGAATGAAAAAATTCTTTCGTTTTTGCATAGCTTAAATTTTAGACCTTGGTCCTATGATAATGCTAAAGAGCTTATAGAAAATGGTGAGATTGTTTTGGCTTTTCCCGAAGACAACAGTGTGATTGGCAAAACAATGAGTTCGCGTAATCGACTAAAGCGCTTTGACTGGACTAAATTTTTACCAGCAATAGAATCTAAAATTCCTGTCTTTCCTCTTGTCACGCTAGGTGTAGATGAGTCAAATTTTGTACTGCACAATAGTACATTTTTATCCAAGCTTTTAGAAACCAGTGCTTTTCCTATTTCACCCTTTTTCCCCTGGCTGCCTTTTCCTTTCAACTTAAGTACTTTGCCAGTAGCTTGGCATATGAAATTGTTACCAGCCCTAAATTACACTGTTCTAAATGAACGTGAATCGGTGCAAGATGAAGCCAAAAGGCTTGCCTTGCGAGCTGAAGGCGACATCCAAGCCGAAATTAATCGTTTGCTTAGAACTAGACCACGCCTGTTTTAACAACAACCTACCGACAATGCCACATTAAAAGGTTGACTTAACCTGCTTAATGTTTTTCTTGCCCGATTTTGCACATAAGGATTATCATCCTCTGCCAAAATTTGCAAAATTGCTATGGGCAAAAAATAGCCTTCCGCCAATCTTAACCTTACATCGGGATGCATATCATGGGTTAAACGCCACATTGTTTTTTTGTCTATATGCGGATTTTCAGCTACTGCTGCTCTAACTCGTGGATTATCATGCGTAGCTAATCGGGCTAATGTTGCTTGGCGAATGCGGGGATGTTCGGCCAAACGCTCCAGCAATGAAACAACGTCTTCGCTAGCTAAACGATCCAAAATGGGTGCTGGAGTATTAGGGTTAGTAGCCAAAAGCCAGCGTATATAGTCTGTTTCTTCTTCGCAAACCTTTTCGCAAAAACGACGTGGGTATAACTTAGAGAAGAAAGCATAGCTGTCCATTTCTACCTGCTTAATAGCTGGATCTGCTAGATTTCCTTGTAAACTCACTTTTTAATACCTCTTAAAATAACCAATAACCATGTGATGTCTTGGTTTCCGGAGATTCGGGTGAATGTGATTTTCACCGGGGACTAGAGGGCTGATGATATCCCTATTCCGATTATTCACTAAATAGGAACTTTTGTTTGATAAGATTGCCTATAAACCTATATAGCCTCCCTTGCGAAGCGACCAAATTAAGTGACTTAACGGCTCAAAATGGCTCTGAGCATGGCTTTTCAGCTCACCCAATTAGGCTTCAGACCCAATTAACCTGGCAATCTATGTTGTCCTGGACCATTCACCATTTGGCCTGGAAATGCCCCGGTATGCTCGGCATCTTTAATAACCTGCACACCATTAACTAGCACATGCTTCACGCCGGTCGAATATTGATGCGGGCTTTCGAAAGTAGAATGATCAATTATTTTATCTGGATCAAATATGACAATATCAGAAAAATATCCAGGTTTAAGAAAACCACGTCGATCAATTTTCATATTTGTAGCAGGCAGAGAGGTTAATCGTCTAATTGCTTCAGGTAGACTAATAATTTTTTCTTCTCGTACATATTTGCCTAAAAATCTGGCCACATTGCCATAAGCCCGGGGATGCTTACTGGACTTAAGAAAAACACCTTCAGCCGCCAATGAAGACGCATCTGAGCACAGGCTAATCCAAGGTAAAGCAATTTGCTTTTTTAAATTTTCTTCGCACATCCAAAAATAAATTACGCCAACCTGACTGCTATCCTCTATAACTAGGTCAATGATTGTGTCTTCAGGTGATGTACCTCGTTCTGTTGCCACTGCTGCCAAAGTTTTGCCAGTCAAAGGTTTTAATTTTTCGCTTTTAAATTCGGTAAGCAAAATTCCTTCTGCTCCAGCATGCATAAAACCATTTTCCCAATCTTTGCTATTGTGGGTCATTTCGCGTTTTACTTTCGCTCTAATTTTTTCGTCTTTGAGTCGTTCTATCCAAGCTTTCTCCCCACCCTCTTGTACCCAGGGGGGCATGCTTGCATCTAAACCAGTAGCAGCAGCTGTATACATATACATAGAAGCGGTAATTGGAAGACCCAAGCTTCTAGCTTGTTCAATTTTTTTTATAGCGTCATTCATTTTGCGCCAATTTGGTTTACCGGCAGCCTTTAGATGATAGATTTCGGCTCTAATTTTTGTTTGTTCCGCTATATGCAAAAACTCATCTAGTGCTTCTAAAAAAGTACTACCTTCGCTACGCAAATGTGAAGCATACATACCATTATGCTCCGCAGCAATTTTAGCTAAAGCTATAAGTTCATCAGTTTTTGCATAAAATGCTGGCGCATATATAAGCGCAGAAGAAATCCCAATAGCACCTTCTCGCATAGCTTCTTTTACCAGATCTTGCATACGATTTAGTTCTGCTTTATTTGGCGCTCGATTTTCATCCCCCATAACATTTCGGCGAATGGTTGTAGCACCAACAAAAGAAGCAACATTAGTAGATATGCCTTTCTTGACTAAAAAGCGCAAATAATCAGAAAGTTTTGACCAAGTAATGTCATATTTGATATCACCTTGTCTAGCAATTCGGTCGGCTTTTAGTGCATCGTTCCATGGCCCCATTGAATTACCTTCGCCCATGACTTCAAGGGTAACACCTTGGCGAATATCACTTTGCGAACGGCCATCTTCTATTAAAGACTCGTTAGCCCAGCTAAGCATATTTATAAACCCAGGCGCAACAGCTAGCCCATTAGCATCAATTTCTACTGTTGCGGCTTCTCGAATCGTCCCAGCAATTTTGGCAATGCTCTGACTCTTTATTGCTATATCGGCTGTATAGGGCGCCTTGCCGCTGCCATCGTAGATAGTACCGTTACGGATGACAACGTCGTGCATGAGTTTTTCCTTTTTTCGTAAACCTAGTTTTAACCGCATGACAAGGCTCTTTTTTGAGCTCAAGTCAGTATAATATTCTTTAAAGATAGCTTCAAGCGCAAGATTTTGATAGCCAAATTTATAAAGGCCAAATACGATGGCTCCTATAAACACAGGTAAATGTATGTCCTCAAAAACTAAAGCACCTCAAAATCATATAAAGTTAGTCGAAAGTATTTGCAAATACATTTCTAGTCAACCTTCGCCGCCTCCTCTTGCCGAATTGAGTGACCAATATAATTTGAGCCATTTTCATTTGCAACGTATTTTTAAACGTGTGCTTGGAGTTACCCCCAAACAATATGCTGAGCAGCAAAGACATGAACGTCTAAAAAAAGAATTGAAGTCTAATAAATCAGTAACCAATGCCTTATATCAATCCGGTTACGGTTCAAGCGCCGCTCTGTATACAAAAGCTGTTTCTAAGCTTGGCATGACACCAAATAATTATAAAACTGGTGCTCAAGATCTAATAATTTATTATTCAATTTCAAATTCACCATTAGGAAAATTGCTTGTCGCATCCACAAACAAAGGTATTTGCATGGTGAGTTTGTCCGATGAGGAACAATTGCTTATTGATGCCCTTAACCAAGAATTCCCTAAAGCAATTATTTCAAAAGACAACAAATACTTATATGAGCAGGTAAAGATCATTTTGCAATACATAAAAGGGCAAGAACCGCATTGTGAATTACCGCTAGACGTACGAGGAACTGCTTTCCAAAAACGTGTTTGGAATGAGTTGAAAAAAATTGACTACGGCACCACATGTTCTTATGAACAAATTGCTAAGCGTATTGGCAAACCTAAAGCTATACGAGCCGTCGCTAATGCCTGCGCCAACAACCCGACTTCTCTAGTTGTTCCATGCCATCGTGTAGTAAGAAAAGATGGCAGTTTAGGCGGCTATCGCTGGAATTTAAAACGTAAAAAAGCGTTGATAAAAATGGAAAAAGACAATAACCTAAACCCATAACTAATTAGATCCTGCCGTTTTCAAAACCCTCATTTATCCAAATAGGTTTATGTTGCTCAAACTCAATTTGTTCAGATATTGCCTTGGTTTTTTCTTTGCCATTGAGACGCTTGATTAAATACAGATCCAAGTCAAGACTAGAAATAATACCACCGGCAGTGATGATGTTTCCATAATGGCTCATAAACGCCAAATACATCTAATTCATCAAAACCATTATAGAAGACTAGTGTGTGAATTTTCATCAACTCTAATTAATTAGCACCAGTTTTTTGACGAATTTTTTCTATGTCTTGTTTATTCTGCAATATCTCAGGTCTTTGTTGCCCCAGCTTGTTCAACATTTCTTTCTCGTATTGTTGCTGCTGTTGTTCTTGTACTTGTTGCATAGCTTGATCATATTGTCTAAGCTGCCGCTTTTCTTGCGCCTTCATCTGTCGGCGTAATTTTGCTGGATCTTGCGCACCGTCTGGACCTTGTGACCATTTAGGCCCTAATGCCTGACCGGATACAGGCATCTTTTTCCCTGAGCCTATAGCAGTTTCTATATTATTAAAATTTTGATTCAAGTCATTGTTTAGTTTAGTCGTTTCGATTGAACTGAGTGTGCCGCGACTTTGACCACGATAAGTTTCAGCTTCATTGGCAATACTTTTAAGATTAGCTTTCAATTTTTCTGCTTCTTTAGGTTGAAGCGTGCTATCTTCTACTGCTTTATTAATTTTATGCGTTTGTCTTTTAATCCTGACATCAATATTGCCATTATCTTCACTTTGAGCCAAAGAAGGCATAATGGACAAATTATTACTTGTCAAAAGACATAACAACAACGTTAATGGAGAAATTTTCTTTTTATAAGACATATAATTACAACCCCCAAAGCCTTTCTTTAGCTTAGCAAAAATTGGTGTACTGAGAGTATTAAAGAAAGAAGGCATACCTGTTGATTACATAGCTGGCTGTAGTATGGGATCAATAGTCGGTGGGTTTTATTGTGCTGAAGTACCTCTTGATGAAATAGAACGCGTCTTATTGGTGCCGATTTTGTCATTGCTGTTAGCGCAGATGCCTATCCCCCAAGCTTATTAGTCATTATTAATGAGTTAGTAAACTACGATATGTTTTGGGCTCTTCCATGTAAACTAAAAAAGATTGAGCAATGCCTGCGAAAACAATGCATATAGGAACTTTTATTGGACATATAACAGTAGCCTTTCTCCTTGGTACCGCCATTGGTATCGAAAGACAATGGCATCAACCTAGAGCTGGTCTACGCACTAATGCACTAGTGGCGGTCGGTTCGGCTCTTTTTGCATCTCTCGCCTTCTTGATGATTGGTGAATCAAGCCCTACTAGAATGGCTGCTCAAATTGTCTCTGGTATAGGCTTTCTTGGCGCCGGTATTATTTTAAGAGAAGGAAATCATGTACGTGGTTTAAATACTGCTGCTACAGTTTGGTGTTCTGCAGCTATTGGTACTTTATGTGGGTCTGGTTTTCCTGTTCAAGCAACATGTGGAACAATAGCTGTACTTTTGGTCCATTTAATTCTACGTCCACTATCACTAAAAATATCCGCAAAAACAACAAATGACTTATCGGAGCTTGAAACCAACTATTCATTGAAAATCATTTGCTCTAAAAATGCCGGCGAGCATGTAAGAGCTTTATTGATGAACTCAATATTGCGAACTTCTTGTACTCTCAAATCGTTGAGCAGCAAAGACCTGCCAGATAGTGAACAATTACAGATTTTGTCCGAAATATTCGCACCTGGCAGACAAGACCGCTTGCTGGAGACAATAGTAAGTGAATTAGGCATTGACAGCACTGTAGACACTATCGGCTGGACTATCGATCAAACAAGTTCTGCCGGAGAATAGCTTTGTATATATATAAAATCATTTTTCGCAACTAGAATCAGCAAATCCTGGTCCATTTGCATATTGCTTTTTTAAGAACATTATAGATGTGTCGAGATCTGGTAACACACTGCTATCATATGCGTTAAACTTTGCGCCTGTTTAATTTTTAGAGGATTTTATGGAGACCAAAAAATGCAATATGTTGGTTATGTACTTGGGGCTATTGGCGCCCTTGTAGCTATTCTAATGATTGCCATCCCCGAACGCTTCTTCAAACCCGAATCAGAGCAGAAAAAAGTCGTCGGGCCAAGCTATTGGGGAAATTACTCAAATACTGCCACCGAGCCAGAAGAGTATAAGTGCATAGAAAGTATTATTTATCCTGCGAAAGACCCTATCCTTGCTGGCAGCACTACTTATGCTCAAGGTAGAGGAGTTAAAGAATAATCGAGACTAGTCTTATATACTTCTTCCAGACAATACACAAACGCATATACACAAATACAAATGTTCGCCTATATAAAAGGAATTATCCAAGAAAAGGACGCAATGAGCGGTGTACTTACTCGCTTAGTCCTGGATTGCCATGGTTTTGGCATGGATATTCAGATATCTCAACATACAGCAGCGATGCTACCTGAAATTGGCCAAGAAGCTCAAATATATACTGTTTTTACTATTAAAGAAACTGAATGTCTTATATTCGGCTTTGCTTCCCCAGATGAAAAAGAGCTATTTATATTACTCACTTCAGTTTCAGGTATTGGACCTAAACTTGCCCTTGGACTTTTGGGCACACTTTCTTCTAATCAACTAAGCGAAGCCATTTTAGAAGAAAACGACAAGCTTATTACTCAAGCTCCAGGTGTGGGAGCAAAAGTAGCTAGACGAATTATTCTCGAACTAAAAAACAAAATAGAAGATTGGCAAAACAAAAATGCAGTAGAAATGAAATACTCAATTAGCCCTGCGGCCAAAAAAGAATTTACTATTGATAATGAGGCTAGAGGTGTGCTGGAAAGCCTGGGTTATTCTCCTAGTGAAATAAACCATGCTTTATCTACTATCAAAAAACAGAACAAAGAAATTGATACTGAAAGCCTGGTAAGGGAAAGTTTGAGATTGCTCGGCTCAAGCAATATGGCACCGGTAAAACCAAATAATGAACGAATTGTTTAGAACAATAGTAAAAAGTATTTGTTCTTTTGCCACAGGACTTCTGTCAGCCGCCTCAATAACTGTTTTTCCTCTGTCCCTAATTCATCATCGCCACATATATGAATATTTTGGCAATCTCAACTTTATCCTCATAGCCTTTTTTGTCATATGCATTTTTACTAGCCTCTGTGTCTGTTTACGACTGCGCCAAATTACCAAAAAGCGTTACTTAGTACTGGGTATTTCTTATCTTTTTTGCTACGTAGCCTGTGCCGCTTTGTGTCAAAAAATCGGTTTTACTATGCTTTATGCTGCTTCATGCGGCCAGATAAATAGCAATTTATCATCCCCTCCAGAACTTATTGCTGTTCCTGGTTTGGTTCTTATTCTTTTGGCCTCTATATTACAAATTAGGGCTGTTATGGCGGTACCTACAAGCATTTCATCTGATTCTTCGAGCCTCAGCAAAATGGGCAAACATCCCTTTTACCAAAGCTGGCTTATGTTCATGTGTGGCGTGCCTCTAATTTTTGGCGTATGGCTGCCTTTTGTCGCTTTGCCTGGGGCTTGGATTTTTTTGAATTGGCTTAATTAAGTAAAAGAAAGCTTTACATATAAAAAAGAAAGCTTTCCCTTATTGAAATCCACCCTTAAAATCGGAAAAGCGTTTCCGGAAAGTCCGGTATAGCGTCAATTGACTATAAGCAAATTTTTGCTGTCAATCACGATATTTCTACAGGATATGCTCAGCCAGAGATTGGCAAAGCAAAAGCACCTAGGTGCAAGGGAGTTTTAATGACAGAAAACACAGGATTGACTGCAGAAGAAAGAAACAGTCTGCGCTTATGGTTTAGACAAGCCATTGCCCAGGTGGAAATTGAGACCGCCACAGCTAGCATGCTCAAATTCTATGCCCCTGAAAAACAGGGCACTCACCGCGTTTCAACCACTCGCAAACGCCCATCGCGCAAATTACAAGATACGCATACTCGCGAATTAGCCTACTAATTTTTAGTTATTCAATATATAAAGATATAAAGCCCAGCAGTTATACTTAATTAGCTGGGTTTTTCTTTTGCTTTCGGTATTTTCCGCTGGCTTTTGGTTAAATCATATACAAATCCAAAATTGAACTTAATTAATGACTTTGTCGTTATAAATTAAAGCTCTGCTCATATTTTTCTATTTTTAGGAAAAATCAAAAAATGCCCCCTCGTCCATACGTACCGCTCCATCTGCATACTGAATACAGCCTGCTTGACGGCGCCACTATGATCAAAGATTTAGTCAAAAAGGCTAAGGCTTGCAATATGCCTGCTGTAGCCATAACTGATCACGGTGTAATGTCCGGCGCTATTGAATTGAGCAAAACTTGTCATGAAATTGGTGGGCTAAAACCAATTATTGGCTGCGAAGGTTACATCATTAATGGAGACATTACTGATAAATCCACCAAACAGCCCCTTTATCATTTAACTATGCTGGCTCACAATCGCGAGGGCTACAAAAATCTTGTTTGGCTAAATTCACATGCTCATTTAGACGGCTATTATTACAAACCACGCATCAACAAAGAAATGCTTGCCGCTCACAAAGAAGGACTAATTGTTCTATCTGGTTGTCTTGGTTCTGAACTAGGACAACATTTACTGAAAGGCAATTATCAAAATGCTAAAGAAACGGCTGGCTGGTTCAAAGAAACTTTTGCCGACAATTACTATTTGGAAATCCAAGACCATGGCTATTCCGAAGATCGCAAAGTTAATGCTCAATTACTACAATTAGCTTCAGAATTAAAAGTCAAATTAGTTGCCACAAACGATAGTCACTTTACCAATAAAGATGATGCTGTCGCTCATGATTGTTTATTATGCATTCAAATGGGGAAACTCGTCACCGACGAAAATCGCATGAAATTCAGCGGTTGGGAATATGTAAAAGATGGCGACGAAATGTATTCGCTTTTTCGCGACCATTTAGACATTGAATATATTGAAGAAGCATTAAAAAGCACACTCGAAATCGCCGACAAAATCGAACCCATTAAATTAGCAGGAGAAGCTCGTTTGCCTGTATTTCCTGTGCCGCCTGGACATACAGCTGAAACTTATTTGGATGAACTGGTATTTTCCGGTCTTAAAAAACGATTTGGTGAATTAAATCCGACTGTAGTTGAACGTGCTCGCACAGAACTGAAAGTTATAAATGATATGAATTACGCTTCCTACTTTCTTATTGTAGGAGATTTTATTCAATATGCTCGTCAACAAGGTATTCCTGTAGGACCTGGACGAGGTTCAGCAGCCGGCAGTTTAGTAGCTTTTGCTCTAGGCATTACAAATATAGATCCTTTACGCTACAACTTACTTTTTGAGCGATTTTTAAATCCAGAAAGACGATCAATGCCAGATATTGATACCGATTTTTGCATTGAACGTCGCGAAGAAATTATTCGCTATGTAGCTGACAAATATGGTCAAGATAAAGTAGCTCAGATTATTACTTTCAACCGTATGACCAGCAAAGCCGTTTTGAAAGACGTAGCCAGGGTTTTAGAATTTCCTTTTTCCGAATCAAACAAATTAGCCAAACTTGTCCCTGTAGTAAGAGGTAAGCCCACCCCCCTAGAAGAAATGGTATCCGACCACCCAGACTTCAAAAGAGTTTACTCCACTAATGATGAAGCTAGGCAAGTTGTAGATTTGGCTTGCAAATTAGAAGGTGTCAACAAAACTTTCGGCATCCATGCTGCTGGTGTAGTTATTTCAGATGTACCTTTAGAAGAAATTGTTCCTCTACAAAAAAATAATGACGGTACTGTTATCACCCAATATTATATGGAAGACTTAGCCCATATTGGGCTAGTTAAAATGGACTTCCTGGGTCTGCGCAACTTAACTATGATCGATAAAGCCGTCAAAATTATTGAAGAAATTCACGGCAAACATATTGATATCGACAATATTCCCCTAGACGATGAGCAAGTCTTTCAAACCATAATGAATGGCGACTTGGCTGGCATATTTCAATTAGAAACATCATCTGGCATGAAGCAAGTAGCACGTGACATGAAACCAGGAAGCATGGAAGATATTTCTGCTCTAATTGCTCTGTACCGTCCAGGACCGCTAGATACAGGCATGATTGATAAATTCATTGACTGTAAAAATGGCAAAACACAAATAACTTATTTGACCCCACTTTTAGAGCCAATTCTAAAAGACACCTATGGACAGATAGTCTATCAAGAGCAAGTCATGCAAATTGCTCAAAACTTGGCCGGCTATAGCCTCGGACAGGCCGATTTATTACGCCGCGCTATGGGCAAGAAAAAACCCGAAGAAATGGAAAAGCAACGTGAGCTTTTCACATCTGGTTGTATAAAAAATAGTGTAAGCCAAAACGTTGCTTCTCAACTTTTTACAATGATGGTGCAATTTGCTGAATATTGTTTCAACAAATCACACAGCCAAGCTTATGCAATGGTTACTTACCAAACTGCTTATTTGAAAACCCATTATCCAGTTGAATATATGACCGCTCTTCTGTCCAGTGTGGCAGCTGACAAAGACAAAGTACAAAGCTATATAGCAGAATGTCAAACAATAAACATAGATATTTTACCGCCAGACGTAAATGTTTCTGGTAATGATTTTACTGCCGATGGAAAAGCCATACGCTTTGGTCTATCAGCCATTAAAAATGTCGGCGAAGCAGCCATTAATAATATTGTTAGTGAAAGAGAAAAATCAGGGACTTATAAATCGATGCAAGATTTTCTTTCGCGTATAGATTTACGCGTAGTAAATAAGCGGGCTCTTGAATCTCTCATTAAATGCGGCGCGTGTCTAAGTCTAACCATAACTCGCAAACAAGCTTTAGAAAATATCGAAAGACTAGTAGAAACATACAGCCGACGCCAATTAGAACAATCATCAGGACAAATAAGCTTGTTTAGTTTAGGAAACAGCAAAGGCATTGCCTTAGAACAACCCCTAAGTGGAGACGGGGGTGAATATCAAGAAAGCGAATTACAAACTATGGAGCATGAACTTCTTGGTTTTTATATCACTAGCCATCCATTAAAACGTGTAGCAAATAGATTAAGGTGGCTCACTACTCATACACTAACTGATTTAAAAGATTGCAACGATGGTGCAAATGTAATTGTTGGCGGCTTAATTACAGCCAGCGAAAAGAAACTAACAAAATCGAATAAAATAATTGGCATTTTTCGCTTAGAAGATTTAGGCGGACAAATGGAAGCTGTAGCTTACAGCGAATTGCTTGAATCATTAACTCCAGACATTTTATCCACACAGACTTTAGTCCTTGTAAAAGGCAAAATAAAGAAAACTGATGAAGATATTTCTATATTAGCTTCTTCCATTCGCAAACTTTCTGACGCATCAATAGTTAGCATTTATTTTAAGCAAGAACAATCTTTTTCTGAATTGCAACAATTGAAAAGCATTCTATCTAGCTGGCGAGGTGACGACCCGGTTATGCTTAATTTCCCAAGCGGCAAACAAAATCAAACAATAATTGTTGGCAGTCAATTCTGGGTTAAAGCATCAGAAGAACTAAGCAAAAATATTGGCAATGTTTTTGTTGACCGCGCAAAAGTTATGGTCAGTAAAGTTCGAGTCTAATATGGCTAAATCGAAACTATTTATTGAGACAAACCAGCATTAGGATTGGACGCGGTCATTTGAGCCGGCTGAGCTTTCTTATGCTTGCTAAGGAAATTGAGCTTGTTAAAAGTATGAGCAACTCGGCTTTCTTTAACCTGTCCATCACCCAATGGCTTATCCTTACCTTCTAATTTCCTGTCTTCAGCAATTTGGTCTAACGGCTTACCTGGCAAAGCTGGATATAAGCTCTTTTTATTTTGTGCTACTTGAGATTGTTTGTGTTCTGCAGCTGGAGCAGCCTTAGCAATTGCTTTTGTTGGAATCACTTTATGGCTCAAAGATGACACACCATCACACATACTCCGTGTACCTGCGGACACTTTTGCCCCGGCGATCTTACTACCACTTACAATTCCACTACCCGTACATTTTATACATATTAAAGAACCATGCTGGATTTCTTTAACTCCATCCAAAAATCCCGGCTTATCGGCTGAAATTTTATTATTAGGTACTGCTTGACCTTGATCAATAGGAATGTCTTTAGCAATCTTTGGAGCTTTAACTTTGACTTTGCTCGGTTTATTTACCGCTTCATTAGCAACAGTATCCGATTGAACATTATTCGAAACAGCCTGCTCTTGATTCACATTTTGTTTTTTGGCCAGTTTTTTAGAAAAGAGCGCCTTTGGCTGTACCTTTGCAGCCGTTGGTGGCTGAATGCTAGCGTAAGGATCTAATAGCGATTGCGGCCCAGCATAACTTGCTAAACCTGAAATCGTCACTCCAACGCTTAAAGATAACGCTGTGGCCGTCAGAAGATTGTCCAAAAACGAAAATCGTCGATTAAACTTGCCTGATCTCATTAACATCATACCCCTCATTTAACTAGATTTCCGAAAGGAATTATTGGCCAAATGTCTCTAGATGTGAATTTAACCATCACTTTTATAGCATATGTGTCTCAGACTCTAGTAAAGAAAGTCTTGAATGTTTATAATCTCTCAGTATCCTTGCTTGAATGTCTTTTGTATATCTTTGATTAATACCCAACTTTAGGATTTTATTTTGTGCATAACTTTCATACCACCACTACTGTATTTATAACTATCCTTCTAGTATATCTAGGACTCACTCTAGCTCTAGGAGCAAAGCGCGTATATTTCGACCGCTTTGTAGAAAATGATGAAACAGAAAAAAAGTAATTTGCTGATCCAAATCAAAAAATTATTGTCAGCATCTTTATGCTTGACGCTAATTACTTTTTGCCATAGTTCAGCTGTGGCCAATACATTCAATCAAAAATATAAACATTTAGCTGCAAATACTGATGGTCAGCCCCATAATTTAGCCACTATTCGTAATTGGTTTAATTGCTATGACCAAATTCGCAGACAAGCCCAACTTTCTCCAGCGGAACGACAAAGAGCTGATCAAATTATGAGCAAGGGACTTTCAATTTTTATGCCAGGGGCAGATAAAGCTTTGGCTCAAAATTTAATGACTGAACTGGTTAGCCGTTATGAAATTGCTGCTCAACAAATGAGCCAGTTGCAAATTGTATCTGCTACTGAACAGCTACACCGTGCTTATTATCAATACTTTATTGATGCTAAAAATTTATTTTCAGATTATCTCAAATTGCAATCCGATTTAATGGCTGTTGATCAAAATACCGGTCAGCCTATCGCCAGCGGATTAGTAGAGCGCAAAGAAAACCTCTCCATGCTAGATCAAAACAACAAAATGCTTGATGAAAGATTGCGCCAACAATATGGCATACCGTCCTATCAGTATCAACCAGCATCTGCCAATTGAGTATTAAGATGGCGTGAAGCCGAGGCAGCACTTATATAATGGATCTCCGATTACGCGAATTGGCTCAAGAGAAGTACAAGCAAGAACAATTGCTCAGTACTCTATTTGAATTGACTTTAGCTGAGCAGTGGTTTGATCTGCAGCATATTGTACAACACGATATTGCCAAAGCTGTTCTAGCTGATTATTCTTTTGAAAAAGGTGAGGATTTTTTAGACACTACAACATATTATGCCCACTGGGAAGAAGTGATTGAAATCGGCTGGGAAATATTTTGCCAGCATACAAAAATGAATCGCGAAGATGTTCGCGCCAAGCTTAGCCAATTACACGAGAACATCTGATCTTTGTAAGAGAATAAAAACAGATGAAAAACTTCTCTTGAGTTGCGCTTGCCCTTTAATTATGCTTGATAGAGTAATAACGCTACTGCAAAACTTTATATTCCAACCAAATTGACAATAAATAAATCCCAGCCAGCATATGGCCGCGTTCTGCGCACAGGCATATTAAGCTGTGCATACGTTTATGGGAACTATCATGCGCGATCCACACCCAGTCCAATTTTCAGTTTATTGATGAATATGCAAGAGGAGTAGAAATCCCTTTAATATAAAAGTCGAATACAAGGCAGATAAATACATTAATAAAAGTTAGTATTTCCAAATAAGATGTTATTATCAGTGATAGACGCACTGTAGAGGTAAATATGTCAAATAAATTGAATGAACTTATCCTCAATTTGCAAGAAGCAACCGAAAAAATGAAGGTAGTTAGTCCCTACATAGACCCGCGTGAGGAGGAAGCTCTCATCAGAGAGGCAGTTCAGCAAGCTGATCGAATCTCTCTTCAGCTAGAAGAGAAGATGAAATTGGAACCGGAAGCGCTCCGTAAACAAGTAACATTATAGAACCAAAATGGATTGGTTGAATTGTTTGATATAGTCCCATATTCTATCGAAAGGCTTGTAGATCTCTTAACTAATGCTTCGGGAGCCGAACATCATGCTGTACTGTGCTCCTCGGTAAGAGATTATTTCGAAGAATATTTTGGAGCACTATCAGCACAAACAATATTGCGTGAACAAGATTATCTAGATGCTGATTTCCAAAAAGATTATTCAGGCTACTATTCTTTTTGTTTCAGCGATGTCAAAAAAACGTGTATAAGACTACACTTTTTTAATCAGGAGTTAAATAACGAGCTTTTTAATGGGCTCCTATCTGGCCACTCTTTAGTAAAGCAAGACGAATTAGCAGCATCCTATTTGGGATACATAGTAATCAAACCAATAGCCGAAAGATTTATAGGGAGAACATGTCTAAAGACATACGATAAAAGCACACGATTTTTCCTATAATTCGCAACTATGATGTTAATCTGTTCGGCGTTCGACTTGACGTAACTACGTTAGCATTTCAAGAACAAGATGGTGCAGTTGCGGCTTGCGCCACTAGTGCTTTATGGTCAGCGTTTAACGGAACAGGAAAGCTCTTTCAACATGCTATTCCATCGCCAATAGAAATCACCAGATTCGCCACCGACGGACTTCCGTCAAGAACGCGTGCCCTACCAAATCAAGGTCTCAATCTCGAGCAAATGGCACAAGCAATCAAACGTATCGGCCTTGAACCTTATTTCGTAGACGTGTCTCGGGAGCTAGATTCTCACGTTATCAAAAGCACCATATATGGATACTTAAAAGGCAAAGTTCCTATCATCCTTATTGGTTCTCTTCATCATTTTAATTCGGGCGAATTCCTTGGATTACATGCAATTACAATTACTGGATTTAACTTGCCATCTCAGGAGCAACGTCCCTTTGGCGAGACACGCTTTTTACTAGAAGCCTCGCAGATAGATAAAATTTATGCGCACGACGATCAAGTGGGACCATTTTCTAGAATGCCCTTTTCTGAAAATGGCATAGAAATAGAATTGGATAACGGAAATAAAATATCAAGAGACTGTCTAAGAACATCTAATGGGGATACCAGTGGTAATCAAGCTGGTAGAAAGTTTGTACCTCAATATTTACTGATCCCGCTAAAAGAAACTATTCGATTAACGATGTGGCAGGTCCATAGCATGGTGCTAGAGTTCGATAATTCGCTCGAGCAAATAAAAAACGCTTACTTCCATAAACTAGTAGCTCTGCGGTTTAGTTGGCAACTTTACCTAACAAATGTTAGAGATTACAAAACAGATCTTCTCTACAATTCTGATATATCAGCAAAACAAGATTTTCTGACACGACCACTTCCCGAATTTATTTGGGTGGCAGCTATATTTCTAAATAATATAAAAGTGGTAGATCTTTTGTTTGACACCACGGAGATCCGTCCAAAGAAAAGCTTTTTATATTACGTCGTGCATGATGAAACTTCTTTTCATTTCATTAAAGGAATTGCAAAACAGGTTTACCCCAAATTGAGTCAACAACTTTCTTTAAGCATGCCAATCTGGGAAAAGTTAGCTGAGTAAATTGCTGCTATCGGTTCCCTTTAATCATACCAGCAAACGCATTTAGTCCACATAGCGCATTAAACAAATAATGCCAGCTGGAAATTGCCCGCCGCTTGTTGTTTGTTCAATTAATTCTGAGCTTAAACACCATACACCAGGATTATTAGCATTAAATTCCAAATCCAAGCGATCACTAACACCACAAGTAATAGTATCACGGGCGGTTTGTTCGCCTACAAGATTGCCGTTAATTGAAACGAGTTCAAATTTATGACCGGTTAAATGCAAAGGAACACTATGCTGTCCGGCATTGATTATGCGCATTCTGACGCGTGTATTGGGCTGCACTTCAATTCCCGGTATTGCAGGAGATGTTTTGCCATTGACTAAATAAATGGTAGATGTCGACTTACCAGCACCAGCAATTGCTGCTATTAATTTACTAGATGCTCCTGCCGCAGCTTGCGTTTTTTCCACAGCGATATCGCTCAAAACTAGAATAATGTCTTGATCCATAGTTTTAACCGGTGGACCGTCAGGATCTACTATAAAAACACCATACATGCCTTTTACTTTTTGATCAGCATGAATTACTTGCGGATGATACCAGTATGTTCCTATGTTTTTAGCCACAAATTGATAAACATAGGTCTGCTTTGGTTTGATCAATCCTGATTCGGCATTTGGAAATCCATTCACCGATTCTGGTAATGCCATTCCGTGCATATTAAAACTAGTACTGGTAGCCAGTTGATTATGAACAATAATTCTAACCAATTGCCCTTCTTTAACTCTTAAAATTGGCCCTGGCAATAAGCCATTGTATGTGTAACATTCAATTGTTTTACCAGGCATAACTTCATGATTTGCTTGCTGACAAAACAAGTGAAATTCTTGGAGCCCTTTTTTAAGAGGACTGGCATCAATCTTTTTAAAAGCTTCTGTTGCTTCGCTTGTTGTTGCTTTGAGTTCTTTCAACTCTTGTCGCATTTTTTCCAATTCAATTTTTTCAGAAGCTTGTTCTTCACCTAAACTTCCCAAATTATTTGAATAAGCAAAAGACTGCCTTCCATTTATCAAAAACAGGAAGATAAATACAAACTCAATTGAAAGTTTGCAAAACGAAAGTCTATTTTTATTCATGGGAGCACTCTTTTAAAAGCTTATTTGAAAACAAGAATTGGGGAAGATGATTTTATTGCCAAAGCTTCCGATACACTGCCAAGTAAGAAATGTTGTACTGCTGTTTTACCTTGTGCACCCACTACGATTAAACCAGCCCCAATTTCACTAGCTAGGCGATCAAGTTCATAAGCAGGATCTCCTGAGCGTACCACCATACTATCTGGTTTTTCGTTTAACTTCCAACCGGTTTCTAACAATATAGTTTCGCCTTCTGCTAAAACAGCTTTGGCAGTCATATCTAAATTATCTTCTAGAGTGGCGATTAATTCTACTGGTGCAATATAACGCCACGGAGCAGAGATTGAAACCACATGGGCAAGCACTATTTCTATTTTATTAGCTAGTGGTTTGTATGCCAGACAAAATTCTCGCAAAGCATGCTTTGCTGGTTCAGAACCATCCAATGCTACTAATACTTTGCTCAATGGAGCTAATACAGCTCCTGGACGCAAAATCAAAATAGAACTTGGGCTATGCTTAACAACCAAACTAACTGTGTTTCCTAAAAATGTTGATTCCAATAAACCAGCAGCTGATCCTCTAATAACAATCAAGTCAACCTGTTTTCTTTTGGCGATAGACTCAATAACACTAGCTGGTGGACCGTGCTCAAAGCATGTTTCTACACTTAAGCTTAGCGGTTGCAATTCCTGCGCAAATTTATCCAGTGAAGCTTTAGCTTTTTTCTCTAATTGCTCATACAAATAATCAGTGTTACCGCCACTTGCTTTTTCCAGATGTGGCTCACTTTGGATTGAATAAACGAGAATTAGTTCTGCTTGATCAATAGGCAACATACGTGGAAGATCTTGGCTCAGAGTTTCGTTGCCTTGCCATACATCAATTGGAATAAGTATTTTCATGAACGATTCCTATTTTCCTTTTTCTATTGTTTATTCTTGATTTGCTTTAGCTTTAATTGCTATTTGTTTGATACTCGCTACTTGGCCTGTCTGCCAAGAGAAAAGACGCTTTGCTGAATTGTACTGTGTCTTTGTTCTTAACGCTGCTTACTGTAACTCTCTTTGCTTATCGCTTTTATTTCGCGCCTAAACACAATTGGATAACTATAAAAGATGAATTTTCCAGGCTGCTGTCTATCCGTGTCGATGAGTTTCAGTTAATGAACTATATCTAATAAATATGCTTTAAATAGCCCAACTGGAAGAACTTTCCAGTCCTGCTCTTGCATCTCTCATATATTTTATAATTTGGGAATTGGTTGCATGATGAAACCAATTTGAATAATTTTGGTTGCATGATGAAACTTGCCAAGAGCCTCCCTTTGTAAATATACAAGCGCAATCAGGCATACAAATTTGTCTGATAAATTATATAGCGCTCTAATTAAATAGTTCGTAAATAGTTCGCTTCAATACATGTAAGTCTCTCTAAAAGAGAATATTTATGCTTTTTGTGCTTGAGGTTTTTTAGTACCTGACCAAAGCCCCTTACCAATAAGCTATGCTCTTATTTGCCAGGCAATGCTAGGCAATATTTAAGAGGAAATACTTTGATAGATCGTTATTCACGTCCGCAAATGACTTCGATATGGACAGAAGAGTCTAAAATAAAGAGCTGGCTAGAAGTAGAATTAGCCGTTTGCGAAGTGCAAAATAGCCTAGGCAAAATACCTGATTCCGATTGGCAAGCAATTAAAAGCCAAGCTAATTTTGATGCCAAAAGAATAAAAGAAATAGAAGCAGAAGTAAAACATGATGTCATTGCTTTTCTTACTAGTGTGAAAGAGTTTGTTGGTCCATCGGCACGCTTTATTCATCTGGGTCTAACCAGTTCTGATGTGCTAGATACAGGTCTTGCCCTGCAGCTTAGAAAAGCTGGTAAAATTCTTGCCAAAGATCTAGAAGAACTGGAAAAATCAATTTTGGATCTGGCCATTAAGCATAAATACACTTTGCAAATTGGACGCTCGCATGGAGTGCATGCCGAGCCTCTCACTTTTGGATTCAAGATGGCAGTATGGTTAGCTGAAATTCGTCGCCATAAAGAACATCTAAAAGAATCAATCAAGTTTATATCGGTAGGAAAAATAAGTGGAGCCGTTGGTACTTACTCCAATATTTCTCCCGATGTTGAAGAAAAAGTTTGTGCGCTCTTGAGTTTAGATGTCGAACCTGTATCTACACAAGTAGTACAACGCGACAGACATGCTCATTTCATTAATACTTTAGCATTGATTGCTTGCACGCTCGATAAATTTGCTACTGAAATTCGTCACTTACAAAAAAGTGAGGTTTTAGAAGTCGAAGAACCTTTTACCGAAGGACAAAAAGGATCTTCAGCTATGCCTCACAAAAGAAATCCGGTAGGTTGTGAAAATATTTCTGGTCTGGCACGTCTTTTGCGCAGCTATTCAATAGCGGCTATGGAAAATATTAGTTTGTGGCACGAAAGAGATATAAGCCACAGCTCTGTAGAAAGAGTCATTATGCCTGATTCAACAATATTGCTAGATTATATGATTGATCGATTGACCGGCATACTAAAAAACCTTGTGGTTTACCCTGAAAATATGCAGCAAAATCTCAATCGTTTTGGCGGAGTAGTATTTTCACAATCTGTGCTGCTTAAACTTGTCGAGAAAGGCATAAGTCGCGAAGAAGCTTACAAACTTGTACAAGATAGAGCTATGTCTGCTTGGAACAAGCACAACGGCGATTTCAAAAAAAGCTTATTTAACGATAGCGAAATAAATAAACTATTGTCTAAAGAAGAAATCGAACAATGCTTTCAAACCGAGTCTTACATAAAAAATGTTGACCATGTTTTTAAAAGATTGAAAATAAGCTCATGACAATTAACACAAAAGACAAACTGGCGGGCATTCTTATTCCGGCCTTTGCCTTGCAAGGTAAAGGCAATCTTGGCATTGGTGATACGCAGGCAGTTAAAGAAGCTATTGATTTTTGTCATAACAATTACTTCGGTGTATTACAGTTATTGCCAATAAATGAAACTGGAAATGACAATAGTCCATACAATGCCATTAGTGCTCTTGCCCTTGATCCAGTATATATTCATCTGTCAATTGCTGCACCGAATATAGTGCCAGGTCTTGAAGAAGAAGATCTTCCCAAAGACATTTTTTCAAATACTGTAATTGACTATAAACAAGTAAAATCCCTCAAAACTGCGATTTTAAAAAAATGTTTTGAGCGATTTGAGCTAGGCAAAACAGAAAATGATCTTGAATTTAAAACAAAGTTTGAGAATTTCCTCGAACAGAACAAAGAATGGCTTGCTGATTATTCACTTTTTAGAACTATCGCCGCTTCTAAAGATGGAGATGCACGATGGACGCTGTGGGGCAAACTAGATAGCATTAAAGCCGCCAAAGATTGGATTAGCAATCCTGAACAAAGTGAATATAAAAAGCAGTGTCGTTTTTACAGTTTTGTTCAATGGATAGCTCATGAACAATGGCTCGCTGTAAAAAATTATGCTGATGCTCGGAGCGTAAAATTATTCGGTGATATCCCATTTGGTGTCAGTCGTTACAGCGCTGATGTCTGGGCACGACCAGACTTATTTGACCTCCAATGGTCAGGCGGTGCACCGCCTGAACGTTTCTTCCAGGCTGATGATTTTACTGCCATTTGGGGACAAAACTGGGGTATTCCCCTTTATAAATGGGCAGTTCATGAAAAAGAAAACTACCATTGGTGGAATTGTCGAGTTCAGCAAGTTACTAAATATTTTCATGGCTTTCGCTTAGATCATGTACTGGGCTTTTTTAGGATATATGCTTTTCCTTGGCTGCCAGAACAAAATTCTACTTTTACCCATCTAAGCCCAACAGAAGCAAAAGAGTTAACTGGCGGGCTTTTACCCCAATTCATGCCCAGAGATGACAAAACAAAAGAATCGGCATCAGCTAACTGTCACGAAGGTAAAGTGAGGCTCAATGTCATTTTAAAAGCAGCGGCTGATTCTATCGTTATAGCTGAAGATTTAGGTGTCGTTCCCTCTTATGTTAGACCAGCGTTGCAAGAACTTGGTATCCCCGGTTTTTCAATTCCATTATTCGAACGCAATGAAATTGATCGTTCTTTTGTACCCAGTGATCAATTACCCGGTTTAAATCTGGGCACCTATGGCACTCATGACAATGAGCCCCTGGCAAGCTATTACGAGAATCTGGTTAGCTGGTGGCATGGGGAAGATGGGCATAATGGTTGGCTAGAAGTGCAAAGGCTGATGCGCTTCTTACATCTGGATGCGAACCAAGCGCCCAAGTTATACACCGACGATTTAGCCTGCACATTCTTTAAAATACTATTTTCTTCCCCGTGCTGGCTTGTAATCTTGATGATTACCGATTTGCTTGGAACAAAACAGCGCTTCAATCGTCCAGGCACAAGTAATGCCTCCAATTGGAGCGAAAGACTAGAAAAGCCGCTAGCAGATTATGCTTTAGACAAAGTCTATGCTAATAAAATTAAATATGCAAACGAATTAATTGTTCAGACAAATAGACAGCCCAATCCTTTAACAAAGCATTTGCCTGAAATATCTGCTACCAAATTGCATAATTGAGTTAAGATGGAAAACAAAATATCTTTCTATTACAATAGATAGAATTGCACAAAGGACGAAGGCGATGTTGCCAATTTTTCTAATCAGAGCGAGCATAGACTGGATAAGGCACGATAGCCAATTTGTCGACTCTAATCCATATTCTCGCGGTGAGGAAGCTCTAAAGCTAATAAAGCGTCTTTGGATAGAGGAATTCGGTCGACTGGATAGCGCAGCGCTTGAACCGGCTGTCTTGATTGCATATTGGGAAGAATTTTTTCATGCCGATGATCCACTATCAGATGAAACAGAATGGCGCGACGGCTTAATAAAGCATTCTAGCCCCCATGATTCTTATCAAAACTGGGAAAAGTGGTTCAAAGAAAACTATGCTGAAGTTTATAAAAACAATAATATTTGGAAAAGCTTAATGATGTGTGCTTGGGCAGGGTCACATCAGTCCATAGTAAGATACCAGGCTGGCACCTGGCGTTTTGTCACTTCTAAATCTTATCTTCCCACTCCAGCAATGTGGTCACTCGAACCACATATTCCGGTAGTGCGAGAAACTTTGCGAAGAATATTAGAAGAAGAAATGCGTGCTTATTCTGCTTCGGGTTTTGAACTCAAGAACGAAGCCGGTCCAATTATCGGTACAGTAGAGAGCCTAGGCTTTGATAGCAGAATTTACAGTTTATACTTTCCGCCACAAAGCAAACGAGACCCAGTAAATTTAGATTGTGGAACGATGGTAGCGGATATAGTGGCACCTATCGGCAACGAATGGTATCGCCAACTAGATCACGTAATTTTTGCTGAAAACTTTGTGGATATTACTTCCTTAACTAATAGAGCACGCTATATTTTTGCTTCTCGTCGACGAATGCTTGAGTTGTTAGTTGATCATGATTGGCAAAACGCCTATTTCCAAGCTGCAGCAGAAGGCTGGTTAGTTGAAGAAAAATCGGTAGCATGAGCAACAACCCAACACCCGCAAACGATATTTACCAACGCCTTGGGGCGCAAAAAGATTCTTCCGCGCAAATCATACACAAACATTTTCTCAAACTTGTCTGTCCACTACTAAAAAAGATCAAAGCTAGTGGTGAGAATCATCCTGAATTGCTTGATCAATTAAGAGAATTATGGGTAGCACATGATATTCTAGTCGACCCAGATTGTCGTACAGACTATGATCTCCGTTCTCTAGGTATTGTCACAAGTGACAATACACTAGAAGAAGAAGCACAAACAAGATCAATAACTTTTGCCGATCAATCAGGACAATACACGACACCTTCGTGGCGTATCGGTGAATTATTGCAGGTACTGGGAATGCTTGAACAAGCAGAACTAGATATCGCTTGTGACATGCATAAAGCAATGCCAGAGATGCAATTTGGCTGTTTTTTGGTCAAACAGGATTTTCTTACTGAGGCTCAGCTGCAAACTGTACTCATTGGCCAAACACTAATTCGTGCTGGCGAAATTACATTGTTGCAATTAATTGAAGTAATGGCAGAAGTCAAAAAGTCTAATCGAGACTTCAAAGAAATATTGCTTGAATCTGGATATCTTAAAAACCCAAGCCTATACAAATTCAATGACAAAACATAGACTGTACTAAGTGCTCTGCATCGATATTTGTTTTAAGTCCATTATGCAAAAGTATTGATTGCAATTGATATTGCACAAAAGGATAATCATCACTATTTAAATCATTTTTTTGATTTCCTTTTTCTATATTAAAGTCCGCTGGTGACATCACCATAAGATTATCAGGAAGAAATTTCATCGCTTCTTTCAAAGCTGATCTATCTTGTCCATTTAACCCTAGTAAAAGAATCTCGCCTGCTCCCTTTGGTCTGATTGCATAAGTTTGATCAAAAACAGAAGTAAAAGTTTCACACAAAATTATGAAATTCCTTTTGTCTATTGAATAAAGGGGAAACCATTGACAAAATACACCATTTTTATCTAAACGAGACTTGACCAATTGCCAGAATTCAAGTGTATAAAGATATTTAGAGCTGCTTCTCCAGGGTTCACCTGGTTGTGAGACTATCACATCATAAGTTTTGTTCTGCAATGATAAGATATTGCGCCCATCAGCAGAAACAATTTGTACTCGTTGATCATCCAAGCTAGGCAAATCAAACTGATAATAGCGATCCAGATATTTGGCTGCTTCAATTACACAAGGCTCTAATTCAGCGATCATTAATCGCTTTAATTTCAGATTGGATAATAACATTTTAGCAGTCAACCCACTACCAAGTCCAAGCAAAAAAGCTTCCTTATCTTTGTCCGAACAAAATATCATTGGTAATGTTGCCAATAAAACTTGAGTAGGGGCATCACTGCTTTGTGCAGACATTTTTGGATTCAGAGGCAAAGTAGCTTCTGTCTGTCCATCTGTCTGCAAATAAATAATATTCCTTTTTATGCTTTTAGACAAAGAAACAGTTGAATTAAGCCCTTCTTTATAAAACAATAATTGTGCTTTCTCTTTTGTTAAAGGCGCGCACCAGGTGGGACGCAAATACACAATAGTCGTAAATAAAACTATCCATGTCAAAAAACAAATGGTTCTTACTTTGAACATCGGTACGCCTTTTGTTCCAAAGCAATAAATTAGCAAAGCCAAAGTCAAAGTTGCTATAGCACTCAAACATAACGACCAAGAAATTGCATGTTTTGAAATAACGCTTAGACAAGGAATTATAAAAATTCCACCTGCTAAACAACCCCCAACAGAAGAAAACAAGTTTAGGGCATATGCATAAGTAGGCTTTATATTGGCAATATCAGTATCGATTTGCCGCAATTGAAAATACAAAGGCAAATTAATTCCTAAACAAAAAGAAGGAATAAAAATGATAATTAATAAGATTATTGAATTGCTTATACAAAAAGCAGCGAATCCTCCCAAATGAAAATATGTTTGTAAAAAATTCGTTTGCCCAACTATAAAAATAGCCAAACTAGGGAGCACAGCCAAATCTAACAATAACCAAAAAGCTGCAAATAGATAGAGCGACGCAAAAACTTTCCAGCAATTTTCCTTTCTTATTTTATAAATGTTAGCCGTAAAAGCACCACAACCTAGAGCAAATAATTGAAAAGCCAGTACCAGTGAAAAAGCAAATGCAGTCGATCCCATAAACAAAGTGGCAATTCGAAAAAAAAGTAATTCCAAAAGCATATTAAAAAATGGTCCAGCCATAACGACCAAAAGAGATAGCAATCTATTGTTTTTATGATCTGCACTGGACTGATAGCTTCTTTCTACGCTAATTTTTTCCTCGCTGTCAACCCGTGAAAGCGGACCCCTTTTCATAGCCGGCAAAAAAATAATGCCAGCGACTAGGTTCATTAGCGAAGCCAATAAAACTGTTTTACTTATACCTAAATATGGCAAAAGCACAAAGCCAACCATAATTGCCCCGCCAATCGCCCCAGCCAAATTGACAAAATATAATTTAGTAGCATTAAAGTTCACATTGCCAATAAAGCGGAGCAATAAAGGAAAACCAGCCCCTATAAAAATAGCTGGCAATAATAAAAAGGCACATACCAATAGCAAACGTAAAGAATAGGCGTAAAAAATACTTTGATAAGAATCTGCCGTAATAGCAGAAAAAAAGTTCAATTTTTGGCCAAAAATAAATAGAAGCCCGAATAAAAAAAGAACTGTTTGGCTTAAAACAAATAATTGTCCCGGCCTGTTTACTTTGACCAATATTTTTTCAAAGACATATGCTCCTATCGCCATTCCCACAAATAGCATCGAAACAACTATAGCCATCGTCGGTAAGGCCATTCCAACAATGTTTTCCGTTGCCTGCTCCCAGCTAACCTGGTAGATTAATGATGCAAGCCCTTGAAACAAATACGAGACGAGCACAAGAAGGACAAACAATTGCTTCTTGGCTAAAGGCTTAATCAATTTATTTATATAGATTGTACTATTCAAAGATATACCTCAGGCGGGCAAAATGGTAAAATCCACATACAAATGATTCTTCAGTCAATTAGTCTGCATAATTTTATGAGTTATGAAGACGCCCATTTAGATTTAAGCTCAATAAACGTCGCTTGTCTATCAGGTGCTAATGGTGCTGGCAAATCAGCGCTATTAGATGCGGCTACGTGGGCAATCTGGGAAAAAGGACGAGCAAGTTCTGACGAATTGATTAGACTTGGACAAAAAGAGATGTGGGTAGATCTTATTTTTGTTCATGAAGGCAATACTTACAGAATAAGACGTTCCAGACAAAGAACTCCTTCTCGTTCAGGCAATAAAGCCAACAGTAAGGGAACTATTGACCTACAGATGCTCATTCCTAATCCAGCATTGAACAATAATGGTCATAGCAATAACGGTCATGAAGCAAACGAAGACTCGAACCCAAGTGAAAATAATGCTAGCAATAAATGGAAAAGCTTGACAGCAGCAAGTATTGCTGAAACTCAAGATAAAATCTTGCAATTGCTGCGTATGGACTATCAAACTTTTATTAATAGTGCCTATTTAAGACAAGGTGCTGCTGATCAATTTGCCCGTGAAACTGCCATGAAACGCAAAGAAATTTTGGGTGAAATCCTTGGCTTATCTTATTTTGATCTATTACAAAGTCGCTGCAAGGAACGCCTAAAACCTCTAAAAGAAAGATGTGAATATCTCAGTAGCTTACTCACCAGATTGCCTGAAATTCAAGAACAAATAGCGCAATTGGAAATTGAATCAGAAAACTTGCAAAATCAGCTCAAAATTACCCGAACAGAAAAAGAAAGTCTCGAATCAAGTCTCTTAAACTTACAACGAAAAGAACACGAACTTAATTCATGGCAAAACAAACAATTAGACATGCAAAATCAACTAAACAATTTAGATAATGAAATCAAGCATCTTAGTGAAGAAAAAGAACAAATCGCTCAACGCCTTTGCACTTTGAAAGAATTAGTTAAAGACAAATCTGCTTTAGAGGCAGAATTTATAGAATATGAAACAACCACAGTACTTTTAAAAGATCTAGAAGAAAAGTCATCCTTCGTTCAAAATTTAGAAAAGCAAAAACTTGAACTCCGCTCAAAACTAGCCGAGTCTCGTACCGTACTTGATTTAGAATTAAAACAGGTTCAAAAAGAATCGGCTGAACTTACAGAACGCAGAACAACAATAAAAACAAGCTGTGATAACAAAGAAGCTTTATTTGAAGAATATAAGCAATACCAAGAATTAATCGCCACTGAAACACGATTAGCTAAACAGCAAGAACAATATGCTCAGCTAAGTCACAGAATAAGCGAATTGCAAATGATAATAGACGAAGCCCAAATTCGCTTATCAACAGAAATAGAACATAAAACCAATCAATTAGCCCAACTACAATCTTTATTAGAAAGTCAGGACTCACTAGTAAAGCAAAAACTAGAATTAGAAGCTAAAGAAGCGGAATTAGATAAAAAAGAAAAAGAGTTTCAATATATTACTGAAAAAGGGCAAGACATAAAAACCCGCATTGAAAGTATTGTTCAACAAATTATTGAGTGGGGAAGACGTCAACAAGAATACGTCAATAAAATAGAAGAATTAAACAAAGCCGAAGATTCTACACTTTGCCCACTGTGCGCTGGAAAAATTACTGATAGAAGCTCTGTAATTAGTCGCTACAATAACCTTATTGAACAAAGCAAAAGTGAGGTTATTAACCTGGAATTAGAAAAAGACAAATTAGATTCAGAAAGAAATTCACTACGAACCAAATATAGCGAGTTAAATATTGAGCTCTCTCAGAGAAAAGTTCTAGATACACAAAAAGGCCAGTTAAGTGAAAAACATCGCGCTATAAAAGAAGCACAGGAAAATAAAGATAAACTAGCTGCTGAAATAGAGACTTTAAAAAGTCAAAAAGACAAACACGATTTCGCTATTGTTCAAAGAACCAGTCTTTTGAATTTAAACACTGAATTAGGAAATTTAAAATTTGATCCAATGATCTATACCACTATTCAGGCACAAATTCGCAGTCAAAGAAGCATTGACAGCCGCTACCACCAATTGCAAAGAGATCTCTTAGAATTGGATAAAATCGAAGCAAATCTGCCAAGTTTATTGCAAAAGATAGAGTCACTAAAAATAGTTTTGTCGGAAGAATCTTATGGCAGCGAGATTCGAGACAATATACGCAGACTAGAAAAAGAATATCAACAAATTAATTATAACAGTGCTGAGCATAATAAACTCAAACAAAAGCTAGCTGCTCTAATATCACAAGTTGATAAGTACAAAGATTTAAAACATGCTCTAGCCGAAATACCTGTTACTGAAAACAATTTGACTAAAACAGAGTCATGGCTTGCCAATAAAAATTTAGAACGCCAAGACTTAGGCCAAAAATATATTCTTGCTGCAGAAAGTGCCAAAGAACTACCAAATATAGACAATGAAATTTCGCAATTAAAATTGCAACTCAGTGCTATACAATCTCAATATGAGACTTTATTACGTGAGCAAGCAAGAATATCGGCAAATCTTGAATTAGCCAATAAAGAAAAAGATAGCTTTAAAGAAAAAAACAAAGAATTATCTGAGGCTAAAAATGCAGCTGATGACTTAGCATTCTTAGGAGAATGTTTTGGCAAGAAAGGCATACAGGCTATTATTATCGAAAATGCCATACCAGAAATTGAAACCGACGCCAATCGTATTCTTTCACGCCTAACTGATAATAAAATGCACATTGGCTTAATCACTCAACAAAAGAATAAATCCGGCACCATTAGTGAGACGCTTGATATTGTAATTAGCGATGACATCGGTACACGCAATTATGAATTATATAGTGGTGGTGAGGCTTTCAAAGTAAACTTTTCTATCCGCGTAGCCTTATCGCGACTACTCGCTAGACGAGCAGGCGCTAAATTAGAAACTCTAATAATCGATGAAGGTTTTGGCTCCCAAGACGACAATTCTAGAGACAAACTAGTCAAAGCCATTCGTTCTATTCAACCAGATTTTGCTCGCATTTTAGTTATCACCCATTTTGCTGATGTCAAAGACATGTTCCCTACTCATGTGCAAATCAACAAAACAAATGGCGTTTCTCAAATTGAATTGATTAACTAGGCAGCTTCGTAAATGAGAAAATTCTTCAGTGGCTCAAGGATTGACAAAAGCATTCTCTCCCTTATACTGAGAATATGAACCAAGCTAATAAATTTCAATTCGCCTCATCATCTTCATCAAATCGAAGATGCGGGCTAACTATGGCTTAGATTCATTGCTGCAATGAGATTTAAAGTTTTCAAAGCCCGCAAAAATGCGAGGCTTTTTTGTTTGTGCCTCGCTCAGATTTAGGAGGTATAAATGATTAATATTGAAAAAATACGCAATGAACCAGAACTATTTAAAAAGGCAATTACAGACAAGAAGGTGCCTTTAGAATTGGATCGTTTATTGGAATTAGACAGACTATGCCGTGACCTGATAGGACAAATCGAGCTATTAAGACAACAACGTAATCATATTTCTGAAATCATTGCCGACGAGCCAGACAATCGCAATGAACTAATAGATAAATCGCGCATCCTTGGAAAAGAACTTGCTAACAAAGAAAGTAAATTTCAAAATCTAGAAACTGAATTTAAAAAACTCATGGCTCTTGTGCCAAGCCTCCCTCTTATTGGTGTGCCAAAAGGAGACACTGATAAAGATAATGTCGAAATAAGTCGATGGGGTTCTGTTATCCAAAAGGATTTCAGAATAAAAGATCACTTAGAACTCGCTTTAATACATGGGCTAGCAGATTTTGAAGGTGCTAGAAACATTGCTGGTTCTCGTGCTTATGCTTTAACAGGAAATGGGGCTCTATTAGAATTAGCAATACTTCGACTTGCCTTAGACAAAATTCTTGCCAAAGCCTTTACTTTAATTTCTCCACCTCTTTTAGTGAAAGAAATAGCTATGTTTGGCACAGGCTATTTCCCACTAGGCGAAGACAACGCTTACGAACTACAAAAGGACAAATTCTATTTAACCGGCACTTCTGAGGTAGGTATCGTTTCCATACATATGAATAAGGTTTTCGAAGCCAATGACCTACCCAAACGCTATGTGGGTATTTCTCCTTGTTTTAGGCGAGAAGCCGGCGCAGCAGGCCGTGATACTAAAGGACTTTATCGCGTTCATCAGTTTCAAAAAATTGAGCAAGTAGTTTTTTGTACAAACAATGATGAAATTGCTAGAGTTGAGCATACCGCACTTCTGAAAAATGCGGAGGAAATCTTGCAAGCACTCGAATTACCGTATCGAGTCGTAGTAATGTGCACAGCCGAAATTGGACTTGGACAAGTTTATAAAAATGATATTGAAACCTGGATGCCTAGCAGGCAAGATTATTGTGAAACACATTCGTGTTCCAGTTTCCATAACTTTCAATCTCGTCGCTTAAATATTCGTTATCGCAACGAAAAGGGCGAAAAAGCTTATATATACACGCTGAACAATACAGCTATTGCTTCGCCACGCATCTTGATCCCCTTTTTGGAGAACCACCAAAATGCTGATGGATCGATCTACATTCCAAAAGCACTTCGACCGTATCTAAACGGACTAGAAGTAATACGTCTCTAAAAATCATCCATGTCCATAAAGTGATAGCAAATAATAGCTTGCATAACAATACACAACAAAATTAAAAGCAATAAAAGTCAGAACCAAAGTCTGTGACCATTTGTTGTATCGCGCCGATAACCCTGCTACGAGCATGGCTATAATTGATACTTCACTGGGAAACAAATATCGTCCTTGGGGTCCAGCCACGCCAGAATACAGTCCATACACACACATCGAAAAGTTGAGTATAAAACAGCCTAAAATTAGAACCCAGGCCCAATTTCTTGTCCATTGAATTGATTCAGAAATTCCAAGTGCTTCTTGGCTCTTTATATTTTCTTTTAGTATAAACAAGTCTTTAATTTGCTTAGGCAAGTCGAATTTGTTTTTGTGAATTTTATCCACGAGGGAATCGGCAAAACGCACAATTGAAACTATCACAAAAAGCAAATAAGTATAATAAATTACTCGGGGCAAGCTACGTGTCATATAACCAAACCAGCCCCAGAAACTAAAGAAAAGCATTCGCCAAAAACTACTAGTAAATAAAATCGCCAAAGGTGTTTCAAATTCTTTAAGATGCTTATGATATGTAAACGACCAAATTTTGTGCATAGTTTTGACACCAGTGATATCCCCATTAAATTCAAAATAATTATGAGTAAACCACCAAGTCGTCATCATCAAAGTTAGTAATGCCAAAAGCACAAATAAAACAATTTGCTGTTTTAATCTTTGTTTGTGCAAATAGACAATCACGGGCAAAACTAACGCAATAAGCAAAAGTGTGCTGTATCCAGAATACTTACTAAGTGCCAATAGTGAAGAACATATAGATAGAGATAAAACAAGCCATGTATTTAACCCTCGTCTCAAACCCACAATTAGTATCAGCAAGATTAAAGCAGAAAGAGCAGCACATGTTGAATCATTGTTAGTATAGGAAGTAACAAAAACAAATTGCGGATGAAAAACAATAATTAGTGGTACAGCTAAAGCCGAGATATGATGGGGCAAGAACAATATTCTTCCAATAAAATAGGCAGCAGCAACTAAAATGAGCCCCATGAACAGACTACCCAAACGGGCAGCATAAAATATTGTGTTAGCACTCAGAATATGTTGAAAAACCTTATAAAATAAAATATGCGGTAAATAGCCAAATTGAGGAATAGAACCGTAGACTGCTTGAGGACCAGAATTCATAATTGAATCAGAGCCTGGCAAATGAAAGTTTTTGGCTATAAATTCAATAACCCATAAGTGTGTATTTTCGTCGGGTGCCTCTACCTGCGGTATCATTAATAACCATGGCAAACGCACTAAAAAAGCTAGACAAAGAAGAAAAAATAATTCTTTAACGCCCTTCATTCTATTGTTTGCTCATCTGGTACTTTATTTCTTGCAGTCTAATTTCATTTCATTGGCTGTTTTAGGATTATACGCTAAGCTTTTATTGGTTCTTAATTCCATCATTGGTTGATAACAGTCAACCCGATATATTTTTGGCTGTATCATAGCCGCATATTTCATATATCAAACATAATAAACATCGTGAATGCAAAATTAATCACCGCGTCTATTCTTACTACTATTACTGCTGCCATAATCGCTTTGGCGTTATTTATAAACCATCGAGAAGCCCTTGTTTTAGATGGAAGTGTTCAGCTGCCAATGTTGCAAAAGCCGGTTCAGGTTTATTTTGACAAATTAGCCATTCCGTATATCGAAGCCCGCTCCGAAAAAGATCTAATTGTAGCTCAAGGCTATATAACTGCATCTCAGCGTTTATTTCAAATGGACATATTACGTCGTCTAGCCCGAGGCGAAACAGCCGCGATTTTTGGTAGTACATGTTTAGCCAATGACAAATTAGCTCATATTATTGGCTTTAAAAGAGTTGCAGAAGCTGAGTATGGTCTTCTTACACCTGAAACACAAAAATGGCTCAGATCTTATTGCCAGGGAGTCAATGCTTATATTTCGCAAAACAAATTACCACTGGAATTCATTTTGCTTGGCTATGAGCCCTTACCATGGCAACCAGAAGATACTTTAGCTATATTGAAATATTTACAATATGCAAGTGATGAGTGTTGGCAGATAAATGTCCTGCAAGATGCAATCAATCAAAAGGCTGGTCAGGTGTTGGCAAAACAAATGTTTGGCAACTTTTATAAATTGGCAGACTCAACCCCAGTCGGTAATCCTGATCCTTCAGAACAATCCAACCCAGATTTAGATTCTAAAACAGAAAACGAAAGCAACGATCAAAAAGGTTTAAATCATCCTAGTTTAAAGAAACAAGAAATTCACCAGTCACCTACTACTCACATTGGTTGGCAAAACAATTCAAGGAACTGCAACCCTCTTTATCCAAATGTTGATTTATGGAAATTAGTTGCTTCTCTACCTCCAGCGAGTCAATTTTATTGGGGCAGCAATGGCTGGGCTATCTCAGCAAATTTATCAAAGTCAAAAACACCCCTCATTGCTTGCGATAAAGATACGCTCTTTAGCTTTCCTGATTTATTTTTCTTATCATCTTTGAGGGCCCCTTTTATACACGTAGCTGGACTCAGTATACCGGGAATTCCCGGTATACTGATTGGTCGCAACGAAAAAATTAGTTGGGCGGCAATCAATTTAAAAAGACGTTCGCAAGAACTATGCTTCGAACAATTTTCTGACAAATTCCCGGATCGGTATAAAAATAGTTGCGGGTCTTTCAAAGCTCAAGTACTGCAAGAAGAGATAGGCAGCAGATTCGCAGCTAGTAGAATGGAAAAGATCACTATAACAAAAGATGGTCCTTTATTAACAAAAGACGGTTCCAGTGGTATTGCTTTAAATTGGTATGGCTCCAATCCAAACAACAATTCAATTGAATCTATTTGGCCTATTAACAAGGCTAAAAGCTGGTCAGATTTTAGTGGTGCACTTGAAAAATATCACAGCAGCCCACAAACATTTTTGTACGCTGATACTACCGGTGATATAGCAGAATATATTGCCGGACATAATGTGCACTCTGGACAAATATTATCCAAACAGACATCCGAAAATCAAACAGGGGAAAGTAATAACGCCCCAGATTTTATAATTGCCAATCATAGCAAATCTTCTCCTTCCACTTCACTACAAGCAATTATCAATTCAACAGCCTCATCAAACAGTGCTTCTGCAAGAAGAATCAACTACATTCTAGAAAGTAATCGGAATGCCAAAACAAAACTGGCTTTAGAAGATCTCATAGCAATACAGGGAGACTGCAAAGCTTCGCTAACCGAATCAGTCACCAAGACGATTGGCAAAGCATTAAGCGAAACAAAGAACACTGATCAATATGAAAATGATGCTATTGCTCTTTTAAATAAATGGGATGGGCAGTTAAAAGCTGATAGCATTTGCGCAACTATTTATGAGTCATTTCTGATCCAGATAATAAAAGACATTTTACAACCACGAATTGGTGAACAATTGACCAACGAATACATTAATCGATGGCCTTATTGGACACAATTTATTGGCCAAATTTTAAATGACAAACCCGCTAATCTGCTCCCGCAAAACATATATAACTTTGATATTTTCAACCTGAATTGCTTATCTAAGTCTCTCAAAGGGCTGCGCTTGGTCTGTCACAGTGGTCCTCTACCAGGACACATGCAAAAGTTTCAATGGCAAAAATTGCATCAGCTGGATTTCCGTGAAAATGTAGCCAAATTCATACCTGAAGCTCTGGCAAATTTTTTAACTCCCCTTATTCCCTATAAGATCGGTCTAGGTGGCGATCAAGACTGTGTAAACGCTTGCAATTATCAAGTAAATAGCCAAACGCCTTTTTATATGTGCAATTCTGGACCCACTGCCCGCCTACTTATAGATATGGCAGACAATGACAAGTTTTATCACAGTCTTGTTTTTGGACAGTCTGGACATTTGTTTTCCAAGGATAGAATAGACAATAATCAACTCAATTCATGGCGCAACATGGAATACCATGCTATTGCTTTTTCGTCCAAACAATTAGAGCAACTTGTTCGCCATAATCTTACCCTCAGTAATCAACTCGAATAATTTACAGGTTATCAAGCAGAGCTATGTATCGTCTTCTAATTGCCGACGACATAAGTGAAGAAGGCAGAAAAATACTGACTGAATCGCTCGAAGTCGTTTATCAACCCGAAATTTCCGCCCAGGAACTTTTAGTATCAATAGACAAATATGATGCTTTACTGGTCCGCAGCCGAACCAAAGTTACAGCTGAAGTTATCAGAGCCGGTAAAAAGCTTAAAGTTATTGGACGCGCAGGCGTGGGCGTAGATAACATTGATATAAATGTTGCTACTGAATGCGGTATCGTTGTTTTGAATTCACCTGAAGGTAATACTGCTAGCGCAGCTGAACTTGCTGTCGCTCTTATGATGAGCTTGGCTCGCGATATTCCCATGGCCGATCGCAGCGTTAAAAGTGGTGCTTGGGAGCGCAAAAAATTTATTGGCAGCGAACTCTTTAATAAAACAATGGCAGTTTTAGGTATGGGCAAGGTTGGCAGTAGAGTAGCTAATGCAGCTGCCGCTTTGGGTATGAAAGTAATGGTTTATGATCCATTTGTTACTGCCGAACGTGCTGCAGAATTAAAAGTGCAAAAAGCCTCACTTGAAGAAATTTGGGCAAAAGCTGACTTTATTTCAATACATGCTCCAAACACTCCAGAAACTAACAAGCTCATAAATAAAAATACTTTAGCAAAAATGAAGCAAGGTGTAAGACTAATCAATGCTGCTCGAGGCAGCATAATTGATGAAAATGATCTATGCGCAGCCATTGAGTCTGGGCATGTAGCAGGTGCAGCTTTAGATGTTTTTGAAAATGAACCACCCACTGGATCGCCACTTCTTAAACTAAATGATAAAGTCATTATGACCCCACATTTAGGTGCCTCTACCCAAGAAGCTCAATTCAATGTGGCAATGGATTTAGCTGAACAAATACGCGATTTCCTTGCCACTGGTATTGCCAGAAGCCCGGTTAATTTACCATCTATGAAACCAGAAGCAGTGCGAGAACTGGGAAAATATATTTGGCTAACAGAAGCTATGGGAAGAATTGCCTGTGAATTGAGTGATGGACAAGCTTCTCAACTGGAAGTTATAGCTAAAGGAAACCTTGTCAACAAAGACACCTCACCATTGGTAGTATCAGCTTTGCGTGGCATGTTAAGCACCGGAATAAGTGGTGTTACTTATGTCAATGCTCATTTAGTTGCAAAAGAACACGGTATACAAGTAAGAAGCAGTAAAGACGAACAAACCGATCAATTCCAAGGCGAAGTTAACGTCACGGTAATAACCGAAAACAACAAATTGTCCTTAACTGGCACACTATTAACACACGATGCGCCGTTAATAACTAAAATCAATGCTCACCCCATTAACCTTTACCCCGCTAAAATGATGCTTTTTACTTCTCACACCGATCAACCAGGTATGATTGCGAAAATAGCAACAATATTGTCGCAACACGATATCAATATCAGTAATATGAGCTTAGCTCGCCTCGCAGTAAGAGAAGACGCTGTTATGGTCATGGGATTAGATGACAAACTCTCTTCTACTGTTTTGACTCAGATAGACAATTTGCCAGGTATCATTAAGGCCCATTTCGTTTCGCTAGAATCTCTAGTTTAACTCTTTCTGGTTTAATTCAATTGTATAGCAAAACTAGCACTTCTAATTTTTCCATCCGAGCAAATAGATACTTGATTTTTTTGCTGAGTCTTTTGTTAATTATTTCTTCGTCGCCATTATGTCAGGCACAAGGGTTAGGCGGCTCTAATTTATTTAGTAATTCGGGAATGGGTAATCCCATTCTTGATTCAGGCAATAGTAATCCAGCCAATACCATCAACAATCTTACTCGTCCTAATTTTACTTTAGGTAAAGAGTCAGAAAATGCTGCAGAGGAGACCTGGCAGCCCCCCAGTTTTCCTCTCTTCCCTATCAGATATTTGGGCATACCAGGACTTAATCAAGGTGAAAAAGAAATTCTTTCTCAGATTTATTTTGTTGTTATAAACGACAATTCAATTAAGTCATTTACTCAGCTGTATAAAGAAAATAGGCTAGGTAATGCATCCAACTATGTCACCGCTGATAGTGTCATACATCCTCTCTTTGCTTTCCAAAATCATATCCGACTAAAAGTAATCGAGCATTCATTGTTGCCATTGCTTGAGTCAATACTCATTTCAATGATTAGAAATAATGAAATCGACTATAAATCAACCGAAGATGCCGAGATAAAAGAAGAAATCAAATACAATATCGCTTTTCTTACCGTTGGCATAAAACTTCTGGTGCCCGATTTTCCTTTACCAAATAATGTGGGCGTGCGCCAATTGGTAGATGAAGAACTAACCAGCATAAGAAAAGCAAAGCTTACGAACTCAGCAGTTTTTCATCGCGCAATTGATTATTCTGTTTACAATCCAACTGGATTTTATCAATCTAGTCCAGCAGCCCGGCATTTCTATTCTTGCTACCAATGGTTGAGCAGAAATTATCTTGAACTTAGTGACGTTACTTCAGAGAGCACTACCGGTAATGGCAATGAATTTAGACGTGCATTTTTACTATTTCAAAGTCTAAACAAAGTAAAGAGCGATCCAAATAACCCTTCCCAAAAGCCACAGACGGGTTTGCAAATCTGGAAGCAGATAAACAAGATTCTAGCTGACCTTGGCATAAATTCGGCAAACAGAAGCAATGTACAAGATATGTTTATGCTTCCAGATAATATTGCCCGTGCTTTAGCATCAAACAATTCAACCACTATTTCTGTTTCTTCATTAAGTAATCCTTTAAACAGAACAAGGCTGCTCCTAACTATTCGAGCCTATGCCCCCAGACAATTTAATTCGAAGTCTATATTTGCTCTCAATAAAGACGAGAATGAAAAAGATAAGCAATTAACTTTTCATTTATTGAACCCTTTGTATGATCCTTCTCAAGAACTGCTATTGCCCACACCAATTTATCAAAAAGAAGCAACTGGCACCTTCAGCTTAATGCCAGTTGCTCTATTGCTACTGCAAACTAATGGTGTACGCTGGGCCAATAAAATTTTAGAAAAAAATGCTTCTAAATTAGACGAACAAATTATCAATGAACTAAAACAAAGACAAAATGTATTATTCGGCAATGGCAATCCAGATAATTATGATTCTTTTTGGAAACTATTTACGGGTTTTTCCAATCCATATTCTGAAAAAGCACCACTATTTGCTCAGACCGCCGAATGGAGAACATTTTGCTTGGAGCGTCAAGCTGCAGCATGGGTGGATAGTTCTTTAGCAATAAAGCCAGTTGAAGCAATTACAAAGGAAACAAAACCAGCAGAAGGAGCCAATACCCCTTCCTCATCACCAGCGGGAGCAGGCACCACTATAAGCAGTACCATCAAAAAATATGGCATTCCGTCTTGGCGCACAAGTAATACTTTTAATTACCTAGAACCGGATGCTGCCTTATATACTCGTTTAGCAGAGAGTCAACAAAATCTAGAAAAAACTCTTACCCAATCAGGACTCTTACCTCCTGATTGTCTAAATCAAAGCAGAGACTTTATTAGGCTACTCAAACGTTTAGCTGAAATCGCCAAAGTAGAAACTAACATGGACTTGCCAAAACCTGAGGATCAATCTCTGTTAGCAACTATTGACAAGCTTCTTGAGGTGATAGAAACTCCGCTATCTGGAAAGATATTTATCCATTTTCCTGCTACCGAATCTAACACCAACAGCTTAAAGGCTAATCATAATTCAGGTACGAGCCTAACTGGGGTAAATATGGAACTGGGTTATCCAGCCACTGTTTATATAATTATGCAATATAAGCGCTTCTATTATTTACTTAGAGGGGCTACATATTCTTATTACGAACAATGCGGGGAAGAAATTAATGAAAAACATTGGCAACGTCAGTTAGAATTTGGTTTCATTGAAACACCATTTTGGTGTCAGCCATTTCATCGCACCAATGCTTCTTCTAATTGACTGGATAGGATAAGCCAATGATAACCAAGCAAGAACATACTCTCGCAAAGCTAAATGCTTTTCGTACTATCTTGCAATTAGCACGTAAACACAAAGCAGAAAGCCTGTGTCAAATAGCAGAAGATCTGTATAAACAAGCAATTATAATGGCAAAAAATACGCCAGAATTTGAGCTTATTATTCTTTTGGAGTCATTATTTGAATTAGCAAGCTATTATTCATTTCAAGGCAAAGAAAATGAAGCTAAACCATTATGGGAAGAAATCAAAATTCGTGCAGACGGATATTTAAAAGCAGACACATACATTTATGTGCAATCTATTTTTAACTTGTCCAGACTTTATGAAAAACAGGAAGACATAAAAAAAGCAGAAGAGCTTCTAAAAGAACTGTTGCAAACTCAAGAATTGCAATTTGGAGATGAATCGTTAGAGATATGTTCTGTTCTCAAGCAATTAGCAGCTCTATACTGCCGTCAACAAAAATATTCAGTTGCCGAATCAATCCACCTAAGAATACTCGTTCTGAAAGAATTTCACCTTGGCACTTGTTCAGTTGAAATCAATTCCACAGTTGATGCACTTATTGATATTTTTCAAAAACTTGGCAAATGGCGCTTAGCAGAATATATGCTCAATCGCCAAAAAGCAATATTAGTCGCTTTGCATGGTAATAACTCACTTTGTGTGGCGAGCTGCGTCTTTCGCTTATCTCAATTGCAAGAACTGCATACCAGAGAATTGAACAAAGCTATCGAGAACCTGCAATATGCTATTGACGTTTACAAAGAAAGATTTGGTGAACAAGCAGGACCCGTAGCTTTGCTGCAAAGAAAATTAGACCAAATGTTATTTGCTAAATTAGAAAATCAAATGGTTGTTGACGAAATCTCAACATTTGAATTACCGGTTCCCGCGCTGACAACAGTGTAAAATACTTTATTCTTCAGAGCCTTCACCAGACTGTTGTGGTAATACCGACATAGCTGGCCTTTTGTAGCGATCCATATAATCAAATCTCAATTTGCCATCTGGATCTTGATAGTACTGCTGCAGTATTTGCTCAAATCGCCACCCATGAGCCGCCAACATATTAGCTCCATGCTGACTTAAGCCCCTGCTGCCATTACCAGGTCCTCTATAAGTAAAAAGCCAGTTATCGCCTTCCTCTTTTACATCAAGAATCCCAGCTGTAGAGAAATGAAGCATCTTAGCTAATGCTACACCATATACTTCTTTTGTTTTTTTAGGACCAATGACTTGTATGCTATGGGCATTGCCACTTGGATCCCATTGCTTTACTGTCACACCAATAATTCCAGGCACTCCAGTAATTTTTTCTAGCACTGTTTTGCTTACATAACCATGGCGAATATTCAAATTTTCAAAACTATCGCCAACCCAGGCCCGATAAAAACCTGGCTTAACTCTGCCAGCATCTTTTAAAATTATTCCGCGTGTTTGCCAAACAGCAATATTAGTAGAATTAGTGGCTACAGCTTGTCCTTTATACATCTGATCGCGTGTGTCAGGAACGACATCAAAACCTTCGGTCTTATACCATTTAGACCCGGGGCCCATATGCGCATAGGCATAGCTCCTTGCTGCTACTGCTTGTGCTTTAAGTGCTTCCAAATGCCAGCTTGCAGGCATTTCTGATGGCACTACACCGCCTAAATAATCTTCCAAATCAATAAAGTTTATTACGGAGACTCGATCTCCATAAGATATCAATTCCAAAACACCGCCGTACCAACGATTATTTAGCCAGACTTGATAGCCATTACGCGGATCAGCAGCAGCAATATAAGCTCGTCTATCACGAGGTAAAACAAAACTTTTGCCTGTGACAATATCAGTCACACTGCCATGAGCAATTTTATAAACTTGTCGAGCAGCAAGAGAAAAAACCGGCTTTTCGTCCACAAATACAGCCCCGGGCTGCCAGACAATTACCCAACTTGAACTGGACTTAGGTGCAAGACCCACTCTTATTGGGTAAACTATAGGTGGATATGGTCCAAAATGAATTTGTGACAATGCCCCTGTTGCCGAACTATTTGCTTTGGAAATAGCCAAACCAGGCAACAAAAAAATAATTGCAAAAGATAAAAATAGTAGTCTAAATTTGTTCAAGGTCTCCTCAATATCTAATATTAGTACATAATTGCTTGCCTGATCCTATTTTCCATCTTGATGCTACTATGAAAGACAGCGAAAAATACTATACAAAGTTATAGATAGACTGGACACACTTAGATGAAAAAGCTTCTTATTGTTGATGACGAAACAGATATAGCAACCTCTATTCAGTATGTTCTGACACAAGAAGGCTTTTCAACCTTGTTAGCCCATGATGGTCTTAAGGCAATCGAACTAGTCGAAAAAGAAAAACCGGACCTTATAATTTTAGATCTAATGATGCCCGGTATTGATGGGCTGGAAGTATGTAGACGCGTCCGATCGACTGATCGCCGTACACCTATTCTAATGCTCACTGCCCGCACCTCGGAGATTGATACAGTTGTTGGTCTAGAATTAGGCGCCAACGATTATATAGCTAAGCCAGTTCGACTGAGAGAATTAGTTGCTAGAGTAAAGGCGCACTTAAGAGAAAATCCTACCAGTGTCAGCACTGCCTCAAACCCGGGACGCAACATCAGATTGAACAATTTGGCTATTGATATGGATAGTCGCACGGTCACAGTTAATAATCAGCCTATAGACCTTACTTTTAAAGAATTTGAATTATTAGCGGTATTGGCAAGACATCCCAACCGCGTTTTTACCCGCGACCAGCTTTTTGCTCAGGTTTGGGGCTCGGATTTTCTTGGCGAAAGCCGAACTGTTGATGTCCATATTCGTTATTTGAGAGAAAAGTTAGAAGAAAATCCTAGTCAGCCCAAACGAATTTTGACCGTTCGTGGCGTTGGCTATCGCCTGGTTTGGGAATCGTAATTTTCCCACTTAAACCATCCTAATTTTTAGACATTCAAGCTATTTGCGTACTTTTCCCAGTGACATAAGTTGCATGGGATTTTATGCTATTTAAACTTGAAAACCAAATAGGCAAACGGGTAATAGATTATGGCTTTGGCGGAAAATCATTAATTATGGACAAACAGAACCAATTTATAGCCCATAAAGCTGGACTGGGACTATCAATAACATTGGTATTAGTCAACCAATTGGCTGCCCAAGCTGGAACCGCTAGTGATAAAATCCAATGGCTAACAAAGAGCATAGGTCAGGCTAAACAAAGTAATGCCACTATAACCCTTCAGCCTCTCTCGGCTCGCGAAGACACTCAAGAAAAATCGTCTATTTCTGATGCTGCCTATACACCTAAATACAATGTTAAAATGCGCCCTTTTATACCTAATCGCAGATTGCCAAGCAGGCGCGATTTAGAAGCCGCTTTAATAGAGCAAAAGGCCAAACTAGCTGAAGAAAATAACGCCAGACTGAATGGACAAATCTCTACTTTTGTGGTCGGAGCTGAGAGTCAAAATGGCCCAGCCCCAACTTACAATTCATCTACCTATAATCGAAACTTTATAAGTGGAAATTATGTTAAACAATCTACCCCTAAATCTCGCCAAGCCAATTTTTCGTTTATGAAACAAGCTGAACAGCATCTGCTTTCAACTTCTATGCCACAGCCTAATCAACAAACAAATATAAGCACTACACCAAACAGCGTGCCTACCGTGCCTTTAGCTGCTCTAGCACCTACTGTGCCAATTCCTTCTCCAACTATAATGAATCAACTAATGGTCAATCCAAGTATCGACGCCTATTCCCCAACCGTGTCTCTAGCTCAGCCTAGTTGTGGCACCTTAAATAATCAAACAAACTCAGGCTTCAGTAGCGCTGGTCCGCCTCCTTTTCCTCTTAATCTTGTTCCTGAAGCCACTCTTAAACAGTTAATACGTAGCCTGGCCGGTGGTGGGAGTTCACGTTTCAGCAATGCTCCTAGAGCAGCTTTTGGTTCTTGGCACAGTAACGCCAGCTATAACAATCTGTCTTATGGTGGTTTTCAAACACATCTAGCACATAGATCATTGCCACCCAGCAATATAAAAACATACAGAATTAGCGCACTACCTGCAGTGACGGGCTCACCAATAAGATCAAATGTTAGGCAACAAAAAAGCCAAAATATCAGCAACCAAAAAGATACGGCTGCTCGCAATAGAATGTTAATTGAAAGTCAAGTAAGAGTAGCTACATACCCTACTTATACTACTCAATCGCTGCGGCCGTGGAACTTTGCTCAATAAATTGAGAAATATCGTTCTTCTTTAATTGTTTAGGCTTGCTCCGTGCAATAATTAGCAATAACTATTGCCGGCTACCTGAATTAAGAGGAAATGATAGATGATACTACCGACAAAATATGGAATCAAATTAGCATTCCCCTCAATTATTAAACGGATAACAATAGCTGCATTTTTAGTGACAAGCGTTTTGATACCGCAGATGGTATTAAGTCAAAACAATACACCTGATGCAAACGATCCAGTAGCCATATACAAAGAAGCAGGCATCAGTACTGAGCAAGAAAACTCCATACGCAAATTAGCTGATGAATACGACCAAGCGAACGGTCAAAGATTGCAATCTTTAGCCCAAATGCTTCAACAATTAAAAGATATGGCCTATCAAGCAGTTCTAAATGAGTCTGGTATGCTTGCCAAACAAGAAGAAATAAACAAATTACAATCAGAAATGGCTTTGGAAAGAATCAAACTAGTAATTAAAATACGTGGACTTCTTTCTCCAGTTCAAAATGAGAAACTTGTTGCGGCATTACAAAATCGCGTCCGTGCCGAAGAACAAACAAAGCTAAGGTAGCCAAGGGAGGATGTCTTTTCAACCTCCGCCATCACAATAAAGGATACTTAACGCAACTTAGGAAAATCGGAGTTGCAGACTGTCTTTTGAGCACAAATTATGGTAAGTTCATTCGGTCTTAAATGACATAGACATAATAGATCCCCTATGCGTTGTCCCGAATGTAGCCAAAGAAATTCTGTAGCTGCCAAAAAATGTGCAGCTTGCGGTAGCTCTCTGCGCCGTAAGCCCCTGCCCATGGGTTTCAAGGTTTTTATTGGTGTCTTTGTTGGTCTAATTTTTGTTTTTTGTTTGGCTGCCTTATCGACTACCTTAGTAAGCCCTGACAAGTCCCTTATTAATGCCGCCACTGTGCTAACCAGTAAATCAACATCTGCCGATCAGATGATGAATAATTACAAGCGCTTTGACCAAAGTATGCGCTCTTTTCTCCAAAAGCACGGCTCACTTAGCAACGATGAATTAAGTAATAAATTGGCAGGATGCTTACCTGAATCATTATATGAAGATCATGTTTTTGAGCTTTTACCCAATCTCAAATTGATCGAAGTAGATACTGCACTAAATGCTTCGAACTATCTTGTTCTACTTACTAATGGTAAAACAGAAGTTTTACCAATCATCGGTTTAGATGTATATGATGCCAATTCATTTTTACCTCAAACAGACAAAAATCATAATGGTAAAGAAGATGAAGGACAGCTTTTGGTTTTGCTAGGACATACAGCAAATATGCATGGGCATCAACCAAAAGTAAAAGTTATTCGCTTAAGCTCCACTCTTCAATCCGACAGCGTAGTCGACTTGAGCGACACTGTCGTACCCAAGCTTTATGGAGAAGGCACAGCTAAATTTGCTCCGAATCAAAAAGATATTGAGATGTCTATATCTTTATTTAGCTGCGGACAAGAACAACAGCTATTCTCATCACAACAATTAAAATCGTCTTTGCCAGTTGACAATGAATCACTTTACGAGCAACTCATTTGGCAAAACGATACTTATACTCTTCGCGCTCAACCAGGAAATAGCAAGCTATTTGCTCTTTTTGCTGCAGCCAGTGCTTTAAAAAATCACCATAAGCTTTCTCGCTTACATTCTTATATAAGTAATAGTGCCAAACAAACCATTGAACAATCACCGATCGTTTCAAGCGAACAAGGATTTACTATTCGAGCTTATCGCGGTGGCAAAAAAGCAAGTGGTGCAAATGTTTACGAACTTAAAGACAATATCACACGAATCTTAGTTGAACTAAGACCTATTAAAAAATCCGGCTCACAAACAAGTTGGTTTGTTAATAGTCTTTCTATTAGCCATGTTGCTACACCAGCTCTAGATACTGCCGGAGCTGCAACTACAAAAGAAACTGTAAAACCAGTGACACCGGAAACACAAAAAGCACTAGAAAAATCATCCAAAATAAAAGCTCCTCAACCGGCTGCAAGTCCTGCTCCAGTAATGCCTTCTCAAGCCACTATACAAGACATACAAAGCAAAAAAGCAAAAGAAATTGAAATTCCTAAAACAGAGACTAAAGAAAAAGTCCTCAGTCAAGCTAGCTTTGTACCTGACTTAAAGAGCTATGTAAAAATACGCAGTGGACCAGGAACAAGCTTTAATTCAGTGCAAGATGTGAATCCAGAAAACACGAGCATTGCCATCATCGGTAAAGAAGCTGGCTGGTATAAAGTAAGAATAAACAATAAAGAAGGTTATGTATTCGCCGGCTTAGTTAATAGCCACAAAAATGGCTATACCAACAAAACAGCCAAACAAAATGCTTCAATTAAGGACGAACAAGAACACACCATAGGACATGTACGCAATGGAGAACATGTGATTCTTTTGAGCGGACTTGAAAAAGGCTCTTATAAGGTCATGCTTTGCAATGGCAAAATTGGTTATTTAAGCAAAGAATCATTTGAAAGTAGCAATACTAACAACAACGTTAACTCAATTTCTAACACTGGCACTATCTCTGCATCCAAACCTAAACCCAACAAAGCTAAAGCTAGCCGTAAGCCCCAACCCAGTACTAATACCCCACCGCCATCGGTACCCTGACCTTTAATTTTACAGCTTTGATTTCTGTAATAAACTATGCAAGAATTAGCCTTTAGGCTGTAATCTGTACATACAACGGGACGTAGCGCAGCTTGGTAGCGCGGTTGCTTTGGGAGCAATAGGTCGCAGGTTCAAATCCTGTCGTCCCGAGATTTTAAATGGGGTCCATTCCGAACACATAGTATCCAGAACGTTCCGGAGACATGGTATACACTTTTGCCTTTTAAGGAGGCAAGAGG
>DAIDIP010000003.1 GCA_027451745.1 Candidatus Melainabacteria bacterium
GTAAAATCTCTATATGATTTTCCGGAGCCTACCGCCTAATTGCCTGTTTTTAAAAAGCTATTTTGCAGGATGGACTAATTAGGCCACTGCCAATTTTTTATTTCCGGCATATCATCACCATATGTGGTGATATAGGTTTTGTGATCAATTAATTTATCTCGCACAAATTGTTTGATTCGTCCGGCAATTTTTTCTAGTCTCGGCACACGATCAACCACATCCGCCATAAGATGAAAACGATCCAGATCGTTCAACACAACCATATCAAATGCTGTCGTAGTTGTACCTTCTTCTTTATAGCCCCTTACATGCATATTGGCATGGTTAGTACGTCTATAAGTGAGTCTGTGTATTAGCCACGGATAACCATGATAAGCAAAAATTATCGGCTTATCTTTAGTGAATAAATCATCAAATTCTTTATCTCCTAGTCCATGCGGATGCTCTGAAGATGGTTGCAATGTCATAAGATCAACCACATTTATTACCCGTATTTTTATATCCGGGATATGCTGACGCAACATATCTACTGCTGCCAATGTCTCTAGTGTAGGCACATCCCCAGCGCAAGCCATTACTACATCTGGCTCCTCATTTTGATCAGTGCTAGCCCAATCCCAAATACCAATGCCCGCAGTGCAATGCTTGATAGCAGCATCCATATCGAGCCATTGCAACTCAGGGTGTTTGCCTGCCACTATTACATTTATATAATTGCGGCTGCGCAAACAATGATCTGCCACAGATAAAAGCGTATTAGCATCCGGTGGCAAATATACTCTAATTATATTTGCTTTTTTATTTACTGCATGATCAATAAAGCCTGGATCTTGATGGCTAAAACCATTATGGTCTTGTCGCCAAACATGAGAAGTGAGCAAATAATTCAAGGAAGCAATTGGTCTGCGCCAATTTATTTCTTTGCTCACTTTTAACCATTTTGCATGCTGATTAAACATAGAATCAATAATATGAATGAATGCTTCATAGCAGGAGAAAACTCCATGCCTTCCGGTTAGTAAATAACCTTCCAGCCAGCCCTGACATATATGCTCACTTAAGATTTCCATGACCCTGCCGCTTCTAGCAATATGATCATCATTGTCATAAATTTCGCCGGCAAAGACCCTGTTAGTCACTTCAAAAACAGCGCTCAATCTGTTGGAAGCTGTTTCATCGGGCCCCACTAGACGAAAATTATTTGCATTAGCTTTGACCACATCACGAATCAAATCACCAAGCACTCTTGTTGATTCTGCGTATACTCTTCCTCGTTGTTTCACTTCGATGGCATATTTTCTAAAATCAGGCAAATGCAAATCTCTAAGCAGTAGCCCTCCATTTGCATGTGGGCTTGCGCTCATACGTCTATTGCCTTTTGGCGCTAATTCACGTAATTCTTTAATTAATTTGCCATTAGAATCAAAAAGCTCTTCTGGCTTGTAGCTTCGCATCCACTCTTCAAGTATTTTTATGTGCTCAGGCTTTGTTGCCATATCAGTTACCGGTACTTGATGGGACCGGAATGTTCCTTCAATCTGCAAGCCGTCAACTATTTTTGGACCGGTCCATCCTTTTGGCGTACGCAAAATTATCATTGGCCATATTGGCCGTTCTTCTATCAATCCTTTCTCAGCATCGTTTTTAATCCGCTTGATTTCTGAAATTATTATATCTAAAACACTTGCCATTTGTTCATGAACCAATTCAGGCTCACTTCCCTCAACAAAGTACGGTATGTAGCCATAGCCTTTAAACAAATCACTCAGTTCTTCTTTTGGAAGCCTTGCCAAAACTGTTGGATTCGCAATCTTATAACCATTAAGCTGCAATATAGGTAAGACCACCCCATCTGTTTTTAGATTGACAAATTTATTTGAATGCCAGCTTGCCGCTAAGGCACCCGTTTCTGCTTCACCGTCTCCCACCACACAACAAGCAATCAGATCAGGATTATCTAATATCGCTCCATAAGCATGTGCCAAAGAATATCCAAGCTCTCCGCCTTCGTGTATAGATCCTGGTGTTTCGGGCGCACAATGACTAGGAATACCGCCAGGAAAAGAAAATTGTTTAAAGAGCTGCTTCATTCCCTCTTCATCTTCGGACACAGCTGGATAAAATTCACTATAAGTTGACTCAAGATAAGTATTAGCAACGATCCCTGGACCGCCATGTCCTGGACCACAAACGTAAATGACATTCAAATCATGCTTCTTTATAACGCGATTCAAATGCACATAGATTAAATTGAGTCCTGGTGTAGTTCCCCAATGTCCAAGCAATCGCGGTTTGACATGTTCCAATTTCAGAGGTTCTTTTAGTAAAGGATTATCTAAAAGATAGATCTGACCCACAGAAAGATAATTAGCTGCTCGCCAATATGCATTTATAAGCTTCAATTCTTTCTGGCTTAGTTTTGGGGTTTGAGAAATTAATTCTTTGCTCTTTTCGCCTGCTAAAGTCATTTCGTCCCTCTCTTACTTAATGATGGCGGCAATTTACCATGAAAAGGGTGAGTGAAGTATATAGTATGAACCAATTAGAACAGTAATTATTTGGCAGAAAACTTGCCATGGCGCTCTTTTTGCATTAAAATTTTCTTGGGTGGCAATTTTCTGAGTTCCAATACAAATGGCATTAAAACTAAGAATCTTAAGTCACAGCGGAGAATTTGTTTCTGCTGCCAACAGCACCGAAGAACTTCTCAAAGTTTTGCTAGATGCACAAAATGGCACCCATATCCTTAGTCAAGAAGAAGAGGACAGTCTAAGAGGTTGGTTGCTCTTGCGCGCCCAGGACTTAGATCAGGGCAAAATTGTTGGGCTAGAAGGACAGCCTACCGTTTGCATCGGCAAAACAGCAGACGGGCGTCCTTTTGTACGCGATAATCGCGGTGATTGGCCCCCCATAAAGCCTGATTTCGACGGCGAACAACCATTTTAAGCTCACAAAAGCCAGTCAAGCTGCCACCACATTTAGTGTCGTCTGGGCAACTCCGGACAGACTCCGATTTTTAACTTTTTCTTGTCTCTTCTTGCCTGTTCAGTCTATTAACACAAGCAAGGCACTGACATATAAATACTGTCTTAATGTAGCTCCAGGCTGCCTTCTGTCTATGTTATCCTTTTAGATTACGTTATATAGCAAGGCATACAACACACAGGAGTGCAAATGACAACTCTTACTGCTAGCAAAAGCGCCGTCCAACAAGGAGCTTTTCCAAATTCAACCAAAAAATATTTTTCTGGTCTCATTTATCCAGATATTCGTGTGCCTTTTCGCGAAGTAAAGCTTTCTTATAATGAAAAAGACTCCAATCCCGCCACCTCTTTGATATACGATACCTCCGGTCCTTATACAGACCCCGATTTTGTTTTTGATTCAGCCAAAGGACTACCCGCTATTCGCCAACAGTGGATTGAAAATCGTGGCGATAGCGAATTGTATGATGGCCGCATCACCGCTACAGAATTTGTCTCCAGATATTTAAACACTGAAAATAAGCCCAAACGAATTGCCAAAAAACCACGCCGGGCCCGCTCAGAACAAAATGTTACACAAATGCATTATGCTCGCAAAGGAATAATCACTCCAGAAATGGAATATATTGCCATTCGTGAAAATGCTCTTCAACAAGCTTACAAAGAACAATTAGCTCAAAAATCAGCCAAAGAAGTAACCGTTCTGCAAGAACGGGAAGCCCGACTAAAAGGTAATTCTTTCGGTGCTGCTATTCCAGATGAGATAACACCTGAATTTGTGCGTCAAGAAGTTGCTTGTGGCCGCGCCATAATTCCGGCCAATATAAATCATCCTGAAAGCGAGCCCATGATCATAGGCCGTAATTTTTTGGTCAAAATAAATGCCAACATTGGTAATTCTGCTGTTAGTTCATCAATTGATGACGAAATAGCCAAACTAGTTTGGGCCATACGTTGGGGCGCTGACAATGTAATGGATCTTTCTACTGGCAAAGACATTCATTTGACACGTGAATATATTTTGCGTAATTCACCAGTTCCTATAGGTACTGTCCCCATATACCAAGCATTAGAAAAGGTTGGTGGCGTAGCTGAAGATCTTACATGGGAAATTTTCCGCGACACATTGATCGAACAAGCCGAACAAGGTGTTGATTATTTCACTATTCATGCTGGTGTGCTATTACGTTATGTTCCTCTTACTATAAATCGGGTAACAGGAATAGTTTCACGCGGTGGGTCCATTATGGCTAAGTGGTGCCTTGCCCATCATAAAGAGAGCTTCCTCTATACTCATTTCCGTGAAATTTGCGACATTATGAAGACTTATGATGTTAGCTTCTCTCTGGGCGACGGCTTGCGTCCTGGCAGCACTGCTGATGCAAATGATGCTGCTCAATTTGCTGAACTAGAAACTCTGGGTGAATTAACAAAAATTGCTTGGGAAAATGATGTACAAGTTATGATTGAAGGGCCTGGTCATGTGCCTATGCATATGATTCAAGAAAATATGACCAAACAATTAGAATGCTGCGATGAAGCACCATTTTATACACTTGGGCCATTAACTACAGATATTGCACCTGGTTATGACCATATCACTAGCGCCATTGGTGCAGCTATGATTGGCTGGTATGGTACAGCTATGCTTTGTTATGTCACTCCTAAAGAGCATTTAGGCTTGCCAGACAAAGACGACGTTAAAGCCGGCGTAATTGCTTACAAAATTGCTGCTCATGCTGCCGATTTAGCTAAGGGACATCCAGCCGCTAGAAGCAGAGACGATGCTCTATCTAAAGCCCGTTTCGAATTTCGTTGGCACGATCAATTTAATTTATCGCTTGATCCAGATACAGCAAAAGAATTCCATGATGAAACTTTGCCGGCTGAATCAGCTAAAGATGCTCACTTTTGCTCAATGTGTGGGCCTAAATTCTGCTCAATGAACATTACTCAAGACTTAAGAACTTTAGCCAATGAAGCTACAGAAACATCCGACCTAGCCAAACAATCTGTATCGACCTAAACACGGTTTGGAGATCAGATATGTCTTACCATGTTGTAATCATTGGTGCTGGACTAATTGGTCGATTGTTGGCATTGGAGCTTCATTTAGCAGGGGCTTCTGTTGCTCTACTCGATCGCGATAGCAAAGAAGGTAAGCATAGTTGTGCTTATACCGGTGCTGGCATGCTCGCTCCCTATGCTGAGCTTGAGATTTCAGAACCAATTATTGCTGCTCTTGGTATTGAATCTCTATCCCTGTGGCCACAAATTCTAAAAAAACTACCGCAGCCAGTTTTTTTTCAAGAGGAAGGCACTTTGGTTTTAGCTCACCCTCAGGATCAAGCCGAACTCATTCGTTTTAAAAGCTCGGTTCAATTCAGATTAGAAAATGGTGGCTGGCAGAAATTAGCCATTGCCCGATCTGACACTAATGTTATGTTTGATTGTAATCAACCAAGCATAATTGCTCTGGAAGCAGAGCTGCCGCGAATTTTCACAAATGGAATTTATCTTCCTAATGAAGGACAAATAGATAATAAGCAGTTATTGGAAGCTCTTCGCACTGCTATAGAACAAGCCAATATTCCTTGGCACACCGACATTGATATAGCCAGCGTTTCTAATAGAGGTGTTGAATGTAAGCATCTAAGGCATCACAGTAAAAATGTTGTCGCTGAACTTAAGTCTTATGATTTCATTATCGATTGTCGTGGTTTAGGCAGCAAAAAGGATATTGCTCAATTGCGCGGCGTCCGTGGTGAATTATTACTCGTAGAAGCACCCGATGTGCGCTTGAAACGACCAATTAGATTAATGCATCCACGTCATCCTATCTATATTGTTCCTCGAGAGAATAATAGATTTATCATTGGTGCTACCACAATAGAAAGCGAGGATATGCGTCCATTGACTGTACAATCGGCTTTAGAATTGCTTTCTGCTGCTTGCACAGTTCATCCGGGTTTTGCTGAGGCTAGCATTTTAGAAAGCAGAGTAAATTGTAGGCCAGCTATGCCAAATAATTTACCAGCTATCATTTTGCCTGAATATACAGGTTCGCCTAAGATAATTGGAGTAAATGGACTTTATCGTCATGGCTTTCTAATAGCTCCTAAAATAGCTAATCTTGTGCTTGCTTATATAATGAACAAACCAATTGACGATTATGCCCAAAGCATCTTTCATAAAGGAGACCCTGTTCTTGCAATTAGTCATTAACGGCGAAGAAAAAACAATTGAAGACATCGATACTATCAAAGATTTGTTAGTTAATCTTGGTTATGAAATAGACTCAGTAGCAGTAGCCTGTGGAGACACTTTTGTCTCGCGCAGCAAATACGCTCAATATAAAATTAAAAATGGCGAACAAATTGAAATATTGCAACCAATGCAAGGTGGATAGATTATGTGGCAATTAGCAGGTAAATCACTCAACAGTCGTCTTTTATGTGGCACAGCTCTATTTCCTTCGCCACAAATTATGCGTCAATCAATTATTGCTTCCAGAGCAGAAGTAGTCACTGTGTCTTTGCGCCGCCAAACACCTAGCAAAAATGGTGGTTCATCTTTTTGGGACTTTATTAAAAGTCTAAATGTACATGTTTTGCCTAATACTGCCGGTTGCCGTACAAGCAAAGAAGCAATAACTGTCGCTCAAATGGCCCGTGAACTTTTCAATACTAACTGGATCAAACTAGAAGTAACCGGTGACGATTACACGTTACAGCCAGATCCATTCGCTTTAGTAGACGCAGCAAAAGCTCTTATAACTGATGGCTTTGAAGTGTTTCCATATACAACTTCAGATCTTATTGTTGCTCAGAAACTTGTTGATGTAGGCTGCAAAATCGTTATGCCCTGGGCGGCGCCAATTGGTTCTGGTCAAGGCATAATTGATCCACGCGCACTACAAACTCTGCGCACCCGCTTACCCAATACTACTCTTATTGTAGATGCTGGCATAGGCAAGCCCTCTCATGCCACTCAAGTCATGGAAATGGGTTTCGATGCTGTACTTTTAACTTCTGCTATTGCTTTAACTAACGATCCTGAAAATATGGCTCGCGCCTTTGCTGGCGCTATAGAAAGCGGCCGTCTTGGATTTGAAAGTGGCTTTATGCCTGAAAGAAATATGGCTTCACCAAGTACTCCCACAATTGGCACCCCTTTTTGGCACAAAGAGGCAATCAGCAAATGACGCCTGTCGCTTGGACTATTGGCGGTTCTGATAGTGGTGGCGGCGCTGGCATACAAGCAGATATTAAAGCATTTAATGCTTTAGGCACACATGGTTGTTCAATTATTACCGCTCTGACAGCTCAAAACACTTTAGCTGTCAGCTCAATTGAAGCAGTCAGCATTCCTATGCTTCATGCTCAAGCAAAAGCGCTGTTGGAAGATCTGCCACCCAAAGCCATTAAAACTGGCATGCTATACAGTGCTGATATAATCAAAGAAACAGCCAAATTATTATCATCTATCAAAGCTTTTAAAATATGTGACCCTGTAATGGTTGCCACAAGCGGCAGCTCGCTAACTTCCACAAACAACATAAAAGAAGCTTTTATAAAACATCTATTGCCGCAAATAGATTTGCTCACTCCTAATTTACCTGAAGCACAAGCCTTATTAGGAATAAAAGCTTCTGATTCTCAAATACAGGAACAATCCTACATAGAAGGATTAGCAACTAAATTACGAAGCCTTGGCGCTAAGGCTGTACTAATAAAAGGTGGTCATAACAACGATCTTTTCTGTAATGATTATTTTGCTCAAGATGAAAATTCTTTCTGGTTAAGCGGTCCTCGGTTTGATACCAATTCTACTCACGGCACTGGCTGCACTTTATCTGCTGCTATTGCCGCATTAATAGCTCAAGACTATGAACTCAAAGATGCACTCGTAATTGCCAAGGCTTATATAAATCAAGGCTTACGCACCGCCAAAACCATTGGTAAAGGACACGGACCCATTGCCCATGGTTCTTGGCCAGAACATTTTTCTGACATACCTATACTTATTTCAAACACAATGGCAAAACTTCCCATTGAAACATGGCAGAACTTAAAAGCTTTTCCTGATTGCGGTACTGAAAAGATCGGTGTTTACCCGATTGTAGATAGCTCAGTCTGGTTAGAAAAACTTTTGCCTCTAGGAATTTCTACCATACAATTGCGCATCAAAAATACTAATGATTCTGAGACTATAGAAAACGAAATCATCAAATCAATTGAAATCGCCAAACACTTTAACTGTCGACTCTTTATAAATGATTATTGGCAATTAGCAGTTAAATACGGTGCATACGGTGTTCATTTAGGACAAGAAGATTTGGACAGCACTGATATACACGCTCTTTCAAAAGCAAACATACACCTTGGCATAAGCACTCATGGCTACGCCGAAGTAGCACGTGCCTTGGCTTACAAATCATCTTATATTGCTATAGGGCCAATATTTCCCACCAGTAGTAAAAACTTGTCTTCTCAACCACAAGGTATTGAAAATCTCGCACGTTGGCGACGCACTTTGCCTTATCCGCTAGTAGCAATTGCTGGCATAAATTTAGATCGTCTTCCACAAGTAATTGCAGTCGGCACCGACGGCATAGCAGTAATTAGCGATATCCTCAACGACAAAAATCCTATTGCAAGAGCTGAACACTGGATCGAATCTTGGAAGCACCATGACCATTCGAACATGGCAGTTGCAAAGCCATTGCGCTAACTGCGCCAATTAATAACTCATTTTTTAATTAGTTCGCCCTGCAAAACAGGGCAATTTTTTTTGAATAAATGATGGGACAAAGAGAACTTTTTATTGGAAAATTTTGTTGTTAAAGCAGAATTACCCAAAGAGAGGTTTTCAATGTCCCTAAAAGAAGTTTACCAACTAAATTTAAATTACGGATTCTTGCCAACTATTTTAAGGCAAGATCATGAACTGGTGGTACTTTCAGAGAGAATAGATTGGGATGCAATGAGTGATGCTTTGCGGAGCAAGTTTAGTTTAAAAGGACGAAAAGCTAAGCGGCTCCGGTTAATGATTGGTCTTCATTTTCTAAAGCACATATACAATCTATCAGACGAGCGAGTTTGCTCTATGCTGGAGGATAGCCTTTACTTTAGATATTTTTGTGGTGTTGATTGTGACATGCAAGACTGGTTGAGCAAGAAGGTGCTTAATCCTTGCACGATGAGCAGATTTAGAAAGCGATTGGGTATAGACGGAATGCACTTGATAGAGAATGTTATTAAAGCCCAATTGTTTGAAGAAAAGCGCATTAGCACTAAATTACAGATAGTAGATACATCGGCAATGGAGAAAAATATTGCCTATCCGGTGGATAGCCATCTATTAGCCAGAGGAATCGGTAAAATTGTTGGTTTAGTAAGCAAACTAAAGGAGAAGGGATTAAGTGTGGCGGTACGCAGCTTTAAGCGATTAGTGCGCAAAGAAGTTTTAAAAATCAACAAGTTAGGCAGAGGTCGCAGAGATCGAATAGCAGAGGGGACTAAAAAACTTATTGAGTATGCCAAGAAAGTAGCAAAAGAAGCTGATGTTGCAACTAGAGCACAGAAGAAAAAAGTAAAGGCAACAACATCAATGGTAATTGATGGTTTAAAGAAACAGCTTGAGCAAGGACTGGATTTATTAGGACGGGTTATTAATCAAGCAAAGAAGCGTCTTGAAGGCATTCATGTTAAAGGGAAGGTTTTAAGTTTGCACGAGCCAGATGTGACAGTAATTGCCAAAGGTAAACGAAGGAAGAGATATGAATATGGAGCTAAGGTAAGTTTTTCAGTAGAAAGAAATGGCTATATCGTAGGACACCAGGAATATCATCAAAATGTGGCTGACATCAACACATTAGACCCAGCACTTAATGATTGGGTGCAGACATTTGGAGAGTTACCAGATGAGCTGGGTGCGGATCGGGCTTACTGCACGTCAAATCCATCAGAAATTGTCAGTAAAGTAAGAAGGGCAGCAATACCCACCAGAGGAAGAAAAAGACATCCTGATGCTGACAAGGCGTACTTTAAAAGGATTCAGAAGAAGAGGAATTGTATTGAGCCATTGATTGGACATCTTAAAGCAGATCATCGATTAGACCGGTGCCGTTATTCTGGCAAAGTTGGTGATACTTTGAATGTTGGCTTTGGTGCAACTGCCTGGAATCTAAAGAAATGGGCAAGAGAGATCAAAAATGAAAATCAAAAGGCAGCCTAAAACTCAGCAGGCGAACTCAATGTAAAATATCAAAATGGTTTTCCAGAACCCACTGCCCAATTACCCGTTTTTAAAAAGCTATTTTGCAAGATGGACTAATTAGCTCCCCATCTCCCAAGAATCCATATAGTCTTTCATTTCTTTTGTGAGCTCATCTATATTTATAGATAGAGAATTGAGCTTGAGCTGAGCTATTTGGTGATCGACTGCTTCAGGTAATGCATGCACACCCGGAGTTAGAGATCCTTTTTCTTTTACCAAATACTCCAGCCCAAGAGCCTGATTAGCGAAGCTCATGTCCATAACACTAGCAGGATGTCCTTCAGCACAAGAAAGATTCACCAAACGTCCTTGAGCTAATACATATATATTGCGTCCATCCTTTAATTTGAATTCTTCCATAAGAGGACGTACTTCTCTTCTTTTTTGAGCAAGCTTTTCTAAAGCGACAAGATTTAACTCAAGATCAAAGTGACCTGAATTGCTCACAATGGCACCATCTTTCATTACTGCAAAATGTTGACCATCAATTACATGTTTGTTGCCGGTCACTGTAATGAAGATGTCGCCTAATTTGGCTGCCTCAGCTATAGGCATAACTTCATAACCATCCATTACGGCTTCCAAAGCTTTTACTGGATTTATTTCGGTGACAATGACACGAGCGCCTAATCCTCGTGCTCTCATTGCACAGCCCTTACCACAATAGCCATATCCTACAACAACTACAGTGCGTCCGGAGATCAAACGATTAGTAGCACGAATAATACCATCAAGAGTAGATTGCCCTGTACCATAGCGATTATCAAACAAATGTTTGGTTTGAGAGTTATTAATTGCCATAGCCGGAAATTTCAATTGTCCAGATTTATGCATGGCATAAAGTCTGGTTACACCAGTAGTTGTTTCTTCAGTGGTACCAATAATGTTTGGAACTTGCTTAGCTCTTTCTTGCACTAGTGTGGCTACCAAGTCACAGCCATCATCAATAATCAATTGTGGATTGTGATCGAGAGCAATGTTGATATGGCGATGATATGTTTCCATGGATTCGCCTTTCATGGCATACACATTTAGACCATAGTTTTTCACCAATGCAGCAGCTACATCGTCTTGGGTACTGAGTGGATTAGAAGCTATCAACACACAGTCGGCCCCACCAGCTGCTATAGCTAAAGCCAAATTTGCAGTCTCGCAGGTAACGTGAGCACATACCGACACCTTTAGTCCTTTAAAAGGTAGTTCGTTTTTGAATCGTTTAGCTATTAAATTCAAAACAGGCATATCTGTACCTGCCCATTCGATACGATTCACTCCAGCCTCTGCTAACTTCAAGTCTTTAACTTCGGACGGCACTAATGTATTTTGCACTTGTTCTTCCCTCATGATTTTATTTCCATTAACTAGCGTAGGCAACAACAGCAGCAGGCTGTGCTTTTTGTTGCTTAAAGGCAGCAGTGCTTGCATAAGTAGCACCATCACCGAGATCACGCTCTATGCGCAGCAATTGATTGTATTTTGCTGTGCGCTCACTTCTGCAAGGAGCTCCTGTTTTAATTTGCCCACAAGCTACACCAACTGCAATATCAGAAATTGTAGTATCTTCAGTTTCACCGGAACGATGACTCATAACATTGGCATAGTTGTTTGCCTTGGCAAGATTGACTGCATCAAGTGTTTCAGTCAAAGTTCCGATTTGATTTGGTTTGATAAGGACAGCATTGGCTACAGATAATTCGATACCGCGTGCTATACGTTCTGTATTGGTAACAAACAAATCATCACCAACTAACTGAACTTTGTCCCCGACTTGTTTGGTGATATAGGCCCAACCATCCCAGTCTTCTTCTGCTAGTCCATCTTCAATACTTATAATTGGGTATTTTTTGACTAGATTTTCATAATAAGCAACCATTTCTTTGCTGCTTAGTATTTGTCCTTCTTTGCTTAGATTATATTTGCCGTCGACAAAAAACTCAGAAGATGCGGGATCTAGTGCCAATGAAACTTCCTTTCCAGCAGTTCTTCCGGCTAAATCTATGGCTTCAAGAATTAGAGTTAGCGCTTCTTCGTTGGTTGCTAATGAAGGAGCAAATCCACCTTCATCACCTACACCTGTATTAAGTCCTTTCTTTTTAAGCACTTTATGGAGATTGTGATAGATTTCTGCGCCCCATTGTAGAGCCTCAGCAAACGAAGCAGCACCGTGAGGCACAATCATAAATTCTTGAAAATCCACTCCATCTTCAGCATGCTTGCCACCATTGATGATATTCATCAACGGTACAGGCAAAACATTTCCTGATAAACCACCAATATAGCGAAATAGTGGCACACCTAATAAATTAGCTGAGGTTTTAGCGGCCGCCAGACTTACGGCCAAAATTGCATTTGCTCCTAATCTGGATTTGTCTTTGGTGCCATCAAGCTCTATCAATAAACCATCAAGAACGCTTTGATTCAAAACATTCATACCAATTATTGATTTGGCAATGTTCTCCTCTACGTTTTTAACTGCTGTTTTGACTCCTTTACCAAGATAACGGTGCGAGTCCTTATCTCGTAATTCAACTGCTTCAAAGCGTCCAGTGGAAGCACCAGAAGGAGCAGCTGCCCTACCGGTAATACCATTATCTAAAACTATTGTTACTTCAATAGTGGGATTTCCTCTAGAATCAAGGATCTCCAATGCTGATACTTCTTCAATTCGATTCATATACACTCCGAGTTTACTTTGATAGCCATTCGATAGTTAATTGGCAGTGTCAGACTTTATCGCAAATTTAATGCTGGATAAAACTTTTTGCTGCAAATTAGAGCAAGTTTAAGTATAATCCTGCCCATAGGATCATCCTTAATTAAAGGCTGGACTTTCTTTTAAACCAAGAAAATACCAGACAAATTAACAAAAAAACGTTACTACTTCACTACTTACTTGGTATCCATGTTCAAAAAACTAGAAAAGATGGCTAATTGTGAGACAAGTTCCAGGCGGAAGTTTTCAGGCTATACAGGAATACTTCCAACAAAAATCTTGCCGCTATTGTTCGAATTTATTTTCTGCCGAAGGCATTAAATTACTTAGAGAAGAACCCGGTGTCTTCGTCGTTAGAGTTACCTGCCAATGCTGTGGACACCCTTTGGGTGTAGCAATTGTTGGCGCTGCTAATAATCAAAGCAAAAAAGAAAAGAAATTGCCTCCTGAATGGACGCGCAAAGATGCCAATCGCTTGAGCTCTTTGCCACCCATTTCATTTGATGATGTTTTAGCAGCACATGAGTTCTTTTCACAATTGGATGCAGGTTGGCAACGCCATTTGCCGCAGCAAAACCAAGCTTAAGAATGTCTACTGACAATTAACCCGCCAAAAATTGTTAAGGATGGGGCCGGCGCTCCAATTGCCAAGAACAAATAATATTTTTGTCTGGTCATATATGCAACTTTGAGTTAGCATAGTAGTAGAAATACTGTTGTTCTTGTAAGGCACAATAGGAATGTGAAACCTTCGTTTTTAAGCACAGTTCGCGTAAACGGAGATAGCTAATGGTTTCAGATAAAAATATCGAAAAAGAAAAATGGATTAAACAGCTGCTTAGCCCCATTCGGGAAGATCTATTATCAGGAGCGGCTGAGTTAGCTTTACAGGCGATTGTTGTATTTCAGACAATACTCGGTTCATCAAACACTACTAATGTATCTGTTTTAAAAGAAGAGCTTAGATTAACAGCTCAAGAACTGATAGACTCACAACCCGCAATGGCATCATTATTCAATTTGGCTAATGCCGTGTTAATAGCAGCAAATAAAGCAAATACTGTGGTTGATGTTAAAAACGAATGTCAAAAAGCATTGGATGATTTTGAAAGAATTTTGTGTGAAAGCGTAGCAAGAATAGCTGATATAGCGATAAATCTTATGCCACCCGGAGAAATGGTTTTTGCTTATTCTTTTAGTTCCACGGTGGTCAGCTGTCTTTTAAATGCCAGAGCCAAAGGTCGTTATTTCCGAGTAGCTTGTACTGAATCACGCCCCAGTTTAGAAGGGCGCAAGCTTGCCGCACGTTTAGCTGCCGGTGGCATAGAAGTAATTTCCACCTTTGATTCAGCAATGGCAATGCTTTTGCCAAATTGTGGGGTTGCCTTTATGGGTTGCGATAGTGTGGGACGTCCTGGCATAGTCAACAAATCCGGTTCATACCTGCTTGCTTTGGCTTGTCATGAAATGAAAATACCACTTTATGCTCTAAGCGATACAACAAAATTTGTTGACGATGAGCGAGTTTTTGAATTTGAGAATCATCAACGTCCTGAAGAAGAAGTGTGGGAAGACACGCCAACAGGCGTTACAATTTTGAATAGACAATTTGAACTAATTCCGTTTGAGCTAATAACAGGGTTAATTACCGAAAAAGGACTTTTTAACAAAAGTGATTTGGAAAAATATATTTCAGCGCTATCTATCCCAAAAGACTTACAAACAGTCTCGTCTTAAAAATTTTGTTTACAGTCTGGTAATCATATTAATGTTGCTAATCGTTCACACGTCTTTAGCATATGCAAAACTCGGCTTTGCACTTAGCACATTTACAGAAAAATTAGGAACCAGTTTTAAACTGATTGGGCAAGAGAAAAAAAACCAAAAGGTCTACTACCACTATAAAGTTGTGACTGACGACAAAATCAATAATGCCTCTCCTGGTTTTGGTGGTGGTCTAACAATTACCAGTGATAATGGCAAGATTTCAGGCGAGTCTCTTTTGGTTAAGCTTGGTAATGACAGAGAGATTGGTCAAAGGCTTGCAGCAGTCTTGTGTCTAAACTTGGCTTATGAAGCTCTTGCAAAACCAATTCCAAAAGATTTGAAAGATCAAAATGCTGAGCTAGATTCTTATAAGCACGCTGTATCTGATGCGGCACTGGGAAAACCTGGTCGAATAAGTTACCCTGGCTTTTCTTCTCAGCTTATCTTTTCTATGACAAATGATGGCAGTCTTTTATTTGTTATTAGCAATCCAATGCCAGGTCAACAGCACTGAAAAAATGCTATGGAAATAAGCCACGCAAACGTCTTGCCTCAACGACTCGCAATAAAGCAATCTGCATAGCAGCATCACGCAAAGAAATTTTTTCTTTGTTAGCTAGAACAAAAACTCGATCGCAAGTATCAACTACCAATGTTTTGAGACGATCAAGAGTTTCTTCTTCCGACCACAAAAGTCTAATAATGCCTTGCACCCATTCATAATAAGCAATCGAAAGACCGGCAGCATTAGCCAATATATCTGGAACCAACGGAATGTCTCGTTCTTGTAAAATATCATCAGCTTCAGGAGTAGTGGGGGCGTTGGCTCCTTCAACCACTAATTTACATTTTAAATTCCGAGCATTCTTTTCATTGATCTGGTTGGGTGTAGCACAAGGAATAAGAATGTCACAAGGTTGTTCAAGAAGCTCCTCTCCGCGTAAATATTGTGCTTCGCGATATCCTTTTAGAAGCCCAGACTTTTCGTTTCTGTGGGTTAACTCTGGTATATCAATACCTGCTTTGTTATAAATTGCCCCCGTACTATCAGCAATACCAACAATTTTATAACCATGCTCATGCAGAATTTTTGCAGCAGCTGATCCAACACTGCCAAAACCTTGCAAAACAACGGTGGGACTATTGCCACCTATATTCAATCTTTTTGCTGCATTCATTGCACATAAAGCAACTCCAAAACCTGTCGCTTCGTTCAGGCTAACGGAACCGCCTATTGATTTAGGCTTGCCAGTTACAACCGAAGGCACCGTGTAACCAACATTCATACTGAATGTGTCCATTACCCAAGCCATAGTTTGTTCGTTTGTATTTAAATCAGGGCCAAGGATATCTTGGTTAGGACCAAGATAAGGAATCATTTCGGTCACATAGCGTCTGGTTAATCGCTCCTTCTCAGCCATGCTAAGCGCTTTGGCATCAACACGGATGCCACCATGGGCACCACCAAAAGGTAAATTCATAAGAGCGCATTTCCAAGTCATGAGCATAGCCATAGCAGCTACTGAGCTTAAGCTAACTTCAGGGTGCATGCGTATGCCACCTGCTCCAGGACCCAGAGCTAAATCATGATGAACTCTATAGCCCCAATAAGTCTTGACATCGCCATTATCCAAATGGATAGGAAGAACAACAATCATCGAGCGCTTTGGTTGTTTTAATGGGCTTATTTCATGGTCTTCTAGTTTTAAGCGTCGAGCCGTATGGAGCAGTCTATGCTCAGCCATGGAAAAATCATCATTTTCCCATTCATTAGCAATTGTGAGGACGCTTTCGCTTGCTTTTTTGTTTTTCATGGCTAAATAGCGGAAGGAGAGACTAACAAACCAAATTGATTCAACTTGTATTCTAATACTTTTTCTGATGCTTTGAATAGAAAATGTTTGCTTAAATTGAGGAAAGTAATCGCTTCGCTTATAAGTCGATCGTCGCTAAAAGTCATTTTTTGGTTGTTTCCCTGACTAACAATAAATCTACCGGTGTCCAGCAAAGCTTGAAGAGGCACTAAACCAATAATTTCGCTGCTGATTACTTTCACGCCGTGCAGACTTGCCAAGTTCTTTACGCCCAGAAAAGCTTGATGAAGAGAGGTTTGTTTATAGTCCAATAAATTTAAAGATATTTGGCAATTTCGATACTCATCGATATACCATGCGATGGCCTGGCTTTCCTTCCAAGTTAATTGCTGGGCTTGATCTGTTTTTTGTTCATGCAACTGTCTTTGCTCGCGTATAGATTGAGCAATTGTTTTAGCAATTTTTAGATCTTTAGTATCTAAATCTATGTTGTAAGCAATAAGCATTTTTCGGGCACCAATAGCGGTGGCACCAGATTTCCAGTTACAAACAACTGGTCCAAAATCAGGTTTAAATACTAATTCGTCTATGCGTAGAAATAAATTCTCATATTCTCCACCGCGAATATAAGAAAGCAAGCGTCTTTCAGGTGATTGCGCGGATTCACCGTATAAATAGGTGGGAATTCCGAGCTCATTTCCAACCCTAGAAGCAAGTCTTTTACTTAGCTCAACACACTCAGCCATTGTTATATTGCTTATTGGAATTAGAGGGCATACATCGGTGGCCCCAATGCGCGGGTGTGAGCCTTTATGATTGCGCATATCAATTAATTGACTGGTTTGTTCTATTACATTAAATGCTGCCTGTAAAACAGCTTCTGGGCCTCCAGCAAAAGTAATGACTGTTCGATTGGCACCCATACCAATATCTTTGTGTAGCAAATAGGCTCCGTCTACGCCAGTAACAGCGTTTAAGATGGCTTCAATTACTGCTACATCTCTTCCTTCGCTAATATTGGGTACACATTCAACTATTTGCATAATATATTAGTACCAAAATGAAAAGACCCCTAACACATAGTATAGGAGTCCTTTTTAAAATAGCTTATTTGTGAAGGCTATTTAGTTTCAGGAAAATCTTTCTTCCTGATATGAGCATGTATGCCTTTTGTTTCATCAACAACTTGTGTGACTTCAAAATCTGTCGCACCGCTCATATAAGCAAGGGCTGTGGCTGGCTCCATACCCATTTTAGAGGTAAGAAAATTAAGCGCTGCACGCACTGTCTTTTTCATAGCCTCATTTAAATCCGGATCAAGTCCTATAGGTATCCAATATTCTGGAGTTTCAGCAAACGGTTCAGTAAATAATCCCTTTCCTGGGATACTTGGATCGCCGGCTTTGAGCACAGTAAGCTTTAATGTAGTTCTAAGCGAACCTTCTACAGCGGTGAGCGCCACTTCTCCATCTCCTTGAGCAAAGTGTGAATCGCCAAGGAAGAACATGCCGCCAGGTAATTGAATAGGCAAATACAAAGAAGCTCCAGGTGTTAGATCTTTAAGATCTAGATTGCCACCATAAGCAGCTGGCGGTATGGAATTAAGTCTGTTTGTTGTATCTGCTGCTACACCAATAATACCCATAAAAGGATGAAGCGGGAAATGCACTTCTTGTCCTTTTGTATTATGTACAATACCACTCAATTTGCCATCAACATTTTTAATTGGCACAAAGGTAAACACATTGCCAAATAATTCGGGGTGATGCTTATCCGCACCTGGCTCTGGCCCAGAGTTTTGAGGATATTCACCAGGTAGTGCACCCTTACCATGCCTGTTGCCAATTATGCCATAAGGGACTCTTGGAGTTAAGGAAACAACGTCTACCTTAAGGACATCTCCTGGTTGCGCTCCTTCTATTGCTACTGGTCCAATAATAATATGAGGACCATCTTTAGCAATGTTATGAGGCAAATTAGAAGCACAAATTTCTACTGCGTCATCTAATACTTCGTCCTTATGAACGCCAAATTTTCCAAAGAATTTGATTGGATCACGCCCTTGATCCTCAACCATGCCTTCAGATGAAAGAGTATCAAAAGTTACTACGCTCTTAGAAGGTACTGTCAAGATTGCTTGTGATTCTTTATTAGGAAGATACCCCCAACGTATGGTAGAGAGTGTTGCAGGCACATAAAAGTTTCCATTGGCTAGTTTACAAGGACTCATATGTGTCCGTTGCAATATTTCAGTATTGTGAGTAGCCGGTAACTGTGTGCTTGCAATGCGAGTTGTCTCAGCTAAGCCAATGGTTGCTGGGAGCAGCCCCAGAGCCAGACTCAATAGAACATAGGTTGCAGTTTTCTTGATTGCAATAAAAGGTTTCTGCGTCATACTAGATTCTTCCTCATAATATTTTTTGGATACTACTACTGATACCAGCTTGCAAACATGTTGATAATATTCTTTAAGACTAGACACTGGCAATTTTACCAGGACTCTACATGTCCTTAAGCGTCAAGAGGACTTTTTCGGGTTAAATTTCAAAAGATAAAATCTATTGCTTGCTTAATTCGCTATAGTACGAATATCTTAGTTTGGCAAAGGTATATTCTTGCAGAGCTTTAATTACTATAGACATTTTAGTCTAGAGCCTGCAGCAAATCAGCCAAGCCAGTATTGAGAAGATCTATAATGCCGCGCAAATCGAATAACATGGTGATTCTACTATTAATAAGCTTAATGGTTTCGCTCCACCAGCGGTGGCGCGGGCCCAGAACAGACACTTGTTCAATCGTTGACTGTTTTTTGATATTGATCGGAAGAACTTTAGCGTTTTTCCAATATTCAATTAATTGCTGTCTTCTTGTTAATAGATTTGTGGAGGTGTAATCTGGATTCACTGAATTCAAATAGGACCATAACATGGGTGGGAATTTTTCTTCGGCCGGAGGCTCTAATCCAAGGGGTTGCCCAAGCATATTTGGTGCAGTACCAGACCTTCTAAAACCACCGTGTTGCTCTGTTAAAGCTAGTAGTGCAAAACCCCCTACCATAAGCCCTGAAACAATGTTTAGTCTATTGCTATCACGATTATTAGTAGGATTGTGAGATTGCCCCAAAGGGCCATCGATAATTGTACTTAAAATCCCTAATTGTAAGAAGTTGATATTATTTGTTGCTGCTACGGCAAAGTCTCGCTGCCTTGTAAGTTTATCTAATGCTTGCTGCTCAAAAGCGATTTCTTTATCAAGCTTGGCTGACGTTGTGCGTAATTCTAAGCCGGCAGTCATAACTTTGCGAATTATAGTCAGCTGCAATTTTAGAGAATCACCATCTAGTGCATTTATTTTACCGCTGTTCTTAAGATCAATAAATCTATTTACTTGGCTTTCAAGACCCAGTAATTTCGCTGCTTCTTGCGCTTGCGGTGTTAATGTAATCGCGGTATCGGCAAATGCTCTTAGAGGGGAAGATAAGACTAACAAGCAGACAAAGATGCTTATTAAAAATCGTTGTTTAAGATCAGGCTGGCTCATAAATTGCATTACTCTGTAGTCCGCAAAAGTTCCAGAACCTGAAACTGAAAAGATTCAAGCTCTTTTTTTAAGGAATGAAGTAGAACATTTCGGTTAGTTACTATTTTAATTGTGTCCCATTTATGCGATGGCATGTCAGCAAGTGCCTCGCGTGTTTTAAAACGATCTAGATTCACTGTAGTGACGCGATTTTTTCTCCAAGCCTCGTTAAGTACCTCTCTTCTTGTTTTTCCATCTGTTGATCCTGGAGGAGGAGTATTGAGAAAGTTTGATACAAAAGGAGAGAAGCGGTATTGTTCAGCAGGGTTGAGATTCAAAGTTTCAGCAAGTGAATTTGGTTCTACATCTACTTTTCTCCAGAAACCATGCATTGCTAATATATTGAGCGTGGTTAATCCTGTACCAATACCGCCAGAAATCACAAATTGTTTATCGCCAGCCCAGGACCAACGACTGAGATAAAGCCTTCCAGCAATTATGCCCATAATGCCCGACTGCAAGAAGTTTAAGTTATAAATCCATTGTTGCCATTTTGCACGGCTGGCAAGCAAGCTTGCAAGAATGACATGGTAGTTGTAGTTTAATTCGTCATCGACTTTATCACTAGCCACCTGTAATTCTAGTGCGCCTTCTAGGGCTCTTTCTAGCACTAGTAAATTTAGCTCATCCCGTCTTTTGTCTTCAATATTACTTTGTTTTAGTTTGATCAGTTCTTCGACTTGTGACTGTATATTTAAAAGCCTCACCACTTCAAGCTCATCTGCATTGCATTCGCTTGATATTCTCTTACTGCTATATACACCTGGAGCTTCTGCAGAGGTACCATTTACCATTTTGAGCAAGGCAAGCAAGTCATAATCAAAGTCTTGCACGCAAGTATGGAGAGACCACAATAATAAAATCCGATTGCTGAGGAATCCAGTACTGGCTCTCTTTTTGTCTTTAATTGCACATAGATTTTTTTCTTTCGATGGATCGATATGATAATGTGTCTTCCACATAGCAAATAGTTCTTCTCGGCGGGTTTGACTAGAACCTGGCACTTGTGAATCTAGGAATTTAGTAACGAGTGGAGGTAGATGTTTAGTGTCAACCGGCCAACCATCAACAATGTCTGCCAATACTTTTGGTGGGGCGATATGATTGGCTTTAGCCATATGTCCATATAATTTTGATAAGGTGGCAAGCAAGGTACCAAGCGATCCACTAGTGGTTGTGAATATGGCTGACATCACAAATTGATCGTGCTGACGAACAAAAGGTTCAAGAGTATAGAAAGTAGAGAGTTGAGCGAAGTTGGCCAAGTTGAAAAGCTCAAAAATGAAAGCTTCCCGTCGCTGCTCTTTTTGCATGATATCGTAGGTGTAAGCAAGCTCAAGATCAATTTTGTTGCATGCCTGACGAACTTCAATCACTGCACAAAGTATTTTTCTCAATATCAGACTCTTGAGAAGCAGTTTTTCTTCGGATTGATTTTCTCGGCTTCCTGTTTCTGTTCGGATAGCAAGCAAGTGATCTACATATGGTCGGATACCGATTATATCGGCTCCCTGCATTGCATCAGCTTGTCCAAGGTGAATAGGTTCAGGTTTTACATAAGCCAAACATTGCGGCGATAAAATGAGCCAACAAAGAAAAACCGAAAGAAAGCGATTTCGCACCGACACCAATTCTAATTACTTTCGCCCCTCAAATTATCGGCCGAAATACCCTATTCCCCAGAAGAATGGAAGACATAAAAAAATGCAGCAAATTCATTGTGACATATTGAAAACAGCTAACGATTCATCCCAAATGAAAGTAGCAAATTCAAACTTGATCTAAAAGTTAATTGGCGGAGAGGCAGGGATTTGAACCCTGGATACAGCTTTTGACCGTATAACTTCTTAGCAGGAAGCCGCTTTCGACCACTCAGCCACCTCTCCATTGACAATGGCCTATTAATTTTACCAGTTAGAAGCCAAATACGCCCGTTCATGTTACCAGGATGTTGACAATATTATCTTGAAACATCAATTATCCAAAGCTTGGTTAGGCAACGGACTTTAAATGTATCTCTTTGCTAGGGGAAAAGCTGCCTAAATTCACAATAAACTATTCTGTCAATTTATCGGAAGGTTTAAAGGCAATAGGATTGAATGAAGCTTTCAATAGTAGAACAACGGATTTTAGTAATATATTACTGCTCCCAATAAAACGTGGTGGATTTTGACTTAAAGCAATCCTAAGACAACCAAACAAATCCAATAATAAGAAATTGCTCCACCAAAAATTAGACTGTCTCCTCGGTCAAGAAATCCGCCATGTCCTGGAATAATTGAGCCTGAATCTTTTAGTCCAGCATCACGCTTCAATAATGACTCACAAAGATCGCCAAGCTGACAGGCTACAGAAACAACTGCACCCATAAGGGGAGCTTGCCACAAATTGTAGCGGAATGGATGGTTAGGGAAAAGCCAATAGTCGGAAAGATAAACAACGAGTGAAGCAAAGATTACTGCAGCAATCAGTCCACCAATAGCACCTTCTATTGTTTTTTTAGGGCTAATTTGGGGAAACAATAAATGTTTGCCAAACTTTTTACCAACATAATAAGCAAAAACATCTGTAGCCCAGACAATAAATAAGCTAGCCCAGACGTATGCTACACCAGGTTGTAACAACGGGTTAGTTTCTTTTTCGAATCCCGGAGGACATATATTGCGTAAAAGTACTAAATGAGCCGGCATCCATCCCACATAGATAAAACCAAGAATAGTTGTAGCGATATCAGCCATGGTGGCAGGTGGATGTTCATTTCTGAACAAAAGACGAAAGAAAGCAAAACACATTCCAACCGTGAGAACAATAGGAAAATGTTCCAGAGAAAAATTCCAAGATAGATTTAGCCCAGGAATGGCTGGCAATGCAGCAACAACAAAAAACGCCATCATCATGCCAAGAATCACTCGAACTGAAGGTTTAATGCCTTTGGCTCGAGCAATGGCTATATATTCTTTGCCTGCCATAAAACATGCCCCGCCAAGCAAAAAAGCAAAGAAAACTCCGCCGACCATAAAGCCGACTATAGCGATAGAAAACAATGTCCAGCCGTAAATAACGCGCATAGAATTGACTTACAAAAGAGACAACAAACAATTATAAGAATAACCGAAAGCGCTCTGTATTGGCACAATAAGTTAGAAAAAAATTCTGCTATAGATCACTTGGCAGCTACTCTATAGCAACTAATTGGTAGATTTGTTTTGCATAAGTTTAGCAGCGGCAAAAGCTGTTATTGGGATAGCGAGAATAAGGCCAATACTTCCACTAAGAGCCGAAGCAATTTCTGTGGCTACAAGATCAAGATTGATCAGTTTGTTACAGGGCATTTGGCTAATAAGCAATAGCAAAGGAAGAGCACCTCCAGCATAGGCCAGAATAAGCGTATTGGTCATTGTTCCCATTATGTCGCGACCTATGTTCATGCCTGAGGTATAGAGTTGAAAAACAGTATTATTTTTATTGGTCTTTGCTAATTCATATACAGAAGAAGCAATAGAAATAGCAACATCCATGATTACGCCAAGGGCACCAATGAGCATACCGGCGGCTAAAAGGCCACTATAAAAAACTGGAGGCTGTTTACCCAACAACATTGAGCCTCTCAATATTTGTGCTTCTTCGCTCGATAGACCTGTTAATGGAGCAAAGTGTATAACCAGTGCAGCAGCTGTGCCTGCTGCTAATACACCAAATATAGTACCAATAATGGCTGCACTAGCTTTGCGACTAAAGCCACAAATAAAAAGCATACTAACAACGGTAGCGACTAAACAAATAAAGATAGCAGTGATAAGTGGATAAATTCCGGCAACACTGCATGGTAGTAGAATATAAGCGATCAATAATACTGTAATGATAAGACTCAGTAGGGCTTTAATGCCGGTTTTGCCACCGAGAAATAAAAACACTGCCAGAAAAACGCCCAGCAATATATATATAACTGGGGCTCTGTGATAGTCCGAAATATTGATCTCAGGCTTATTTTTATTGAAAATAGTTGGTGCCCCACCACTCACAACAGACAAAATAACTTCGCTGCCAGGTTTTATATTAATGTTATAGGCCGGATTGTCGGTAATGTCGTTGGCAATATCGGTCACTAGACCTTTATATTGCCCTTCACGAATTTCTACTTTTACTATCTGTTGCTTACTGATAAGTCCTGCGCCTTGGAGAAGATTTTGATTGACCGCAGGAGTTGTTACTGCTAAGACTTTCCCCACAACGAAGTCTTCGTCTATCGAGGTATTAGCATTACTGTCTGCTTTGACTTGAGCGTCGGCGAGGCTCGGAGAAAATAAATACAAAAGTATAGTTAAAGCCAATATGTATTTAATTGCTTTAGTCACTCAGAGTCCTCAAAACCATAGCTCTAATCCGAAGTATTCTCTTCATTATTCAAATAAGAGAAGAGAGACAATTCGGTACCTGCCAATTCGCGATTCAAGTGTTTATATGCTAATGGAGTAGCGACACGTCCACGAGCAGTACGCTGCAAAAACCCCTGTTGGATAAGAAACGGTTCGCAAACTTCTTCCACGGTCGCACTGTCTTCGCCCAATGTGGCAGATAAAGTTTCCAGCCCCACTGGTCCGCCACCATATTGATCGATTAAAATTTCTAATAGCTTGCGATCTGTGTGGTCTAAACCTAATTGATCAACTTGGTAAATATTGAGTGCTTCTTCAGCAAGTTCAGCCGTTAAATTTGTATGACCTTTGTATTGAGCAAAATCACGAACTAATCGAATCAATCTATTAGCTATGCGCGGTGTACCTCTAGCCCTAGCGGCAATTAACTGAATTGCAGAATCAGCAAGACTTAAATTCATTAGAGCGGCACTTCGAGCAATGATTTTGCCTAATTCATTGGGAGCATAAAAATCCAAACGACAAATGAAGCCGAATCGATCACGCAAAGCATTAGCAATAGAACCTGCTTTTGTAGTAGCACCAATTAAAGTAAACTTTGGTAACGGCAAACGCATAGTTCTTGTTGAAGCACCTTTGCCAGCATTTAAATCGATAACAAAATCTTCTAAGGCTGGATAGAGCAATTCTTCAGCAATACGGCTTAGTCGATGTATCTCATCTATAAAAAGAACATCATTTTGTTGCAATTGATGAACAAGTCCTAAAATATCTCTTGGACGCTCTAAGGCTGGGGCAGAGGTAGTATAAATTCGAGCCCCCATTTCATTAGCTATGACTCTAGCTAATGTGGTTTTGCCTAATCCTGGTGGTCCATAAAAAAGGACGTGATCTAATGCTTCACCGCGCGCCTTGGCGGCTTTTATAGACACAGTCAACCATTCTTTTAGTTTTTCTTGACCTATATATTCATGCAATGCTTTAGGGCGTAGATTTGATTCGGCAGCCTGATCGCTAGGGTTTTCTTTAGCGCAAAGCACCGTTTGACGATTTCGCTTAGTCGGTTCGCCATCTGGATTAGATTTTGCTTCAGTATTTTTAGAAGCCGAATTCTGAACCTTATCTTGAGCTAATGCTTGGCTTTTGTTTTGTTCGTTGGGGACAATAGTCATGGGTACAATTATCTCAAGCTTTCAATATTTGGCGGTTTATTTGTTTGATGAAAAGAACTCAAGGTGCAATTACCAAATAATATTGCATAATGTTCTTTGCATCTTAGCGGTAGGCTTTGATTTAATAATAAAAATTCAAAGTAATTGAGGTTTGTAGAATTGTCAGTCATAACCACTCCAGCCAAAGAAACTAAAGCTTATTCGGTTTTGAATCGAAGTCTTTCTGTTGTTATACCTGTTTATAACGAGCAAGACAATATAGAAGCCTTATGCAGTCGAACTATTTCTATTCTCAACGAGCTTGGTTATCCCTGGGAAATTATATTCATTGATGACGGCTCAACCGATTCTTCTTACAATAAATTAGCCAGAGTTGCTGCAAAACACAGCAATATCAAAGTAGTACAATTCGTCCGCAACTATGGTCAAACTGCAGCATTAGCAGCTGGCATCGATCACGCTCAGGGAGACATTATTATCCCCATGGATGCCGATTTGCAAAATGATCCTATTGATATAGCTAATTTGCTTGCTAAACTGGATGAAGGATACGATGTAGTAAGCGGCTGGCGCAAAAATCGTCACGACGGATTTATAAACCGCCTTCTTCCTTCGTGGTTGGCAAATAAGCTTATTTCTACTATTAGTGGTGTCAAACTACATGATTATGGCTGCTCATTAAAAGCTTACAAACGCGAAGTTATTAAACAGGTTAAGCTTTACGGCGAAATGCACCGTTTTGTGCCCATATATGCCTCCTGGGAAGGAGCAAAAGTAACCGAAATACCGGTTACACACTATGCACGACGTTTTGGGAAGTCGAAATATGGCATTTCTCGAACTTTCAAAGTCATACTTGATCTACTAACTGTGAAATTTTTATCTACTTATTTCACCAAGCCTATATATGTATTTGGCATGGCTGGCTTTTCCTGCTTAGCACTTGCCTGCGCAGCATTTGCTTGGATGGTTATACTGAAGTATTTTTATCAGACTAGTTTTATTGAAACGCCTTTGCCTATACTTATAACAATGCTTTTAGTAGTAGGAATACAGTTCGTACTGATGGGACTTTTGGCTGAAATACTCATGCGAACCTATCATGAGTCACAAGATAAAAGAATTTACAAAGTCAAATCTGCTCTCAATACAAATACTCCGGTATAGCATTTTATATATCCAAAACAGTTTAATTTAGGCTAGACTGGTCTTGTTGACCGTCAGAGACTAAAAATTGACTGAATTAAATCCTCCCTTAAAATCACAAAGATCTAGCGCTTTCGCAGCCGAATGGGACGAAGATACTTTACCCTCAGGCAAACGATTATTCCTGTGGATATCGGTTTGTATTTTGGGAGTTAGTGGTTTAATTTTCACTTTTCTTAGTGAGCCTCTATTCTATCCAGAACTCAAAGTAGGGGACATTGCCTATCATGATTTAAGAACAAGGGTAAAAGGTGAAATTGAAGATACGTTTGCTACTGAGCAAGCACAATTGAAAGCAAGAAATTCTGTGGTTCCTGTTTTTAAAGCTAATAAAGTTCAATATGAACAGTTTGCAGAAAATATACAAAACGAATTAGCATTCATTAAGTCCTTGCAGAAAAAAATCTATAGCGCTAAAAGTACTGACTCTACTATTGCAGATAAAAGTGCTATTAAAACACCAGAATATTATGAACTATACATAGCATCAGCTATATCACCCACACGTTTTGATGCTTTTTCTAGGGAATTAAGCCTTTGCGCCCAAAAGGTAAATAGAGCTTTACCAAGATTTTCGGTACAAGATAATACATTCTGGCAACCGGCAGTAGAAGAATTTTTGCCAGATAATTGGAGTCCCGATCTTAGAAAGCAATCAGCACTTCTTGTCTGTCGCTTATTAACGCCAAATCTTATGATTGATGAAGATGCTACTTATGCTAAAGCTGAACAGCTAACTGCAGTTGTTAAGCCAGTAATGAGAGCCGTGCAGCCAGGTACTATTTTGTTGAAGAAAGGCGAAATAGTGACCAAGAATAATATCAAACTTTTAGATGCAGCAGGCATTCGAGGACAGATACGTTGGCCGCTTATATTAACCTTGGTATTATCATTGGTGGCAAGCAGCACTTTTGTTGGTATTTATCTTTATACTTATAAGCGTCAGTTTTTATTTTCGCTTCCCACACTCGGATTGATATTTACCACCAGCATAATTGCTTGTTCCATTGCTTTTACTTTAAGCAATGGTTTTGAACAATTAATACCGCTGCCTGCTCTCGCTCTGATTTTAACAATATTTTTTGGGCGATCATTGGCGTTTATTGTTGCTTTACCACTGCTTGTTCTTCTAACTGTTGATGGGGCAGTTGGTGTCAATAATTTTATTGCTCTCAGCGCTGGGTGTTGCGCTGCTATTTTTGCTTATTCTAAACAAAGACATGACTTGGTATTAACTGGCTTGTTAATTGGTGTTTGTCAGTCTTTAGGTTTTCTAATTTCACTGGCGATTGCTCCCCAAGCGCTGGGAATAGCAGGATTAGGCAGAGTCATAGGATTTGAATTTCTAGGTGGCATTGTTTCAGCGATAGTTTCTATAGGCTGTTTACCCTTTTTAGAAAATATGTTTGGACTTTTAACACCATTCCGTCTTTCTGAATTAACTAATGCTGAACAGCCTCTGTTAAGAAAATTAGAAGAAAAAGCACCAGGGACTTATCAACATAGTCTTGCTGTGGCTAATTTGGCTGAAGCAGGAGCTAGAGCGATAGGGGCAGATGCTAATTTGGTAAGGGCAGGAGCACTTTATCATGATTTAGGCAAAGCAGCTGATCCAAAATATTTTATAGAAAATCAACTGGGAGATAAAAACCCTCACGATTCGATTTCGCCTGAAGAAAGCAGGGAAAAGGTTCTCAATCATGTTAAAGACGGGATAGATCTAGCAATAAAAAATAGCTTACCTAAAGCAATTCGTGACTTTATTCCTATGCATCAAGGTACTTCATTAATGGCTTATTTTTATCATAAAGCATGTTTGAGAGATGGTGCAGATAAAGTAGACTCGAATTTTTATCGTTACCCTGGTCCTAAGCCTAATTCCAAAGAAACTGCCATTGTGATGCTAGCAGATGTTTCTGAGGCTGTGACCCATAGTATGAATGATCCAAGTCAGGAAGAAATAGACGAAGCATTAGCTAAAGTTTTTGAGAATCGCTGGCAAGATGGTCAATTAAATCAGTCAACGCTCACATATAAAGAATTACAAGAAGTCAAATCTGCTTTTGTGAAAGTCTGGAGAGACTTACATCATGAGCGCCTAAAATATCCTACAACAACAACTGGACGTATGGCTGTGCCACCTCAATCAGTAGCACCTCATAGTTAAGCTATGTTCTGTTAATTTTAGATTCTGTTTTGTCAGGAGAAATTTTGTTTTCAATAAAGAAAGAAAACGCCGATTGCCCATACGGACGGCATTCAAGGAGTCTTAATTCTTTTGTTTCAGGTTCGACAGACATATCTTTGCTATGTTCAACGACTAAAATACCTTTGGTTTTTAGCAACTTGAACTCTGCCACCATTTTTGGTACCAGCTTGCAATGATCGCTCATATAAGGCGGGTCGGCAAAAATGATATTGAACTGATCAGCATTTAGACTTTTCATTGCTTTACGAAAATCAGTGTGAATAACTTTTGTTTTCTTTTCGTATCCTAGTTTTTCTGCGCTCGCCCTTATTGCCTCGACACAAGCAATATTTTTCTCGACAGCAGTAAGAAAGCTTGCACCACGACTAAGTGCTTCAAAACCCATTAAACCACTACCGGCAAATAAATCTAGAAAGTGCGCATTCTCGACGAGCTTACCAAGGATATTGAATAATGCTTCGCGCATTTTCGATCCGGTTGGACGCACACCAGGATGTGATGGTATGTCAATAATTCTTCCGCAGGACTCGCCACCAGTAATTTTCATAGTCATTTTCTTTGGAACTCTAAATTGGCGCTATTAATTGAGCATTAAGCTTCCGCTTCTCAACCTATGCCCATGGTAACATGTGTGGGCAGGCATATAATGCTTCCTTTAACATTCCATATAGAAGGTGAAGATTGAGCGCTAGACGAATAGCTCGTGAGCTGGCGGTAATAGTTCTACCGCAATTACCAAAAGACAAAAGCAAGTTGGAGAAAGTCGAATTAGAAGATCTCATTTCTAAGGCAGTAGCAATGCTTTGTGACTATGCCAAAGAAAATTTAGCGGAAGTTAATGGGCTATTGAGTAAGACTTTTGATGAAGTTATCGATATTGAAGTCGAACACCCAAGCAATGTAAGGTCTATAGCTAAGATATTGCCGGTGACCGTAAGTACAGAATTGGTCAAAGACCAATTAGTAAATCTTAGACAAGCATTTAATTTTGTTAGTGAAGCTCTTGATATACCAGCATTTTTATTGGTGAATCATTGTCAAACAAAGCCAGAAGCCAAGGATTTTTTATTAAGGCTTGTGAATACTTATTTGGAGCACAAAGAAGAAATTGACAACTTTATTAAACAAGCAAGTACAAAATGGGAAGTGCAACGTATGGTCAATATTGATCGGGACATTTTACGGCTTGCCTGCGCAGAAGCGTTCTATATGCCTGATATTCCTATTCCAGTGGTAATCAATGAAGCGGTAGAGCTTTGTCATCGTTTTGCCGATGAAAAAGCAGCAAAGTTTATCAATGGCATATTGGCTGATTTAGGTGAAGAAGCCGACAAATTGAGAAAATGTGATGTCTCAGCAAAATGATGCTAATCGTAAGGGCTTTTGGGGCACAACCTTTGGTCGACTAAAATCAGCTTTATCAAAAACACGCGAAGCTGTTGTGGATTCAGTTGTTGAAGTATCAGCAAGTGAAAACAATGAACGACAGGCTCCGCAACTAACAGAAAATAATATGGCAAAAAGCAATTTGCCAGCGCAAGAAAAAATAGTCAGTGCTACTTCTGTCAGCAAAGAGATAGCTGAGCGGCAAGTGGCAATTGATGATGATTACTTGGAAAATTTAGAAGATAAATTAATTAGGGCTGATCTTGGTTTGATGACTGTTGACACCCTTATGCAGCACTTACGGAAATACGCCAAGCCTAAAGATTGGACAAGCAAAGATATAAAAACTTTTCTCAAAGACGAATTTATAAAAATGCTGGCTAATGCACCCGATCACAGGCTAAGTATAAAAAATGACGCTCTAAATATAATTCTTGTAGTGGGTGTAAATGGAACAGGCAAAACAACAAGCATTGGTAAATTGTGCAATCGTTTGCAATCTGAAGGCAAGAAAGTATTGATTGCTGCCGGCGACACTTTCAGAGCGGCCGCCGAGACACAATTAGAAATATGGGCGCAAAGAGCAAAATGTGATTTGGTGCGTTTGACTAGCGGAGCTGATCCAGGAGCAGTGGTCTATCAAGCAATCAAAAAAGCACATGAAGAGAAATATGATGTTCTAGTAATAGATACTGCCGGTCGTTTGCATAATAAAGCTAATTTGATGGCAGAACTAAGCAAAATTCAATCGGTAGTAGATAAAAATGCTAATGGAGCCCACTTTGAAGCCTTATTAGTTTTAGATGCCTCAACCGGTCAAAATGGTGTGCAACAGGCACGTATATTCTCTGAAGTTTGCCCACTTACTGGAGTAGTCCTTACTAAGCTAGATGGTAGCGCCAAAGGCGGCATTATTTTTAGCATTGCCAATGAGTTAAAAATTCCCGTAAAATTGATTGGCTTAGGCGAAAAAATTGATGATTTGCAAGATTTTGAACCCGAATTATTTATAGAGGCTTTATTTGAATAAAATGCGGCAATATTCTGTATTAGTTATATTGAGCTGCTTATTGGCTTTTGCCAGTTTATATGACAGTGCGGCGTGTGCTGGTCCTAATATCATCAATGGTAAGACCCCAGATGATATTGATGAAGCACCATGTTCGGAAAGCGAATTAATGGACTATGTTGAGAAGGCTAAAAAAGCTATTACTAGCAAATGGTCGCCAGTAAAAGGATTTGAAGATAGGAATGCTGTAGCTGTTTTTACGGTGACACAAAATGGCAAAATTGAAAATTCCAAAATAGTAGAGAGCAGCGGTAGCCAAGCAGTAGATGCAAGTGCCCTTACTGCCCTTAAGGCAGCCTCTCCTCTTGCACCTTTACCAAAAGGAGCTCCTGAGTCTATACAGATACGTTACGTTTTTTCATGGCATGTAACGCATAAATACAGCCGTACGGCTAGCCAAACAGAAACGAGCAGCGCTAAATAAGTCACATCAGCGCTAACGTTTGGCTTGTTTTTGAACAAGGTGCGCTTCAATGTGCATTTATATAATGTTAAAGCATTGGAAAGATGAGGAATTGCTTAGGCATACGGGTGATATACTGCAAGTTTGTCGTCAGAACATATTTTTCAAGAGAAATTAGTCGTGCCTAATATCAAATCCGCTATTAAAAGAGTTAAAGTTGCCGAGCGCAATAGAGAAAGTAACCGCGCTTGGAGAACTTCGGTGCGCAGTGCAAGGACCGAAGTAGCCACCACCAGCACTAATAAAGAAGCATGTCAAAAAGCATTGAACAAAGCTTACAAAGTAATTGATATGGCTGTAAGCAAAGGTGTTCTTCATAAAAATGCCGCTGCTAGACGTAAATCTCGCTTAGCTTTAGTTGCTAATTCTGCTAAGACTTCAAAAAAGAAATAGCGTTGTCTTAATTGCCTTTTAAGGTTATATTTATCTTGGATTATGCCACAGAGGCTAGCATCCAAAGATATGACACACTTTAGTAGCAATTCGGGGATAACATTGGAAACTAAAACAACTGCGATGGACAAAAAAGAAACCGTAGCAGGTGGACTAGAAAATGTTATCTGCGATTTAAACACAATAAAAGGCCGCCTCCATTTCATAGGCATTGGTGGGATAGGGATGTCGGCTTTAGCTCGACTAATTTTAGGTAGAGGGATTGCTGTTAGCGGTTCTGATAAGCAAGGCAACCCGATAACTGACGAACTAATTAAATTAGGAGCAAAAATAAATATTGGTCATGCAGCAAACAATGCTGAAGGTGCAGCCGGTGTAGCAATTTCTACTGCCATTACTAAGGATAATGCCGAATTGAATTGGGCAAAGGGAAATAACATTCCTATTTGGCATCGTTCGCAAATCTTAGCAGCATTAACGCATGGACAAAAACTCGTTGCAGTTTCTGGTACGCATGGAAAAACCACTACAACAGCTATGATTGGAAAATTATTCATAGATGGTGGTTTGGATCCCAGCATTGTTTTAGGAGGGGTTTTACCCTTGCTGCAATCTAATTGTCGAGCAGGAAAAAGCAATTATTTTGTGGCGGAGGCTGATGAGAGCGACGGTACACACGCCACTCTAAAAGCAGAGTTTGCGGTAGTTACCAATATTGAAGCCGACCACTTAGAAAATTATCCTGCTGGCATGAAACAAATTCTTGATACTATGAAAATTTTTGCTAATCAGGCCAATAATGTGGTTTTGTGCCTGGATGATAAAGGCTGTCAAAAAATTCTGCCTGATTTAAAAAGCAGAATTGTTGGCTATCGCCTTAAAACCAAAGATACAATAGACACAAATATTCAGACATTTTATGAATTCGAAGATATCTCCGATGCGAATAATACTCTTATGACTGTTTATAAGAACGGCAAATTGTTAGGCACTGTCAGCCTTGCTGTGCCAGGCATTCATAATCAATACAATGCTATAGCAACTATTGCTGTTGGACTAGAATCGGGTATAGATTTTGAAACGGCAGCTAAATCTATAGGCACATTTGCAGGCGTAGATAGACGCTTTCAGATTATAGGACATGTAAAAGATGTTCTCATAGTAGACGACTATGCTCATCATCCAACCGAAATAGTGGCAACGCTACAGGCTGCTCGGCAATATATAAAGCAGGGTAAGTTTGCCGGCAAACGTATTGTGGCTGTATTCCAACCTCATCAGCCCGGTAGATTGCGAGATTTCTGGAGTGAATTTTGTGACGCTTTCAGTGATTGCGATTTATTATTGATTGCCGATGTATACATTGCTCGCGGGGGTGCAATACCCGATATCAATAGCGAGCGATTTTGCAAAGAAGTAAAGCAAAAAAATTGTCATCATTTGCCAGGACCCTCGCAAGAGTTGGCCGCAAAAATAAAAGGCTTTTTACAACCTCATGATTTAGTGATCACTATTGGTGCTGGCGATATAACTAATGTTGGACCACAATTACTGCGATTGTTACAGACCTAAGTATGGAAGAACATACTCACGAACCACTAGCTCGCTATACTACTTTGAGAATTGGCGGAGAGGCTCAGCGTCTTTTTCAACCAAAAACCACCGAAGAATTGATTTCGATAATCACTCGTCTAGATCAAATAAGTGAACCTTGGCATATTTTAGGTGGCGGCTCTAATTTACTTGTGTCCTCTAGTGGTGTAAAAGGCAGCGTTATAAGAACTGCGCAGATGCTCGACATAAAACAATTAGATACATATTTAATTGAAGCATCCGCAGGCGTGAGGCTACCTCATCTAGCTCGCTTTGCGGCTGGTTTAAACTTATCGGGACTCGAATTTTTAGTTGGCATTCCAGGCACTGTGGGCGGTGCAGTGGTAATGAATGCAGGCGCTCATGGTAGTTGTATGGCTGAATTAGTAGAGTCGGCTCTTATATACGATGTCAAACAAAATAAGCTTATTACTATGACAAAAGACGATTTGTCCTTTAGTTATCGTAAGTCTACTATTGATCTGGGGAGCCAAGTTGTTGTTTCAGCTCGCCTAAATTTACGTGCAGGCAAACAAAGTGAAATAGAAGCAAAAATAAAAGCAAACGAAGAATATCGATTGAAGACCCAACCAATAGGTTTTCCAAATGCTGGCAGCACTTTTGTCAATCCCGAACCAAATCGTAGTGCAGGGTACTTAGTAGAACAAGCCGGCTTAAAAGGATTCACTTCTGGCCAAGCTGCTGTTTCACAATTACACGCAAATTTTGTCATTAATTTAGGTAACGCCACTTCAACAGATGCCACAGCATTAATAAGACATATGCAAAATAGCGTATACGAAAAATTCTCTATAAAAATGCGCCCAGAATGGAAAACGCTAGGAGAATTCACAGCAGAAGAATTAGAGCCGTGGAAAGTAAAGGTTCCAAATAGTTAATCACTATGCAAATCCCGATAGATAATTTAAATATCAATTTCCAAGTGTACGGGAGTGGGCAGCCAATTGTAGTTCTCCACGGTTGGGGCGATCGCTCAGATAACTGGTATCCTTTTGCTCAGCTGCTAGCAAATAAATACCAAATATTTTTAGTGGATTTGCCAGGCTTTGGCGGCAGTGATACACCACCTATTCCCTGGGGAGTCGAGGACTATAGCAAAGCAATAACAAAACTTATTCAAGAATTAGAAATCGAAAAACCAATATTGATGGGACATTCGCATGGAGGCAGAATCATCTGCAAAATTGCTAATGATACTAACATTGCTCGCGCTTTAGTTTTTGTTAGTAGCGGTGGTGTAGATATGCCCAGTTTAGAAGTAAGACTAAAGATTCTTTGGTTCAAAACAATTAAATGGTTGGTGAAACCTCTTGGCAAAACTGGCGAAAATATCTTAGACAATTATCGTAAAAAGCTCGGTTCACGGGATTACCAAGAAGCTGGATCAATGCGGGACACAATGGTTAAAGTAGCAAATTACAAATTGTTCAAACTGCTGCCAAATATAAATTTGCCATCGATAATTATTTGGGGCAGTGAGGATAAAACACTATCTTTTGACCAATCCAAAATATTTGAAAAATTGATTCCTGATTCATATATAAAAATCATTTGGGGAGGAAGTCATCATTTAAACCTAGACTCAGCACAAGAATTAGCTGAAATTGTTGATGACTTTGTTAGTAGCTTAGAATTGGATGCAAAAGTAGTGAGTGCTCATTAGCTATGAATCTGAAGTATTACCTGCTAATTTTTCAACTAGAAGCCTACCGAGTTCTGCGCTTTTTAAACTGGATTGCTAAACACTATATTGGTTTTAAACCAGAAAATAAAGAACCTGTTTGGACAGTCAAAGCAAAACAATTGTATAGGCTATCTATTCTTATTTTTACAGTTTGTGCTCTGTATTTGTTCTTTACGCAAAATATTTTTATAGCCTTGATTGCCACAGCTATTTTATGGCTCAACAGCTATGTCTTATTGATATTAGCTTTGGGTGTAATTAGGCCGTATGAAATTTTCAATCGTTTACGCGTTAAGCAGCTTATTAAAAACAAAATTCGTAATCTAAAAGAACAACATCATTTAACTGTAATTGGCATAACTGGCAGTTTTGGTAAAACATCAAGCAAAATGGTAATTGGACAAGTGTTACCAAAATGCCATATAACACCTAAGTCATATAACACAATGTTTGGCATATTCAAAACAATAGATTATGAGCTGAATAAACGCTATAAATTTTTTGTGTGCGAAATGGGTGCCTATAAACGTGGGGACGTCAAAGAATTTTGTGAACTGGTCAGTCCGGATATTGGTGTTTTAACAGGAATAAACGAACAACATTTAGAAAGATTTGGTTCAATTGAAAACACAATTCAAGCCAAATTTGAAATTCTCACTACATTGAATAGTGGTGGTACAGGTATTGTTAATCTAGATAATGACTTAGTCAGAGAAAATATAATTCGTTTTAAAGATAAGCTAGATCGCAAGCGTATTTATTTGATTGGTTATTCTCTTGGTGGTAAGAGTAGCGAATACTGCAAAGAGATTATTTCAATCAATAGTTGGCGCATTGAAAATAATAAATCGGTCTTCGAACTCTCTTATAAAGGGCAGACTTATAATTTAAATACAGCCCTTATTGGTAAAGGACATCTTTCTAATATTTTGGCTGCTATTGCGGTAGCTTTATCTTGCGGACAAAATATAAATGATGTTATTGATAGGGTCAGCAAAGTAAAACAAATTCCCCATAGACTTGAACTTCGAGTTAATCATGGCATCGCGATGCTAGACGACACCTATAGCAGCAATCCTACAGGATTTAGAGAGGCTTTAGAAACTCTAAAACAGTTCCAGGGCAATAAAGTGCTTATTACACCTGGCATTGTTGAACTTGGCGATAAAGCCTTGGCTATTCATAAAGAAGTGGGCGGTCTAGCAGCTAGTGTTTGCGATGAAATTGTTTTGGTTGGCAATTCTGCTAATTTACAGGCTATGAAAGAGGGCATTTTGTCTGCTGGATATGAAAGCCATAAAATTATGCAGTTGACAGGGCGAGCTAAAGTGCCAGAATATTTGCAAACAAAAAACAACTGCACTGTGTTAATGGAAAACGATTTACCAGATCAGTATTTATAGATTCTATGTTTTAGGCATGTTTTAAAAAGAGATTCTAATAAATTACGGTTCTGCAGAAGCCATGGATTCAATTAATATACAAAGCATTAAAGAAATATACTTTAATTGTTCACGGACTGAATTTCAAAGCAATTTTCTAAAACAATTTTTCTAAAATCAGGAGCAATTGCTGCCCAATCGATGACATCAACTTTATACGGTAAGTCAGAAAGACTGAATTCATCACGTAAATAACCAAGCGTTTCAAATGGAATACGCTCATTACTTATTATGCATAAATCTAGATCTGATGTTTTTTTTGCTTTCCCGGTTACTCTAGAACCAAAAGCCGCAACCCGATAATCAGGAACATAACGTTTAAGTACGTCTCTAACGATTGCTAAATGATCGGGGCGAACATCAAGTGGCATGTCTTAATGACTCCAATAAAGCTATAGCGTCAGGCAAAAATACTTTGGCCTCTTCAGCCACCTTTTTAGCTACTTCAACGTTATAGCTATGCGATGTCTCGTTGCGAGCTTCATAATGTCCGATCCAAGATCCGGCATCGGCAACCAATCTAAGTCTAGCTGCTTCGCGAAAAAGATCTTTTTTTGTTCTTATACTAGCATCATCGATTTGAGCAATCACTTTTAGATATCGTTGCAACAATTTCCAGGAAAGATCCATACTATACTCAAAACGCTGGATAACTCCATCGCGTCGCAACTCATCATCAGGATTTAAATTCATTTGCTCTAAACCCTCCTCTAATTGTTTGAGTGCCTTTGCGAGCGGATCTAGATTTAATTCTTGCATAGTAGCTACCTTTATTTAACTGATTAGTTAGGCTACAGCTTCTTGCTTAGTATTTACACCGTGCTCCATTAAAGCAAGCTCAATTAATTTATCAAAGAAAGCTGTAGGGCTCATACCCGCTTCAGCAGCTTGATGAAATACCATTGTTGAAGGGGTTACGCCCGGCAAAGTATTTGGCTCATTAATATACAGTTTTCTTTCATTAGTATCCCAAAAACCATCGATGCGGGTATACACACGCAAATTCATAGCTCTATACGCTTTAACAAATTCGTCTTGCATTTTTTTGACGTCTTCTTCTGGCACTCTTGGAGGAGTGATCATTTGCGCATCTCCAGGCAAGAATTTTTCTTCTAAAGTTAGAAATTCGCCTTTAAAAGGCGTCTCTGTTGGTAGAAGCGCAACTGGGTGCTCGTTGCCTAATACAACACAAGTGACTTCCATCATATTCATGAATTTTTCAGCCATGATAACGCGATCCCATTTCATAGCTTCATGAATGGCAGCTTTTAACTGCGAGCGGTCATTTACTTTAGAAATACCAGTACTGCAGCCTTCACAAGATGGTTTTACAACACAAGGAAAACCAAGTTCCTTTTCTACTTTGTCTTCTACTTGAGAAAGATTTTCCAAATCGTCTTTGCGAATGACTACATGAGGAGCGTAATGCAAGCCGGCTGCTTTGAGTAATTGTTTTTGAAAAACTTTATCCATACCGATTGCTGCACCGATAATTCTTGGTCCGTTATATGGTATTTGCAAAATTTCTAACAAGCCCTGCAAAGCGCCATCTTCTACATATTTGCCATGCAAGCCAAGAAAGGCAAAATCAATGATATTTTTTAGATCTTCAAAATAAATTCTTTTAGCATCAGTCTCTAAACATTTTTCTATATCAGCAGTGGCATTCATCCACAAAAGACGTTCTGCTACTTCATAGAATTTCAAATCGTAACTTACATAGATAGGAATAATATGATATTTGCTATTGTCTAAGCTGTTATATATATGCCGTCCACTTTCTAGAGAAATTTCTTTTTCTGACGAACAACCGCCAAAAAATACGCCTACTCTCATATTAGTCATTTAAGATACCCCCACTTTCTCTTCATGGGCCGCCATGCCGAGATCAATTATTGTAGAAATAAATGTGCGAGGATTGAACTTTGCTCCACCCTTGCTCTTCAGCCCGCCTTTACCCTTTAATAACATGTCTTGCAAGGACGCTTGTTGGAACACATAAGATGATGGAACCATAATTGTTCCAGTATGTGGCTCGCTGATATAGACTGTTTCTTTGTTTTTCAAGAAACCATCTACACGTCCATAACCTTGGATATTGAGCATTTTATAGACTTTAACACCAATGTCCTGAATTTCTTTTATTTTTTCTTGCGGAGCTCTAATTGGCGTGTGATAAACAGCCTGTCCAGGCATATATTTGTTTTCATAAGTAAAAAAGTCACCGCTAAATTCCACTTCAGAAGGTTGCATGGCTACAGGCTCATCAGCACCAACAACGACACACATAAATTCTTGACCGACAATAAATTCTTCAATTAAGACTTCGTCGTCCCATTTTAATGCTTCTCTAAGAGCAGCATCTAGCCCTTTAGCGCTGCGCACACAAGAAACACCAATGCTAGAACCTTCAGCAACTGGTTTGACGATTACAGGGAAACCAAAACGTTCATTAATTTCTTTAACTATTGATTCGACTTTCTGTGACTTGCCATAATCGGTTCTATACACAGTAATGTCTTCGGCTACGGTAATACCGTTTGCTTTTAAAAAGCGCTTGTGGACACCTTTATGCATACAAACAGCTGAAGCCAATATACCTGAACCTGAATAAGGAACCTTAACCATCTCCAGTACCCCTTGGATGGCACCATCTTCACCGTATTTTCCTAAAAGAGCAATGAAAGCAAAATCTATTACACTGCTGAGGTCTTCAAAACGAATGTGCTTTGCAGAGGCTTCAAGTTTTTCTTCCACATCTTTTGTGGTATTTTGCAGCACCAATTTCGGTGGCAAGTGCCACAGTAATCCAGAATAGCTCATATACAGGGGAATGCCCTCGTACTTGGAGGAATCAAGAAGATTTAGGACATATCTTCCGGTTGCCAAAGAAACTTCTTTCTCAGCTGATTTACCGCCGAAAAGTACTCCGACACGAATCTTTTTTTGTGGATTTTGATTTTCGCTCACTGTGATTACCTATTCGAAACTAGTCCCAGAGCGCTTCAATGTTGTCATGAAGCCCTATTTTAGTGCAGTTCTTATTTTACGCGATTTTTAATAGAAGGCGGTAAGAAACCGGTAAAAATATATTCCACATGTCCTGAAGTCTTACATATATGTAAGAGATTCTGTCATCTTTTCGCTAACGCCTAAAGCAAAATAGTGATGATAGCTAAGCATCGAACGTAAAGGAGTTATTAAATATGCAAGCAGTCTTTACAATAACCTTTTTGGCAATCTCGAATATTTTTATGACATTTGCCTGGTATGGCCATTTGCGTTTCAAGGAAACACCCATCTGGCAAGCAATATTAGCAAGCTGGTCAATAGCACTATTGGAGTATTGTTTTCAGGTGCCAGCCAATAGAGTAGGCAGCCTTCATTTTTCCACCGCCCAGCTTAAAATCATTCAAGAAGTTATTACCCTAACTGTTTTCGCATTCTTTTCTGTGCTTTATTTAAAAGAAGAATTCCGATGGAATTATTTAATAGCCTTTGTATTTATCATCGGCGCGGTATTTTTTGTTTTTACCCCCTTCAGGCTAGATATTGCAACCGGATTAACAAAACTTAGAACACTTTGTCAGTTATGATAGTCTGTTACTTTGCCTGAAAGAAACTCACAGTCAAATCATACCAGTCGAGGAAATTGATTAGATGTCCAGCGTTCTTATACTAAGAGATCAGACAAATAGTGTATTAATCGAAATGCTGGAAAAATTGCAGCAAAAAGTTATTGACTCCTGCTCAGTCCACGAGGTACTAGAACAAATAAGATGCAACAACATTGATTTGATCTTTGTTGATCAACAAAAGACAGCCATTGATTCTTTGCGCGCTATTAAAGAGAAGCCATCTTTAAATTCAATACCGGTGGTGATCATTACTTCCCGAGCAAAAAGTGATGAAGTAATAGAGGCAATGAGATTGGGGGCATTCGATCATTTGAACAAACCTTTAAGTTTCGTTGAATTAAGCTCAGTCTTAAATAAAATCCTCAGCAAGCCTAAAGAAAATAATTGTGTTGATCCCAATTTAGATATAAGCAGCGAATTAATAGGCACAAGTACGGTTATGCGACAAGTGGAAAAGCTGACCGGTATAGCAGCTGGCTGCGAAGCCACCGTATTAATTATTGGAGATACAGGTACCGGCAAGGATACGGTTGCTCGTTTGATTCACAAACATAGTCGACATTCAAAAGAACCCTTGACTGTCATTGACTGTACAGCTGTACCGGAAGACTACGACTCTTTTCAATCTTTATCTCCTGGCGGCATCGGAACAGTTATTCTTGATGAAATAGGGGATCTTAATCAGAAAATGCAGGCTATGTTAGTCCGGGCTCTAAAAGAATCTACCATAGAAGCACGTCTTGACTCGCTTGCCAAATTGCGCATCATTGCCACCACGCAATATGATTTGGTTAACATGGTAAGAGAAAAATGCTTTCGCGAAGATCTATACTTCCGCTTGAATGTATTGCCTATTATTCTGCCGCCTTTGAAAGAGCGCGGAGCGGATGTTATTGCCTTAGCAGAATTATTCCTAGCACAAGCCAATCCTCAAAAACCCAAACAACTTAGTGAGGCTGCAGCTAACGTGCTAACTAATTATGGTTGGACTGGCAATGTCAGGGAATTACAAAACCTAATTTATCACTTAAACGCCACAGTACAGTCATTGACTATCGAGAAAAGTGATTTAGGCATGATCATACAAAAAGATAATTTATTAGATGATAGCGAATTAGATTATTACCACGCAACCGCAACTTTAGAGAAGCGCCTAATCATAAAAGCTTTAAAGGAGGCAAATGGAAGTAGAAGCGAAGCGGCTCGCATTCTTGGCATTAATAGACAACTTCTCTACAGTAAGTTAAAAACACATGGTCTTATGGATTAGTCCTGGAGGTAAAAGATGACACCAGTACATAAAGGTCCTCACAACGAAAAACCTTCAATTGGAAGGATTTTCAACACATCAGAAAACGCTCAAAAAGCAATTTTAGCTAGCAAAAATTGCTTGGCGTCTCTGAAGCCAGGAAAAGTTTGGAGGCATCATGGTCCACATGGTGAAATGGAAATAAAAGGTTCATTGTTATTAGGCGATATCCCGGTAGCTGTTTTACATTTTAGTCCAGACGACGGCAGTCTTTTACCAAAAGGTCTACATGGATTCAGTAAGGGGAAAGAGGAAATTATAGACATTGTGCAAAAGAAGCTCAACGAAATTGCACCTCAGCTTTCGGTTTTAGATGGAGCTGAGTTTAGAGAGCCAGAATCGTGCTGGGCAGTGCCATTAACAAATACGGGCAGAATAGTAGGGCATCTTAAAGTAGCAGCAGATGGTAGCCAAATTTTGACAGAGAAAAAAGTTGCTGATGAAATTAGGCATATCGAGAAAAGCAAAGAAAAATAGATCTATCGAGATGTTATTTTACCTAACAACGTCTGCCACCATTGACTCAGCATTGGTTGCTTAATATCTTTATTGTTAGTTTTTCGCCAATCCCCTAGCTTTGCTTCTTCTGGAATAACAAAATCAGGATCTAATTCTTTATAGATATGATAAAGCTCATAGCGGACATACTGGGCTGAGGGCGGGCGATCCTCTGGAGAAGTAGCGGTCAATCGCGTCACTAAATTATCTATGGCTGGCATAATTTCGGGGTTAGTTTTTGATGGAATAGAAGTGGAAAGCGGCTTTGGTTTTACACCGGTCAATAATTGTCCCATTGTTGCGCCTAGAGCATAGAGATCGCTGCGCAATTCGGGTTTACCATAATATTGTTCAGGTGGTGAATAACCTGTACTAACTACCCGCGTAGCAGCCATTGAATTTGGCATCAGGGCTCTAGCTATACCAAAATCTATGAAAATGATATAGCCTTCAGGAGTAAGCATCAAATTGCTAGGTTTGAGATCGCGATAAATAATAGGAGGATTGCGTTTGTGCAAATATTCCAATACTTCGCAGCACTGAATGGCAATTTCTACAGTTGACTGGCAAGAGAATTTTCCTTTCAACCGGAGTAGTTCATCAAGACTTTTACCTTCTATATAGTCCATTACTAAGAAGTAATGACCATCTTCTGTGGCATGACTATCAATCAAGCGGACAATGCCTGGATGATTGAGAAATTTTAGGACTTCAGCTTCACGTCTGAACAGACGAACAAATTCATCATGTTCGTATTTGCTAGCAGGGCGAAGGATCAGTTGCTTAATTACACAAGAAGTATTTTGCTGTTCTTTATCTTCGGCTAAGTAAATAATGCCCATGCCACCTTGAGCCAAGATTTGGCGAAAAATGTAGCGCTGGCTCCAGTCGCCTGCTGCTTGAGGTCCTATGGACAATTTGTATACCTCTTTGGATGCTCAGCGCCAAAATTTCATTTTTGGGCCTTGACTTACGTATGTATGGTATGTTAGTCTGACTTCATAAAGTATCGGGGTAATCATCCCTCATATCTCAAAATAATAAATCAAATTTGTCTTTTAAAGCTATAGGCAGGAGCTTTAAGGACGGCACCCCTTTGAGAAATTGAGGATTGGAAAGTGAGGCAAAAAATGAGTTTAGCCAATATATCAATAGTAGGTAATTTAGTTAAGCCACCTGAACAAATGCATTTTGTTAGCGGCAAAGTAAAAACAACTTTTACTGTTGCGGTAAATGCTTTTGGTAGACCTGCGCGCGGCGGCGATACGGCTGATTTTTATCGTGTGGAAACCTGGGGTAAATTAGCTGAACTAGCCGGCAAATATTTGGAGAAAGGCAATCAAATTGCTGTTTCAGGTAGATTGCTTTTTGATCGCTTTGTTGATCAACAAGGGAAAAATCGCGTTATTCCTGTAGTGGAAGCTAATCAGATGTCTTTGCCACCAAAACCAAAAACAAAAGAAATGGATCAAGGTGCAGCAATTGGTGGACAAATACTTATAGATGATCAAATTGCTAATGAGCAGGATAAATCTATTGCAGAAATTTTTTCTGGTAGTACTGTTTCAGACCAAATAGATAATGATTTCAATTTACTTGAAATCGATAATAAAGTTAAAGCCAAAAGCAAAAGACAGGAGAAAGTTGCTGCAGGCCAATAGTTTTTCTTGAATATGCTCAAGAGAAGTTAAAGAAAGGAGAGGTTGGGCCACCTCTCCTTTCTTTTTGTTTGAGTAAATTATTTCGGATGTGAATAGCCAAAGTCGATATTGAGGAAAAAAATCACTATCAAAATCAGCTTCTACATCTACAAAATTTTGAGATGCTGGTGACTGAAAGGGAGCGCTAAAACTCACTGCATCTAGAACCGAAAAATTGGCTGCAGTATCAGATGCAGCATCAGTGAGTTCGCCCCAGCCAATACGTCCATCTTTAACGATCCGAAAAGCTACTGTCGCGTGTATTTTCTGTGCTCTAGCTGGTGTCCAGAAATGTTCTAAGCGTTGTTTGACACTATTTAAATAAGCAGCACTTGGAGGAAGATTTTGGCTTTGACTAATTTTGGGCTGAGGTTTAGAGGCATTGGACACCAGCATAGAGTTTGTATTAAGAAATGCTAGGGTCACAAAGACGAAGGCGAGGTTGTCTGGTTTTAGCATTCATAGTTCTTTATTTAGTAATCTTTGTCCCCGGTAAGCTTTGCAACCCATCCAAGAGGGATTCTGTTACCTGTATTTCCAGGCCGGACCTTTGTGAAAATATACCCTCGGAGGGATTCGAACCCCCGACACCCGCCTTAGGACGGCGGTGTTCTATCCAGCTGAACTACGAGGGCTTATATTCATTGTATGCCTAAATATTAGCGCGTGAGAGGAAGCGAAGGCAGAAGTTGCGGGACGCCAGTATTGTAGCTATTTAAGTCCGTACCAACAATTGGCTGTACTGATCTTTGTGAAAGAGCCATTAGAGGATCCACTAGTACTGTTCCTAAGCCAAGAATAAGAACAGAGCAAAATACTAAGGCTATTTGTGGACCAATTTGGCTAACTAATGTGTCTTCGCTTTCTTTAACAGATAAAGCGGCAACAGCTGAACTTGGTTCTTGAGCAATCATTTTTATCACTACACGTGTGTAATAAAAAATTGCTGGAATACTGGTAATTAAACCAATAATGACTAACATTGGCCCAACTGGCACACCAAAAGCATGCCATGAAGTAGAAAAACCCGCTGAGAAAATAAAGAATTTAGCTAAGAAGCCTGCTGGAGGAATAGGTAAACCGGCTAGATTTACTAAACAAAGCGAGAGAAGCAAAGCAAGTATTGGTCTCTTTTTAATCAGTCCAGCATAGTCATTAATAGAATCACTGCCTGTTTCATTACTGAAAAGAATAGCGCCAGCAAATGCTCCTAGGTTCATTACGCCATAAATAACAATATAAAAGATTATGGCACTCAGACCTTTTTGTACTTGTGTCCCTTCATCTACTTGTGTAGCAGCAACTAAGCCAATAAGAATGTAACCCACATGGGCAATGGAAGAATAAGCAAGCATACGTTTGAATGAAGTTTGGGAGAGCGCAATCAAATTTCCAAGAATCATGGATAGCACCGCCAGAGCCACCACAATTAAGCCCCAATCTTGGGCAGAACTTCTAAAAACTACCATCAATAAACGTAAAGCAACCACAACACCGCCTGCTTTTGAACCAATAGAAAGAAATGCGGTCACTGGAGTTGGAGCACCTTCGTAAACATCTGGAGCCCACATATGAAATGGTGCTGCAGCCAGTTTGAAGCCGATGGCGCTCATTACAAGCACTATAAGAAACATTATCAATAGAGAAGTTGGTGGCAAGGACAAATAAGACATTTGATCGCGTATAACATTGAAATTAGTAGAACCGGTCAAACCATAAATAAACGAAAGACCATATAGTAAGGTTGCAGTTGTAGCAGCGGTAGATAGTAAATATTTAAGCGATCCTTCGGAGCTCTTTTTGTCGCCTTTATGAAAGCCGGCCAAAATAACACAACATATTGTTAGTGTTTCTATGCCAACAAAAAGCATAATCAAGTCTGTAGCCCCGGCTAATAACATGACTGCCAAAGTGGCTGTCAAGATTATTGCGTAAAATTCACCGACATTCCTTCCTAAGTGTTGCTCATAGCCGGAAGTCATAAAAATAACCACCATGGCTACTATTAACGCTATTAGACTAAAGCAGATAGTTAAGTGATCTATAGTAAATAGTCCGCCAAATAAAACTTGGGGACTGCCTAAATCTTGTAAGAGCAAAGCGCAGAAAGCGATAATGCAGCCAATGAAACTAATGCAGGCATTAAAATATCGCAATTTTGGGAAGCACAAATTCCACAAACTGGCTATCAATATAGTAATCACCAGAACTGTTTGTGGTAGCAACAATTGCCAAGCCGTCTGAAATCCCTGCATAGTGTCTATTTACCTTCGCTCATTTTTATCTAATCCCGTAAATATATTTTCCTAAAGACAATATATATTGTTGCTTTGTTCATTTTAACGAGGATTATTGTCGTACTATCTCAATTTAGTGCTTATTGATAATATACTTTGTTACATGAGGAAATTGCTTTGACCGAATTAGCAACTGGTATTTCGTCGCCATCTTTTGGCAAGAACGAAAAGAATATTGCTGTTTTAGCCCTTGAAGACGGCCGTTACTTTCCTGGTTTTGGCTTTGGGGCAAAGGGTACTACCGTTGGCGAACTTGTTTTCAACACAAGTATGACTGGCTATCAAGAGATTATGACTGACCCCAGCTATGCTGGTCAGGTTGTAACACTTACATATCCAGAGATTGGCAATTATGGTGCTAATGAAGAGGATTTAGAGTCCAAAAAGATTTATGCGCGCGGACTTGTAATTAGACATTTGAGCCGCAGATATAGTTCTTGGCGTGCCAAATATTCCTTATCAGAATTTCTCGCCAAACAAAATATTGTTGGGATTAGCTCAGTTGATACACGAGCAATAACCAAACATATACGTGATAAAGGTGCCATGCGCTGCGCTTTAAGTAATGAAGGTCTAAGCCCAGAAAAATTAATCGATATGGCCAAAAAATCGGCGGCTATGACTGGTGCAGATTTCACTAATGAAGTGACAACTAATAAGTCCTATCATATGGGTAGCGGTCAATTTAAAGTAGCTGTAATGGATTTTGGCATTAAAGCCAATATCCTTAATCAACTAGCTGATCATAATTTTTCTTTAGATGTATATCCATCGACTGCTACTGCAGCTGAAATTTTAGCTAAGCACCCTGATGGGATTTTCTTATCTAATGGTCCAGGAGACCCAGCCGCTTGCAAAAACATTATTGAAGAAATGAAAAGATTAATTGCTTCAGAATTGCCAATTTTTGGCATTTGCTTAGGGCATCAACTTTTGTCTTTGGCTCTTGGTGCTAAAACATACAAATTGAAATTTGGTCATCGTGGCGGCAATCAACCTGTCAAAGATTTGCTAACAGGAAAAGTTGAAATCACCTGTCAAAATCATGGTTTTGCTGTAGATGAGTCTACTTTGCCAGATTCACTGGCGCTTACTCATATAAATTTAAATGATAAGAGTGTAGAAGGATTTACACATCGAGCTTTACCAATTTTCGGTATTCAATATCATCCTGAATCCAGTCCAGGTCCTCATGATTCGAGATATCTTTTTCAAAGATTTGCTGATTTTATTGCCGCCGGTAAGAATCGTTGATCATTTTTTATTTCTCATCAAACTGAGCGTTTTTTCTTAAAACGAAGAATGAGATAATTGTCATTCTCAGGCAAAGGGCGATCTTTAGGCATCTAGTAAGTTGTCGTTATGATTTATTTTTGTTGACAATTGATTTTGGAGCATGTTGGCAACTGAAATAACTCTGATATGATTAGCAAGGCTTTTGAGGGGAATCTAGATGCCTCTGCGTATATTTGTTTTATTTCTTATGCTTTTTAATACTTGCTCTTTGAACGGGTATGGATTGCCTGCTTTGGCGTTGGAAAATTTGGAATCCGAGCAGTCAAAAAATAGTCCAACACCAACCTTATTGCTTAAGCCTGGACAACCATTAGTTACCGGCATGCAAACTGAGGACATTGTCGCTACTTATGATGTAGCTTTAGCAAAACAGCAAGTAGCTGCATTTCCTGATAGTCCCGAGGCAAGTTTTGTCTTAGCTGTAGCACTAACAAGAACTAGTGATGTAGAAGATGCATTACATGAAGTGCGCCGAGCTCGCAAATTAGCCGAAGGAAAAGGTGGTCCAGCTTATTTTGATCATATGATTAGCGAATACGAAGAAATGCTTAAATCGTATCCTGATGATAATCGTGTTCGCTATGGTCTTGCCTGGGCTTATTACATGAAAGCTTATGTATTGACCCATTATGCAAAGCCCGTTATAAAAATGGCAAATAATGGTTCCAGCTCATCATCTGTCCAAGCTAAAACTGATTGGCATCAGACCTGGGTTCAATCATTATCTAAGCCAAATGACTCTATAGTATCGAGCAAAAGTTTACCAACTAGTCAGGCAGCTGGTCGCTGGGGCGGTTTGCCACCAGAGATGGTGCCACAAGTTAAAAACTACTATGAATCAGCCCTACATAACCTTGATGATTTGTTAGCACGCGAACCAAAAGATATGTGGGCTCGCGCTTACAGAGCTTTTTTGTATGCTGATTACACAGGCGATATTAGCCAGTCAATGGATGCCTGGAAAGCCTGCCTTGCTCTAGCGCCAAATAACCCAGCTGCTTACTTTTTCTTAGGCGAGAGCTATTTACAGCAAGGCAATTTAAAAGAATGCATACATAATATTTCAAAGGCAGTGGCACTGAGGGGATTGCCTAATTAGTTGTACAAGTATTGTTTTTACTGGTCCATTCCAGATTATTTGTTTGAGTTTTGAGGCAAGGGAACCTGGTGCTAGCACAATTTTTAGGTAAAAATTCTTCCAAGTTGATTGGCACTTTGGCTATTCCTACGGTTATTATTTCATTTTGGTTTTATGCTCAAAATGAAGCTAATCGACAAGTTAAAGAGTTCAACGAGGCACAAAAAGTTAATCCAAATACTGATTCGACCATAATTGAAAATTACGAATTGAAAGAAGTTGATGATAGCAATCAAGTCCGTTGGCTATTGGCTGCAAAAGAAGGACGCATGGAGCCAATTTCACATGATGTTAATCTCAAGGATGTTCATGTTGATTATATGGATGGAAAAACTTTGAAAATGCGTTTGTCTGCACCTGCAGGTCATACAAATGAAGTAACCAGACTTGTCAAACTATCCGGTACAGAAAAGCAACAGGTAGTGGCAATGGGTGAAGAAGGTAAAGTGAAGCTTGAGGCTGCACAAGTTGAATTAGACAAAAAAAATCAGTTTCAAGCCACTGGCAATGTTAACATCATCTGGGCAAAGTTAGCCAGGGTGATTGGTGACATGGCTTCCGGCTCGCTTGCAAGCGAGAACTTAACTAATGTCAAGATTACGGGACATACTCGTGCTTTAATTGGGTCACTTGAGGAATAATCAGAAGGCTTAGGCTGAAAGAATATGAATAAAATGAAAAAAGAGAAAAAAACTATATTGGCTAAGAATTCGGTAATCGGTAAGATGTTTTTCTTTGCCGGCAGTATTTGCCTCGGTTTTTTTCAGACTGTCATAGTTATAGATAGCTGCGCACAATCATCGGCAGTACCGCAAGCCACTGGACCAATCGACATTCAAGCTAATGAACAAGAATTTGGCGAAAATGTGGTTTTAGCAAAGGGCGATGTAACTGTTAGGTATAAAGACAGTATTGTAAAAGCGCCAGAGGCTAAATTATTTCGTGATAGTGCAGGACAGCCACAAAAAGCTATATTTGTCGGACATCCTTATTTGACTCAAAACGAAAGCAAAATAAGTGCTGACACACTTGTTTTTGAAATAGCAAATTCTAGATTTATAGCCCAAGGCAATGCCCATTCGGAAGTTATATCTTCTGGCAATGATACACAAGTAGATATGAAGGCAGGACCTGGACAAAAAGCAGCCAGTAAGCCAACATCTACTGGTGGTAATAAAGCCACAGTGGCAAGCAAAGGAAATGGCAAACAGCCTTTTGCCTGGCCACAAGCAAGTGATGATGAAAACAATCAACGGATAAAACCTGAGGCTAGCACACAACCTAGCACCATTGGTAGTGCTACAAAAAAAGCTGGATCGGGTAAACCAACAGAAGCATTAGAAAAAATCATTACTGATTCCGATTATCAGGAATACGAAAAAGATTCAGGTAAGTTTGATGCTTCTGGCCACGTACATGTTATCCACGGGGCTATTTCAGTATTTGCTGACAAGTTAAAACTTGTATATGGTACAGACAACAAACCTGAAACCGCTTTGTTTACTGGTCATGTCAACGCCTTCCAAGACGGAAACAACACTCAGGCTGAAATGATTACCTATTATCTTTCTACTAAGCGCTTGCAAGCTACAGGAAATGTAAAATCAAGAATGATCCAACAAAAACCATTAGATAGCAGCAAGACCGCCGGAAATAAAAAGGTAATTAGTGCTAAGCCTAATGCTGGTGGGGTTACCGCAGCTCCAGCGACAGCAGGGGCTGGCAGCGATGATGATTCCATTATCGTTGTTTCAGATTCACAAGACATGAACCAGAATACTGGCAGAATGTCGGCTGATGGTAATGTACGTGTTTACTATCAAGACATCGTTGGTGTAGGACCCAAAGTACTTCTATTGAGAAATGCCGATGGACGAGCAGAAAAGGTAATCTTTACTGAGCGCTCACAAATATCTCAACCAGGAAAACGTTGGATAGCCGATCGAATCACAATGGCTGTAGCTACCAAGAAGGTATTAGCAGAAGGCAATACAAAAGCGCTCATTATTCAAGGTTCACCGGGCGAACAAAAACGTGAACCCCAAAAAAGCAATAGTGCTTTAGCTTTCCGAGCCAAAAGTGGATCTAGTGGCAACACCGGCACCGCAATTGGTAGCAGTAGAATAGAAACAATCAGATGAATTCCAGTATTAGCATGAAAACAAAAGAGCATATTTCCAGAGTATCTGGTCATTCAACCGGAGACCAAAACACTTTATATATAGACGGCCTACAGAAGAGCTACGGCGGTCGTAAAGTTGTAGACAATGTCAGTTTTACTGTTTCGCGTGGTGAAGTAGTAGGTCTATTAGGACGTAACGGTGCAGGGAAAACTACGTCATTCGATATGGTTTTAGGACTTGTAAAACCAGAGAAGGGTCATATACGCTTCGGTCAACATGATCTGACAAAAATGGTTATCCATCAAAGATCACGTCTTGGTATCGCCTATTTGCCCCAAGAAGCTTCTACTTTTAGAAAACTAACCGCTGGCGATAATATCCGTTTGATTTTACAAATGCTCAATTTATCTAAAAGAGAGCAAGACGAAAAAATCAAATATTTGCTCGAACAGTTTGGCTTACAGTATTTGGAAAATACTTTATCTGTTCAATTATCCGGTGGTGAAAGACGGCGTTTGGAATTGGCTCGCTGTTTGGCAACAGAACCTAAGTTTATTCTTTTGGACGAACCATTTACCGGTATCGACCCAATATCGATTGCTGATATTCAGGGTTTAATTAGACGTTTAAGAGATGAATGGAATTTGGGAGTGCTTCTAACTGACCACAATCCAAGAGCCACTCTCAAGATTACTGATAGAGCTTATCTCATTGATCAAGGAAAAATTCTAGTCGCAGGATCTTCGCAAGAGGTGGCTGAAAATCCTGTAGCTCGAAGACAATATTTAGGTGAGGACTTTACCCTGTGATTAACCATTTGATTAACAATTTCAGCAATAATTTCAATCTCAAAATCATGGACACCTATATTGCCAATGAATTTTGGCAACCACTTTTGTTTGGTATTGGTGTTGTCACCGGTGTATGGTTTGGAGCTGATCAATTAAAGTCTATTTTCAATTTAGTCATGCGTTCTGGTGTGCCATGGAATATGGCTTTCACTATCATTGGCTTACACTTGCCTGAAATTATCGTTTTAACTATTCCAATTGGTGTGTTGTTAGGAACTTTGATTGTTTTTAACAGACTGAGCGGAGACTCTGAAATCATCGCTCTTAGAACCAGCGGGATTAGTTTTTATCGCATTATGGCTGCCCCACTTGCTTTTGGTTTGATGACTAGTATTGTCAGTTTTGGTATCAATGAGCTAGTAGTTCCTGCAGCCAACCGTACGGCAAAAAAATTAGAATTCTTGGCTTTGTATAAATCGGAAATGCCTGGTGGTCAGGCTAATTTCACTTATATGGACAGGGGAAAAGATCTTTCCTTAAACAGAGTTTTTTATATTGGTTATTACAATGAAGCACAGCTGAGGAATGTAATCATTCTAGATTTCACACGCGATAAATTAGTGCAGATTATTTGTGCTGCCACAGGTCTGTGGAATCGTGGTGAATGGGTCTTAAATAAAGGCCGAACTTATGTAGTTTCAGGCGATAGTGACATCACCAGAATTATGCGTTTTGATAATTTGACAATTCCAGGTATTAAAAATGCTCAAAGAGCATTGAATAACGGTAATATTTCGCCAAAAGAAATGAATATGTTTGAGTTGGGCCGTTATGTGAATATCCTCAAAGAATCTCATGCTGTCACTAATGATTTGTTGGTGCGTTTCTATCAAAAAATGTCTCAACCATTAGCTTGTTTGATAGTTGCGCTAGCGGGAGCTCCTTTGGGATTGCTGGCTCGACGTTCGCGCAGTAATATTGGTCTTATATATAGCGCGGTTTTCGTTTTTCTCTATTATGTGTTACAGTCAAGTTCAGGTGCTCTTGGGGAAGCTGGGCGTATCCCAGCATTATTAGCGGCCTGGATGCCCAATTTAGTAATTGGTTGTTTAGGGGTGGTCATTCTTTATTTCAGAGGCAAATAAACTTTTCTGTCTCTGGGATAAAAGTATTAAGCCTAAACAAGTCTTGTATTTAGAATCTCTTGACTAGAGCCATATATTGCTTTAGTCTTAAATGTCAAGCTACACCCTGCTGTATTGGGAAAACTGCAATTTGCTTAGCAATAGCTCATCTTCAAAAAATCTTCCAAGGAGAGATGCTCGTCTCCTTTGGCTATCGCTATTGTTGCTATTGACAGGTATATTCCTTTGGCTATTAAACAGCTCTTATTTTAGTAAAAAATCGCAAGAAGAGATTTCTCATTGCTGGCAACAAAATGCTTATGATGTTTTCAGGACATGTCAAAATTATGTCGCCGGCATTTATTATTCTTTGACTAGATCAGCTATTTCAATTACACCACCTAAAAATACCGATATTGCTAACGTTTTGCCAAATTCTTATCCGGTAATACCCAGCAATACAGTTGCCTGGCAACAAACTATGCAGTCTATCGCTGCTTTGAGCAAACAAATTGAAGAGAATCCCAATGATCCAGCATGTCGGAATCGTCTTGGAATTTTGTATGCTCAAATCGGAGATTTTTCGGCTGCTGCTAAACAATTTAATCAAGCCATTGGTTTATGTCGTCAACAAATACAAGTTAAGACCACACAGATAAACAATGCCCAAGTAAATAAAAGTAATGTAGTTAAAGTGACCGAATTAGGACCCATAGAAAGATCTTCATTATATGTTCAATTAACTTGCGCCCACAGCAATCTTGCCAGAATTTACGATAAATTGGGCGATCATGATCGAGTGATAGCTCAATTACAAGAATTAAACTCTGATATCGCCTTTGCCGGCGATACTCCATTTGTAAGCACTGCTTCTCAAAAAACTTTGGGTAATATAAATCAGTCAAACAAGTACAGCGATAGACTCTCTCCAGCTGAAGCACCCATTTTTGCCCGAGCAGAAGCATTAAGGCAGGTGGGACGATTATCTGAAGCTCAACAAGAATATACGAAGCTGATAAAAGCTAATCCAAAACTAGCTATCGCTCATCAAAGGTTAGGGCTGGTTGGTGTGGCACAAAATAATTTATGGCTGGCAATAAATGAATTACAAAATGCTGCTCAGTTAGATGCTAAGGATCCTGATACTGAAAATGATCTTGGATTAGTTTATGAACAAATAGGTGACTATAAAGCAGCCCAGAATGCTTTTTCAATTGCACACAAGATCGATCCTAAACATTTAAGTGCCTCTATCAATCTTGCTAATTTAGTAGCTAATGAGGGTGATTGCCAATCTGGAATAAATATCATGCGCAAAGCAACAATTGATCACCCGTATTCAGCCACAGCCCATAATAATCTGGCGGCCCTTATTGCTCGCACTGGCAACCAGACCGAAGCAGCCAAAGCTTTTGTTAAAACAATTGCCCTTGATCCTTCTTTGCCGTCTGCGCATTATGGACTTGGTTTGGCTTTACTCAAATTGAAATCATATCCAGCAGCAATAAAAGAATTTCAAACCGCTATGACACTAAATCCTGGCATCTTGGATCTACAAAATAAAATCGATCTTGCTTATCGATGTAATTTAAGGTCTTTAGCTTACACTCAAACGAATGTTCACTGAAGAGATAGACTTTTCATCTTTATAGTGAAATCCATTGCCAAGTATGCCACTGCCGACAGTGAATAGTTTATAATTTGAGTTCGGTCTATTAGGAGAACCTTTTGTGTCTGCTTCTCATGATGAATTAGTACTGCTACAAGCCCAAATGGAGGGGCTGGAGTCTATATTTTTTGAGCTCTATCCATTTGGAATTGAGCTGAAACGACAACAAGTACAAGATTATTACAATCAACGATTTAATGCGGCTACAGAAGCGCAAGCTTCAGTAGCAAAAGGCGAATTAAGGCGCAACTTTAATACGCGAGCAAATCAAGTAAGAAATTTGGTGGACTCGGCTGAATCAATAGGAGAAGTCACAAATAAGCTCATCCTTGTTATCGCCGCTACTTGCCTACCTCAAGAAAGAACTAGACAAATAGAGCCAACCGTTTTTGGTTTTTGTGAAGGTCTAATTTTCAAAAACAAAGTCGATCCTGCTGTTTTAGATAAATTGTTAGTCAACACTCGTTTAATACCTGCTGAAGCACGACTTTTACTTGCATGCGCAATGTTTTCTGGTATTAGCCAAGCATCTTGTGGCGAAACTACTATGTCGATTAAAGATTTACTTGCTAGTCTTATTACTCTTGTAAAAACAAAAGAGCTCCTGGCGCGCAATGACCCATTTTATACTGAAGCGCTTTACTTTCTAGAAGGCATGTCAGAAGAAAACCATGCGGACAAATGAATGATTGCAAAGGTATTTTCTTGGCAACTTCAAATTCGAGCCGTATACTGACAACTGATTTGCGCATAAGAATGACATTCCTCGTCCTATAAGTAGAAAGTATTTACAGGCTAATTACAAATTGTCCTCATATGCTCATTTGCTTGCTTCTCGCTAATATAATGACTTGGTAATGAAGGATTAGATAAACAATTCAAATCGACGGATAGTAGATCTCTTACGGAAACTGATTAAGTGTTATTAGCAAAAGAAATTAGCAAATATAGCCATGCCAAAAAGGTCCCACTTTACTGGCTTTGTTTTTGTTTACTGGGCAATTTTTATATTAGCCCTTACGCTCAAGCTGGATTACTTAAAGCAAAGCCAAAAACAGTACAAGAAGCAAAGAAAAAAGAGACTGCTCCTAGCGAGGCGGTACCGCAAAACACTAATGTCAGCAATCAGTCACCCTACTCTGAAGAAGCTGTTAAGCACTACAATCATGGCGTAGAACTACATCAGGCTGGTTTTTTAAATCAAGCAATAGGAGAATACAAAGCGGCAATAGAAGCCGATAGCAGAATGGAAGAAGCCTATAGCAATATTGGCATTATTTATGCTGCACAGCGTAATTATCCACATGCCAAAGAGGCGTTCGAGCAAGCTTTAAAGCTAAGACCAAATCGTCCTACTACACTGAATGGATTGGGCACAGTCTTATATGCTCAAGGACAAATTACCCAAGCAATGGAAAAGTGGAAAGAAGCATTAGCCGCCGATCCTAAATTCGGATCAGCCCTTTATAATATAGGAAATGCCTATGAGGGACAAAAAAATTATAAAGATGCTGAAGCATCGTATTTAAAAGCTGTTAGTGTTATGCCAAATATGGCAGATGCATATTTTCGTCTTGGGAATATTTTAATTCACGAACATCATTGGGCTCAAGCTGAAGTTCTTTTGAATAAAGCCATAGAGTTGTCCCCTGATGGAGAGTTTGTGCGAGAAGCCAAGCATTTACTGTCTATCATTGAAGCACGTTTTGAAAAGACCAAAGTCAAAGCACCTCAAACAGCACACAAAAAATAGTCATTCCTGGACGAAAATGCCAGATATTGAAAAAAAATTGACCGCCCTAGCCCAATTATTAGAGGGAAAAGTGGTATCGAATAAGGTGGCAGTGCCTGTTTGCGTTAAAGGTATTATTTCAGGATTTCCTGTTACAGTGCAAGCAGTGCAAAGCGCGTATCCGTTCGGTACGAGTTATTTCCTTGAGACAGATAGTTTCGCCAAATCAACTCATGCATCATTTAAACTCACCATTCTGTCTAAATATGCGCGTGGTTGGTTATCGCAAATAACTCGCTTTTTATTTTTCGAAAGACGGGGACAAACAGTAGATATACCGGCACTCGATTCAAGCATGGTTTTTAAATGCAACAATATTTTTTTAGCTAAAGAATTTCTGCATTGTCCTAATGTAGCAGACGATATTCTACAGCTTGCACAATTATCCAAATTTAGCGAAATGGTCATACAATCGGACGCTGGCTTATATTTGTCGCAACCAGTTTCGTTTGGTGAACTAGATCTAGATAATTGCCAGGTAATTCTTCAAACTATGGCTAAACTAGGACATGTACTCTTCCAAGCTTTTTAATGTTCAATATCTGTTAATAAATGAAGAGTAGTAGGCAGCTAAATAATGCAAAATCATAAGGAATTGACTAGGATAAGTCGTTATTTTGTTGTCATATGCTAGATTAAGGATAATAATTAGAGAAATGGGAAAGGCGAACTCCCATCAAAATAACAGCAAAAAATGAGGTAGAGAAATGGCAGACACAAGCACACAAGCAAATGCAACAGTAGTGGGAGTTTCAGAAGCAGCTGCTCAAGAAATTAAAAGACTACTTCCATCTGAAGTCGGCAAAAGCGGTCTTCGTCTAGAAATTAAAGGTGGCGGTTGCTCTGGTATGTCGTATGGACTCAGTTTTGACAATGCTCGTGAAAATGATCAGATTGTAGACGCACATGAAGTAAAAGTTTTTGTTGATCCAAAGAGCGCTATTTATCTTAAGGGCTCAGTTTTAGATTTCCAGGGCGGCTTGGAAGGACACGGCTTCGTTATAAAGAACCCACAAGCTAAAGGGAGCTGTGGCTGCGGACAATCTTTTAACGTTTAAGATCAATTCCTTATCAATAGATGACATAATTTCTGTCTATGACAGCAAGTGATATTAGCTTGGACAAAAATAGCCTGCCTGGATTATCAATATTGCAAACCCAGGCAGGCTACGCTTGTGATGGTCAGTATGCCTTAATAAAAGTTGCCGGCCAAGACAGTCGCGCATTTTTACAATCACAACTCAGTAATGATGTAAATGCACTAAAGCCTGGACAAGGACAATTTACTTGCCTCTTAGACAGAAAAGCTCATGTAAAATCCTTTTTTCATCTGTATCGAGATTTTGATCCCGATGAAGAGCTGTTTTATATTCTTATTGAAAAGGAATATATTGCTAATCTTATCGACAACATTGAACAATATCGCTTTGCTGCTCAAGTCGACTTTGTTGATATTTGCAATACTGGAAAGTTTTTTGCTATTCAAGGTCCTAGAGTAAACCGTATATTTAACACTCTTAAAAGCAGTATCACATTTAATACTATTGCTAGTTCAGGTACATGCAAAATAGATTTTGATAGTAATAGGGTGTATGTATTTCGCCATTCCATCACCGGCGAGAATGGATATTTCCTTTGGGTAAACAATGAAGACTTTCTTCAATTTAAAAACTCAATTGAAAAACATTGCCAGGAACTTGGTTTCATTGAACTGAATGACGGAATAATCAACCAAGCCCGTGTAGAAGCTGGGTTGCTCAAATATGGAATTGATTTTGACGAGAATAATTTATTGCCGGAAACAGGCTTGGTAGATAAAACTGTTAGCTATACAAAAGGCTGCTTTGTAGGACAAGAAATTTTAGCCCGAGTAAAAAGTCACGGCGTGCCGGCTAAAGCAATAATTGGCATTGTTATTGACACTGATATGACTTTTTCAATTAATAGTCCTATCAAAATAGCTGGTGAAGAGATTGGTACGGTGAAAAGCAATATCTTTTCACCCAAACTGAATAAATTAATTGCTTTGGCTTTGTTAAAGAAAGACTATCGTGTGCCAGACAAACATTTCACAGCTGAAATAGAAGGATATTCTCTAAATGCAACAGTGAAATTACTGCCTTTTATAGAGGCTAGGTCGAATAAAGAACTAGCAGATACGCTTTATAAAAAAGCTGTGGAAAAATATGTGCACTTGCCTGAAAATATTGTGCCGACGGAATCTATTAATCTACTAAAAGAAGTACTCATTTTGGATCCATATTTGGAAGATGCGTTAGAGGCTTTAGCAGTAATGCTTTCTAAACACGGTGAAATTGAGCAAGCCATAGCCCTTATGAAAACTCTTGGTCATTCAAATCCAGATTCAGTTATGGCACATACTAATTTATCAGTTTTCTATGTTCAACAAGGACTAAAAGAATTAGCAGAAGAAGAAAAAGCTATAGCTCTTAGTATAAGAATGCGATTAGCAGCTGCGCAAATGTCCAATAAACATAAAGAAGAAACGGACAACGAAAGAGTCGATCGACTGAGAAGAATGGAAATGTTTAGCCAAGTTCTTACTATTGATGCTGAAGATTTCTTTGCTAATGCTGGTATGGGAGAATGTCTAGTTCAAGAAAAAGAATTTGCAAAAGCAATTCCTTATTTAATAAAAGCAATAGAGCTAAAGCCCATACATCTGGCTGCTTATTTTGATCTAGCTACAGCTTATAAGGGCATTGGTAAGGTGTCTAGCGAAGTAAAAGATATTCTCAATGAAGGAATAGCAATTGCCACAAAACGTGGCGATACAGCTGGATTACAAAAGTTACAAGACGAAATGGAGAGGCTGATTAGGAATTAGTGATTAGAATTGATCCGTACAAAACTGTAGATTTCTCAATTATTACTGACTTTGTTGAAGCAATTCAGGAACACGAACGTAATCAGGTTCCTGAGCTCAAATCTGGATCGTCAATTGGAAAAGCTTATGCAGAATCACTAATAGAGAAAGTTAATCAGCACAACGGAGTAATCTTAATTGCAAGCTCCCAACAACAAGCAATTGGCTTTATTTGTGGCTACGTTGATGAAGATGATGACATGCTTATATTTCGGATATTTTTGTGGCTTCGGAGTGGCGACGCAAAGGTATTGCTTCTGATTTATTAGAATCATTCGAAAAAGAAATGTCTCAGCGAGGCTGTCGGTATGTTCGTATTTGTTCTAAAGCAACGAATTTAATGTCTCTGAAATGTTATGAGTCTAGTGGTTATAATCCTTACGAAGTTATTTTTTGGAAAAAACTCAAACAATAAATCTGTACTATTTCAAAGCTTTTAGAAGTTCGTAAGCATTAACAACATTTTGTTTGCCTTTAATTATCTGCTCACCTATAAATTTAAACTGAAAATTTTCTTTTGCTAATTGATATGTATTTTGATCAACAACAATTTTGCCCAACTCGTCATCAGCAATTAGTTTTTCTAAGCGAAAAGCAATATTTGCCGTATCTCCTAATAATGCCGGGTTGCCGCGCGATTTGCCTAAGGCTCCACTAGCAACAGTTCCCGAAGCAAGAGCTATGTCGAATACCAAAGGATGATTTGGGAATGGCCAAACTTTCTTATCAGCAGCAAGTTTATTACTAATTTGTTTTATCTGCAAAGCTGTAAGACAAGCTTTATAGCAACTCACAGCTGCATCAACTTCTTTTCCTTTACTGGACCAATAGGACATAATGGCATCGCCAGCAATTTTTTCTAATTGCCCTTGATTGTTTTCAATTTCTTGACTTAAGCGATTAAAAACTGTGCCGGCGGCTTCCATAACAATTGAAGGATCATGGGTGAATTCTTCCATTAACGTGGTGAAATGCTTTAGATCAGCAACCAGAATTGTGGCATTGATCAACTTTACTTGAAATTTTGTTTTATCTTGCTCCGGCTCCAAATTATCTTGGGATTGAGCAAAAAATTGATCCAGATCTACCGGCAATGAAACCAAAAGAGTGTAGTTAGCAATGCCAACCACATCTTGATCTTTAAGCACATATTCTTTGCCAGGGCTTAAACTAACACCATTTATTGTTGTGCCGTTGGTACTGCCATTATCAACGATTGTCCAAATATTATTCGAACAACGTATCTCGGCATGTTTAGCCGAAACTTCTGGATATGGCAAAACCAGGCTATTGTCTTTACTTTCCGACTTTGCTTTGCGGCCAATATAAATTGTTTGCTCGTCATTAACAGCAACAGTAAAACTTTCTGCGGCGCCTGGCAAAGCAATTATTGAACCAGCTACCATAGCAGCAAATTATGCTCTTGCAACTTTGGTTAACGCTGAAGACAATTCTTCAACTTTATCCAGAGCTTCCCAAGGCAAATTGAGATCGCAACGACCGAAGTGTCCATATGAAGCAACTTTTTGATAAAATTGACCATTGTTTTTAGCTGGAAGATTGTTTAAGTCAAAGTGCTTGATTATTGCAGCTGGTCTTAAATCGAAATGTCTTTGAACTAATTCACTAATTTTAGTGTCGGGTAATTTGCCAGTACCAAAAGTAGTGACATAAACAGAAACAGGCTTAGCTACGCCGATTGCATACGCGATTTGTACTTCACAAGCGGAAGCCAAACCAGCTGCTACTATATTTTTTGCTACATAACGAGCTGCATATGCTGCTGAACGATCAACTTTAGTTGGATCTTTTCCAGAGAACGACCCACCGCCATGTCTAGCGCAACCACCATAAGTATCGACAATTATTTTTCGGCCTGTTAAGCCAGAATCGCCTTGCGGTCCGCCAACAACAAAACGTCCAGATGGATTGATTAAATAACGAGTTTGCTCATCTGGTTTTATAGGCAAATCTTTAAACACTGGTATTACAACATATGCCTTTAAATCGTTGGCGATCCGGTTTTGCATTTGCTCATTATCGTTTTCTCCGTCAATTGCTTCATCGTGTTGAGTGGAAATGACTATTGAGTCAATACGTACCGGTAGATTATTTTGATACTCAACAGTAACTTGAGTTTTGCCATCTGGTCTTAAATATGGCAAAGTACCGTTCTTTCTTACCTCAGCTAGACGACGCGAGATGCGATGGGCGGCAGAAATTGACATAGGCATCATTTCTGGCGTTTCTTTACAAGCAAAGCCAAACATCATACCTTGATCGCCAGCTCCTGTACTATCTAAAGCTTCAGAAGATTTGGCAGCCCGCTTTTCAAAAGCGGAACTAACACCTTGTGCTATGTCAGGACTTTGTTTATCAATTGCAGTCAATATACCGCAAGAATGGGCATCAAAGCCGCCGCCTCGATTTTCCCTATAGCCAATTTCAGTAATTACACGGCGAGCTATCTCTTGCATATCAATAACCGCATTGGTTGTAAGCTCACCAAAAATAAACAATAGACCAGTAGTAGCAGCGCATTCGACAGCTACTCGAGAAGACGGGTCTTTAGTAAGAAGCGCGTCCAAAATAGCATCTGCTATTTGATCACATACTTTATCTGGATGACCTTCGGTAACTGATTCCGACGTAAACAAATAAGAATTAGACAAGTAACTTCTCCTTTATATTTGAACAAGTTTTCCAGATTAAAATGACACATTGACATGATTCGATTTAAATCAAAACTTGCGATATGCTTGTATTCTTGCTTATTTTAGGGATAAAAGTCAATCAAAAGCCCATGCTTAAAGAAGAAATTAAATAGTGCATGAAGCCCATTCCAAAGAAATCAAAGTCTTAATCGCTCCCTCCGCATATAAGGGCAGTTTAAGTGCTTTTGAAATTGCCAAGGCAATAGGTTCTGGGTTGGCAACCAGGATAAGATCAGAACAAATCAAGAGCATGCCATTAGCCGATGGTGGGGATGACACAATCGCTACTATTCATGCCTGTCTTGGCGGAATAATTAGACCACTGTCGGTAAGCGGTCCTCTTAACGAACCTGTAAATAGTTGCTGGTTAAAAACAAATGACTGCGCCGTAGTAGAATTAGCTTCATCTTGCGGGCTGGCGACAATAGAAGGACCGTTACAACCACTTTTAGCACACACTTATGGGTTGGGTGAAACAATACGTGATTGTCTATCAGAACCATGCAATAAGATTGTTATTGGGTTAGGTGGAAGCGCCTCTACAGACGGTGGCACTGGTGCATTAACTGCTCTAGGAATAAAGTTTTTAGATGCGCATAAAAATGCTTTACCATTTGGTGGTGGCTATCTTCGAGATCTTGCTTCTATAAATATGAGTGCATTGGATGTGCGCGTACTCGATAAAGAAATAGAAATACTAGCTGATGTAAGGTCGCCATTATTAGGGCAAAAGGGAGCTGCCTCAATATTTGGTCCACAAAAGGGAGCCACCAAAGAAGAAATTGAAATCTTAGAATTAGGGCTAAAACAATTAGCTAATAAAGTAGCAAAAATCACGCACACAGATCTTAGAAATGTTCCAGGTTGTGGTGCTGCTGGTGGCACAGCTTTTGGACTCGCTTCTCTACTTAATGGACATATTAAATCCGGTTTTGCCACTCTAGCAAAAATAATGGGACTAGAACAAGAAATTAGTGATGCCGATATAGTCATTACGGCTGAAGGCAAGTTAGACACACAGTCCTTTCAAGGAAAAGCGACCGGTGAATTGGCAAAGCTTTGTAAAAATATTGGCAAACCATTACTAGTTTTGCCTGCTGTTTACGATGAAAATATAGATTGGCAAGCCTATGGACTTGCAGCGGTTTATAAAACTGCTGCAATCGGCCAAAATGCTACTATTGAAAGCATCGCTCGGACAGCTGCAGGTTTACTTTTGCCCATCCAAGAATGAAAGATCAGGCGCTAGAGAAAATGAGACTACTGATTTAGACTTGCTTACTATATTAGACGTAGCAGCTTTGTTCAAAGCAGAAGCATTAGTGCTTGTTTGGTTATTAGTAGCTGCCTGAGCTCCACCAGAACCAGATAATATTTGTTCTGACGATTTATCCACTGCAAGCCCGTGAAAATGTGATTGTTGAGATGCTGTTGGCATTTTTGCCTCAGCTATAACTGGTTGGCTTTGTTTTACAGCATTATGAGCAATAGTGTGAGATTCCACATGCGTAGGATTGTGAGCAACGGTATGAGCTTCTGTTTGTGCACTGTTATGAGCTAAAGTCGGGGCAGCATGATTAGCTGTCGATGCATGATGAGCTGGTTGTTCATGAACATGAGCAATAGCATGATGACTACTTGGTTGATGATGAGCTAATTGCTCAACACTTTGGACATGATGTTGGGGTTGGAGCACATCAGAACCTGGGCCAGCCAGAGCTAATTTTTGCCCAGAGAAAATCATATTAGGATTAGCACCTATTGTGCCGTTATTTAACTTATATAGTTGTGTCCATTTTTCGCCACCGCCTAATACATTTTGAGATATTTTCCAAAGACTATCGCCTGATTTAACAGTGTAATAATTGGCTAAAGAGCCTTGGCTATGCCCGGTTAAAGCAGTACCTAAATGACTGTTTGATTCAGAGCTTGAAAGAAATTTGTGTGCGGGTTGGGAATGAGCATTAAAAGCATGACTGGAAAACGAAGGCTTTTCCATTTGTGCAGACTGAAAAGCCAGTTTGCTCTTAGAAGCCATATTTGCAAATGGATTAGTTACATGCTTGGCTGCAGTGCAATGTGGCATATGCACTTTATTATGCAAAATATCATTGAGGCTATAAGCTTTAGCATGCAAGCCAGAAAGATGAGTTGGGTTTTGTCCCTCTTGGCTTAAGTTTGAAGTATTGGAGGCGGTACTAGAGCTGCTCTGTGGAGCAGAACTATTGACTTGGTTATTGGAAGCTAACAATGAGTTATTGCCAAAATGACCGGTTGTGCCTGATTCAAAAAGCTTAGGGCTAAAGATTCGCTCAGCTGGAGATAATTTTGGTGTGATGGCTTGAGCAGAAATACCAGGTCCTGCTAAGGCATCTCCATGTCCAGAAAATTGTCCAGACATGCTACTTGTTTGTTGTGCTGCGGTTACTCCTTCAAACTGAGGATTGTTTATATCCGCACCAGCTGAAACATTGGCAGATTGCTTTAAGCTATCAAAAGCGTTCATATGCAAATGGGCACCACTAGTGCCGTTAGCAATTTCTCCTGAAATATTGTGAAAAGCGTGCAAAGAAGGAAAACCAGATAAGTCTATTCCCGGCTGATGAGATAAAGGTGACAAATGTCCTAAATGACTCAAACTACCAGAATGGGTTAAATCAATGCCTGAGGCAATGCCGGCTGGATTGAAATTAGCGAGTAAATCATGAGGCATAAAGAGGTTTTTCAGACATTCTAGAAAAGAACTAAAAATGCCAATATGTCCTGGCATTCGCATTATGATTTGCAACATTGGTGAAATAGCATTACTTGCTGCCTTCATAGCCACAGCACTTGAATGCTCTACCGAGGCTAAAGGAGCCGTGATAGATTGAATATCCACTTTAGGGGTAAAAAAGTTGCGAGCATTAGCAATTTCGTTTGTGCCAGGTAGTTGGCTCTCTATTCTTAGCCCAGAGTAAGCACTATTATGAAGTTGCGCAGAGCTAATGTCCGGCTGTTTAGCCGCCGAAGAAACATTCTCTGGTCCTGAGACATCCATATTTTTGCCTTACCTCAACCTTTGCTTTGTAATTTACTCTTGTCCTAAGCTCAAGTAAAGACAAAATATGGGAATCCTCCCATGGTCAGGGGGGCATTTCCGCAATTTAAGAAAGTTCCTAAGCTGATGGGCTAAATAATAAGCTTGGTCTTACGCTGATTTAAAAATCACGCTAAACTTTAAAGTCTAGACTTGAGTATTAAATGCTAGTGTCCACGACCAATTTAAAGAGTAAATTTACTAATGAAATCTAATCACAAAAAAGTTCTGTTTATTGCCCAAACATTGGCTCTGCTGGCGTTGATAGAAACGCCCATTTTTGCATTAACAGATGCCAAGGAAAGCAAATATAGGACTGAATCAGCAAAGGCTGCAACAGAGCACAAACCAGCAAGTAAAGGAAAAAAGGTTATTAAGGACAAAGAAGAAGAAAACAGCACTGCTGTTTCTTCTTTAGTTCAGGATAAATTGGTATTAGCTGCCCAAGCTTTTCAAGAACGACCAGATGATAGTACTTACAATACTCTATGGGATTGTTTCGTTACTTTCGCCCAACAGACAACAGCAAAGCATAAAGATCCTGCTTTTTTACTTCGCTCATGGAAAATACTTTTGCAAGCTGGCTTGAAAGTGATTGAACCAGCAGGTGCTAATTCAGCAACGCATATATATGTTTTCAATCATATGCCTCAGAATAACTATACATTTGTGCCTCAAAACAAATCTGCTCTTATTCAATGGGCCGATCAATCAGCTGTAGAAACTGTCGCTGAGACAACTGGCAAAGGAAAACAAAAAAAATGGCATCCTAAAAAAACTAAATCAATTGCAATTATAAAGACCCAGAGTTTTAGTCTTCCTGGCTCTGTAGATATTAGGGAAGCCACGTTATTGCCACACGCAGAAGTCGTCGTAAAAACGGCTGTAATCAAAAGCAAGAATAAAAGCAAAAGAGGCATTGCAAAAGATACAGCAAAAACAAAAGTGGTGAAATTGGTCAGTCCATCTAGACCGCATGTTATAGCCGTTTCCGGTACAGACACACAATCAGGACATATGTGGATATTCAGTCTTAAGCAAAGTGCCGGATCCTGGCTCAATTATCCTGAGCTATTTCAAGATATACCGCCATTTCTACTGCAAAGCTCAGCAACAAAGGCTAAGTTTTCAGGTAATAATTTAGTTCTAAGTATGGGTGGTTCAAGTGGATACGAACTGGTTATGCCTCTTGTTGATGAGCGTTTTGCTTTCAGTACCAAAGAAGCTCAAGATTCGGCAAGCGCTGTTGCTCATCAATTTTTGATGGCTTTGCAATACAAACGGGCTGAATTAGCCAAAGTATGGCTTGTTGATCCCAAGCTAGCGAGCATCCCGGGCTATCTGGGTTTGTATAGTCGCCCAAGCGATAGTCCTGCCATGAGGCTAATTAGTATGCCGCAGCCGATTTGCGGCGGCTCACGATTTCGCTTAATTACTGGTGGAAAGGATGACCTTATTTTGGATGTAGCAAAAATAAAAGGACAATTGTTAATCAAAGCCATTTTCATTGCTCCAGCAAATAGCTCCAGTAGTTTGATCTCTAAAGCAAGCCAGGTTAAGGTTCTCGAAGATTAATTATTGCCATAACCAGGCAAATAAACCCAAACTATTTTCGACTAAATTTGGGAATATTAAATGCAGGGCAGTCCAAAAAAATGGGTAACAGTCTTGACATCATCTGATATTAAATCCACTTCGGCTCAGGCTAAGGGTAATGAGCCAATTGATGAGGCAGCTTATTTTGCCTCTAATTTAGCTTTTCGCACTTATGCCTATAAAGAAAATTTATTCGTGGAGCTAGACGACTTAGTTAGTCAAAGCAAGTTTTTTGATGGGTTGATAATTGACCTTATGCAGACTGGGTTTACTTTGCCTTTGGAGACTCTAGTAAAGTTTAGTTTCTATGCTCAGAGACTTTTAAAACCGCAAGGAGTGCTTTTATTTGTTAAAGCCGATGGTGCAATTACACTCACGAAAGACGATCCTGGCGGTGGACTAACTTTTAATACTTATGATAGTCCTTTTGGAATTTTCACAAGACACCCAATGCTTGCTGACTATGTTTGTGCCACGGTAGCTGGTATTGATAGACGCCGGTTACAAGGTGGAGGCAATACTCTAGCCAATCATATTTTGTATACATCCACGCCTGTATTAACTACTAAAGGCCAAAAAGCAAAAAGTGAATATACTGTGGCTGCTCCCCATCACTGGGTTATTCAAGCTATCGATGATTACACAACAATAGAAGTTATTACCCGTCTGATGGAAAGTCATCATAGACTAGCAGCTGATGAAACTATGCGAATTATTCAAGAGCTAGAATCACAAAAACTTATCTTTCCAGTTTTTCCGCGTATCCAATTTTTAGCTAATTGCTATCACAATCGTAAACCATTTCGCTTGGGGCGTTATATGGTGGCTGCCGGTATTATCACTGAGTCATCCTTGCGAGAATTGCTAGAAAAACAAGCTGAAGAAGGTTGGGGTAAAAGACAAAAAACTTATTTGGGACTTTTGGCGGTCAGAGCTGAATATATAAACAATCGCGAATTAGAAGTTTTACTTGATGATCAATATCTTTATGGTGGCTACCACAAAAAATCAGACGAAAAAACTGAAGGGTATGGAAACAATGTAGACACCATCAAAGACTCAATAATCGGCAGCTTGGGCGCTACTGATCCTTCTGCTCTTCTGCAGTCTTTGGCTGCGGGTCACAAAACAGGTATTCTTACAGTTGAGAAGAGAGAAAAGTCATTTATAGTTTCTTTTCAACAAGGCAAGCCGGTTTTTGCGCGATTAAATAAATTGAAAGGCTACGATGCTTTACAAGAATTTTTGACTACTTGGAGCGATGGTATTTTTGTTTTCCGCGATAAAGCTACATCCCAGGATCTCGATAATACTTGTGCTTTGACTAAGCCTTTAGATCGCATGTTAATAGATGCTGCTCTGTCACAAGACAATGTTTCTAAAATACTCAGCTATTTACCTCAAGGACGTAGCTCAATATTAGAAAGAGTAGATAATTTTGAATCACTCTGGAGCAAGCTATCTGAACAAGATTTGAAATATGTAGATAACACTCCTGTTACTGAGGAAGATAAGGCAACTATTGCTAAATTAGCCACATCAATAGACGGCTTCTCTACTTTAGATGAAGCAATGAAATCGCAAGAAGCTTGGACAAGTTACCAGATACTGAAAGCAATCAAATTACTAATTGATTCCAGTTTGATTAATATTCAGAATGCAAGTTTGCTTAAGCCGTTATCCATTTTTCAGCGCATTGCTACCGAATTGCAAAATACGATTGGACAAGAAGAAAATCGAGAACTACTCATATCAAGCTTGCACTATGTACACGGTGATTCTGACTCAGCTTCAAGATTTATTATAGACATGGCTGGTCGTATCAGTTTGAACCTCAGTAAGGTTAAGCATTCTGAAACGTCCTTATCCAATATGATTCTTGAATTGAGGCACTGGATGGAAGCATATTTAGTTTATTGCAAGAAAAAGATTCCACCTGAAATTGTGGACAAAATAATTGCCGGTGTAATTAATAGCGAAGTGAATTAAAATCCCATATTAGGCTGCTACAAGCTGCGTAATTGTGCGCATGAGGGGCAACAAACCATCCAGTTTAATAGGATTGGTCAACGTAACGAGCAAGCCAGCTCCAAAGTTTGCCACAATGAGATAGCCTTGATTTGTTTGCGAAACAATTTGGCGAACATTGTCATCACCAAGCTTTTCTACTACTTGTAGAGTGCCCATATAGATGGCTAGCGCTTCTACGCCTAAGGATTCGGCATCGGCATCTTGCAGCATAGTATGGGCAATAAGTAGACCATCATGACCGACAATTACCGTACCCAAAACACCTTGCTGCGCATCTATTTGTTTGAGTAAATTTTTCAATTCCTCATTCGCTTCTAAAGTAAGGGTACGCATCTTACCTTCAGACAGATCAGAGGCAGTTATTCTGCCAATTTTTTCTAAATCTTTATTATCAAGCAAAAATTTACCAATTGAAGCAATTCGTCCCGAACCAGGGTCGCCTGGGGTCTCAACGCGTTTGTCCAATCTACCTACTCCAGCTATTTTTTGTTTGCCTGAAGAAAATCCAGAAGAACCAGCAAATTGTGGCATTTGTTCTTTGGCTTCTACTGGTTGTTTAGTTTCCGGAAGCGCTTGCACAGGGAGCACAGGAGGGATTGCTTGAACAGGGTTTGGTAAATTTAACGATTCACCAGCGATGTCTATTCTAGATGGTTTCACAGCATTTTTGCTGACTTGTTCTGGAACGCCCAAGTGATCAGTAAAAATACGATCGATCATACTGTCATCGACAGCAAAAAGACTATTTGATTTATCATCCTCAGTTACTGGTGCCGAGGATACTTTACTTTGCTCTTCTGCAGACGCTGCTGGAAGAGCTGGAGCAGAAGGAGCTGATATTGATGTTGTTTGGTCCGTCTCGGGAGCAGCAGGAGAGACAGGAGGGGTGGCTACAGGCGGTATAGATATGGATTGATTTTGAACTGGTGCAAAGCTGCTCAGAGATGTTTCGGCAGGCAGGAGTCCAGGCACAGCTGAGGGTGGATCGGCAATAATTGTATTGTCAGGCGCGGGAGTTGAAAGTACAGAAGATTGAGTTGAAACTGATCGTTCATGCACTCCCAAATTATTGCTAAAAATTTGATCGATAGCTCCATCATCAAAGTGAAATAAACGAGAAGTATCCTCCTCAGTTTTTAGTTCCTGCTTAGGCGTTATTTGTTCTTTGCTAATTTTCATCTCTGCAGTTTTTGCAGGCAGCGGTTCTACCACTTCTTTAACTAGAGATTCAACTACTAATGGATCAACAGCAGGGAGTTTATTAGCCGGTGGTTGAGGAATTGTAGGAGCCTTATATGCAGACGGTACTGGCGCAATAGCAGGCGTAGTTGGGGCTAATGCAGGCAGAACAATATCAGTAGGTGCAGCAGCCTCTGGAGCTGCAAAAACAACAGGAGGTGCTATTTGAGGAGCTACAGTTATATTTGTTTCTTCGGTAATGGGTTTACTGTGGGGTGGGGACATGCGTGCTCGCCTTGAAACCACCGGATAAATCTTAGGACCACCTTGTGTAGCAGGCAGAAAACTTTGAATTTTTTGTTCTTCAGTTTCAGGTATTTCGGTTATGTTTGGCTGAGTGTTTGCATTAGCCTGCTCCAACCCGCTGCTGTTAGCAGGCACGGCAAGGTTTGGTTTGTAACTCGATTGATCAATTGTCGCGGGAGTCTGTATAAAAATATCTTGGGAAGCGGGGATTGGGAGAGATGGGGTAATTGGAAAAGTTGGCTGGCTGACCGGAGGGAGTGCTTGTGCAGGAGGCATAATTCCAGTTGCACCAAGAGTAGTATCAAACTGCACTGTTTGCCAGGTTCCGGTTTCCATCTGTTCAGCTTCTGCCGACCAGCCTGTTTGTTTTACAGACTCTTCTATTTTTGCTACCGGCGCTGTTCCCCTTTGTGGAACAGTCTCAGGTTCATTGTTACTGACACTCTCGCCACTAGTTAAACTCTCACTGCCTTGTCCAATTGCACCCCAAACTGGAATGGATGCGCCCCAAGTATTTGGTGCCTTGGCTCCAGCAGCCTTGTTTGCCCATTGCTCAGGTGGAATATCAGGAGTTAATTTTGGCCATTGAGGAGAATGGGGTATTGACCATTCATCTAAAGGCTCTTGTCCAGATAATTCGCTGCCGCTAGTGTCTAGTGAAGATTCATGATCGCCACCAGTTTTTGACATTTCAGAGATTTTTTGCCGAATTGACTCAGCTAAAGTTAGAGGCTGATTGCTATTCAAAACACTGTTAGCACCCGAAATACCAAACTTTTGTCCCAATGAACGAGTAATGATTTGTTCTTCGGCTGGTTGGGTCTGAGGTAGATTTTGTTCAACTCTTTGTGCTGGTGCTGGCACAGGCGTCGATCTAAAGGTGCTCGCTGATTCTATGCGTTGTGGTGCACTTTGCTGTATGCTTTCTTGTCCCCAATTGGTTATTACATGCTCTTCAAACTGATCTCCAGCCGGAGAAGATATTTTTTCAAAAGACAATTTTTTTGAAATGTTGATACCGCTAAGTGATGATATTAATCCACTCTTATTTGCGTCATTATTTTGACGAACTAAGCCAAATCGCTCTAGGAATGACATCACTAGCTCTTTTACTTCTCGTTTTTCTTGAGGAATATTTTCTAAGACACTATTAAATAATTGCTGTGGATTTTGGGGCAATAAGTCATCAGTTAATTCGAGCTCTTCGGCAGCGATTATAACTTGCTGAACTTGATGGTAAAACTTTTGACATGATTCACAAGCTTCCAAATGAATAAGTAAGGCTCTATCGTCCGACGGCGATAGTTCTACGTCGAAGCGTCGCTGAATAAGATATCTAAAGTTCCCACAATTCATATTCTTTTTGCTCTTTTTGTAAGCTTATCCATTAATATTAGCCTCTACCCAGGCATTTAACTATCTGTACACGGGCCCTGAATAACCAGGACATGACTATCTCAACGTTTTGATTGAGTATGCAGGCAATTTGCGTATAATCAAGCGAAAGTTGATGTCTGAGAATAAAGGCTTTTCTTTGCTCTGGAGACACAGTAGCCAGACATCTTTTAACTCTTTGCAAACCCAAAATAACAGTGGTTTCCCAATCCATTTGAGCCGAGCCATCTTCGGCAGGATTGATAGGCTCTGCAGCCACTGGCTTAGAATATTGGTGGTGGTAATCAGCACAAACCCGCACTATAAAGGGCGCCAGCCATTCCCACAAAGGTAAGCCAATGTGTTTAGGATTCAGCTGTCTGATTGCAGTAAAAACATCTCTAAAGGCCGTTACAGTGAGGCTTTCAGCAATATCCGGCTTATCAGTAGCTAAAAGGGCAATAGCATAAAAACGGTCTTGATTAGCCCAAATAAAGTCGCTTTGTTGCTGCTGTCCACCCTTCTTTAGCTGAGAAATTACGCTAGAAGCAGACTGATTATAAGTTGTACGGGACGGTAATAAAGACATAACCCCTCAATGAGCAACCCTAAATAGATGTACCACAAACTGATAGTTTGTTACTCTTGGACCTCGTCAAAGAGGCAAAAACCACCTTAATAAGCTTATCCTTCCTTAAATTTATCGGCAAGATTAAGCGAACAGAGGGTAACATCTAGTCGTCAAGGTATCCAACTAAGCGATTGGACCAATTAGGCTGTCTTAGTTTACGAAAAGCTTTATGCTCGATTTGTCTAACCCGTTCACGAGTAATATTAAAGAGACGTCCTACTTCTTCTAAGGTGCGCTGTCTGCCATCATCGAGACCAAAGCGCAAATGCATAATATCGCGCTCCCGAGGCGTTAGCTGACTAAGAATACTATTTATATCTTGTCGCAATAATTGTTCAGTGCAAGTAGAGTCTGGTCTAGAAGACTCATCATCTTCAATCATGTCACCTATATATGTTTCTTCGTCTCTGCTTAAAGGCATTTCCATTGATACAGGCTCGCGGTCAGCAGTAAGTATTTCTTGTACTTTATTAACTGGTAGAGACAATGCTATTGAAAGCTCTTCTTCATTTGGTTTTCTGCCTAATTCTTGAGCTAAACGAGCACTGGCTTTTTTTAATTTATTAATTGACTCAACCATATGAACTGGAACGCGTATAGTGCGTGATTTGTCTGCTAGCCCACGACTAATAGCCTGGCGAATCCACCAAGTGGCATAAGTACTAAATTTAAAGCCTTTGCTATGGTCGAATTTTTCTGCGGCTCTTATGAGTCCTAAATTGCCTTCCTGAATCAAGTCTTGAAAGGGCAAACCACGATTAACATACTTTTTGGCAATGGATATAACTAAACGAAGATTAGCCTGAATGAGCTTTTTTTTGGCAGATAAATCGCCTTTTGCAATTAGTCTAGCCAAAGCAATTTCTTCATCGGGCTTAATCATTTTCACGCGCCCAATTTCTCTTAGATATAAGCGAATTGAGTCTTCTGAAAAACCATCGTTTTTTGGAACACGTTTTTGTGCTACTTCATCAATTTCTTCGGTGGATAAAGCATCTTCTTCTGGTTCAAAGAGATCAACTTCGGACCATTCTTCTAATATTGGTTCAGTTTTTGCAGCCAAGTTCGTAATCTCCAAACATTGTGCTCATTAATAGTTTCATTGAGCTTATTCGTTTTTTACCCAATCCATGTCTATTTCTAGCAGTCAATAGAAAAGTTAACTTTTGTAACCGGGTGCCATTTTTCTGATTGAATACGATAGGTCACCCGAAAGGGTTAGAATGATTGACTTTCATTCAGGCGTTTAGTATGAATGAATGTCTACAAAGTTTATCCCCAAATAAATGGGAGGAGTTTCCATTGACCAGTCAATATAATGCCCGCATCAAACGTAAACGTCGCAAAGCCAAAGTGCTAAGAAAAAAAGATAGAGTTCACGCGGCTATCGAAAAAGCTAAGAAGTAAAAGAATTATCAATCATATTGGCAAATAAATTGTCGCAAAAAGAAACAAAGACTAATCGCATTATGTCTGGTATGCGTCCAACTGGCCGTTTACACATTGGACACTATTTTGGGGCGCTAACAAATTGGCTTGCCTTTCAAAATAAGTATGATGCTTTTTATTCAATTGTTGATTGGCATGCACTTACAACTAAGTATCAAAATACAGCCGAAATATCTCAAAATGTTATAGAGGTAGCTTTAGATTGGCTATCTGTTGGACTCAATCCTGAACAATCAACTATATATGTACAGTCAGCTGTTCGTGAAACTGCCGAATTACATTTACTTCTTTCAATGTATACGCCACAGAATTGGGTTGAGCGTGATCCAACCTTAAAAGATATGGTTAAAATGCTCGCTGCCAATCATGAAGAAGCTTTGGAAAAAGTATCGTATGGCTTGCTTGGTTATCCTGTGTTGATGAGTGCAGACATATTGGGTCCCAAGGCTAACCTTGTACCAGTAGGGCGCGATCAAGAAGCACATTTGGAATTTACTAGAGACCTGGTAAGACGCTTTAATCACTTTTTTAATGTCGACTATTTCCCCGAGCCAAAGCCTGAATTTACCGAAATACCAGTACTCAAAGGCGTTGACGGACAAAAAATGGGCAAGTCTTATCAGAATGATATAAAACTTGCTGATACTGAGGAAGATACCATTAAAAAAGTAAAGCAAATGGTGACCGATCGCACTCGTATAGCCAAAAGCGACCCTGGCCATGTCGATTTGTGCGAAGTACCATGGCCTATGTATGGAATATTTGGCAAAAATATTAGCTCCCAAGTTAAAACAGAATGTGAGTCTGCTGCAATTGGTTGTGTAGACTGCAAAACACGCTTAGGCAAATTAATAAATGAGTTTCTTCGTCCAATCCGTGAAAAACGAAATAAACTGGCTAAAAATCCAGAAGAAGTGATAAAAATTCTTGAGTACGGCAATATCAAAGCAAAAAAAGTAACTCAGCAGACAGTAATCGATGTCTATGAAATTATGGGCTTAAGATATTGGAAAAATTAGCAACTAGTATAAAGAACGATTTTTCTTCCAAACAGAAAAATAAATTGCTCTCTTCAATTACTGTTTGCAGCTCTATTCTTATTTTGCTTTACTCGGTTAGTTTGTCTTTGCCGATAACTATTCCATGGACTATTTTGACGATCGGTTTAGTGCTGATGGTCTTTCATTTTTTAATATCAGAACGAATTACTAGTTTAAGCGAGTTACGTATATTACTTTATGCACCTCTAACAGTACCCATAGCCATCTTTTGTCTAATCACTTTTATTTCTGGAGCTGCTAATGGGGGCAGCAACGAAGCATTTAAATCGTTCTGGTCATGGCGAGGAATGCTTGTATATTTCTGGGCTTATTGGGCATTTATGTCTAATAAAAAGCTCAGGGCTTTATCAGTGGCATCTATTTTAATTGTCAGTTCTATTGCTGGACTATGGGCAACAATAGAGCAAGTAACTGGTTTTCATCCTTTTTCTTTTCCGTATTTGCAAGGCACTGGTTTTATAAGTGGTCCTATGGCATTTTCTGGACTGGCACAATTATTTTCTTTTTTAGCGCTGGGTATTGCTTTAAAGCAGGGCAGCAAAGAATTGCCCAGATGGCTTGCTAGGACCTTAGTCTTTTATACCTTTTTAGCATGCAATTTTTTAGGCTTAATTTTTTGTGGCGAGCGAAGCGCCTGGTTTGGTGCAGCTATTGCCTTATTAGCAACATCATTTTTGATCTCATATAGAACAGTGTTATTAGCTGGGCTAATACTAACAATCAGTACAATAATTGGTTGGCTAACATTACCAGTGGTTCGAGAACGTTTAACATCATTACTTAACTGGCAGTCGGACATTAGTGTGAGCACACGTATAATTCTTTGGGACAAAGCTTGGCAAGTTTTTCAACAATCGCCAATATTTGGTGTGGGCATTAGACATTTTCCACATTTAGTCATTCCAGAGGCCTTGCAACAAGGTCATTTAGCTCTTGATCATGCCCACAGCAATTATTTACATATTCTTGCTACTATGGGAATTGTAGGAATTTGTGCTTATTTATATCTTTGGTTTAGTGCTTTAAAAGTGGCATATACCGAGCAAAAGATTACCAACTATACAAATTTAGACAAAGGAATTTGTTTAGGCATATTCGCCGGCATAGTATCACTTTTAGTATCAGGTCTTTTTGAATATAATTTTGGCACCGGACAAGTTCGCTTAGCTCAATGGTTCTTATTGGCTATGCTAGTTAATTCGACAACTTACAAGAATTAAGTAGTGTCTAGTATATTAGGTGATAAAGTAACCGTCTTTTTCTCCCCCAAGGATATGACGAAAAAGAGTGGTTTTACCCACCTGACGCAGTCCGCCTAAAAAGACCATTTTTCGCTTAAGATCTTGTTTTATTTGTTGAGCTAAATAACGCTGGCGATATTTCATAATATTATTATGCGAGTTTTTTGCCTGTGGTCAAAAAAACTCGCGATTATTTTCTACTCTAACGAAAATCTTATAAGAACAAGTATTCAAATTTCACTGCAGAACACAAGAGCATGCTGATTTCACAACTTTAATTTTTCCCAGGCTCTTGATTGAAAGCGCCAGAAACATAGAAGTCCAGTACCGCTAACAGAAGTAGCCATTGCAATCCAAACCCCATTTGGACCAAGATTGCAAGTGATAGCTAAGATCCAGGCCAACGGCTGTCTTATAAGCCAATGCGTGGCGATTGTTATCCACATAGGAAATTTTGTATCACCAGCTCCTTGCAAAACACCATTTAAAATCATCGCCATTGCTTGCAACGGTTGAGCAAAAGCCAATATTTGCAAATAGGCAATAGTGTATTCACGTGAAGAAGAATCTTGGGTCATAACATTTGCCAACAGTGGAGCATTGATAAAAAGCAAAATGCCACAAATTAACATGACAAAGAAGCCAAGCCAAGTCACATTCCAACCAGCCTTAAAGGCACGCTCGTTTTCTTTAGCACCCAAATTTTGACCAACAATAGAAGAAACAGCTTGACCTAAAGCGAACATAGGCATAAAAAGAAATGATTCTACTCTTATGCCGATAGTCCAGGCAGCTAAAGCAGCCGTAGGATTTGAACAATGTCTCAATGTAAAAAACAAAGCAAAAACACTAAATGTCCAGGTCATTCTTTGCAAAGCTGCTGGCAAACTAATTTTTACAAGCTTCATTATTAAAGGATAGTCTGGTGGCAGCAATTTACTGATGCTGTCTTTAAGTATTGAAGTATGAAGTTTCTGCCAGGCTAACAAAGCACCAATCACACTAGATATAAATCCGGCTATTGCTAGACCTTTGATACCAAAATTGTGCAATGGTCCATAAACAAACCAATAATCACCAATTACATTTAAAGTGGTCATAGTGAGAACTATAAATAGAGGTGTTTTAGCATCTCCAGACGCTCTAAAACCAGCATTGACTATGCACAAAAAACTAAAAGGTAAAAAGTAGAGAGCATAAATAATAAGATATGGTTTGGCTAATTGAGAGACAGATGTGTCGGGGGTAAATAATTGCATTAAATTACCAGAAAACAATATTGAACAAATAGTGAGAATTGTTCCGGTAATTAGAGCAAATAACAAAGATTGTCCGTGACTAGCAATTGCTTGTTTTTCATCCATTGCTCCAAGCGCTCGCGAGACTAAAGCATTGGTACCAATAGATGCTGCCAGAATGATAGCTATAAATAGAAAAACAATTTGATCCGCTACACCAACAGCCGCTTGCGCTGAAGCACCAAATAATTGCGCTAATTGAACATCAACTACACCAACGATAGCATTACTAATCATGAGCAAGAGCAAAGGCCAGGACATTGTCCAAATTGCCTGCCAAAGACTGCCAGATACTAGTACAGCTTCTTTGCCATCATTTTTTATATCCAGACTATTAGCTGGCATAGATGATCCTGATTGTTCTTGAGCTGGTTCCATTTGCACTCTCTTGTTCTTACTCACTATAACAAGGGGGCGCAAAGAAATAAAAAATATTTCCAGGACATTAACAGTCTAGATGCCATTTAACCTTTTAAGGTTAGCTTGACATCGCAAAAGTGGTGATCTTGTTTCCGCTAAGAAACTGCAGCGGCGCGCATTTTTTTTCCAAAATGCTCAGTTAATCGCTTTAATGTTGGCGAAATATCTTCTGGAGAAAGAACGGCATCAATAAGGATTGCTTGATTGGAAAGAAGGGCTGTTTTTAAGGCAGAATCAAATTCTAAACATGTGCGAGCCTGATAGCTTGTTGCGCCAAGCGCCTTTCCAATAGCGGCATAATCCCAGGTTGGCAAGCCATAGTATTTGCGATCTTTGTCAATAAATTTGAGCATGGCATAACTAGCATTATTGAAAACAATCACAATTGGATTCAAACCTTCTTTAACAGCCGTGGAAAGCTCCATGCCTGTCATTTGAAAGCCACCATCTCCAACAAGCACTATTGGTCTTTTAGTCCTATCTGCCAATTGCACCCCAATGCTAGCTGGCACGCCAAAACCCATAGTTGAATAATAACCTGAAGCAACATATAAATCGGTTTTGATACTTAGACCAGCGTAAAGGCAGTCTCCCACATCACAAACTACACATAAATTATCTGCAATAACTTGATTGATAGCAGAAATAATATGTCCAACTGATAGCTCGTTTTTTGCATTGTTGGTTTCTTCAACCGGAATATTTGGCACATAAAATTTATGGCCTTTCGCCTCACGTACACCATTTACGATACCATGAGTAAATTCAGGCAAAAAAGTTTTTAAGTCTACGTCAGTAAACTTATTTTCACCGATAGACACTTCTTCGCTATTAACAAGAATAAGTTTATCGGCTGGCAATTTGGCACTGTAACCGCCAGTTTCCATTTCGGTAAGAATAACGCCTAAGCCAAGGATACAATCACAATCTTCAACAAATTCTCGCACACTAGGATTACTAAATTGACCAAAATAATTGCCAATAAAATTTGGATGAGATTCTGGGAAAGCAGATTTACCCAGCATGGAGGTGGCAACAGGAATATTTAATGCTTCGCTTAAGCGACAAACCGGCTCAAGAAGACGAAAACGACTCAACTCTACACCGGCTAAAATAATTGGCTGTTTGGCTGCTTGGATCTGTTCAATAGCTAAATTTAGAGCCCGTTTTGTTTGAGCTGAATTGTGACTGGCATCATTTGGTTTGGGAAGGTCATTAATTTCTATTTCTGCATTCATCATGTCCCGTGGCAATTCTAAATAACCAGGACGAGATGCAGTCAGTACAGTGTCCAGTACATAATCAATAGTTTTTTGGGCTGTATCCAGGTCATCAATTGTGGCATTTGCGGCTGTTACTTGGGCATAAACGTTCTTCTGAGTATCAAAAGTTTTGACACAATGATGCAAACGTGCTGGCTGTCCTTTATATTTTGTTTCTGGTGCCCCGCCTATTATCAATAGAGGTGACTCTTCAGCAAAAGCACAGGCAACCGGATTAATCATATTAAGCCCGCCGGAGCCATAAGTAACCAGTGCTACCCCGAGTCCTTTCAGACGGGCATAAGCGTCTGCAGCAAAGCCAAGAGAAGGCTCATGGGTCATTACCACTGTCTTCAAGCCAAAGTCTTGCTGAGCGGCATATAAAGGTAGGATATAATCTCCCGGAATACCGAAAGTACAGTCAACCCCGGCGTTCTTTATACGTTCAAAAAGATATTGAGAAATTTGCTTTCGTGCCATGCTTTATCTCATGTTCAAGTTCTGTAGACTAATAGATAATGTACATAGGCATGTTTAGCAAAAACAAGATTTACCTGCATTAACTACTTTTCCAATAAGATGCCAAATAGCCATAATCAATACAATCCAAAAGCTGATCAGAACCAGCATAACGAATCATGGCGAGAATTTTCGATTTCTCGTTTTCATTTGTTCAGGCATATCGCAGCTTTGTTTTTGACAAGTTTATTTTGTCTGTCTTTGTTTATGAGCGAATTAAATAGATATATACAAAAACATGAATTAGGGCAGATAAACCACATTACTTTCATCTATCTGGTTCTCTTAGTCTTTATTATTCTTATGGGTATAGTGGCAGTATTATCCGTAAGAAAAGTGAGAGTTTATTCGGACAAAATTGAGCTAAGTAATCTCTTCTGGAAAGAAAAGCTGTGCTGGAAGGACATTACCATTCACTGCCCGCGAAATCTTAGATTTGCCTGGATTAAAGGCAAAAATTGTCCATATTTACTGGTGAAAAGCGAGTTTAAAAACTATTCTGAGCTGGAATATTCTTTGGCTCAATATGGGCATATTAATAATTAGAATAAAAAGCTATTAATTCGTCTTCTTAGTCCTTAAAATACCCATCAAGCTTGCCTCTTGAAAAGTTAATTTTGAAGCTGGCAAGATAAAATTTACGCAGACAGTCAGCCGTCACGGTGGTATACTTTCAACAGTTCAGTTTATTCTAGGAAAAGTGTCGATGTCCAAACAGTTTGAAAGTGAAAATAGACCGGACAAAGCTAAAAAAGTGCGTCCTGAAGTGGCGTTCAAAGAAGTATTTCAAAGTATGCTCGGAACTGCCATACAGGATTATTTAGACCGCACAGATGTTTGGTCAATAAATAAGCAAACTGTATTCGCTAAGCAAGATCCTCTAACGGACGCGGCCTACGCTCCTTCTAATATTGGCTGACACTTAAAACAGACATCTTGGTCTTATTAGACCAGATATTACTAATTGATTTTGATCTAGAAAATTCGGCGCTTGGATGACTTCAGGTAAGACATTAAACTATAGGAAGGGAGATGTTGTTCTCGTGTCCTTTCCATATACAACTGATGATGGTCAGACACAGACAAAGCGACGTCCTGCAGTCATTATTTCTAACGACAGCAATAATGTACGACTCGATGACGTGTTATTAGTGCCTCTAACAAGCAATACAAGCCGCAGCGCTAAAGAACCTACTCAAGTTGTTATCAATATGAATAGTCCGGAAGGGCAACAAGGTGGACTGCGCCTAGATAGCGTAATCGATTGTACAGTTATAGCTACAATCCCAAAAACTTTATTGGTCAATAAAATCGGCTCATTCCCTCAAGAAATTATGGAAAGAATAGATCAGTGTTTGATGGTTGCTTTAGCTATAGGCAGACCAATTGGCACAGATACTGAGCCTAATAAAGGCATGACATCGACAGAAAAAAGTTTCTTAGAAATTCCTGCTACTGAACCGGGAAGTAAAACTTAGTCATAAGTTATTTAATACATCACAACCATTGCAAGCGCATACTCATGTTCGTGGCTGAGACTAATTTCTATATTTTTAAATCCAAGTTGAACAAATAAGTGCTTAGCTCTGCCAGAAAGATTTATTTGAGGAGCACCACTAGAAGCATTAACAACTTCAACTTCTTTCCAATCGATGCCGCGCCAGCCAGTTCCCAAGGCTTTAGCTGTAGCTTCTTTAGCAGCGAATCTAGCTGCTAAAGCTTGAGACAAGCGTCTGGACCGCAAAGAATCATTGCTCAGAGACCGACTCTCAACATAAGCCTTTTCTCTTTCAGTAAGTATGCGGCGAAGAAAACGCTGTCCATATTTTTCGTATACCGACATGATGCGTTCTACTGAGCATATATCCGAACCTATTTTAAGCTGGAGAACCATTTATTAGTTCTCCTCGCGAGTTCCATATAAATAAATCATCTCAGGCAATGGCAATTCTTCATGCAAATTAGCTATTGTTTTTTTTGATCGAGGGTGAACAAATTCTGGAGCAATTTCCAATAAAGGCACAAGGGTATAAGCACGTTTTTCTATCATAGGATGCGGGATTTGCAAATCATCAGTGTCAATAATTTGATCACCATAAAAAAGGATATCAAGATCGATAATTTTGCCCAATACTTTTTCACCATGTTCAGTTTTGGCAGATGTCCTTGCTCCTTCTTCAGCAAGATTTAAAGCAAGAAGACGATTTTCTATTTCCTGACAAATAGCAAGCAGCTCCACAGCATTCAAGTCGGTTTCAGCAGCGGTTATAGCATTAACAAACCATTCACCACTGTCAGAGCCCACCGGCTGGGTCTCGTATAAGCTTGAACATTCAATGATGCGGATATGAGGATTGTCTTTCAAAAGCTGCATAGCTTGCTGAATAAAACCAACCCTGTCTCCATGGTTGGAACCCAGGCTTATATAAACACGTGTGCGGCGGCGATTTCCTCGAACCATAGACTTTCCTATCAAAAAGGACTACTTCTAACTAGAAGAGTATATATTATCTTATTGATCAATAAATCTATCTTTTACCTTTTGATCAGGAATGAGGCAGGTGTCATAGCGCCCAAAAAGATTATATCTAGTGCCGGCTACAAGATCATAGCCAAGATCCAAAATCCATTCAGGTAATAATCCAAAAATTCTCAAACAAGACCAATACCAAGGCAAATTACAATTTTTTAGAATAAAGAATACAGCTTTAGACTTTTTGAGCAATTTACTTGATTGCAAATCATAATCAGTAATAATAAAGATACTATCTAAATCTTTACTGCTCTCACCAAATTTTTCTAAGAGGTTAGCAGCGACTTCGCTCTGAAGAGAACAAAATAAGAATTTACCACCGTGCCTAATAACAAATTGCACTAAGTGATTACATAAGCCACAAACACCATCATAAAAAATGATCTTGTCTCCTACTTTAATTTTGGATTGTTCATTCATAAAATTGCCTTAAAAGTATTTGACTAGTACTTATATTCTAATACTTCAGGACATGATGCTTGTTGGTGAATGTGCCATTATGGCTTCAATTATTTGATCTGTATTTTTTAAAGTAGGAAAAATATAGTCTGGTTGATGTTGGCTTAGTTCTTGCCAGGTAGTAGTGCCTGTATTTACTGCTAAGCTAGTTGCCCCATAATGTTTAGCGCATAGAACATCATTTTCTGCGTCCCCGATAATAACAATGTCTTTGGGCTGCCAATTAGCCTTATAATACTCTTGTGCTCTTTTATGAGCTACAGCTGGGAGCTCGAGGCGATTTGCCGAATCTGAACCATAAGCACCAATTGGAAAATAACGCATTAAATTAAAAGGTTCAAGTTTTATATATGCACCTTTTTCTACATTGCCTGTTAAAAGCCCCAGAGCAACATTTGTATCTTTATCCAACAAGTCTAAAATTTCAGATACGCCTTCATGCAGAAAGCACTTATTTGTATTGCTTGCATTTTCTATATACTCAGGCAAAATTTGTAAATAGCGGTCCAACACTTTATTGACCGAAATTCCATCACAGCATGGGACACATGCAGTAATAAATTCGTTTAAAATCTGGACGTCTGTTTTTCCTGGCAAACGAATATTTGCTGCCTCCAGTATTTGACTTTCGACTTGCAAGCTTTCTCTCAAAGCCTGATACAAAGCAAGCCTGCCAGCGCCGCCATTACTTATTAAAGTATGATCAATGTCAAATAGTACTAATTTAGCGATATCATTCGATTTTTGTTTGTTTATGGACATTTCGATTATCTTCTTCTTTGCGGTTGCCAGCTATTGCTAGTCTTTTAGTTACGCGAAATTCTGGCACAATTTGACCGTCAGGTAAAGCTTTTTCCGACACACTGTCTGAGATCCAGATTTGATTGCGACCAGACCTTTTTGCCTCATAAAGAGCTTGATCTGCTTTGCTAATTAATTCAGTGGCATCGTTGGCTTGACGCGGATAAGAAGCTGCGCCCACAGAAATAGTTATTTGTCCTAAGCCTGGCACTTTATTGGCGGCTATATGAGTACAAAGCCTATCTCCAATCAAAGCTGCTTCCAACAGTGATGTTTCAGGCAGTATAATGGCAAACTCTTCACCGCCATAACGAGAAGCAGTATCGCCACTCCTTAATAGAGTCTTTAGTGCTGCTGCGACACTTCTTATGGCAGCATCCCCCACCGGATGTCCATAAGTATCATTAATCTGTTTGAGATTGTCTAAATCGAGCATTAATAATGAACAAGGCAAATTTTTTCTGTCTGCTAAACGCAATTCTTCTTTTAAACGATTTTGGAAATAAATATGGTTGTATAGACCTGTTAGTCCATCGGTAATCGCCTGGTATTTAACCTGCGCAAACAAAGATGCTTGTGTAACAGCTAGAGCTAGTTGATCAGCGATGGCACCAACTAATTGCACTTCGCCACTGCGCCATGTGCGTGGATTATCACATTGATGCACAACCAATAGGCCAATGATTCTGTTTTTATGTAAAAGAGGAGCAGCTATTAAAGACTTAGAATTACTACTTAGCAAGAAATATTTAAAAGCAGCTGCGCGTGGGTCTGACTCTGTATCGCTTATCACTGCCACTAACCATGGATCGTAAGGTTGATCCTTCTTTATATTCTCTAGCGAAGCATCAGTACTGCGCCTACTCAATTTTTCTAAATCTATGCCAAGCAAGAAATTACCGCGAGTAAATACTGCTTCTGTGTATTCCGGGCTGAAATTTATTTCTTGAGCATCTTGAGCATAAAGATTGATAGTCTTTGTGGGGGCCAAACTATCATTGTAATATTCATGAGTGACAACCAGCGGGCCAGTTGTGTCGGGCTGAAGAATTTGACAGCGATCAGCACCAATGGCTGAACACAATTCATGAGTAACAGTGTTTAAAATTGTATCCAAATCAAGAGAGCTACGCACACATCGCACTATCTGATTAATTAGCATTTCTTGTTCTGCCATTGTCCGAGTGTAATAAAAAAGATGAGCGTGTTGCATAGCCACAGTCAATTGTCTGGTTACAACCTCGACTAATTCAAGCTCTTTATCGGTCCATGTACGCAGACGATCACATTGCTGGATAAGAATAAGCCCTATTGTGCCTTCTGCCGAAGTTACCGGACAGGCAATAAGAGATTTTATAGAACGCCAGTCTTCCGGAGCAGTTTTGCCATTTTCAAAAAGCGGTGTTGGACCATCTTCATCAAGAACATCTAAAGACAGAATAGACCCCTGTTCGATAATCATATTCATAATGCCGTCATCTTCTATGATAAGGGAACGATTATCTAAAGTCTTACCTTTTTTGTTTTCGTCGTACCAAACATAGTCAAATATTAGCTCTAATTTGTTTTGCCTTTTCTTATCTTTTAGAGCAGCGCTGTCTATTAATGCCAAGCAACATCGGCTAACTTCTAGCGCTTTGCCCAATTCAGTCACTGTAGCCATCAAAACTTGATCTAGATCTAACGATTGGCGAATAGCTTGCGATATTTTTTCTTCCATACATCTTTGGTCATGATCTGTCTGCATTTTGGAAGCAATTTGATTAACTGCTTTAGCTAATTTTCCAAGCTCGTCGTTACTTCTAACTTCTAGTCTTTTACTAAAATCGCCGTGCCCAAGAGCAATTACGTCTTTGACTAGCAATTTAATTTGGCGACTAAAGTGTTTACTGGCTAGAAAAGCTAAGTATGAAGAAGCTAAAATAGCTACTAAGGCAAGTAAAAGAGTTTGTGTGAGCCAGGCATTTGCAGCACTATCCAAATAGGTATCGGGTTCGGTAGCAAGAATATATATTCCTAAAGTGGGAATATATTTTTCAATTTGAGACCTGTTTGATTTTTTGCTTTCACTGACATAGGCAAAAGAATTTTTTTGACTATCAGCTAATGCCAAAGTAGAAAAATTGCAACCGTCATCAAGGGCTGTATTTAAATCAGATTGTGCATCAGATAAGACTTTAACTAATTCTTTGGGGTTTATTGCTACTACAAGTTTGGAATTAAAGAAGTCTAAGTTAGCGGTAGCTTTTTGCGGAATAGCTTTAGCTATTGGCCGACCATGCTTTGTTCGTATTTTTATTGATCGATGTTTTCTTGCAAACACAGGTGCCTTGGCAGGTATTTTTGGCGCCGTAGTATTATGTATTGCCTTAGGGGCTGTTTTATACGAGCTTATGAGCAAGAATTTTTCTTTGCCGCTAAGTGATGAGGGTCCGTAAAAGGAATTTATTGACTCATCATTACTGGCAAAAAGTTCAGGTGGAATGGATAAGGCTTTAGTTGGTCCGTTGCTGGCTGGATAATAAGCTAAAACTCTGCCATCTGGAAAAAGACGATAAATTTCGCTCCAGGCTCGATGACGCTTAAGCACCCCGTTAAGCAATTCTTTAGACAGGCTGTGTTCAGAAAGTAATTTCAGGTCGAAAATTTGACCTTTGGCCCAAATATCTACGTCCTTAGCTAAGGCAAATACTTTGGCTTTTTCGGTTTTTTGTTCGGCGCTTTGTAAAAGATGATACTGGTCAGCCAGGGACAGGGCAAAAACAGTGGTCACCGGTAAAGCCGCGCCAAAACATAGCAGTAAAAGTCTGCCTTGCAGTTTCAGGCGAAAAGCCCTGGGAGATATAGCCAACCTGTGCCTCCCGCTCACCAATAGCCAAATATTGATGCTTGATAACTAAACAATAGGCAAATTATAGTATTTAGTAGCAAGAAAAAAGATTAGTTTTTTCTTTTTGGCAATACTTGGTAAAAATTAAGAGCAAAGAATTTTAAGCAAGCCATCAAACAGATGAGGGGTCGAGGTTTGCGGGGTTAGACACATTAGTGTCTTTGTTACATGTGTCTACATCACCAATCAATTTGATAGCCTGCTGCCAATCAATAGGAATGCTTTGTTCAATATTTTGATCAAGTCCAAGGGACAAAGCTGTTTGTAGTTCATCGGCGGCTTTATCCTGTTGCCCTTGTTTGAGCAGTACATCTATCTTTATCATGCGGGACATAGAACAATGATAATCAAATTCTAAGGACTTATCAGTAATTTTCAAAGCAGCAGGGTAATCGCGATTGGCATGCGCACAGCAAGCTGCAGCAGCCAAAAACATAGCTTTTAATTCATTGCTTATATTAGGACTAAAATCAGCCAATGACTCAAATAGCTTTAAGGACTGCTTGTAATTGCGCCTACGATAACCCAGATAGGCAGCGGCAAAATCGGTTAACAAAGCGCGAGGATGCTCGCGTTTTATTTTGGCTAGCATTTTATTAGCTTGATGAGGCAATCCAGCCGCATCATATGACATGATGAGGTTGCAAGATGAAACCAAATCGTTTTTTTCTTTGTTCTCTTGTATGGCTTTTTTTAGCTTTTGCATTGCTATGGGTCTAATTAATTCAGCAAAAAGCTTTTGCACGCTTTCAGTATGAGCCAGCAGAACAAATAAAGCGCCTGGAATAGTATGAATAATCGCCAAATTAGTCAATTCCTGACGACTGCCCTCAGCTATGGCCAGTTGCCAGTGAGCGCTGCCAAAGCCAAAAATAGACAAAAGTGGATCAACAATTAAATTTACAGACAGAACAAAGGTACAGCTATAAGTAAGAATCATCGCCAAGAATGGGTGGGGGCGAAAGAGTAAAGCCAATAGCATTATAAGAACCAATAAAGTTTGAGCAGCTTCTCCTGCAAATAAAGTTGGCATCAAATAAATACGCGAAGATAATTCATCAGGAATGACCTGATACCACAAAAGTCCATAATTGAGAGTTTTGACATAACCACCAAAACTTTGGCAGGCGATTACTGAAACCCACATTGCCAAAAGATTAAGCAATGGATAAACAAGAAAAATGACAATTCTCCAAACAAAGGCTAAATCGTAATCGTTCAAATCTTCTTTAGCAAAACGATGACGCTCTATATATAGCCGGCGTAGCGTATCTAGAGAAATTAGTGCGGTTATAGCGGCGACAAAGCCAAAACAAAGTTTATCCATAAAGCAATACTGATATCAATTCGAGTGATTACCCCTAACTTTATGAGAATCCTAGCAGCTTATTGGCAAACTTGGGCTTTATTTACAGGGATAGTTAACAGAAAGTCTATCGACCAAAAAACATGAGCAAAATGATAGAGATAAAGTAAAGCATACACAAAGCAGCCATAACCAAAAGCATTGAAACAGCGGTGGGATCAGGTGTAACAATTGCCGCAATAACGGCTGAAGCAAAAATAGCGTAGCGCCAAAAAGAAATAAGGATTTTTGAATTAACAATATTAGTAAAAGACAGGGCAAAAATAATCACTGGTAATTGAAAACAAATGCCCATATATAACAAAATTGAACTAACTAAAGAAATATAAAAATCGAGTCGCTGATTTATGGGAGAAACGCCTTGTCCAAAAGCACCAAAAAAATGAAGCATGGATGGCAGCAAACAATAATAAGCAAAGGCCGCTCCGCAAATAAATAAAGCCGGCGAGCCTATAACAATAGGGGTGAGTATTTCTCTTTCTTTTTTAGTCAGTCCTGGGGCAACAAAGCGACAAATTTCAAACAACAAAAAAGGTGACGCCAATATCAAGCCACCATAAAAGGCCACTTTTAGAAACACTACCACTGGTTCTTCCATAGATAAAGCTTGAAATGTAATATTGCCGGCGGGGGCTTCAAGAAAACGCAAAATTTTCTTGCCAATGAAAAGACAAATACCTACTCCCATAGCGACATAGATTAAAGACCGAATTAGGCGCGTACGCAGCTCATCAAGATGTTCAACAACAGTCATAACTTTTTCTAAACGATCGGCATTACCTTCTTTGCTTTCTGGTGGGCGTTCTTCCACTCTGGAGCTGTTTATATCGTCATTTTCGACTGTCGGTTCGTTAGCCACTGAAATCATCCCAATCAAGTATTACTTAACCTTATCGCGAACTAAAATGATAGCAGCTGCAATAGCAACATTCAGTGATTCACAATTAGGGTTAATAGGAATACTAATAATAATATCAACCAGATTAAGAATTTCTGGTGAAATCCCATGTCCTTCATTGCCTAAAACATAAGCTGCTGGCTTGCCTACAGGTTGTTTCCATATTGTTTGCTTGGCTTTGCCATCCAAAGCCAAGACATGAATTCCCTTTGTTTTCAGGTCGACAATTATACTTTTCAGATCTACTGCCGGGAATATCGGCAGAGCAAAAATAGCACCCATAGATGAACGTATAACCTTAGGATTGTAGCAATCAACTGTGCCCTTGGAAAGAATAAGGGCATCAACCGAAAAGGCGTATGCGGTACGAATAATTGTGCCTAGATTACCCGGATCTTGAACATCGTCTGTTAGTAAAATAGTCTTGCAATGGCTAAGAATCGAATTGAGATCATGATTTCTTGGCACTCCAGTAGCGATGATACCGCAACTAGTATCAGTTGTATAAAGTCCCTTAAAAAGACTGTCTTTGACGACAATAATACTTTCTAGCTCTTTTTCCAGGTCGGTTTTAGCGAAGCTGTTTTGCAGATAGCTCCGACTAACTACAACATCTTCTAATTTAATGCCATTTTTTAAGGCTTCTTGTATAAGTTTAGGTCCTTCGATCAAAATCAAGTTGTTGTGATCGCTTTTCTTCCTTACAGATTCGCTCAGGCTTCGAATTAGCTTTAACTTTTGATTGTTTGAACTTTCGATTTCCAATACTTTCATTTGCTTATCCGTTATCTTACTAATTTAACCGAGCAATCTGCGTTGGAAAGTACTGCTGCAGCAGTCCGGTTCAGCAACCGTCATAATACCTATGACGGTCTCATCAGAACATGGCTCATTGAGCACTGTTTCTAAAGCTACATCGGCATTGTAGGAACCATCCATTGGCAAGAGTATTCTCATTGCAGCCTCCTTCTATGCACACCAGTATATAATCTTGATATCCCCTTATTTTCAGACAGGCTTAAACCAGGAAAATATCCACCGGTTTTGGCATTTATTTAGAAAAGCACGCCCAATCAAAACCAGTCTAGCACCATGGACGGTGCTAGTTCATCATCGTCGAAACCAGGGTAAGGATAAATTCCAACCTGAAAATGGTGAGACTACACCGAATATGAATATTATTAGAGTCAAATTTATAGAAGAAAAGCTTCCTATAAGAATACCAGCCGCTATGGTCACAGCAATTTTGTGACCCAATTTATGTCCTGTGAGCTTAAACATAATATTGCCCGCAAATACACCAAATAAATAGACAAAAAAGAGCATATAAATTCCGTCTAGCGGAATAAATATTTGCAATAGCCCAAATAAAAAACCTACTACGATGCTTACCAATAGACAACGCACTATAACCTTACTGTCCACTTGTAAAACGTGACTAGTAAATCGTTTAGTACAATTAGGACAGCGATTACCAACGGGACATTGAACCATGCATTTAGGACAAATTTGGGAATCACAATCGATGCATTTGAGCATTGATTCTCCGCAACTATGTTCAGCAAATGGAAGCATGGATATCATAATATTTATCGGTAAGTATACAATTCCACTATCAAGTTCTATTAAAACATATTGGTGTCGTATTTTAACAGAAGCTAATCAACTTCTTCAGGCGAGATATGTTTATTGATCCAAGCCACAACCCCTTTATAAATATCAGGATCAAATTGCCCTTCTTCAAATATAAGATGTTCAGCTCTGCCAGCAAATAGTAAGTCCTTATCTCGGTTTGTAATAGCTTGGTAAATCGCCAGGGTGCCCATAGGCTTAACGAGATTATCACTGTAGCCTTGAAAAATAATTACTGGCGTGTGCTCAATTTTTGCCGCGAATTTGACATTTTGACTCATAAATTTTTGGAAGCTAATTAGTTCTGATGGAGATAATTTCATACGCATGTTGGGATCTCCTTCCCACATATCACGCAGTCCTGGCTTTAAAGTGGCCTGTTTAACAACTTTTGAACCGATATCAAATTGTTCGTATTTATCCCTTAATAGCTTCAGTCCAATCGAAAGGATTGTACTTTTAGATTCATATCGTGAACCAGAAGGAACGGAACTTATTACGGCATGAACTAAATCAGGAGCGAGGGCGGCTAAGCGCAAAACCATTGCGCCGCCCATTGACTCGCCAAGTAAAATAATTGGTGTTTTGGGGTAGTCGGCTCTTAGAGCCGATAAGATTCGTTTTAAATCATGCATAGCTGCTGGCAAATCTAATCGCTGGTAAACTTCATCATTTCTATAACTACCAAAACCTCTCACATCAAAAGATATGACACCAAACCCTTCGTGTTGAATTTGCTGAGCAAAGGGAGTAAAGGCCCCATGATGAAGCCCAAGTCCATGGACAGTAACTATAATGGCTTTGAGTTTTTTAGTGGGATCAAAAAATGCAAGTCCGGGAGCTTGCTCTCTGCCTACTCTTTCTTTAAACCAATTAGCAAATATTTGTTCACGCTTGGGATGATTATTCAGAATAGTAAGAGGAATACCTTTTTTGATGCAATCGAGAGTTAGGTTCCTGTCGTCATAAGCGCCCGTCGTACCATAAAGTTGCTGGCGAAGAGTTTCGATCAACTTTTCCTGATCCGGTTCAGCACTGTTCTCATTTATGATACGCAGCTCGTTCTGGTGTCTAAAATTCCAAAAAACTTTTTTGTACATTAAGGCCGCCAGATCTTTATGCCCAAGATGCTGTTCAACCGCCGTTAATGAAAGTAAACTCCAAGCATAGCGCGTATCGTCTAGACCATAGTGTAAGAAGTCTAGCTGAGCAACTTTTTTATAATATGGTTCGGCATGCAAATAATCTTTTTTAGAAAAATAGCAACCTGCTAGTCCCTCATATAAAGGAGCCAAATCAACATTCCAATCGCCCTCCAGGGAGATAACAGTATTGAGGGCTTTTTGGTAATTACGCAATGCATTGTCTATTTTTCCATCCAAGTACTGACAGCGGGCATAGGTAAAAAACGCATCAGCTGATGTCAAAGAATTAGGCTTAGCAATTTTCATTGCAGCGAGCGAGTTTTTCCGTGCCGCATCCCAGTCGTCTAATTGAGCTTGGCAAATAGCCAAATTAACTAAGCACCTGGCTTTAAAATCGCGGCTTTGGTTGGGTGTGAGCAAAAGTTTTTGAACTATATCTCCAGCAGTTTTAAAATCTTTTTCCCAAAACGCTCGGTTAGCAGCTCGCTGTTCACCAAGCAAAGAATCAGCAGGAACGTATTCTGCAACTGCAAAGCAACTAAGCAAGTAATTCAAAGAAACAGTTATGGCTACAATGGCAGCTAGTAAAAGTTTCATGTTGCTCACATATTAGAATCGCTGTCAGGCACAACGGTAACGGTCTTATGGTTCGTCTCAATTAAACTTTCAGATTTTGATTTGTTCGCATCTTGCTGGCTGACACCACCATCTTCTAGCAGCTTGTTCTGATTACTATTAATGGCAACAGAACCGTCAGAAGCATTTAACTTACTCGTGTCTGGTTTATCTATAGCGAAATCTGCTGTACCATCGCTTGATGTATTAACTGACTTGATGACTGATGGAGGATCTACACTAGAACCTTTTTGCTGGGCCAAAAGATTAGCATAGTCACTTAAGCTTTCTGCCGTATCAGTCTTTCCATCTAATTTAAATACCGCAGCTAATTTGTTTAGAGTATCTATAAACTGAGGACTGCGCGATCCAGAGCTTTGCTTTTGTATTCTTAAAACACGTTTTAGAGTAGCTTCAGCCAAATTATATTTTTTGTCATTGGTATATATATTAACGAGTTGGTTTAAAGTATTGAGTAACTCGGGAAAATTTGGATCTACAGATTTTTCTTGGGCAGCCAAGGCTTGTTCATATGCTTGAGCAGCCTGTGTTGGTTGCTGCGCTGCTTGATAGTTGTCTGCCAACTTATGAAAAGTATTGACCAGAGCTTCGTTGGCGACTGCCTTGTCACGCTCTTGAATGTTGCTATTGGCGATTGATTTTAGAGCGGATGCTGTCCCTTCACTAGGAAAGAGTTCGGCATACTTAGCTGCAGTTTCGGTACTAATAAGAGAAGACAAAGCGAGAATGGCGGCTTTTTTTTCATTCTCATTACCAATTAAATGAGGAATAAATTTCTCTATGGTTTGTGTTTCTTGTAATTTTAGTTGGGCTAGATTATTACTGTATGCAAAATACAATCCAATACCGGAGATTAATATCCCGGTTATAAGTGGTGTAGTTGCCCCGATTATGTCCCAGAGATCTTTTTTTGGCTTTAAATCTTGTTCTAGCTTCTTTAGGCGAAGAGCAATTTGTTCTTGCTTTAATTCTATTAGCGGTACACGATCTTCGCTCATAATCCGTTCTCCCGCAAATAAAAATAGACTGCAATCTAAAGAAACTGCCTTGGCAATCTCGCGACTATTTAGCTTGCAATTTGAATTTTTAAGCCACTCTGGTCTTTAATTGCTCTTTGGCGATTTCAATTAACTTACTGAAAGCTTCTTTGTCATTAACGGCTAATTCAGCCATCATCTTTCTATTTAAAGCGACATTGGCTTTCATTAGACCATTGATGAAATTGCCATAGGTTAAACCCTGCATACGGCAAGCAGCATTGATACGTACAATCCAAAGACTGCGAAAATCTCTTTTACGTTTACGGCGATCACGATAAGCGTTTTTCCAGGCTTGCATAATCGCCTGATTGGCAGCTATAAATAAACGCGACTTCGAGCCACGAAAACCTTTAGCGTATTTGATGATTTTTTTGTGGCGCTTTTGCAGCACATTGCCACGTTTGACTCGCATGATTAATCTCCTGGATCTTTAACCAATATATTGTGGATAAGGAAAAAGTGCTTTCACATTCTTTAATTGATCTTTCGTCAAAGCAGCCCAACCACTTAATTTGCGCTTATCATTTGCTGATTTCCACTCATTTAAGTGCCTTTTTCCAGCTTGTCTGCGCAAAATCTTACCGGTTCCGGTAATTTTAAAGCGACGTGCAGCAGCTTTATTAGTTTTCATCTTAGGCATAAGCAAACTCCAAATTAATACCAGACCAAATGAATTTTCGTTTATTCTTTCGGTTCTACTCTTTCTACCAAAGTAGGTTTGCCCTTCTGTGGGATGGGCGAAATGATCATGATAACACTTTTACCCTCAATGCGGGGTTCTCTGTCAAGTATTCCTAAATCTTTAAGATCTTCAGCGAAGCGCTGCATAAGGGCTAAGGCCAGGTGTTTGTGCTGCATTTCGCGTCCGCGAAGAAGTATAACTACCTTAATCTTATCGCCTTCGTTGAGAAATTTATGACCATTTTTCAGCTTAACCTGATAGTCATGCTCTTCAATCTTGTAGCGCATCTTGATTTCCTTAACATCAACAATATGATGTTTTTTCTTGGTCTCGCGCTCACGTTTTTTTCGCTCAAATTCGTATTTATGGAAGTCTAAAATTTTCGCTACAGGCGGATTAGCATCAGGTTGTACAACTAGTAAATCAAAACCACGTTCACGGGCGGTTTGCAAAGCTTCTCGAGAAGGAACTATCCCTAACTGTCCTCCTAATTCGTCTATCAGTCTCACTTCTGGAAAGCGAATTCTTTCGTTAAGTAGTGGTTGATCGCGTCTTTCTTCTGGACGACGAAAATTTCCTTTATCTGGTGTGTTCAAGCTTACCTCGTTTCAAAATGCTAAAAACTGCCGAAGGTGGGACTTGAACCCACAAGAGCGTGAGCTCACTACGACCTGAACGTAGCGTGTTTGCCATTTCACCACTTCGGCTTAAAGTCAAATGCAGAAAACTCACTGATTTACCTGAAGTTTAACCGTCAGTAGTATAGGGCATTAGGGCGATGTCTCGGGCACGTTTTACAGCAACGGTAATCGTTCGTTGGTGACGAGCACAATTGCCACTAATACGTCTTGGTAGTATTTTGCCACGTTCGGTGACAAATTTCTTAAGACGATTGGCATCTTTATAATCGACAGTATCGACCTTATCAGCACAAAAGCCACAGGCCTTCTTTCTTCTGATGGCCGAATCTTGCATTGGGTACATTCTTACTCCTTACACATAGACAACATTATCAACATATTTAAAAGGGGATCTCATCATCGGAAGCAAATATGGAAGCTAAATCTTCGCCGTTGCTTTTAGCTGCGCTTTCGGAAGAGGTGCTTTTGGTTGCAGTCATTGGAGCTAATGAAGGCTCTTCAGCATAAGCACCGGCCAATTTAGCTACGCTAGTAGAAAGATTTTCTACATTACCAGCATCAATTTCAACATCTCGTCTTTTTTGGCCTTCAGCAGTAACGAAGTTGTTAATTTGCAAACGTCCTTCAACAACAACAGGATCGCCTTTTTTTAATTCATGGGCACAACGCTCAGCTAAATCTCTCCATGTTGTTACTTTTACAGGCGTGCTCTCAGCAACAGCGTCTTGGCGCGGCAATGAATCTACTGCAATTACAAATTCGGTAACTGCAACATTGTTAGACGGAGTAAAGCGCTTTTCTGGCGCTTTAATAACTTTACCGGATACAACAATTTTGCTAAGACTCATATATACCCTCTTTAGCGTTTAGCGATAGCTTCCAGAAGCAGGAACAGCTTCTTCTGGAACGTAAATAACTATCAATGAGCGAATGATATCTTCAGAAAGGTTCATCATACGCTTGATATTGGTTACAGACTCAGGACTAATACTAAAAACAGTTGTGACAAAATAGCCATCTTTCATTTTCTTAACTTCATAAGTTAAGCGACGACGTCCTTTTTTATCTGTTGTCTGGACAGTGCCACCTTGTCCTTTTATGTATTCTTCTACAGAAGCAACGACTTTGTCAGCAGCTTCTTCATCAAGCGTAGGCTTAACGATATAAGTGACTTCGTAAACAACAGCAGCCTTGTGATCCGTCAAAATGTCCCCCTTAATTGAGCATTAAATAAAACGACGAGTAAAACAACAAATATCCGACCGGAGTGCCAATGCAACAATAACCGCTTCGTCTAAGCACAGTAAACCGGACTATTGATTTTAGCATAAACAAACTTATCGAAAACGCTCCAGCTTAACTTGTAAGCATTTGTCAAGACAACAAAAACGAATAAATTCTTAGGATACTTAAGCAGATCGGCAACTTTGAGGTGTCGTATTAGGATTAAAATAAGCAAATGCGTTTTTGGGGGCCAATTTATGCTATTTCTGGTTCTAGCCTATCCAAAGCTTTCAGATAAAGATTTACTTTGGATAGAGTCAATACGAAAAGCTCATGACAAACTTTATGCTGAAGTAGTTAAGGCGCACTTTACTTTTGTTTTTCCGGTAACAATTCAACAAGAAAAACTCAACTCACATGTAAAAAGAATAGCGCAAGGCGAAAAGAACTTTAACTTTGTTTTGAAATGCGCCGCTTTAGTTGATGACGCTTTTAATGATTATATGCATGTCTTTTTAGTCCCAGACGAGGGCTATAGCGATTGTGTCAAATTGCATGACAAACTTTATACCGGCATTTTGGAACCTGAACTAAGATTAGATATTCCCTTTATTCCTCACATTGGTGTAGGTAATTCACTTGAAGCCCAAGAATGCAAAAAGTTGGCAGATGATCTCAACAAACAAAATATTTCTATTTCAGGAAAAATCGATACCCTTTCTTTGGTGAGCTATGAAGAAAATAAAATTGATACGATTGAAGAGTTTGTTTTATCTTAAACACAGCGTCGTCGATAGCTAGCAGAAGAGAACATGAATTTAATAGCAATAATTTTTCCCAAAACTAAAACATTTCTGAAATACCTTTTACTAATTACTGTTTACACGTGCGCAGTAGTTTGGTTTGACGACCATTATTTTCCGCGCCATATGTTTTTTGAAGCAAAAGAATTGATGACTACAACGAGTATAGTTATCGGTTTATTGCTTGCGTTTCGAACTAATAGTGCTTATGACCGCTGGTGGGAAGGACGCAAATTGTGGGGGCAATTAGTTAACGAAATTCGTAATTTCTGTTTAAAATGCAACACCCTACTCAATAGTGAGCAGATGGAAAATATTAGTCAATTACTTATTGCTTTTCCGTATATTCTCAAAAATCATTTACGTGGCGGGGCAACCAATTTAGATGGTCTAAAAGTTGACGAAGCAGCTCTATCAGGAAAAAATGCACCACTTCATATTGCTCAGACTATAGAGAGTATTCTGCAACAGTGGAAAAGAGATAAAGCAATAGATGGATTTGATTTGCTTTTCCTTGACACACATGCGCGCAGTTTGATGGATATAACAGGTTCTTGTGAAAGAATTTTGAAATCTCCTATTGCACCATCTTACAAATATATAATTTGGCTATGGCTTATTCTGTATCTATTAGTTCTGCCGTGGTTACTCACCCCAGTTTTGGATCTTTACACTATTCCAGCAATGATCTTTGGTGCTTATTTTATTTTTGCCTTAGAGCTATTAGCAGAAGAAGTAGAAGAGCCATTTGGCACTAATCCAGCCGATCTACCATTAGATAGTATTTGCGAGACTATCAAAAGTTCAATACATCAAATTATAAAAATCAGTCACAAACACTAAACTGAAGTTATTTCTTCTAAAACTTTTCCTTTAGTTTCTTCACCCAATATAAAAGTCATGAAAGCTGCTGCCAAGAAAGCTCCTGCGCCTAATTGAAAAACTCCCCCTTGTCCCATAGCAGGAAGAACAACGCCTGTATCTAGGTGATGCAAAATGCCAGTTTATTGTTTATAATTGTCAAGCTAAACATCAACTCATTTATCAAATGACTAGATATTCAGCTAAACTCATTTTGTAAAACCAGTTGATTTCTATCCCATGAACAGAAAAAGAATTGATCATATTATATTACTGAGCCTGACAGCATTTATTGTTGGTCTGAGTAACCAGGCACAAGCACAAATGCCAAATAGTCAGCCAGCACAGCCAAATGGTTATCCTGGTTTTACGCCTCAAAACCCTACAGGTAATTGGCCAAGTGTAGCGGGAAATAATGGCGATACAAATAATCCAGTAGCCAATTCTTATAACAATCCGTTTGCTTCTTTTAATGCTCCTCAATATAAATCAGATTTTTGGACTAAAACCCCTATTTTGCCCGGCGTACAAAGTGGAAACGTAATTAGCGCCGGCACAGTACTAACAGGTATTCTGCAGGAAGATATTTCTTCCAAAAAAAGCAAGGCGGGCGATGTGTTTTCTATTATGCTTATAGACGACTATAAGGTAAACAATCAAATACTCATTCCTAAAAATTCTAGTTTTGTCGGTAGTGTTGTATCCGCTGCACCAGCAAAAAAGGGCCTTAACGGTACACCGGGGAGCTTGCAAGTAAGTTTGCAGACATTAGTAAGTCCAGACGGTACTAGTATTCCAGTAAATGCATTTATTGATTATGATCCTAATCAACATCAGAAAACTGATATCAAAAAATCTAGAGGCGTGCCTGTTGGTGAGTGGGCAAAGTCAATTGAATATTCAATTTATTATGCTGTGGGGGGAATTGGCAGCAGACTTGGAGTACCAGTCTTGTATAAAGGCCAAACGGGAAGTGGGGCTGAGTTCAGTCTTACTCAAGGAGAATTATTACCCGTGAGGCTATCGCAACCATTGGATGTGACACCACTATTAGCGCATACGCCTGCAAATAGTCAAAATGCAATGCCGACAAATATAATGCCAGCAGATAATGCGCCGCCGATTGCGCCTAGTCCAAGCCAAAATAATATGCCAACTGGAGAAAATATCCTGCCAGGAAATTTATCTCCTGCCGGACCGAAGCCTTTTTAAGCGCTGCCTCGCCTTCGCTCTACTCGGCTCAACGCGCGTACACATCCACGCTCAGCTTCCGCCGCCTCATTGTCGCCGTTCGCTTCACTCACTAGTGCCAACTTTCTTTAGTACTGGCTTTATTCGATATCAACAGTAGCTGGTTTGACTTCAGTGCCTGATTTGTATTCTGACAAATGCTTCCAGCCTTGATGGAGAATTAACTGATAAGCATATACCTGCTCCAACCAGCGGCGTTCACCTTCATGCAAATCTGGTCTTTCTAAGCGTCTTTTTAAACTGCCAGTGATTTGTCTTGTTTCTTCTATAGCCTTGCGATAATTGCGGACTGGTCCACGCACAACCGAAGAAACAGCCTGATTTACAACCGGTGCTACTGGTCTATGTTCGCCATTATCTGGAGATAAAGACCTACCATTACCAACATCAGAAATATTTTCTGCCGACGCTTCATCTTCACCGTTGCGAGCATTTTGCAATTGCAGTGCTTTATTAGCAACTTGCGCAGCTATAGGGTGTTGAATAACATTTTTATGTTTATCGCCACCTCTACGTCTTTCCTTGCGCTTTGTGCGATAGCATTCCAAACAATCACGCAATCTTGGATTTGTGTGTTCAAAAGTTTTACCGCATGTTTGACAGGTAAGTGCATGTTTGGCTTTGGTGCCTGCAGCTCCGGCTTCGCCTTCTTCTGCTTCACCATCCATAACTTGTGTTTCAGCTTCGCCTGCTGCAACAACTGTTGCATTTTCAATTTCAGCTTCAGGAACTGGATCTTCAATTACTTCATCATCACTAAGACTTGATGTATTTTCGTCTTCCATATCGTCTACCTGAGTTCCCTTTCTTAGAGTTCGCTTTTGGGCGAGAATCTCTAAAACTTCCGGATTCGATAAACCTTCCTCTTTTAACCTGCGTACTTCAAGTAATTCCTCCAATGCAGCTGGAGGAAGAACTTTAATGCCATTTTCGTCTGAGGCGGTTCTTATATGAAATTCAGCCAAGTAACGGCGTATAGTCACACTGGTTACATTGAGGTCTTTGGCTACCTGGGCAATCTTCGTGCCCTCGACCTTCGTTCTTTGTCCCATTTAATTTTCTAGCCTAAATAAACTGTCGTAAGCCCGATTCAATTGATAACAATTGCTTCATGACCCATCTGGGTCTGGGCTTGATTATTCTGTACCCTGGATACTGCCTTTGAAACAAGAACCCTTTCCAAGGACTATAATCAATAAAGCAGCTTACAACAAATTCTATTACGGGTCCACTTTGTTTCACTATCCACTATCTAAATTTAATAATTGGTGATAATCGCCCTTAGGTTTTATCGCTGGCTAAGTATTGCTGAGCTAGTTGATAAGTGCGCCTTAAATGAGCGCGGCTCAAGTGCGTATAAAGCTGGGTGGTTATTATGCTTGCGTGCCCTAAGAGTTCTTGCACAACCCTTAGATCTGCTCCATTTTCCAATAAATGGGTAGCAAAGCTATGTCTTAAAGTATGTGGAGATAATTTCTTATATAGATGACTGTTTTTAGCCAGCCGCTTAAGAGTCTGCCAAACAACTAGTCTACTTAAACGTTGTCCGCGACGGTTTGTGAATACAGGCTGAGAAGAAGCTGTTTTATTGCCCCATAGTTTACCCATTTCTTGTTTATAGTCCAAAATAGTTTCAATAGCCTTTTTGCCAATAGGAACAATTCTTTCTTTGGACCCTTTGCCAAAACATTTAACACTGCCTTGGGTGAGATTAACATCCGACCAATTTAAGTGGACGAGTTCAGAAACTCTAAGTCCTGCTCCATATAAAAGCTCGATGATCAATTTTTCTTTTAGGTTTTTGCAAGCTGAAAGTAATGAATTAATTTCACTTGTTGTTAGTACTTGAGGCAAATGTTTTGCTTTTTGTGGTCCTTGTAGGCTTTGACATGGATCATTTTTGATTAATCCAGAAGCTTTTTGCCAATCAAACCAACCACGTAGGCTAGCCAAATTGCGTGCCACTGTAGACGGTTTTTTACCTTCGGAGCTCAATTTAGACAAATAACGAGTAATATCTTGTCGTGCAATTGAAGGACTAGAAAGTGATTTTGTAAAAGAACTCAAGTCACGACGATAGGCCATTAAAGTATTGACTGATAAACCTTTGTCTTTATAGACATAATCAAGATAATCATTAAGTCCATTATTCTGACTTTCATTGCCAATATCGAAGGACAAGGATTGAATCCTTGCCTTATTGGCAGCGGCAGTTTTGTGACTATTAGACATCCAAATAACCTGGTCTTAAAATACAAGTTCTTGGTAAATAATTTGGCGCAAGACTTATAAACACGCCAAAATTATCAGATATTCAGTTTTCAATACGCTACCAGTAATAGTATCAGTATTTTTCTTTAATGGAAAGACAAATCTTTTCTTACAGAGATCACCTTGTCAGCCTCAATAAGTGCCGATATAATTGCCGTTTTCAGCATTTTAACCAGGAACACATTAATGGTTACCAGCGCAGTTGGGTACTCAAGTTATATAAGTCTAGCGTGCGGAGTTTTTGGTCAGGCTGGTTCCTGGCTTGTGACTTTCAATTTGATTTGGATATTTAATTTGTTTTATGGCTTAGCTGCTTTATTTTTGGCTGAAAGTTTAAAAGGCTTATTTCATTTAATTCTCCCCATAGAATTATTAGCTGTCAGAATAGCAATTGTTATGTCTTCCAACATCGCTTTCTGGATCAGCTAAATCACTGGAAACTATAGCCTCCTTAAATTGCATATTCATGCCAACACCAACGGTCATTATGCTAGCGGAATGGTTTTTATTAGCGAAAATATTCAAAACTGTAAATATAGAGAACGCTCAGACTAATGGTTTTCAGACAATATTTCCACCTATTAGATGGCCATCCTTGCTCGCGTTAATATCCGGATTGAATGATGCCTTCAATGATGGCAATTCGTCAATGACTATGCAACCAGCGAAATGATTTTTGAATAGATTGCGATATAAGTTTTGGTTGATCGTATGGAGCCATAATTCGACAAGTAAATATTTCGGGGGCACCAGAAATACCACCTAATAGCGGTAGGGACGGCAATTTATCTAATTTATGCATTGTCATTCCATCGAGCAATTTTTGCAAAGTGATTTCGCGAGATAATTCGCCGAGCTTGCCACCTAAAACGCTGTTAGATACTCGGGGCATCACCCCAGCAACATCCAGATCGACACTGCGCGAATTTAAGTCTGCTTTTCCAGCAGCAGAGAATTTTATATCTTTACCATCATAAAGTATGTGGCGAATTGAGAGGACATCTCGATCTAAACTAAAAGCAGTGTCAATTGATTTAAATTCTGTTGCTTTGGTTGGCAGAACACTTTGCATAAGGTTGTTTACGTTGAAACCAAAAATACCCTGATGCAAAAGATTTACTTGATTCAAACGAGCATGCAACTGTTCTATTTTGCTAAAAGATCCATGGCCAATATGAATTTTGCCAGAGCCGATCATATTTTTCTCAAGTTCTTTTGCAGCACTACCGCTAGTATCAAAGCTAAAATGAGCATTTAACAAACCTGCTGCTTTAATCTGATAACTAATCAATTGCGGCCATAATAATGCGAGGTTAGCATCATTCACATTCATATTTAGATGGGCCTTCTTTGCTTTTAGATCTGTATAGCCGTCCGCTGTTAACTGTCCCTGTGATATACGAGCCATAAAGCCTTTAAGATATATCTGCGAAAGATCGGTAATGCTTTGTCTTGATGAGTTATCATCAGCTTGCCAAACTAGGCTGCCTGAAGCTTGTGACAATTGAACGTCGGCAAGATTCAGTTTGTCCAGCTGTAAACTTAAAGGTACCGATGAATTTGTTGCCGGCTGGAAGGACATAGTGCCAATCATATGGTTCAAATACAGTTCAGGGATAGACAAATCGGAAAGAAACAATTTGCCTGATACTAGCAGTGCTTTTGCTGGGCCTTGCAAAGAAAGAACGGCTTTTACTTGTCCAGTCAAAGTATTATTTATTACACCATAAGGAAAAATTTGGCCAATATAGCTAGCTGGAATATAATCTGATGTTTGTATTTGCAAGTCATAGGTTGACTCAGGCTTGGTGTTATCTTTAACACTGCGAAAATTATTGACCGTGCCTTGAACATTTATTGAATTACCGGCAAAATCAAAACTCAGATTACGCCAGGTAAGTTTTTGATCATCGAAACTGCAAGAACCGTTGATAGTGAACTTTTTATTGGGTTGATAAAAATTGAAATTGCCAGCGGTGATAGTTAGTCCAGCATCTGGATCGGCTGAGATGGTGAAAGATTGGTGCGAGATAGTATTGCGAGCATGACTTTTCAGTTTAACAAAAATTGCTTTTTTTGCTTGTAATCCGATAGAACATTTTTGTCCTGGAGAAGAGAACAAAGACACCAGATCGTTCAAATGATCCGGTGTTACTTGAGTAATTAGTTCTCCGTGCCACTGTGCGGATTTGTCTTTATAATTTGCAAGCTTTCCATGCAAATTAAAACTTGTATCATCAATATTGCCTGATACATCTGGCAATATTAGATCGTTATCTGTAAAAATCGCCTTGCCTTTTATGTTGCGACAAAACAATTTTTGGGGTCCAGATTTAAAACTTGTGCCACTGATTTGAATAACACTATTCAAATGCGGTTTATCCTTTTGATAAATATATTCAACAGTGCCAGCTATGTCTCCTTTTAGATTATTGATCTGGAATTTTTTACTGAGTGAGGAACAATAATTAAACAAAGCATTTGAAGATAGAGCATTTGAATAATTTTGCAAATCAGCTAAATCAATATTGTCTATCCACAAATTAAGTTTCTCAAGCTTATATGGAGCATTAGTATTAACGATTGTGCTAATTGTGCATTTGGAATCCTGGCTAGATAGGCTGACCTTTTCCAGAGAAATAATATTATTCATATAAGATAATTTGCCATTCAGAGCATGAAGCGGCTGTTTAGTATTCGGCATACTAAAGACGATATCTTCGGGTAAAGCAACAAGGGTAAAAACTGGCTTAGCGGGGGTGCCTTTGATTAATAAATCTATATCGGCAAGCTTGCCCGATAATCGCCATGCATCTATGATTTTTGTATCAAGATGAAATAGTTGCAGAACTCCCTGCAGGTCGACTACATAAATATTTTTGGCATGGAGATGAAATTCTAGAGGCTGTTTTTTTGCGCTTGGTGCATTAGCATTAATATCGACTGTGGTGGTATCAGCAATTTTAAAATTTATATTTTTACAGCTGAGACCTTGTGAGCCTGCTTCATAAATTCCGTTCAAATGATCTATATCTAAGCGAGGTTCTGAAATACGCAATCTAGCATCATCAAAGATGGTTTTACATATTAGTTCATTTGGTACTTTTTCTGTATTTTCTGTTGGTTGACTAATTTTTGCTTCTATTTGTGCTTTACCGCCCAATTCGATGTGTGCATCAGGGCGTAAACCTAGAAACGTTTTTACTTTTTTACCAAAAAGTGTATCTCTATTTACTTTATTAGAGAATTGGTTCAACAATAGATCTTTGTTAGAAATGACTAACTGATTCCAGAGACCATCTTTATTTGCTTGTCCTGAAATTTTCCAGGACATTTGTTCATCTACAAGATCACAATCAGCCAGGGTAATACCTTGATCTGATTTTTCAATTATTGTGCCTGAGAATATTGCTTTTTTTGATAAATCTAGCTCCTGCCGATATGCTTTCTCAAATGGAGTGGCACTGGGATCAACTTTATTATTAGTAAATCGATTTATTGCTAATAAAAGTGGCGTAATACCATCTATATTTACATCGGCGGCTTTAGCTTCTATTGAATATGCTGGTTTGTTTTGAGCCTCATTGAAATGTAAATCAAGAAATAGTTTACCATTAAGATTTTTCAAATCTTGACTGTCACCGTCTTTAGTGCCACTTGTCATATTGCAATAAACGAAGGAAGCAAGTGAGCTCAATTTTTTCAAGTCACCTAAGAGTCCAACAATAGACCAATCATAGCTCTGTGAACTACCATCAGCAGTGTTTTGCAATTGCCCAGCACTATTGAAGAGCACTTGGTAGTCAGGAATCTTAACTACAGTTTTATTCCAACTGATAGCATCCGGTTTGAGTTCTATCTGGGCTGCCAACTCGGTTTGGGGTAAAGTTACACTTGTATTATTGCGAGAACGAAGCAATAGATTGTCTACTTTTAGCTGTAGGTTACCAGACATTTTATTGCTGGGTACACCATCTACCATGGCATGAAAATCAAATAACCCCATAGGTGGTAAAAAAATATTTGCAGAGCCTGAGCCTGATGAGTTAGTTTGATATATCAATGTTTTTAATCTTGCAAACGGATTAAAAAAAGATAGATCTTTGTTATTAACTGCAAATAAAGCAGCTACTGTTTGCCAATTTTCAGCTGTAAATCTTTTGGTTGTTAATTCGAAATGCCCTTTTTTCTCCCACCATGGTTTGTTGTTTTGTCCCCACGTTTTGCTTTCAAAAGTATATTGAGCGCGTTTATCCGCACCTCCTAAATCGAAAGACATTTTGACTTGGGCCGGGATAAAATTTCCTGCTCGCACTAGTTTAATTTGCACTTTATTCAATTCAGTATCAGGGAAACGATGGTAATTGAGGGCAGGTTCTCGATCAACAACAAATATATGACCGTCTGTTATTTGAATAGAGTCTATATCTGGTGAAGCAACAAGTAAGTCGTTAAAATTCCATTTGTTCTCATCTACTCGCACTGCCATAAAAAGAGGGTTCTGGATGTCTACATATTCGATTTTTCCAATGCCTATTAATAGCGGCCAAAGTGAAAAGCCTATTTCACAATTGCTTGCCATTAAGAAGGGATCACCACTCTTTTCAGCAATAAGAAACCTTGAAGTATGAACAGAAAAACCCTGCCACCCAAAATGCCAAGAAAGTTTTCCTAATTTCACATTGCGGTGAATAGATTGTCCCATCATTTGTTCGAGTCCGGGTCTTAGCCAATTTATATCGGTAAGTATGGCTATGATAAAAATTATGAAACTAAAACCCAACCAGGTAAACAAAAAAGCGGCTCTGACCAAAAAAAGCTTTTTGCGGACCTGTTTTTTACCCCCAGGCTTGTCTAAGCCTGGTTCTTTATCATCAATTGCTTTGGTTGCTTCCAAGGGAGACTTCTATTTTTATAATTGCAACACTTTATTGTACGCGCAAGTATCAGTTTACCTTACGAAGCCAGATGATTTTCATAGGCATAACGAACTAAGGCTGCACGGCTGGCTAAATTAAGCTTTTTCCTTAGTCTGGAAACATGGACTTCAGTAGTTCCTTCCGTTATATGGAGGGTTTCAGCTATTTCACGATTTGATAGTCCTTCGGCCACTTTTTGCAAAACTTCTATCTCTCTGGTACTAAGTTTAACTCTCACTCTTTCTTGACTTTCATGCTTTTCTGTAAAACGCTGGGTTGAATTTACGACACTATTTAATTGTGAGCATAAGTCGGTCAATTTATCGATACTGCGGCTTTGCGTTTCTAACATTTGATAAAGTTTGGCTTGACTTATAGCAATCGCTAACTGATTAGCTATACGAGATAATAAATTAATTTGGGCAGGAGTCCAAACACGCATTTCATAGCAATCATCCAGGTGCAGAAAGCCCATTAATCTGCCTCTATAAATGAGCGGCACCATAAGCATCGACTTAATACCATAGGTGGTTAAGTCATTTCTTACATCAACGGCAAATGGAAAGCTATCATCTTGGTTTACAACTAGTGGACGTCTTTCATCTTGCGATAACAAAAGATCGTGATAACGAGAAAAAATAATGCTTTTTTCCGATATAGCAGAAAGGCTAGATGAAGTAACTTGTCGCATCACTTTTACTTGCTCTAAATTTTCTGAAATTGTACAGATAATTGTTCGAGAAGACTTAAATTCGTCAGAAATATTTTGGGCAGCCTTATCAATAATGTAATCAAGATCTAGCGATCCGTGAATAGTAATGATTAATCTGTTGAGCAAGGCTTCGTCCTTAGATGATTGCTCTACCCTTTTATATGTTTCTCTTAAATTTTCTAAAAGCATTGCTCTTTGAACATTAGTTACCAAAGCTCTGGGCAAAAAGCTTTGATATGAACCAATTTTTGGCAAAAAGTCAGTAGCACCTGCCACAATTACCTTTACAGCCAATTCGGTATTGTCATTAGCCGTCATAACAATAATGGGACAATAAGGTTTTAATTCGTGGCACGATTTAATCCATTCTTCGCCATCCATATCTGATAACGCAAAGTCCATGACCACTAGGTCATAATTGTTTTTCCTTAAGGCATCTAATGCTTGATGACCATTCTTTATAACCTCGATAGCAAAAAGAGGCGCCTGGGCCTTAATGGCGTCACAGCAAAGCTTTATTTCATCTTCATTATCAGCTAAAAAAAGCGCAATACGCTTCTCTGGTGACCAGGCATTATTTTTATCAGACATATTGACTTCGGCCTTACTTATAATGCATTACGTACTAGCTTATACATATCCATCTATTGTTTAATATAAACTCACTTGGCAATATAAGAAAGACTGTAGGCATTTATTGTTTTCCTAGCGACAGCTGAGCTGGATTAATTGATATAAATGAAAATGTAACCCTACAGTAAAGAGAAGGATATCGAACGCAATGCCCGCCAAATAATTTGACCAGTGCCAACCCCCCGCTCAAGATCTGGTCAATTGCGGATAAAGGTGTCCACGACTTAAAGAAGCAGCCTGTGCCCTGGCTGCTTCTTTATAATTTAGGGCTTAACTTCCTAATCCGGTGACAACCACTGGCTGTCTACCCCGTTGTATATATACATTTGTCAATTGTGAATGCTTAACATGATTAATATTTTTAATTTCTGCCCAATAAGGCAAAGATTGGGGATTGAAATCTATCTTATTGGCAAGCGCACCATCGGCATTATGAAAAATCCCCTGAATTTCATATTCATCTTCGCCAAATTGACTAATTTTGGGGTCTTTAAAATAACCAAGCATCGCCCCATTACTTTTGTAGATATTCACAATTTCTTCAGTCATTTTTTCCGCCAGTCATTTATATGTTTTTTACCTGACCAATAAATAGGTCTTGCGCAATGTTAACAGGTAAGAAATAGTCCAAGCCTACTGAAGAATATCTTGTGTTAAGAAAAATGAGCAAGGTGACGATCGCTATCGATCACTTACTTCAAGCATGCTTTATTTAGGGAGTATCTGATAGATTATTTACTAAGTAGAGATAGAGCTGTAAGGAGTTTGCCAAATGTCATATACCATCGTCGCTGACGTTTGTGAGGGTGTGGGTGATTGTATCCCCGTTTGTCCAGTTGAATGCATCCACTGGGCAGAAGGAAAAACCAACACTAAAAATACTAAATATACTTATATAGATGACGCTACTTGCATCGATTGCGGTGCATGCTTATCTGTTTGTCCAATTGAAGGGGCCATCCTCGACGAATGGAAGCCTGAATTGCAAAAGCCCTAAGTCACAAACAGTCAATTTAGAAGTATTTATAAAGGTGCTCCTTCTCAGGGGCACCTTTTGCTTCGAAATGTTGACAAAAGGCTATCTGATAAGCTTCCAGGCTCAACCAATTGACTATCTATGCTATTATTTTTATGAATTAGTCGAGAAAAATATTAGGAAATTGTAAGACAATGGTTTTGCTATTAGAGAAGAAAAAAGAAATAGTCACTGCGCAACAGTTGCACAAGAAAGATACCGGTTCTCCAGAAGTTCAGATAGCTATTCTGACCGAGAGAATCAATCAACTTACAGAGCATTTGCGTGCACACAGCAAAGATTTTCACAGCCGTCGTGGGTTACTGATGATGGTCGGTAAACGTCGTCGTCTGCTCAAATATTTATCAAGCGAAAGTCATGAGCGCTATCGTACCTTGATCAATAAACTAGGACTGCGTCGTTAACAAGGTGCAAACGATAGTGCGTTTAGACAAAGGCTCATTCAGATTGCCTTTGTCCTTTCGGTTATTAATATCTGAAAAAGCTTTTTTATAGTTGAGGAACAAATAGTGCAAGTGCAAGAAAAAGAGAATGCCTTCAAAGTGCATGAGACCAGCATAGAAATAGCTGGCAAGAAAATTGTTATTAGAACTGGACTTTTGGCAAGACAAGCCGACGGCGCTTGCGAAGTCTCTTGCGGCGATACTAAAGTATTAGTTACTTGCGTAGGCAGTAAACAGGCACGTGAAGGTATAGATTTTTTACCTCTCACAGTTGATTACGAAGAAAAATTGTATGCAGTTGGGCGCGTACCAGGAAGTTTCGGACGTCGTGAAGGCAAAGCCCCTGATAAAGCTATTTTGATTAGCCGTCTTATAGATCGTCCTATCAGACCATTATTTGAACCTGGATATTGTAATGACGTACAAATCATGGCCGTAACAATGAGTGCTGACGACGATAACCCAACAGACACATTGGCCATGCTTGGGGCATCTGTTGCTATTGGCTTAGCTGGATTACCATTTAGAGGACCATTAGGCGCTGTGCGTGTTTCCCGCGTAAACGGTGAATTTGTCGCTAATCCAGGCTATGAACAAATTGCTGAGACTGACATAGACATTGTAGTTGCAGGTACTGAAACATCTATTATGATGGTTGAAGCTGGCTGCAAAATGGTAAGCGAAAAAGATATTTTAGCTGCTATTGATTTTGGTCACGAACAGATTAAAAAGCAAGTCGCAGCTCAGCGTAATTTCTTTAAAGCAGTTGGAGTACAAAAAAGAGAATGGGAAGCATCACCAGCTAATGAAGCACTCAAAAAACTGATCGACGAAAAAGCGACTGCTAAGCTTAAAGAATCAATGAATGGTGTTACCGACAAGCATGTACGTAATGATCTTGTTGGTCAAGCTAAACAGGCAGTTGTTGATGCTGTTGCAGCTCTTCCTGAAGAAGATCCTTTAAAAGAAATCAGCGAAAAAGATATTGCCTATTACCTAGAAGAACACGAAGCTGTGTTAATGCGTGCTCAAGTCTTAGATAAGGGTGTTCGTGCGGATGGTCGACGCTGTGATGAAGTAAGACCTATTTTTATTGAAACAACATTGTTGCCTAGAGCACATGGTAGCGGCTTATTTACCCGCGGGACGACCCAAGTTCTTTCTGTAGCTACTCTTGGTGTGGGCGAAGATGCGCAACGTTTAGATTCTATTGATCCACAAAAAGAAAAGCGCTATATGCATCATTATAATTTCCCTGGATTTTCAGTTGGTGAAGTAAAACCCAATCGTGGACCAGGTAGACGTGAAATTGGTCACGGTGCATTAGCAGAACGTGCTCTAATTCCAGTTTTACCGGGTTTAGACAAATTTCCATACACTATCCGAGTAGTTTCTGAAGTATTAGAATCTAATGGTTCAACCAGTATGGCTTCAACTTGTGGTTCCAGCTTAGCGCTTATGGATGCTGGTGTACCTACTCTTGAAACAGTAGGTGGTATCGCTATGGGATTAATTTTGGAAGGCGATCGTTTTGCTGTTTTATCTGATATCCAAGGATTGGAAGATTTCTTGGGTGATATGGACTTTAAAGTGGCAGGCACCAAAGAAGGTATAACAGCCCTACAAATGGATATCAAAATTGAAGGTATTTCATTAGCCATTATGAAAATTGCTCTTGAGCAAGCTAAGCATGGAAGAATCCATATTATTGATAAGATGGAAGCTGCTCTGCCAAGACCTCGATCAGAACTTTCACGCTGGGCTCCTCGCATTATCACTATAAAGATTAATCCAGAAGATATCGGTACAGTAATTGGACCAGGTGGAAAAATGATCCGTCGCATCATTGAAGAAACTGGTGCAACTATCGATATTGAAGATGATGGAACGGTTTTAATTGCTAGCGTAGAGGGTCAAGGTGGCGAGGCTGCTCGTGATCAGATTTTAGGTTTAGTGAAAAGAATTGCAGTGGGAGAAATTTATAAAGGCAGAGTAACCAGGATTATCCCTGTAGGCGCTTTTGTCGAAGTATTACCCGGTAAAGAAGGTATGGTTCATATCTCACAATTAGATAATAAGAGAGTAGAAAAAGTTGAAGATGTAGTTTCGGTCGGACAAGAAGTAATCGTAAAAGTGCGCGAGATTGACGACCGTAACCGTGTCAATCTAACAATAAAAGGCGTTAGCAGCGAAGAAAGAGAAAAACTTGAAGTCCCCGCTAAAGTATAAAAATTACTTTTTTAACAAGGTATTCTTTTTTTCTATTATTTACCTGCTTGTTTGTGCATTTGTTGTGGATAGTTTGGGCAGTAATCCAGCCTGGGCAAGAACTCATAAAAATACAACCAAATCAAAAAACCACATACGTACTCATATAAGTAAGCATAAAAAATCTGCTGAAGAAGAGACTGCTGCCAAAGAAGCTGCTGATCGTGAGGCTCAGGAAGTTAAGCTGAACGAAAGTCGAAATCTTATTCTTGCCAAAGCTTATCGCTTGTACGACAGCGGTACAAGCGAAAGCCTACAGGGTAATCACAAATACGCCGTCTTGCAACTTAAGCTCGCTGATGAATTATTGCAAGAACACGGCCAAGCAAATACGTCACTTGAGGTAGCAACTTTACTTGGGCTGGCTTCATCAGCTCAGGCAGCCAAAGATTATCCTTTAGCTAAATCGACATGCGAAAGATTATTGAATATACGCCCGCAAGATAGTCAAATTTTATTGATACTGGCGAGAATAGAAATGTCGCAAGGTAATTTTCGTTCTGCTCAAAATAAACTCAGTAAAGTAGTGGGCCGCGATCCTAATAATGCCGAAGCTAAAGTTCTTATTGATTTGATTAATAATAAATCGAAGTACTCAAACATTAAAGGAAGGGCTGTCCCTTCCTTATAATGTTAACGCTTCAGAAATAGTCAATTGTCGGTAGATTATTTGCGATCTACCCTTTCCTTAAACTCTTTACCGGGCGCGAAAGCAGGAACCATTTTGGCCGGAACCTTAATTTTTTCGCCAGGCTTTTGCGGATTGTTTGTTTCACGGGCATTGCGTTTACGGCGTTCGAAAGTACCAAAACCAACTAATGTAACTCGATCACCTTTTGCAACTACTTCAGTAATCACATCTGTTAATGTTGCCAAGGTCTCTTCTACTGCTTTTTTTGTATTATTTGTGCGCGCAGCGATCTCCGCGGCTAATTCTGCTTTATTCACTTATTTCCTCCTGTGTCTTACAAGGTCAAAACCAGGTAATTGACCACGTTTGGCAAGAATACCGCACCAACAGACGTGAAACAAGAGATTCTGCATAAAATCTGCACTTGATAAAGAAAGCTAAAGCATTGGTGGGCTTGGCTTTAACAATTTATGGGAAATCTTTGCCGAATTGTGTAGATAGGTCAGAAAAAAGGGAACAACAATACTACAAAAGGTTAATTTGGACACATTGACGCTATGACTGTCGGTGCAAAAATTAGTTCAGTGTCTATTAATAGTGATGCTTATACGTCGCGTCAAGCTGCTTACGAAGCGGCTAATGTTGCAGAGGCAAAAAAGTCACTTGGCACCCTTGTTCTTGATGTTAGAAAAGTGACTGTTTTAGCAGAATTTTTTGTGATTTGTGGAGCTAGCTCTCAGGCACAAGCTAGGGCAATTGTTGGTGGAATCGAAAAAGCTTTGAATAAATTAGGCCATCAGCCACTGAATGTCGAAGGGCAAACAGATGGCAGATGGATTCTTTTGGACTACGGTTCACTAATCATCCACGTTTTGCAAGAGCGCGAACGCAATTTTTATAACCTGGAAAAGTTTTGGAATCACGCTTTGATTGTTGATAGAACAGACTGGCTGGATACCAAAAAAAATTGCTAATGGGGGTCATGGCAAAATTATGAGTTTCAGAACTAGACTACAAACATTCGTCGAAAGCCGACAAAAAATTCAGATATGGTATGGAATGGGTTGTCATAATACCGTGACCGGAAGAGTTTTAGGTGTCGACCATGATCATATAGATGTGGAATCTTATTCTCATGAAAATGATGGACAAATTCATGTGCGTCGAATTTTAGTACCACTACACTTAGTGCTACATATTGACATTACATCTTCGGAAATGATTGAGGAAGAAGAACTTGCAAGGAATGATGAAGATAAACAAGCAAATAAATTCTTGTCTTCTTTGTCATCGATAGTAGACCTTCCAGATACGCCAAAAGGTTATAGTGTTAAAGTACTGTCGCAATTAAATTCCTCGCATTCAGATCATTTTTCGCGTCTTACTTTAGGACCAAGTGGCACATACTTTGCTTGTGATGGCAGCGTCTGGTTTATTGATCAAGGGGGCCATCTCATAGAATATGCTCGCATTAGAGGCAATAGCACCATCTCAGGATTACGATTCGATAGTAGAGGGGTTCTATACGTAGCAACAATACAAGGAACAATTTATCGTATCGATCCAAGTAAAAGTGGACGAGTTCTGGCGCACCTAGCTAGCGGGCAGAATAACAAAGAGACATTTTTAGCTGACTTAGCCATAGGACCACAAGAAGAAATATATGTAGCTAATTGTCCAAGTGCCAATGGTGGTATTTTTAGAGTTGAAGCTGATGGGGAATACCGTACATTAACATCAGGACCACAACAAGGAACCCAAGGCTTACTCCTGGATCAAGATGGTTCTCTTTGGGGCTTGGAGCATGCAACTGGCACAATTGTAAAACGCTCGTTAACTGGGACAGTTCTCACTCGCATTGTAATAGCTGAACCACAAGCTTTTGATTTTGCCGATGGCTTTGATGGTAACTTAGCAATGGACAGTCTTGGTAGACTTTATCTCACTGCTGGACGTGCAGGTACTGTTATGCGTGTAACCAGAGAAGGAAGCGCGGAAGCTTTCTTGTCAGGACTAGTTAATCCAACCGGTATCGCATTCGGTGCTGATGGGGGCTTGCTAGTTTTAGAAGCCGGACGTTCGCGCGTGCTAAAAGTGGCAGCTTTAGATAAAGCCGACCGTACTACATCTGCCAGGGCTCTAAGCTAATTTATGGTTTTTGCACTAGTTCAACGTCAATTGTAATATCAACATCGTCGCCAACTAAGGCGCCACCATTATCTAGATTTTTATCGAAAGCTAAACCAAAGTCTTTACGGTTAACCCTGGCGGTAGCTTCGGTACCTGTACGAAGATTGCCATAAGGATCTTTAATAGGTGGAGGAAGCGTTTCAGCAGTTAGAGTAATTGGTTTGGTGATACCATGCATAGTTAAATCGCCAATGATTTTAAAAGTATTTCCATCGGCTTCTACTTTTGTAGACTTAAAAGACATGGTCGGATATTTAGCCACATCAAAAAAATCGGCTGATTTAAGATGTTGATCACGCCCAGGTTCATTGGTATTGATACTACTTGCATCAATAATTGCTGTCACGCTGCTATTAGATAATGACTTGCCATCGTAATTTGCGCCACCTGAGATCCTGGAAAAATCACCACGCACATTTGATACCATCATATGTTTAACCATAAAATGTGCACTAGTGTGAACTGGATCTATTTTCCAGACATTGCTTGATGCAGTACCGCTGAGCTTAGGTGAACTTTCAGAACCAATAGCAAATGCTGATGATGGTTGTAACAGAAGTACAGCTGAAAGCATAATGATTCCTGATGGCTTCATAGTCAATCTCCTTATTCAGATCAAACACAAACACTTCACTTGGTTATTTGTATCTACACTATAAACAAGATAGTGATTATTTACTTGCTTGGCAAATTATTTAATTATGCTTTTACTTTCGTAGTCTGTACTAGACGCTGATTGTTATGCTAACGATGTCAGGCTATTTGAAGACTTCAAGGGCTTGCAAAGCTTCGGGGTTTTCAACAGATGAAGTATCAATATTCTTTTCGCCTAAATATTTTCTTTTAATTGCTCCCCTGACAATCTTTCCAGATCTGGTTTTAGGTAAAGCTGAAACAAAGTATACTTTTTTTGGTCTTGTTACAGCACCATATTTGGTAGCAACATGCTTCGTAATTTCTTGTTCTAGTTCAGAAGATTCGTGGGACCTTTTATTAAGTACGATAAAACAAATGATCGCTTCTCCTTTTGTTTTATCAGGTACGCCAATTACCGCTGCTTCTTTCACTGCAGGATGTTCAATGAGCACTGATTCAATTTCCCCTGGACCTATACGTTTACCAGATATTTTTATTGTGTCATCAGAACGACCATATAGATACCAGTATTCATCAGAACTTTGTTTGGCCCAATCACCGTGATACCAAACATCTTTGAACTTACTAAAATAAGTATCAAGATAACGTTGTTTGTCACCAAGAAACCCATGTGTCAAAGAAGGGGCGGGTTTTTTAAGGACTAAATGACCAATCGAGTCAATAAGACTCTTTCCATTTTCGTCAAATACATCTACGTCCATAGCTAATCCCTTACTACCTAAAGAACAGGGTTTTAATGACATGGTTGGCAATGGGGTTAGCAGACAACCAATTAATTCTGTGCCTCCAGAAATATTCATAATCGGACAATGCTTATTTCCAATGCGATCAAAGAACCACATATAACTTTCATAATCCCATGGTTCGCCAGTAGAACCTAAATACTTTAGAGAGGATAAGTCATGCTTGGAAATTAAGTGATCGCTTTCAGCCTTGATTATACGAATAGCCGTAGGACTGATCCCTAAAGTACTCACTCTGTGTTTGGCTACGAATTGCCAGATACAATCCACATTAGGATAATCTGGGGCACCATCATACATAAGCAATGTGCCACCCCAATAAAGCACTCCAATCATTTCCCAGGGACCCATCATCCAACCTATATCAGTTAGCCAGAAAAACTTATCTGAATTTTGCACATCAAACACCATACCAAGCTCTTTGGCAATTTGTGCCATTGCCCCGCCATGAGTGTGGATCGTGCCCTTTGGTTTACCAGTTGTGCCTGATGTATAAAGATAAAGACATGGATGTTCAGCATCTAAATTGGTTTGAGTAGGAGCGGGTGACAAATTGTTGATGCCTTCATGAAACCATATATCATTTTTAAGCCAGTTTATTTGATTTTCACAATATTTAAGTACCACTACATTACTTATGGATGGAGTAGATTCTCTAATTAAGTCCACATCTTTTTTTATCTCTAGTAGTTTACCGCGGCGTCTGCCACCATCAGCAGTGAAGATCACCCTAGCTTGAGCATCTTGCATTCGCTTAGCTAATGCCTCTGCACCAAATCCACTAAAAACCGGCACAGCAACAGCACCAACCTTAAAGCAAGCAAATAATACAGCTAAGACTTCGGGCACCATAGGCATATAAAGGCCTACTGCATCGCCAGACTGCACGCCCAGTTGCTTTAGCAAAGCAGCAATCTTTCCAGCTAAAGAGTTTAGTTCACCATAGGTAAATTGTTTAAATTGTCCCGACTCATTTTCCCAAATCAACCCTAAATGTTGCGGGCCTACTTTTTGTCTGGCTGAATTATTTTGCCCATTATGGCTATCTGTATGCCAGTCTAAACAATTGTAAGCAATATTGGTCTGTCCACCAACAAACCAATTGCACCAGGATAGACCTTTAGTTTGATCAAGCAGAGTTTTGTAAGGCTTTGACCATTGCATATCGGCATAAGTCAAGAAAGAATTCCAGAACCATTCAATATCATTGGTGGATTTAGCAATTAAAGTTCGCCAATCCTCTGGATCAATGCCTTGTTGCTCGGCAAAATTTGCTACACGGCTTTTTAAATATTCACCGCTTGGTCGCCAAATTATTGAAGAGTCATTCATATGATGCTAATTTTAAACGATTCAACAAAACATTTGCTGTTTTGGAGAAATCCAATTACTTGAAAACTCAAACTAGACTCTAGCAGATATATACGTTATGGCCAAAATACAGATAGCCCAATTATGTTAACCGGTATTATTTCTCTATTAGCCTATGCCTTGATGGCAACGCTTATTTATCGTAAGACGTTATCAGCTCTTTTAGCGTTGCCTATAATGGCTGTTGTGCTCTCGATAATCGGCGGGGTTCCGGCCAATGATATTTTGACCGAGATTATAGGAAAAGGATCTATAAAACTAAGCACCGCATATACCACCACAATGTTTGGTAGCGTGTTAGCGGATCTTTTAAATAGACTAGGAATTGCCAAGTCAATAGTAAAATTGGTTGCAGAATTTGCTGGAGACAATCGTTTTGTTCTGGGTCTTTCGCTAACTCTTATAACTGCACTACTGTTCTCAACCCTTGGCGGATTGGGGGCAGTAATTATGGTAGGGACAATTATTTTGCCGGTTCTTCTGTCTCTGGGAATAACCAATCAAACAGCAGGAGCATTATTTTTGTTTGGCATCAGCCTGGGAGGAATGTTCAATATTGTTGGCTGGCAATTGTATATGGATGTACTCGGCATTCCAAAAGAACAGATTATCGGCTTTGTTTCCAACTTTTCCTTCATATCCCTGGCACTAATCATTATTTTTCTGACTATCGAATTAAAGGATAAAAAAAATATATGGTATGCGGTGGCGAGCGGATTAGTCATGATTTGCGGATTTGGAAGTATAAGTTATTTTAAAAGCCATGCGCTCGTCAACATAAATCATCAAGTGGCAAGTTCCACGATTGCCTTTGGAGCGGCAGAAGGCTTTTCTATTATCTTAGGCTTGCTTATAATTTATGCTTTACTTCGCAGTCGCAGTAAGAAGAATGATTTACCACTCATTGTTTATTTAACGCCAATAGTTGCCTTATGTTTGGTTTTATTTTTCCAATGGCCTTTTATTCCAGCTTTCGTTGCCGGCATAGCCTATGCTGTACTTTCATCTTGGCGTTCAGACTCAATAAAAATGCTTAATCAATCGATTATTGAGGGCGTAAGCACTGTAATACCGGTAATTGTATTAATGATAGGCATAGGTATGTTAATTACGGCAGTGCAGCATCCTAGCTTTGCTAAGCACATAACACCATTATTACAAGATTGTATTCCCAAAACGAAATGGCAGTATGTTGTAGTATTCACAGTTTTAGCACCATTGGCACTGTATCGCGGACCGCTAAGCATTTGGGGGATGGGCAGTGGTCTTGTTTCGCTGCTTCAAAAAACCGCTATATTATCTAGCTCAGCTATCATGAGTATGCTTATGTCAGTTGGTCAAATACAAGGTATTTGCGACCCAACAAATACACATAATATTTGGATAGCTAGTTATTTAGGCACTAGCACACAAGCTCTCTTACGTAAAACTTTGCCTTATGCTTGGGCAGCAGTTGTCCTAGGACTCACATTAGCATGCAGTTTAGGTTATCTGAATAAATAATATGACTGCTTTAAATATACGATTAGGAATTGATGTGGGTGGAACTTTCACTCATGCTGTTGCCCTTGATGCTACATCGCTAGAAGTACTTGGTTATAGCAAAGTTCCCACAACACATAAATCTGATAATGGAGTTGCCCAGGGGGTTATCGATTCTCTCAAACAATTGATTGGAGAATTGAATATAAGTACAGACAACATATCGTTTATTGCTCACAGCACCACGCAAGCGACCAATGCACTCTTAGAAGGAGATGTAGCTATAGTGGGGATTTTGGGAATGGGTAGTGGTCCTACAGCCTGGTTAGCAGCCAAAGAAACAAAACTTGGCAATATTGCTTTGGGTGAGGGATATTTTCTAAAAACACATCATCATTTTATTGATACAAGCAATGATTTTGATAGAGAGAAAGTCATTAGAGCATTTAAAGATTTGCAAGATAGTGGGGCTCAATCTTTTGTTATAAGCGAAGCATTCTCGGTAGACAACTCACAAAATGAAGATTTTGCTTTATCTATAGCAAAAGGATTAGGATTACTCGCCACTACAGCTAGTACTATTAGCAAATTGTATGGTTTGAGAACCAGAACCAGAACAGCCGCTCTTAATGCGGCCATGATTCCTAAAATGCTTGAAACTGCAAATTTAACAGAAAAAGCGGTTCGAGAAGCTGGGATACAGGCGCCGCTGATGATTATGCGTTCAGATGGGGGAGTCATGGACATTAAAGCCATGCGAGAACGGCCAATTTTAACTATGCTTTCTGGACCAGCAGCTGGTGTGGCTGCAGCAACCATGTTTTTGCGAATTTCAGATGGAATATTCTTAGAAGTTGGTGGAACGAGTACGGATATTTCAGCTATTAAAAATGGCCGGGCACGCCTACGTTATGCCGAGATTGGTGGACATCGCTTACACATGCGGACTATTGACGTTCGCACAATAGGTGTAGCTGGTGGATCTTTAGCACGTGGTAAGAACAAACAAGTAACTTATCTTGGTCCTCGCAGCGCACATATTGCTGGCTTGCGTTACGCAGTTTTTACTGACAACTTAAGTGATGGGGTGGTCAAACTTATTGCGCCAAAAGAAAATGATCCTGCTGACTATATTGTTTTGGGAGCGCATAATAATTCCGAAAATGTTGCTATAACAACTACTTGTGCCGCTAATTATCTTAATTTAGTACCAAATAATGATCCTGCTTCTGGTGACAAGACTTCTGTAGAAATTGCATTTAAAGCTCTTGGTAAATATTTGCAGCGAGAACCCAATGAGTGCGCCAAAGATTATCTTGATTTAGGTGCCAATGCTTGTTGGCCTATAGTAAACGATTTTATAAAAGCACAAAAGTTAGACAAAGCAACTCTAACACTATATGGTGGCGGCGGTGGTGCAGCAGCTATTGTGCCCTACGCGGCTCAAAAATGGAAAATTCGCTTTGAACTAGCCCAAAGGGCTGATGTTATATCAGCGATCGGCGTAGCTTTGGCTTTGGTGCAGGACAGTATCGAAAGGCAAATCGTAAAACCAACCCAAGAAGACATTTTAAAACTACGACAACAAGTTTATTTATCAGTACAACAGATGGGTGCAGATCCAGCCTCTATCCAGGTATATGTGGAAATTGATTCACAAACAAATATTGTTCGCGCTACCGCGAGCGGATCAACCTCAATGATTGATGCACATGCAACGGGATCAAAGCGATCTGCAGAAGAAGTCCTAAAAACAGTAGCTCTTTCAATGCGCCTACCCAATGATGAGATAGGCGTGTGTCTAGGTACAGAATTTTTTACGGTTTATAGAGCTATTGAAAAGAAACGGCGCAAGTTTTGGCAAAGAGAAAACAAGGCATTACGGGTTGTTGATGCAAAGGGCATAATTCGCTATCAGACACAAAGTGCTGAGGCTGTCTTGACGGATAAAAACATGGTTGGTGTTGCACTCGAAGAAACGATCAACCGTCTATCTAGTTGGGGGGACGCCGGTAAAATGGTACCCAATATAATTCTTCTTGCCGGTCCGAAAATAATCGATTTATCTGGACTTATGGATGCTCACCAATTGATATCCATCGCACATGCAGAATTAGAATCGTATCCAGGAGAAGAACAAATTGTCATTCTTTCAAACAGAAATTGAAATCTGGTTGTTGAAAAGAAGGCAAGCGGTTATTATCAAGATAGTTCTGTCCAAGCACCTAAACCCAACATTCTCCGAGAGAAAATAAATTGATAAGCGGCGCCAGTATTTTAGTAGTTGACGATGATCAATCACTGACTTTGGTTCTTTCCGAAGTCCTGCAAAGTGCAGGATATAAGGTCGTAGTAGCTCATGATGGATTTAAGGCTATAGCAGCTTGCAAGGTGCGTACCCCAGATGTAATTATTCTTGACATTAATATGCCATTGATGGGTGGCGTGGAAGTTATGAATCGGTTAAGGGCTGATGAAAAAACACGCGATGTCCCCTTGATATTTTTGGGTAGTCGAGAACAAGCTAGTAAGACTATGCAATTTGGGGACGAAGATTTAAGCGATTATGACATTGTCCTTAAGCCTTTCGATCCTAGAGAACTCATCTCTCGAGTAAAAAGCCAATTGAAGCAAAAGGAATTGAGAGACAAGCTTAAAGAAAAAGAGCAATTGCTCCAAGAACTGTCTATAGCCGATCCCCTTACAGATCTTAAAAGTCCACTTTATCTCAAAGAATTTCTAAAAACTGCTATAAGGCAGGCTCGTCGTTATGGTGTTCCTTTCACCATAGCTGTTACTGAAGTAGATAATTATCCAGTTTTAAGAGAAAGTCTCGGAAAAGAAGCAAGCGAAGAATTGCTCTCGGCAATTGCACGACATATTTCGACCCAGATGCGCTCGTCTGATGTAGCCGCTCGAACAGGTGAATATGAATTTACTATTGTATTGACTGTAACTAATAAAGAGGGTGCTATTGAATTTGCTGAGCGTGCCCGTACACTTATTCAAACTTCCAGCTTTGATCTTAATAATAACCCAGTCAATGTGACAGTAAGCATTGGACTGTGCCAATTTGTGGACACCATGGACAATGATGGCAAGATTGTTGTTTCACACGCCAAAATGGCCTTACAACAAGGTCATGATAGTGGCGGCAATGTAACTTTAATGGCTGAATAGGCAAAAGTCCTAATTTGAATTAAGGTCCAGATCATGCCATGATAAAATCTCATTGTCGGGGCGTAGCGCAGCTTGGTAGCGCGTCCGTTTCGGGTGCGGAAGGCCGGAGGTTCAAATCCTCTCGCCCCGATATTTGATCAATCGCTTGCGTTCTTACTGTGCCGGAGTTTAATTTCTGCTTCTATATCGTCGTTTGTTATATTCCAGTGTGCCATAACCTTTAAATCGCTCTCGTTCAAAGGCATACCAGTAAGTCTTTCTTCCACAAGATGTGCTAAGCGCGCATCTCGAGAATCTGGAAGCTTGATTGGATATTCTCCTTCGTTACCATATCCCGCGCCTATTTTAGGAGGTAATTTAGGTGGACCCCCACTCGTTTCTGATTGAGTTTTTAGTTTCTTAGGATTTTTATTGTCACTGTTAGGCATGTGGTTCAAATCTTACCGGATTTTCAATGATAATCATAATATTTTAGGCCGTATGCCTACGTAAAATTTTTGCTATTTGATCTTTTTCTATTTTTCCTTGAGCAGCATTCAACGTTAGCTCTTCGAGTTCATCAGTTGTTGCTTCAATTTCTACAGAATTGTATGCAAGAAAAACCAGAGTAGAAGCAAGAGCAGTTCTTTTATTTCCATCTATAAACGGATGATTTCTAGACAAATGAAATAAATATGCGGCTGCCATTTCGAATAGATCAGTATGGAAATATTTTCCACCAAACCCAGCTAAAGGCTGAGCAATAGCAGACTCTAAAAGACTAATATCTCTTAGTCCATGAGTACCGCCATATAAGTCAATACAGGATGCATGAATTTCTAGTACTTTAGCAAGATCCAAAAATCTTGGATTCATTTATCTGCTAACCGTTTAAAAACAGCACCATATTTATTATGGATTTTCTTCAGAACCTCAGCAAATTCTTTATCTTTTTTCTTGCCTCGCACGGGAGTTATCACTAAGGCATTACCATCTGTCACTACATTTAGTTGAGTGGTAGCGGGATCTATTTTTAAAAGCTCAAGTACTGCCTTATCGATTACGAGAGCGTGGCTATTGCCATGTTTTATAAGATTTTTTAGCATGATGAATTCCCTCAGTAACAACATTGTATACACGGACAGACCCTTTGTCAAGGTGTTTTAAATCAAATTGCATATCTTAATTAGCGGAAGGCCGGAGGTTCAAATCCTCTCGCCCCGATTTAGTCAGCCAAACCTAGCATTACGGACAGTAATTGGTTCAAAGTTAGCAGTTCGGCAGCATTTAATCGCCCTATTTTTTTTCCGGATTTGTGACGAGGAAGCGTGACAATTTTATCAATCATAACTTGCGAAACGGCTTTTAATTTATTTTCTGAACTTGGCACAACAGTAAGCCTAAGGAATGGCGTATCTCGTAATGCGCTGGTAATCAATGCTACGAGAATGCTATCGGTATTAATTTCATCAGACTGAACGACAACTGCAGGGCGAGGTTTGCCATAATCTCCCGGTGCTGCAACTGCAATAATATCGCCACGCTTCACAATTTTGGCCAGTCAAAAGCAGATTGAATGAATCGAGTTGCTTCTAATTGTTCTGGTGCCCTGCGCAGTAATGCCGTTTCACGCTTAATTTCCTTTTTAAAGACAGCACTATGCGTGTCCGGCACCCACAAACGCAAAAGACGCATTCCTTTTTGCTGTTTGTTACGGCGATACTTTTGAAACTTACTAACAGGTTTTATATAAGCTTGAGACATAATCGAAGACTCGTTGAACTATTTAACCTTAACCATAATAAATTATATCATATCAGTAGCGCGCTACTATTAGGCTTAACATGTATAATCATTCTCCCCGCCATGCTTCAATTATGGTATCAATGCTAATACACGAGCGGGGCTACCTGTGCCGCCAGCAATTTTTAATGGCGCAAAAATTCCCACAGCACCTGTCGACGGTAATTGATCAAGATTGGTGAGATTTTCTGCCATAAATAATCCTTTGGACAAAACTAATTTGCGCATAGGAAAATCTTCCGATGGTCCACAATCAATTGATAGAGTATCAATGCCTAAAGCACTTACGATGATCAACTAAGTATTGCGCAGCTTCCAAAGAAAAACCTGTGTAATGCATAACGTCTTTATTGTCAGCATTACAGTATTGTCCATCCAAAGAAAAACGTTTACTCCAACCAGTCAAAAGCAAAATAGCAGCGTGAGGGGGAATCGTATTCTTCTTCTCAAATTCATTTACTTTTTCAAATGCAAATCTATTTGAATTTCTAAACATCGTTCACTCTCCCAGCCATGCAAAACAATTCTAGTTGCTTTGAAAAAGTATTTGACAGCAGTATCACTTGTAAACGTTTTTCTGTTCTTGACTATATAGGGATTTAAACAGGATCGAAAAAATTGTTTTGAAGTCTCTTTGCAAGCGATAAATCATATTTATGTCAAGTTACTTTTTTTGTAGAGCTCTTTGTAATTAGCAAAATTGTATAAGCCTTGCCAATTGCCTATTTTCAAAGCTTTTGGATTTTTATTAACTATTACTAATGGACAATGGTAGATAAGCGGTTAACCTTACCAGTATATGCTTTCGTGAGGTTAATCACCGTCACTGGTGGCAAAGACTGAGATCAATTAGACCTCATTTTTAAGTCCGAATGAAAGTATCGTATCACTAGTGTTAATAAGGAAATAAAAGATGAACATCAAAGATGTAACTTCAACTTTATTAGTTTCTGCTGCCTTGACCGGTTTACTAGCTGGCTCAGTTGGCGCTCAAGAAACCAAAGATGAAGCAACAACAACAGTGAAAACTGAAAAGACCGAAAAGAAAACCGCTAAAAAATGCGGAAAAGAATCCAAGAAAAAATGCACCGAAAAAGCTTCTTGTAAAGGCAAAGAAGGTTGCAAGGGTTCTAAAGAAGAAACCAAGTAACACTACGCAATTAAGGACAGACTAGTATTAAGGTGCTGTCTGTCCTTATAAGCGCAGTAGGAAATTTTGGAGACAGCCCATGCCAGCAAATAAATTTAATGGCTTCACAAATTTGGGCATAGGCATCGGTCTAAGAGTTACTCATTACCAGGATATTCTCAACGAAAAACCGCCTATAGATTGGCTCGAAATTATCTCTGAAAATTTCATGGTCGATGCTGGAAGACCACTCGAAATATTGGAAATGGTTTTAGAACATTACCCAATAGTTCAGCATGGCGTCTCATTATATTTAGGTTCAAGCGATCCTTTAAATCGCCAATATCTTTCAAAGCTAAAAGCACTAACGCAAAGAACAAAAACGCCTTTTGTTTCTGACCATCTATGTTGGGGAAGTGTTGATGGCAGTTATAGCCATGACTTATTACCCCTGCCTTATACATTTGAAGCAGCTGCTCACACAGCCGAACGTATAAAGGCAGTACAAGGGTTTTTAGAAATTCCTGTGTGCATAGAAAATGTGAGTAGCTATGCAGAGTTCCATGACTCGGAAATGTCCGAATGGCAATTTTTAACTGAAGTAAGTGAAAGAGCTGATTGTGGCATACTGCTCGATATAAATAATGTCTATGTCTCAGCACAGAATCACGGATTTGATCCATACGAGTACCTCCACAATGTTCCACTGAATCGAGTTGCTCAGTTGCATATTGCCGGGCATTCGAAGTATAAGAAATATATTCTCGACACACACAGCGCTCCTGTTATAGATGAGGTCTGGCAGCTATACAGCGAAGTCATTAAATCAATTGGCAAAACTAATACATTATTAGAATGGGATGCTGATATTCCAGCTTTAGAGACTGTGCATGCCGAGGCCTTAAAGGCCAATCAATTTATTGAAGCTGTTGAAAATCCTTTGTCAAAATCCGCATAAAATGGCTAAAGGGTCTACTACTACCTTGTATAAGCTGCAGTCTTTAATGGCAGCTGCCATTATGCGCCCATTGCATGGTGACGACATGCAACAGACATGGATCGATGGCAGTTCTATGAGTGATTATGCTGCTAAATTTATCAAACCAAATAAACAATTGAGTAGTTTTGAACGTCTTGAACTTTATAATCGTCAGTACTGGTATCGTTTACTCGAATCATTACAAGACGATTTTCCAGGAGTCAATGCGCTGCTTGGTCATAGACGTTTTGAAGCATTGACTATAGCGTACTTACTAAAGCATCCTTCGCGCTCTTTTTATCTAAACCATCTGGGAAAATATTTGCCTGATTTTATCAGGGAAGAATCTGTATTGACCGGTATTGACCAACAAGCGGCTTACGATATTGCGTCTTTAGAATATGCCGAAATTAAGGCTTTTGATGCGGCATCAAAAGAAGTACTCCGACCAGAATCTTTTAAGATGCTGTCACCTGAAAAAATAATTTTACAAACACAACCTTATTTGTCAGTGTTGGAGAGTAATTATGCCGTTGATAATTTTCTTTTGCAATTAAACAAGGCTCATGATCAATCAGTTGAATCTAACGCTGTATCAGATCGAACTGTAAGATTTGATCAGTCTATTACACCAAAAAAACAACGCATCTATTTAGCGATACATAGACAAAACAATACTATTTACTATAAGCGCTTAGATAAAGACCAATTTCTTTTGCTGAAATCGCTTATGTCTGGCAAATCTTTGGCTGGGGCTTGTAGTGAATTATTTTCCACAAAAAAAGACATTAAAGACCAAGAAAAGCTCGCTCTCAAAGTTAATAAATCTTTTGCTATATGGATGGAACTTGGCTGGTTTTGTCAGTAGACTTATAGCATAGTAATCCCCCTAGTCCTTTACCAGATCTGAATCCAATCGCTGGAGGCATTATGTTAAAGAAGTATCGGGGAAAACGCGATTTTATAAAGACTCCTGAACCTAGCGGCAAAGAAAAAGTATCAAAGAGAAAGTCCCATGCTCTGACTTTTGTTGTACAGGAGCATGCTGCTACAAGGTTACATTTTGATTTTCGTCTGGAAGCTAACGGGGTTCTTTTATCTTGGGCTGTTCCTAAAGGCCCTTCATTAAATACAAAAGATAAAAGGTTGGCAATTATGACCGAGGATCATCCTTTAGATTATGCCGGATTCGAGGGAATAATTCCTTCTGGATATGGGGCTGGCGAAGTGATTGTTTGGGACCATGGTACTTATGCGCCAACAGATAGTAAATATTCTGCCATAGAAGACCATTCGCAAGCTGAGCAACTTATAAAAAAAGGACTTAAGGCAGGCAAATTTTCTTTTCACTTGAATGGGAAAAAACTAAAAGGCATATGGACATTAGTGCGTCTAAAACAAAAAGAAAAAGATTGGTTGTTAATCAAGCACCAGGATAAATATGCGAGTGACAATGGACACCCCTGGGAAGATGATTCTGTCCTGACTGGACAAACGCTTGAAGATTTGGGAGCCGAGGGTAAAAAATGGGCTACATCAAAAAACAAAAAAACAACGAAAGAAAATTTTCAAAAGTAAAGCTCCCCAAATTTGAGCCACCAATGTTAGCAACGCTAACTACTGAGACTTTCGAGCGCCCAGATTGGATCTTTGAACCAAAACTTGATGGAATAAGGGCTCTATCTTATGTTTCCACCCATGAAGTTGAGATTTTCTCGCGCAGAGGGTTGGTGCTCACTAATCGTTATCCATTATTATCAAAAGAATTATCTAAGTATAAAGATAACTTTATTATTGACGGCGAAATTGTTGCTCTTGATGAAAATCATCGCCCATCATTTGAAAAACTGCAAGAGAGATCTGGTCTGACTAAATTTATTGACATAGAGACCGCAGAAGCAAAAAATCCAATTTACTACTATGTATTTGACATCATTTTTTTAAATGGTAGAGACCTTAAGCATTTGCCTTTGTCAGAGCGCAAAACAATACTCAATAAAATTATAATACCTTCTAAACATATAAGAATAATCGAAGAATTAGGTAGCAATGGTAGAGCAGCTTTTAAAGCCTGTGTCAAAAATGGACTGGAAGGCGTTGTAGCAAAGCGACTCTTTAGCACATATCAACAAAATAGACGTTCTACAGACTGGCTCAAGGTAAAAGTTACTCAAAGCGACGAATTTCTTATTTGTGGATACACAGAAGGAGTTGGCTCGCGCAAAAATGCTTTTGGTGCTCTTATTCTAGGCGAATATGATTCATCAAAACAGATAAAACATGTTTGTAGCGTTGGCACCGGATTCGATACAAAAAAAATAGCTTTGCTGCAAAAAAAAATGAAACCTTTAGAGACCTCTACTTGTCCTTTTAAGGAACGTCCCATTGGTTTAGACAACCCTACTTGGCTTAGTCCTCAATTAGTAGCAGAAATAAAATTTGCCGAACGCACTCGGGATGGCAGCCTGCGAGTGCCAGTATTTTTACACTTACGAGAGGATATCGATCCTAAGCATGTAGAACCAAAACCATTAGTTGGGTCATCAGCTGCCTTATCGAAAAAATCATCCAGAGTTTCAGGGAAGAAAAATCCTATGGTTAAATCTCCAGGCATAAAAACAAGCAGTTCCAAAAAAATCGACACTAAAGAAAAGGACGAGATTCAGCGCATACTGTCCGACCTCAACAACGATAGCGATAATTTGGAGCTACCTATAAATGGTAATGTGCTTAAGCTCTCTAGTTTGAATAAGTCTTTTTGGCCCAGTTATGATAAACACGACAGCATTACTAAGCGTGATTATTTGCGTTACCTAACAAAGGTCTCACCCTGGCTATTACCGCATTTGCGTGATCGGATGCTAACCTTAATTCGTCTCCCTCATGGCATAAAGGGACCGAAATTTTTTCAGCGACATTGGGAGGATAATTTACCCAGCTTTGTCGAAACAGTAGAAGCATATACAGAGCACGAAAAAAGAAATCAGCGTTTTCTTTTGTGCAATAATCTTGCTACACTTCTCTGGTTAGGGCAGATAGCCGATCTTGAGCTGCACACAATGCATACTCGCATTGATCCCAAACCCGACGGCAGCAATTTATCTAGCAAATTTACTAATTCACTGAAAAATATTGAACGGTCTTTACTCAATTATCCAGATTATTTGGTCTTTGACTTAGATCCTTATTTGTATAGCGGTAAAGAAAATATGGGAGATGAGCCCGAATTGCATCGTAAAGGCTTCAAAGAAACGTGCAAAGTGGCCTTTTGGTTAAAGAAAATTTTAGATCAATTATCAATAAAGTCATATGTAAAAACTTCTGGTAGAACCGGATTGCATATATACATACCTATTGTTCGTAATGTTGATTACGACAGAGTAAGAGAATTTGCTCAAACAATAGGCATGTATTTACTGGAACAACATGAGAACAAAGTGACTATGGACTGGTCAGTCACTAAACGAAAAGGTAAGGTCTTTTTTGATCATAATATGAATGCCAGATCTAAAAGTTTGTCTTCAGTATATTCACCTCGTGTCTCAAAGGAAGCTTCGGTATCTACTCCAGTAGATTGGGAAGAATTGAATGATATTTATCCAACCGATTTCACAGTGAAAACTGTTCCTGAACGACTTAAAAACAAAGGCGATTTGTGGAAAGACATTCTCAACAATAAAAACGATCTTCAGTCTCTTTTAACGGCACAATCCAGTTTTGAAGAAATAAAAGAAACCCCTACTTCCAAATCCAATTCAAAAGTAGGGGCCAAGAAAAAAAACAGGACTGCTGGAAAAAGCTAACTTTTATGTTTATTGTTATCATCTAGTTGATCCAGAAGATTAGAAAGATCATCAGCATGCTCTTCTTCCTTCTCAAGAATTTCTTCCATCAAGCGGCGATTTGAGATCTTCTTGTATTAGAGAGCTTGTGCATGTTTGAGATTATCTTCTAACAAATTCACGTGCTAAAAATGGTTTTTATACCTTGGAAATCTTTTTTGATTTTCTCAAATATGCGATCCATTGTCCACGTTGAATAGTTTTTTGCTGTATCAGTTAAACGTTCCGAGATTCGTGAACCTTCATCTTCTAAATACTTAAATATATCCATTGCACTCTCCTCATAGATCTTTCTGCCATGATATTTGCTCCAAGATAATACTAAACAAGATACGATTAAGCGGCTTCTGCGACAAAGTAATTAGCCCGTTTTTCTCTTCGTAATCCGGCCAGCATTTGCAAAGTCTGCGAAACATTTATCAATCTGCTCATTTCTTTATGACTCTTTTGAATTTGCAAAGCTCTTATAAGAAACCGCCGGGCACGATCGTATTTATTCAAGGCAGTATTAATTAATCCTAGACTATATAAATCAAAACTGCACCCAGCATAATTCCTACCCAATAATTCGGTTTTCAGACGAATCATATACAGCAGAGCATATTCAGCTTGAGTGTAATTGCCAGCATCGTTATATTGGCGTGATAGTTTATATAGCTTATAAAGTTCAAGCATTCCAACCTCCTCAATTATAAATACTCTTTTGCACCTATTTTGTTATCAGTAATTAGCTGACAAAACTGCGTTTCTTTTTACCACCGCCGAATTTCACAAAACAACTGGAGCAATATACTGGCTTACCTTGCATTGGCAAAAAAGGTACTGTTGTTTCGCGACTGCATTCGGCACAATTAACCTTAGATGCAAGTGATGCTTCTTGTCCTTTGCGAACAAGTCGTCTTACCACGCGACAATTTGGACATCTTTTTGGTTGATTGATGAAACCATGATTGTGAAAGAATTTTTGCTCGTCAACAGAAAAATCAAAATTGTTGCCACATTCAATGCAAACAATAGTTTTGGATTGAAACATGATGTTAGTTGTTGAATCTTGGTTTATTACTTGATTGGTATTCATTGGTTCTCCTTTTCTGATCTAACGATCAAAAGTCCTCTTTTTGTAAGCTGCTAAAAAATAACAACCACCTTAGAATTGTGCCTCCAAGCTGCAATGTGTCCATCATCCAAAGGGGTATTAGTAATCACTCAAGTAGGTATTCTTACCCAAATGGGTTCTTGAATATAAATGAGACATATGGCAATAAGCGTGGGATAGCGCCAATCCCAACAGATTAATTAAAAAAGATTGCTTGGCAACTATCGAATAAGTCCTTCCCGTACAGCCTTAACAGCAGCTTGAGTACGATCATTAACATTCAACTTGGTCATAATAGTTTTAAGGTGGCTTTTAATGGTGTCTACGCTCAAAAATAAAACGGATGCTATCTCTTGATTAGTCTTACCTGAAACAATTAAGCCAAGAACAGCCAATTCTCTTTCAGTTAATGAAAAACGATCAGAGCTAGGATTTGGAGTAGAATTAGAACCACCATTTAAAGAAATTTCTCCCTGCGGCGACATTAAACAGAGAAAGTCTGTAGCAATTGACGAGTCTATCCATATATCGCCGTTAAACACACTATTAATTGCTGAAACTAATCTTTCATTGCTGACGTCTTTAAGACAATAGCCATTAATACCAGCTGAAAGAGCTGCTGAAACCTCATTCTTTCCAGAATGTGAGGTGAGTATAATAATTTTTGTATTGGGGTTGTTGTTCCGAATTTTTTTAGATGCTTCTATACCATTAGTAATTGGCATATAAAGGTCCATCACCACTACGTCTGGAGAAAGGTCAGCACTTAAGCCTATTGATTCTTCGCCCGTGCTCGCTTCAGCAATCACTTTAATACGCGGATCTTGTTCAATATAAAATTTAATTCCAGCTCTAGTCATAGCATGGTCGTCCACGACTAACACGCGAATTAAACTGGTTTCGTCCATATGGGTCCCTGGTTTCGATTGAGCTCATTCGAGCGCTGTATGTCTAATAGTCTACAAAGAGATCTAATTTTTGTCTTGATTATAGAAGCTCCTGAGATATTAAATTTGACGTGAAGTTAATATTCAAAAAAGTATTAATTTCTATCATTTATTGTTTGTACTTTAGAAACTCAATAATAAATTTAAAAAATGGTTCAAATGATGCACCAAATATAATACCTAGCAAATCCAGGCTAATTATTGTGAATGAATATTATTTGGTAAGAAGATTGTTTACGCCAGAATTAAATCAACCATCCTATTAATATAGGCGAATGTTACTATGCCTTTGATGCACTGAAATTTCGATTCATAGAAGCATCAATAATAAACATAGTAAAGATCCCATTCAATAGTAGAGCTAAGTTTAGATTTCTGTTTGATTAGGAGGAATTATTTATGACTACAAAGAATAAAGAACATGGTTCGAAAACCATGACTGAAAAAGAACGTCGCGAAGCAATCAAGAAGGGCAGCAAGCATCCCCATGCAAATGGGGGGGTATGAAACCCAACAAAGGCGTGACTTTGAGAATGATAAGGAAAGTAGGCACTCAAACTTGAAAACAAACATCGATCAGTGTTGCAACGAAGACGAGATGGATGAAGAATAAAAGTAACCAAGATCGGTCGGTTTAAAAATTGGTTATGAGCAGGCGATAGAACACTCTCTTTCGACCTGCTCATAATTATATTAAGGGCTTATATATTTACCAACGAAGGTGGGCATTTCGGTTATAAAGTAGCATAAAAATGCTCGATACGTTAAGATACTATATATATAGACAAGTGTAATGGAATCTAATAGTGGCATTAAAAACTCCCCCTTCGACACGTAAAAACATCATAGGGCGCATCTGTTTTGCTCTGTTCTTGATTTGGTCATTTTTTCAATTGACATCATTGGAGACTGTTAGCAAAACAACAACAGCACCTGACAAACAGCAAGCAATTACAATTCCCAACAGCAATTTATATTCAGTCCGAATTATACATGGACAGAGACGCACTATATCTGGTGCCAACCGTTCTTATGTTTTATATATTCCAAAGTCTAATCCCAAACTACCTAAACAGCCTTATCCTTTGGTGGTTATGGTTCATGGTTTTTTAATGAGTTCAAATCAACAAGCTAACACTGATTTATTTTTGGCTCAGCGTGGATTTGTTGTTTTAGCTCCTAATATGACAAAAGTATTGCTCGGGAATCAAAATCGAACAAATAATATAAAAGATGTAGTCGATCAAACAAAATGGCTAATTGAACAAAGCAAGATAAAAACTTCGCCGTATTATGATCTTGTGGATGCCAAACGAACAGCTATAGCTGGCAATAGTTCAGGGGGGGCCGTTTGTTTTGAATGTGCTCTGGAAGCACAAAGACTCGGCATGCCTTTCCATACTCTTTGTTCATTAGAGGGTGTGCCCTGGGATCGCACATTAAGTGAAGTATCAAATTTAAAGCCAATGCAATTACTTACTTTAAGAGCAGAATCTTGCTTGTGTAATTATCATTGGAATGTACTGAAGTATACTGAATTACTTAATTTCGCCACAGATGATGTAAAAGTAAACGGCGCTCACCATTGCGATGCTGAGAATCCTACTACTATTGGCTGCATGTCTGTTTGTGGAACATCGCATGAAAAATATCGCCATCTTTTTCAACTCATAACTTACTTATACCTTAGAGATACATTGGCTGCACCGAGATTATTTGAAACCACTAAAAGCTTTATAGAAGTAGCAAATGATATGCAGGAAGATGGCAAAGTTATTGCTCACTTAGATAATTTAAAATCATCAATTATTTCCAAGGCTGGTAGTCACATCAAAGAAGCGACTAATGACTGATTCAGTTAGTTCTGCAATTTCAGCAAAGTTTTTAAATGTCTATTTTTGCGGCGCGTGCTTTGGTACTTCAATTTTCTATTAATCAAAAACTTAGAGAACTGTTTTAAAGCCTTTTCCTACACAACCAAAACAGGTTTTGACACCTTTCCCTACACCTTTAATGCCCCTATCAATACAGCCACATACTGATTTAGTTGCCTTACCTAGACCTTTAGCAGCTCCGTTAACCAGCCCAGCATTAGCTGAAGGGCAGATAGTGCCAGCAATAAACATAAACGATAAAATAACTGTAATTTTTTTCATTGGTCCCCACAGAATCATGTCTATAACAACAATAACAATTGATTCACCAGCTTGATAGCAAGACCCGATTCAAACAAACCAATTGTAAAGCTGGGAAGATCATTATTATCCCATGGACTAATTGCACTGAAAAAAGTTTTTTGTATTAATATACATATGTTCAATTATTTAATCTAACCTGCTACTGAGTTAACCTGTTGACCGAATTAGTAGCTAGTCTTAAATACAGAGGAAGAAGAATGACAATAACCAATGAAAGCATCTCCTTAGAAGAAGCACGCTTGGTAGCCGAAGCTTGTCAAAGAAAAGCTACTGATATTAAACAACCAATGCAAATCGCCATAGTTGATAACGGCGGCAATTTAGTAATGCATCTGCGTATGGACGAGGCATGGTTGGGGAGTGCAGATATCGCCTTGAATAAAGCTTTCACCGCCAAGTGTTTTAATATCTCGACAGCAGATCTAGGAAAAGAATCACAACCTGGCAAGCAGTTTTATGGCATTCATAATTCCAATCATGGACGAATAATGTTATTTGCTGGTGGCGTACCATTACTAAAAGACGGCAAAGTGATAGGCGCCTTGGGAGTAAGCGGTGGCTCGGGAGAACAGGACAGCCAAGTGGCAGAAGCTGGCAAAGCTGCTTTAGAAAAAACATTTGCCACTGTAAGATAATGCTAAAAATCATTTTGCTTAATTTACTTATTTTGTGCACAAGCCCAAGCGTTGTTTTTGCAGCTACAGCAGTTCCAAATCAAACAGCTAGCACAACTGTTGCCGATAAGAATGATACGCATCAATCGACATCTGCTTCTAGCGGGCAAAGCAAAAGCAATAACAATACATTTCAGTTAAGCGCCACCAAAATTAATTTGGGACTTGAGCAATTAAATGATGTAGGTTTAGACTTGAAAAATGTTTTGACTGCCACAAGACATTTATACGATGAAGTAATGGTTCAGCCAGTTACAGTAATTACTGAGCCAGAAATGATTGCAGCTGTAGTAATTAATATACCAATTGGGGTTGAGCCAACTGGACCACCAAAACCTGCTCGCAAAGACCGAGTAGATCTTATGATGTCTCAAATTAAGCCGGTCATCGATCTTTTAAAAAAGAATGCTGATGAATTTATGGCTGACAGTCAGATAGCCAATTTCCCAGATGACGCCAAAGAAAAATTAGATCCATTATTTAAAAAATGGCTTGCCTATATGGACGATGTTTATGGCAGATTATTAGATCTTGAAAAGCTAACTGTAGGACCAACATATAATAATTATGCGATTGCCGAAACATGCCAGCTAGTAGAAAAAGACATAAAACAAATTGACGATGTACGCAGACCTATATATAAAATTCTGCAAGAAGAAGAGAAGAAATTATCCAAGTAATTTTTTCACCAAACAGGACCTTCGAAATTAGATAGCTCAACTACACCTCTGTATGCACCAAGTACGTAGGGGAAACTGGTTGTGACATGATAGTGATAGCCGCGAACATTATCAATATGTCCGTTACATTGATCAAGATCGAATGGTGGCTTGCCATTTTCTCCATTAGGACCATAAATGGCAAAACCATCAAACGCCCAGCCGATCAAAGGTGAGTGTGTACCTATAGGATCATGAAATGGTGACTTAATACAGACTGGATATTTATGATAGTGATAACGTCCAGCTTGATCAGGGTGTCCACAACAAGAATCAAACACTTCAGCATTAGGACCGAACACGGCATCGCGTCCTTGTGCGTTATATGGGTTATAGAAAGGAATGCCATTCACAGCTACCCCGATAGGACCAAACGGTAATTCTGTTGTGCGTTGAGCAAATTTTGGCTTTAGTGGTATATGAAAGTGATAATCCTGCTCCAGAATGCTATTAGGATTATATTCATTTGGAAAATTACCTGTAGGATGGTTCGGTATACCCTCACTATCTACATCTAAAAAATTTCCTGAAAGTCTTGCTCTTACATTGCCGCTAAATGTCGCCACTTTTTGACTATCAGATAATGCGCTTAATACGTGTTGGCTTGGCTGCTCTTTAGCAGGACTGGATGCTTGCATCGTTGAACGAGGTCCGCCAAAACCTCTACCTTGTCCAAATCGAGGTCTACCAAAAGGTGGCGGTCCTCCAAAGCGATTTTGTTCGGGCGGACCAAAATCATCCTGCGGTGGGGGTATTTGCGCAACAACAGTTTCTGCGGTCAAGGCTACAGTAAATGAAACAAACAATAAAAGACTAAAATATCTCATAAACATAGTATATTGTAAAATACGCCAATACTAAAGGATCTAAATATAATAGGCGAAAAGGACACTTTTATCTTGCCTTTAAACCCAATAGATTTGCATTCAGTCATAGTACGGCATTGGGGAATTAATCAACTGAGGCCACTGCAAGAACCAGCTATGAAGGCTGTATTAATGGGGCGCGACTCTCTTGTGGTCTTGCCAACCGGCGGTGGAAAATCTTTATGCTACCAGGCTCCAGCTGTGCTCCGAAATAGCACTACAGTAGTTATTTCTCCGCTCATTTCGCTTATGAAAGACCAAGTAGATAGCCTCCTGTCTTGTGGCATAAAAGCACTTCAGTTAAATAGTTCCCAAACCAATGTCGAGCGCAATAGCTGTATAAAAGAAATAAAAGAAGGAAGGGTAAGACTATTATTTGTTTCTCCTGAGCGCCTGGTTCAAACAGATCTTTATCAGTTACTGCAAGAAATCAACGTTGATACATTTGCTGTTGATGAGGCACATTGTGTCAGTCATTGGGGACACGATTTTCGCCCAGAATATCGTCAATTATCCAAACTAAAAGAACTATTTCCGCAAGCTTCAGTCCATGCTTATACGGCAACAGCTACAGATCATGTTCGTCGTGACATCATAGAACAACTTGGTTTGCGTAATCCAGAAATATTGATTGGTAATTTCGATCGCCCGAATCTAACTTATTTGATTATTCCATGCCGAGAGTCGACAAAACAAATTATGGAAGTTATTGCTCGCCATCGTAATGAAGGAGGCATTATCTATTGTCTAAGACGAGCAGATGTTGATAGTCTTGCTAGTGAACTCACCAAATTTGGTATCAAAGCAATGCCGTATCATGCTGGCTTATCGCCTAAGCACCGAACAGAAACACAAGATGCTTTTACTACAGAACAGTGTGATGTTGTAGTTGCTACTGTAGCCTTTGGCATGGGTATAGATCGTTCTAATGTAAGATATGTAGTGCATGCTGGCTTACCAAAATCACTCGAACATTATCAACAAGAAACTGGCCGCGCTGGAAGAGACGGATTAGAAGCAGAATGTGTGCTGCTGTATTCTGGTGCTGATTTTTTCACCTGGAAGTCCATTATTGAAAAATCATCCATAGATCCTGGCGTAGATCCATCATTTGTACCAAATTCAATTAACCAATTAAAGCACATGAATAACTATTGTCGGGCTGCTGCCTGCAGACATACTTTGTTAGTGCGCCACTTTGGACAGCTGTCAGAGATAAACTCCTGTGTAGCTTGTGACATTTGTCTGGGATATACTGTGTCTGTACCTGATGCAAATATAGTGGCACAAAAAATTCTTTCTTGTATTGCCAGAGTTAAAGATCAGTATGGGGTCGGTTATATTGTTGCAGTTTTACGCGGCGAAAACACACAAAGTGTTCGCAGCAGAGGACACAGCAGCTTAAGTACCTATGGTCTATTGAAAGAGCATAGTGCGGCAGATATTCGTGACTGGATCTATCAATTAATCAGCCAGGAAGTATTGTTGCAAGAGGAAATCGAAACTGAGCCAGGCAGAACGATACCTATTTTACGTCTCAATAGTGCTTCCTGGGAAGTAATGCGAAATCAGCGCGATATAAGACTATTACAACCAGTACACAGTAAAAAAGGAGAGCAGCCCAGTAAATCTAAGACTGACACCGAATCTTGGCAAGGTGTTGACCGAGATCTATTTGAAGAATTCCGTGCTTTACGAAAACAATTAGCTACAGAGCGAAATGTGCCACCATATATAGTATTCGCTGATGCTACGCTGCGCGAACTAGCAAGAAACCGACCATCTAGTCTCGGTAAAATGCGTCAAATTTATGGTGTCGGAGATTCCAAACTGCGTGATTTTGGACAAAAGTTTCTTGATCTATTAATTATCCATTGCAAAGCAAGAAACTTGACTATGGATATGTAAATCCAGACTGTGGTAGTCTAATATTGGTTTTTGTGTTCGCTTGACTAAAAGGAGTAAGACGCACATAGTGATCTGTCAAATAGCAATAGTTATACACTGCGCTGCTGCCCAATCGTCTATCTAAATGAATTACGCAAAGTCATTTATAGTAGCATCAAACAAAAAAGTGAAACTGAAAGGAGTCGATCCGAGTTTCACGGATGATCAGGATGACCACAAAAGTGCAGTAGAAAAAATTGAGCACTATAACCAAAGACTGAGACAACTGCAAGACTTGCTTTATGCCGAAAAACAACGTTCTCTTTTAATTTGTTTGCAAGCTATGGACACTGGTGGCAAAGATGGGACTATTAAACATGTTCTAGGATCGATGAACCCCCAGGGCTGTAGAGTAGTGAACTTCAAAGAACCTTCAGCGGAAGAATTAGCCAACGATTTTCTTTGGCGTATACATAAAGAGACCCCCCGTAAAGGTGAGGTAGTTGTATTTAATCGCTCGCATTATGAGGATGTATTGATTGCGCGTGTGCACAACTTGGTTCCAAAATCCATCTGGCAAGAACGTTATGATCAAATCAATGCTTTTGAAAAAGAACTATCTCAGAACAATGTTCACATTCTCAAATTTTATTTGCATATTTCTAAGGCTGAGCAGCTCAAACGTTTTGAAGCACGTCTAGATGATCCGAATAAGCAGTGGAAAATAAGTGACGCTGACTATAAAGAAAGAGGCTATTGGAAAGACTATATGTCAGCCTACGAAGATGTTTTTTCACGCTGCAGCACTGAAGAAGCACCGTGGTTTATCATTCCTGCTAATCACAAGTGGTACCGAGATCTCGCGATTTCACAAATCGTGGTAGAATATCTTGAGCGTCTAAATATGATTATCCCACTGCCTTCTGTAGACTTGAAACGTATCCGCAAAGAATATCACACAGCAAAGAAAGGGTAGTTGAAATTGTCTCAGCGACAAAGCGATTACGAAATAGCTTCTCCATGGGCAGCAAAGATTTTCACACAAAAAATGAGAATATTCACCCTTTCTCCATGTATGATTGTTGAATCTAGCAATAGCTGCTTTTACGAAATGATCTCATGCCCAAATTTACACTACCGCTAGCCGTAACCATTTTTTTTAGTTTTGCCACTCAGATAGTAATGTCTGTAGAGTTCAAGAAAGAAACTGCTCGCGCTGCTGCACCGTCTATTCTTTACGGCTCAGTGGCTCACTCCGCACTGTTTGACAATTTACGCGTATTGGGAATCAAATGTGAAATTCCGCAAGGAGCACAATATCCAATTGTAGCTGGTGTAGAAATATCTAGTCCGGCCTATTACAGTGGTATTGTAGCCAAAGATCAAATAATGAATTGCAAAATTACAGATACTGGATTTGCTATCACAATCAAACGTGGAGGTAAATTGTTTCAAGCTCAACTTAGATCTATGACGGCAGGGGTGGGTCCTGGTTTGCATGGTGGTGTTGCTGGCAACTTCCACCCGTTTCTTCCTGCACAGATTGCCAAAGATGGCTTAAGGGGAGTTGAACAATCCAATCACCCAGATTGTTGGTTTGAGGCTAGCTTGGCAGCGCTCGCCAATACACCGCGGGGTCAGCAACTGATTTCAGGCATGATTACACGCGATGCAAGTGGATTTTACTGGGTGACGTTTCGTGGCAATCCAATGACGTCTGTGCTAGTAGATCAGTCTTCTTTGGGTGGGCTACGCGATCGTGCCACTTGGGCATCAATAATTGAGGCTGCTTCCTTGAAAAGCTACGATGCTAGAAAAATTGCACGCTCACTTCACTCTAGCAATATACCAGCAATTCAGATAGGCATGAAGTTATTAACGGGTGCTTCAGTGACAGCTATTCGTCCTGATGATTCGACACCAGAGGTAATACGACAAATATTAATAGGAGCAATGCAAAACCGCGTCCCCGTAGCACTGGCTAGCAAGAATCCAAGCGAGATAGGTGGTCCCACAGACCTGAAACCAAATCATGCCTATGCATTCGTTAGTATTGATCCTTTTAGCAACAATGTTACCCTGAAAGATGCTTACGGTGGGCGTTTGGACAGATCTCTGACTTTACTTATGAGAGAAATAAGATATGTCGCTTATCCAAATTGGTAAGAAAGTCTAGAAGGATCGCAAGCTAAGCCCTATTACTAGAAATTCGGTAGAGGCATTACACGAACAATTAGAAAAGAACGAGGCAAATGCTCGGCGAACCGTTGTCTTCTTTTCTGACACTGAGCACACTTTAAGCATCTTTGATGTTACAGCTAAAGAAGACGTGAAAAGCAATGCAAAGAACTTTTGTACTTGTTCCAAATGCACGTGACCGCATTGCTGGATCTAGCCAAGCCTTTCTCAGATGATAAAGATGATCTCACGTCATGGCAAGATGCGTGCTCTAAATGCAGTCAAAAGATAGTTGAGCAATTATCGGACCAAGGGCTGCTATAAACTGACACTTCAGGAGTTATTTCTCGAACCGCCAATTTCCGATAGCGAAACAACTGAGCCTAACTGTCTATGCCGCAATTATTTTCTTTAACTGCGGCAACCTCGGCACCTTTCTATGACGTTGACTTGCTGTCCATAAATCCATCGCCATCTGGGCGTTTAACCAGAATTGCGCCGTCGTGCCTAAAGCATCTGCAAAAATCATTGCTGTCTCCGGTGTAACACCGCGCCTCCCTTGAATAATTTCATTTACTTTGGATTGCGGCCAGTCTATATGACGAGCAAAACCACTCTGACTTAACCCCAGCGGTTTCAAAAATTCTTCCAACAATATTTCACCCGCTCGCGTTGGCGCTCTGTCTATGTATTTGTGCATAACCTCTCCTAATGATGATCAATAATCCTGACTTTATACGCCGTATCTATCTTCCAAACAAATATGACCCGCCATTGGTCATTAATACGAATACTATGAAACTTCTTTAAATTCCCTGTTAGCTTTTCAAGGCGGTTCGATGGCGGCACCCTCAAATCCTGAATATTTGAAGCAAATTCGATCATATCCAGTTTGCGCTTAGCAATGCCTCGTATATCTTGCGGAAATCGCGACGTCCCCTTGTCGCGAATGTCTCTAAATATTTTCTCTGTGAGATCATCTCCAAATGAGCCGATCATAATATCTAAGAGTTACCACTATACCGTATAATAATATAGTAGCAAAAACTAGCTTGCTTTGTCAATCGTGCTGATTTTGCGGGTTATCCATATGTAGAAAAGCAAATAGGCGCTCAATTACCAATATATTGGTTGAGATGAGTTCAAATGGTACAGCGAGCAATTATTTATGCCAGAGTATCAACTGACGATCAGCATTGTGAGCGTCAGGTATCTGAACTGGCCCCCCAAAAAATGTAGACAGTGATCGTAGAAGAAAGCTGCTCCAAGTGAGACAATTATCAACAAGAGGAAACCAATGTCTACAGATAAATCGAATTACACAAAAGAGTTTAGAGAAAATGCAGTGCGGTTAGCACTTAGCAGCGATAAAAGTCGAGCAGCGGTAGCTAGAGAGCTGGGTATTCCAGATTGGACGCTCAGGGATTGGGTACGTACGTACATATATCAAGCAATCTAATCAAAATGGCTCCAAGCCTGCTGTTGATGAATTGCTTCGGCTGCAAAAAGAAAATAGGCAGCTTAAGCTAGAAAACGACATACTAAAAAAGTCCGCAGCGTATTTTGCAAAACACCAGGTGTAAAGTACGCATTTGCACCGTCAGCTAATCTCAGTGGCGGTGCTCTGCAAAGTCCTGGAAGTGTCTAAATCTGGTTTTTACAAATGGCTGCACGCTGAGCCCAGCAAGCGTGCAATTAAGCAGCAACAATTAACGGAGAAAATAAAAATGATTCATCAGGCAAGCCGAAATAATTACAGCTCACCTCGTGTGCATGAAGAGCTCAAGCACAAAGGAATACACTGTAATCACAAAACAGTAGAAAAAATCATGCGCGATAATGGCATTAGAGCAAAGAGACAAAAAAAAATTCAAAGTAACAACAAACTCCAAGCATAATCTTCCAATCGCTAAAAACCTGCTGAATAGACAATTTAAAGTAGATATGCAAGATCAAACTTGGGTAAGTGACATTACCTACCTTTGGACCAATGAAGGTTGGCTATACCTCGCGGTTTTTATCGATCTTTTTTCACGACGAGTTGTTGGTTGGTCAATGTCACCCACGATGAACGCTGAATTTATTCTAAATGCTTTTCGCATGGCTATTGGCAGAAGAGCACGAAAAGTGGCTCCATTGGTTCATTCAGATCGTGGTAGCCAATACGCAAGCGATATCTTTCGTGCAGAACTGAAATTACGTTCTTGCTTGCAAAGCATGAGCCGCAAAGGTAACTGTTGGGATAATGCAGTTGCAGAAAGGTTCTTCAGCAGTCTAAAACTTGAGCTAGTAAATCATGAAAAATTCAAAACGAGAAAAGAAGCTCAAGAAAAGATATTTGATTACATTGAGGCGTACTACAATAGACAAAGAATTCATTCATCACTTAATTACTTAAGTCCTGAACAATTTGAAATGTCAAAACAAAACGTGGCTTGAAGCATCTTCCCTACGATTGCTGTCCACTAAAAAGTGGTAAAGCCCAGGTAAGGACCAAGTACAAATTTATGATTATATTGATTGGCAAAGCGCTCTTTTATTGAAGATGTACGAAAAACGAGCGAAGGAGTATAAAGATATGGGCTACGAGATCCGCTCTTAAATCAGAGTTGATAAATATTATTTGACAATCTTTTAACTCAATATCTTTGATTCCACTCGTTATGTTTTCATACGTCTTATGAATTAGCAAGATGATGATCGCTACGATTGGCGATCAGAATGAAAAGTATTCTAAAGCGAAGCACTGGTCGATCCAATGAGTTTTTCTTTTGTGGATATCCTTAAATCTGCGCACTCATACAATTTCAGCAAACTTCTTAAGATCTACATTGGCATTGGTTGTACGATTGATTTATTAAGTCAGATGGCAGCCTAATACAGTCAAGGCTGCCATCTTAAAGTAAGCATTTACCAGCTTGGCGAGCCGGTGTAATTTAGTTTTGGGTTATTCAATTGTCAGCCGTTTGAATTTCTGCAAACCCCTCCTTAATTTATAGAGCGAAGAATTTCAGTTATTTAACGAAGGAAAATTGAACTTTTCCACTAATAAAAATATCAAAAAATTTCTCAGGGGTGGGAAGCATTAACAATTTTTTTATTCACCGAGCAGCTTTTAATTTAGATGCACCGCCCATGCATTTTTCAAAATGCATGATTAAAAAAAGTTGGATTTTCTCTGGGTGGTTTTCATTTTTGAATACACTTTTAAATAGATAGTAAGAAAAAAATCTGCTCATCTGTCTTTTGTATTCAGGGCAAAATCAGAGTTAATTTTAAAGGAGGAAATGAAATATGACTTTGATATTAAAGAATTTAACACCCTGGGCACGGAAACAATTGCCCGGTAGAAGAACAACAAATGAATATAGTGTAATGCCCACTTTGTGGAGCGACTTTGATCGCCCTTTTCAAGAAATGGGGCGTTTGTTTGATCAGGTCTTTGGATTAGAAGAATCAACTAGCTCGGGCATGGTGGGTGGCCAGTTTATGCCGTCACTTGACGTACATGAGACCGACAAGGAGTTTCAAATTAGCGTTGAAACACCCGGTATGGAAGAAAAAGATATTGATATATCTATATCACGTGATGTGCTAACTATAAGTGGGGAAAAGAAGGAAGAAAGAAAAGAAGATTCTAAAGGAAGTTATCGGCTTGAACGCCGCTATGGTTCTTTTAGTAGATCAATACCACTGCCTGAAAATTGTGTTGACACAGATAAGGCGCAGGCTTCATATAAAAATGGGGTATTGACTGTCAAATTGCCGAAGACCGGCGGTTATAAAGAAAGCGTTAAAAAGATACCAATTAAAGCTGGTCAATCGGTCAACAAGGGTGATAATGGCGCCTCTTCATGAGGCGCCGCTGCCGGGCTTGCCATAAGCTTGGAATTTTATGGACTGGAAGTGCATTCTTAACTATCTACCGTTTAATTGGTTGCCCAAAAGATGTTTATTATCTGGCAATACCGGTATTCTCGCGAATATAGCAAATCAAATGCATCGTGAGTTAGATCAAGCTAGTTTGCTTGATCTAACTCACGATGCAATAGTGGTGCGTGAGTTAAATGGCACTCTTCAATATTGGAATCAGGGCGCCCAGGAAATGTATGGCTACACATATGAAGATATAAAAGGGCGACACTTGCATGAATTTTTAAAGACAGAGTTTCCAAAACCCAAGGAGCAGATTGATCAAGAGGTATTGTCTACCGGTCGGTGGGATGGTGAATTAATACAATATACAAAAGATGGGCGCAGAATTATTGTAGATAGCAGGCAAGTTTTAAAAACAGATGGAGAAAATAAGTCATTTAAGGTACTGGAAATTAATACCGATATAACTGAGCGCAGGCAAGCTGAACAGCGACAATTAACTTTAGTTGAATTAGAAAGATCAAAAGCGGAGCTTGAACGTTTTGCTTATTTTGCCTCTCACGATCTCCAGGAACCTTTACGGGGAATAGCAGGCTGTTTGCAAATTCTGGAAAAAACATATAACAATAAATTAGACGATAACGCCAAAGAATTAATTCAACATTCTATTGATGCTACCGCACGGTTACGTCAGATTGTCAGCGATTTACTTTCGCTTTCGCAAGGTAGACATAATGATGTTGCCTTTGAGGCTCTTGATTTGTCACAATTGCTTGATCAGGCAAAAAAGAATTTAGCAGTAGCTATCAAAGAATCGCAAGCCTTGATTACTAATGATCCCTTGCCAATTTTGCCAGTATATCGTGCTTTAATTATTCAGCTTTTCCAAAATCTTATTGGCAATGCGATTAAATTCCGCACTAGCAACCCTCCCAAAATTCATATAGGAGCCCAATACATGGAAGGACAATGGTTGTTATCCGTACGGGATAATGGCATAGGATTTGAACAAAAATATGCCGATAGAATTTTTCAGGCATTCGAGAGACTAAATAGCAGAAGCAGTTACCCAGGCACAGGTATTGGCCTTGCTATTTGCAAGCAAACAGTCGAACAACATGGTGGCACGATTTGGGCAAAGTCTGAACCAGGTCAGGGTGCAACATTTTATTTTACCCTCATGAATAAACAGGCGGATCAAAAAGTACAAGGTAATAAGTAATAAATAAAGTACTCACCAAAACAATTATTATGAGCTGCAATGAGCTTTATTCAGACCATGTAGCTATTTTCTGCCAGCACTTGGTAATTGCTTCTTGAGCAGAAGTATTGTCCAGATTACCAGACGCCAGGTTCTGCACTTCGTTTTTTAAATCGCTTACTTCCTTAGCATGGGGGGCATCCGAACTAGCAGCGTATTCAGACAATGAGTCGGAAGCTACCTGTAGGGCAGCCTTTGCCTCTTCTTCTTTATGCTGTTTAATTGCTTCACGAGCAATGAGCAGATTTGTACTGGCTCGTTCCAGTGGAAGATCCGCAACGATATACTCGAATACCACGCCTGTTTGAATGATAGCTAAGGCTTGATCGGCTTCGCCTAATTTATCCTCGGCCAAGGCTTGTTTGGCTTTTTCTAACCCTGCAAGGGCAAGATTGATATCTAATTGGGCACGGCTTTCACGCATTTCAACATTAGCTGCAACAGGGCGGTGCTGGCTGGTAGCTTCGGCCTGGTCGGCTTCTTTCTTAGATGTACGCACAGGTTCTAATAATGCTACAGCGTTCAATTCTTCATGCAGAGTGACTAATGATGGTTGTACCTGGTCTTTATCTTCATAACGAAGTTTACCGGCTGTTACCTGAGTTTCCACATCGAACGTTGGCAGAGCAGTTTTGATTATATTGGCAAGAGTGAGGCCTTTCTCAACCTGTTCTTTAGCACGGCTGACGTCCTTAATTTTGAGAGCCTGACGGGCCTTGTCCACATGAATTAAAATTTGTCCGGCTGAAAGCGAGATGCTTTCTTTTTCCTGATCAGTTAACTTAACTTCGGGGCTTATGTTTACTTTTGATGTTATTCTAGGCTGTCCTAATACGCTTGGTGTAATTAAAATAGTCGTTGCTGTTAGTAAAGCTATATATCTTATATGTTTCATTGGCTAATTTCTCCTAAATTTCCTAAACTTTGATATTTAATTTATTGCTTAAACCAATGCGTGACCGTATTCCACCAGTTCGTGAGTTTTTCTTGTGACGCTTTTGCATTTGCTTGTTGCATGGATGCTGAAAGCGATTGGATCTCCGCACGCAACTGTGAACTTTCCCTAGCCCTATTCGAGCCTACCGTTTTTTCATATTCTTGCAGTGAATCCTGAGCTACCTGTAAAGCTAGCTTTGCCTGATCAAACTTATTATCTTTAATCGCCTGGCGGGCAAGCACTAAGTTAGCTTGAACACGTTCCAGAGGAAGATCAGACACCACATACTCCGTAACTACACCAGTTTGAATGATTGACAAAGCATTATCAGCAGATGATGATTTGTTTTCTAAAAGATATTTTCTTGCTTGTTCAAGACCAGATAAGGCCAGTCCAACATCAAGAAGTGCTCGACTTTCATGCAATTTTACATCTTGCACAACCTGACCAGTTTCCCCTGCAAATTTCTTTGCAGCTTCGCGTTTGGCCGCACGAACTGGGCCCATCACGGTTTCCACATTTAATTCATCATGGAGAGTAACTAGTAGTGGCTGCACCTTTGATTGGTCTTCATACTTATATTGACCAGCAGCAAGTTTAGTTGTCACTAAATAGCTTGGCATAGCCGTTTTTATGATATTCCCTAACGTAAGTGCCTTATCGACCTCGTGTTTAGCACCAATAATATTTTTTACCTTAAGATCATTTCTGGCATGGTCAACATGGTTAAGTAATTTGCCAGCTGCGATTGATAAACCTTGTTCTTCCTGAGCAGTTAAAGTTGTCTCCGGCTTTGCGTCCACATTAGATATGATTCGTGGCGTACTAGCGAAAACAGCAGGCGACAAAAAGGCTAGGGTACCACATGTGGCGACAAGGCTAGATGAAACAGCAATATTTTTCAGTACATTTCTCATCATGTTTCTCCTTTTTTTTATAAGCTATCTAGTGACAATGGTTTTTAATCTTAGTCCGGTAGGTTCCGGTTCAGGCACGATATACCAAGGTGCTTGTGGTACCGTATTTGACGCCAAGAATTGTTGTTGATAGCCTGAAGAGAAATCTTGGCGATTTTGATAGTTAAAGCCCTGTATCAATCTATTTGGTTCATTACTCAATATATTTCGATGTTCTGAAATACTCTTGCAAAAAACCAGTGCATCGAACAGTCCGGCCAAAACCAGAACAATACCAACAATAGCTAAAGCGTTATTACTTATCCGAGTTATAATCCGGCTAAATCTATTCATAACCTGCTAATTTTCACCTTCTTTCCTTCAGGTTGCACTGAACCGGTCTTTTTCGGTAACATAATGGTCAAAACACCATTGTTCATAGTGGCATGGACTTTGTCCACATCAACTTTCGCGGGCAAAATAATAGTGCGTTCAAATGAGCCATAAGAACGTTCAATTGACTGAAACCTATTTGCTATATCCTTTGTTATTGCATTTTCCTTCTTCCCTTTAATAGTTAAAGAGTGATCTGTCACAGTGATATCAAGATCTTTCTCATCTATACCAGGAACTTCGGCACATACTTTTAAATCATTTGCTTGTTCTATTACATCAGCACGAGGAATGTAGTCCCCAAAACCGACCGGGAAAGCCCATGGTTTTGCAAAGTCAGAGGACATAATATCTAGATTTCGTAAAATCCAGCCAGCATCTGGATCACGAAACATTGTCTGCCACCAAGGCTCAAACAGATTGGTTGGCAAACTTAATTTAGGTGCCGATTCACGTAGTTTATTTATAGAAGCATCCAGATTAAAAACTGTTGTGGATTTTCCACCATCGGGATCTTTTGTTTTATTGTTATTGTGGGACGAATCTGCCATTGACGGCAGACAGGTTAGCAAAGAAAGAGCCGTAATAGCTGCTATTAATTTCGATAATATACGAAGCATACATGTGCACCTCCTCACCTCAATCGTATTTAAAGTTGCATTTATTTTCAGCAGTTCTTGCAATCGTAATATCGCAATAAGAGTAAAAGTTTCCAATAACTAATTTACTCAAATCTCCATATTTCCCCTGGAAAAATTCCAAATTTTTTAAGCTTGAAATATCCAGCAACCAGATATGTTCTGGAGTTGTTAATTGAAATCTTGATGAAACACCTGTAGCTTCTCCTGACATTTGTCAATTGGATATAAAACCGTCAATAGCTCAAGGCTATTTTTTGCTGCAAAGTAATAATGCCAAAAAAAGTTGAAGAAATTATCAAAACTCTCCCTAAACGCTACTAACCCGGCCCAGAAATCGGGGTCCACCTCAGAGCAAATCAGGTCTGGGCCACCGATATTACATATGGTGCGCCTCGACTCGGGTAAGCCGAGGTGCATATGATCGGAATGCATAAAAGAAGGAGGTGAGAAATAACGCCGTACTCTACGCTGCGGTAGGGTATGAGCCCAAACGGCGGTGACCTGTCGTCAACTGACAGAGTGACGTAGCCCGTGGAAAAAGGGGATTGAGGCGAAGTCGTTAAGCCAAGATGGTCTCCGTGGCTGAGTATTGGAAGGTTGAGGAACACGAACCGGTTAACCCGCATCTGTGGGCTGAAATGTCGCCGCTGCCTACACGACTTAATAGGCAGAGTGTCAAAGATGTTAATGAATCAGTAAGTCAAAGACATCCAAATGCGAATGTACATGTAAGACGTTCGCAGGGAACATGGAGAGAACGTAGCCAGACCATGAAATGGCACCGACTTGCAGGAAGCAAGGATAAAGACTGCGACCGGCAACCTAACCAATACGCTTTTAGTCCGACATATGAACGAGGGAAAGCATGAGTGGAATGCCAAAGGAGTCAACCCAGATGTCCACCATGTTGACGGAGTTCTCGTAGTAGTCCGAGGTAGGGAAAGCCTGCCACATGGCGAAGGAGAACAGTTCAAGCTGCTTGTAGCGCAAAATAACTGACCTAATGAGGTGAAGACTTTTGATAATCAATGAAATGCAACACAAGCTCGCAACGTGGGCCAGAGACAGCCAAACTCGAAAGTTTGACCGGCTCCTAAGGCTCATTGCTAATAGGGA
>DAIDIP010000004.1:0-18482 GCA_027451745.1 Candidatus Melainabacteria bacterium
GAAATTTCGTCAGCAAATCCTCTATCAGTTCCGAAAAATCTCTTTTGTCTTCATTTTGCAAAAGCAGCATTTTAGCCTTATTATGTGACTTTTTGGTCAGATAGATCATCACCGGAGTGTAGTCGGGGTGGGCACTCTTGCCTCGTCCTCGCTCCGCTGTTGTAGCTTTAGTAACTGGCAGCTTACGAGTGGTTATTTTTTTGTGGACATTTTTTGTTGTTGCCTGCTCCCCTAAAAATGGTTCTTTATCGAGCTGTGGCTGTTGTTGTTTTGTTTGAATTAGTCCGTCGAATTTGCTGCCCATTGCCCTTCATTATCTCCCTTCCCACTGCTTCATAGTCACTCCAAGCCTCTTTAGCATTTTTAGCCTTGACTTGATATACAGGAACACCCAATAATGCTGCTTTCTTATAAGCAGCAAATCGTCGAACTTCTGCTTGAAATACTGGCAATCCAGCCGTTATTAAAGATTTACGCGCTTCTTCTCCATCTTTTTCTGGCTTGGGTGGAACTACAGTCAACAATATTTTAAATTTTGAATTACCAATTTGTTTTAACGCATCCACAGTTTGCATTAGTGCATCAAGGGCCAATGCATCAGGTGTGGTTGGCAAGATAAGCATATGACAGTTATCTGCCAAAGCTTTAAGGTCCTCGTATTCCGGTCTTGCTTCTGTATCTATAATCGTGTGTTTATATTGAGGCGCATGCATCGCTATTCCGCGCTCATCAATAATTTTAAATGGTAAATCACCTCTTTCTGCCCAACTTAAGACTGAGCGATTAGGATCGCCATCTACAAGAAGTGTTTTTGCTTTTTCATTGAGAAAGGCAGCAAGGTGAAATGCCGTTGTTGTTTTTCCTACGCCGCCCTTGAAACTTGCTACTGTAATTATCATATTTTCCTTTTGGATATTTATATATCTAACAATTCAAATATCTAAATATCTAGATATTTGACATGCTAAGAAGCTAAGTTGCTAGCTTTTTAGCTATCTGATCTTTCATATAATACATAAAACCGAATGTGGCGCCAAGGCAAATCAATACATATAGAGACAATATATATGATTGTGTCAATTTAAGTTAATGCCTGCTCCCCAAAGGTATAACTGGACCACCAGTGCGTTCAACATATTGTTGGGATGCGGGTGTATTAGGTATTACTGGCACATTGGCTTCTGGTAGAGTCTTTAAATGGTCAGACATGGTGCCCTTTATTTCTTCTTCTTCAAGTGTTTTTCTAATTGATGGAGCAATTGGCAGAGCTATAGAATCCATATTTTTTGTAGGCGATGTAGCGGATGAACTACTTGTCCGGGTATCTCTCGACGTAACAGGAGTCGAGCGCTCGATTTTTTCAAATTCATATGTTTTTCCATCTACGGTAACATGCTCAAGAATTCTTCTGGGCCTTAGATGCGACGGTACAGTTGAGTTTAAAATTTTAGCTGAATTTGATTGGCACTCACGCTTCTGTTCAATCATTATCATTCCCCATACAAATACGCATACATAAATAACGCGAACAATAATGCCCAAAATAGTTCTTAAGGCCTTATCTTGAGCACTATTTTGCCACTCGTTAGGATATTGTTTTTTATATTTCCAAAAATGTTTCCAGGTCCTTAAAAAGTCTTGAAAGTGCTCATTGTCCCTTAAATACTGTCTTATCTGTTTAGCAATTATCTCCAGTATGTCAATTGCTTTGACTATCATGAGAAAAAATGCCGCAACCAACCGTTTAAGCTTTTCTTTTATAGACATGCTCTTCATCTTAACTGCACCACAATATCGCCAAGAAGAGCAATAATTCCAACAACTGTCATACCCAATAACAACCAAGACGGTGGTGGTACTTCTGAAAAATCATATTTGTAATAAGTGTTAGTAGTTTTTGCCGGTGTCAATTTTCTCCATGAGCCTAATTTTTCAGTTACCTTTGCAGGAACTTCATTAGCAATTTTTATCATGTCCTCATTAAACCAACCGTAAACGCTCTGTCCAATACCTGGCTCTATTCGTGGATCAAATGAAAACATAATTACTGTGGTATCGTTCTCGGTATCTTGAAAATCAACTTCCAATCCAAGGTATCTGTTATCGCCTTGGTAACGATGTAGGTGTATCCCGGCTGTGATTCGCTTTGCATCTGTATCTGCATTTATAATCCTCCATTTGTCAGATATGTTGTATGTCGGCCCCTCCAATGCAGTTCTTACTGCCGCGAAGGCATCCTGCAAAGGTTCCTGGTATTCTCTAGGATATGGGTTATATACATCTTCATTGAGCGTTACTTCTTCGGTCCTATCTATAACTTTTTTGGCATAAAGCCAGCGTCGAGCACACCAATAAGCTGCAAGCGCTGGTGTTAGCCAAGTGCTATTTCCATATGCACTTATTGCAGCAATGAAAAATAGACTAAAAATAATTCCAGCCACCCAAAATATTAGCCAGCCAGTACCTTTGCCAGTATTACTCCAATCATTCATTTAAATAAGTCTAGCCCCTAATTATCCATGGACCTATTCTTTGTATTTGCTCGTGCTTCTTCCCATTCTCTTTGCCACTGGGGCTTTGCCTTTGTTTCTTCACACTTTCTAGCTAATTCCTCATTTACTTGTAGCTTTCTAAATGCTGGCGGCTCACGTCCTGTTGCTCCTGCATATTGTTGCCATGTGAATGTTTTGAGTAGTACAGGTGGTGTCGAGGGCGTGAAAGCTATTGCTTTGCCTGCCTCTAGCGCCATAACCTCCCCTGGATTCATAAGCTGCCTGCCCATTTCTTTCTCAATTATTTGACCGGTACTTGTCACTTTACGATCAATCACTGTCTTGGTTCCTAATGCTTCGCTGATTTTTCTTGCCACATTGAGATCTCTTGGGCGAAAAAATATTTTGGTGCCTGGCTGATTAAACAATAATCCCGCATCATGCCCGCCATATACTTTCTCTATTTGCACATAGTCCTGAAAGCCTAAAACTGCTGGCAAATTTCTATGCCTTATTATTGTCAATTTCTCAGCCATCCCAGGTATATGACCAAAATTAGTAAATTCGTCTAAAAACAATGTGAGTGGGTACCTGAATTTTTTCTCTAGCGATATATTCAAAATGAAGTTAAATATCAGTGCCGCCAATGGCTTAAATCGATCTTCATGTGCCGGCACTGCCAAATAAAATGTAAATCGTTCATCTGCAAGTGCGTTTAAATCAATATCCGTTGTTTCTGTTAAAGCAACTATCTTAGGATTAACCCATGGGTTTAGCCGCTGCATAACTCCTGATATAACGCCTTTTCTAAACCCGTCTGATGTTCCGTTGTAAAATCCCTCATACTCTTTTCGTGCTTCTACAAACTGACTATTGGCCATTATCTTAGCTAGCCCGTCTGGACCCTCGCGCAATAATCGTCTTATTAAACCTAGATCTCCTCTTTCTCCAACAGCGTGTAATACAAGCACTGTTAATAGCTGCTTTTCCGATGTCTCCCAAATTTGATCACCGACAGAAATTTTGTTTGAGCTATTCTGCACAATAAGATTTGCTACTTGTGAGGCTTGATCAAACGTTCTTACATGCTGCAATGGATTTATTCTGTGCGATGTTAGATCGGCAGGATTGAATTTATAAATTTTTTGCCCAGATACTTGACGGAAGCCCGCTGTTTTCTTAAATAAATCTGGCTGTTCATCTCCTGCTGTAGCCTCAGTCACAATAGCGCTTGTGTTGGTTCTTTCTATCAAGTTAGGTATATAAACAGTGGAACTTTTGCCCGATCCTGTCGGTCCGCACACTATTGCGTGCATGGCCGTTTCTGGACCAGGCACACTAAAATACCCGCCATTAGATGACGGTCCTAGAATAAATCGATCATGTCCATCCCCAATGTATCCTGCTCGAACCAAATCTTGGTCAGTGGCCCATTTAGCCGAACCATAGGTGTCAGAGCGTTTCCTCTCATGATCTGATTTTTTCAAACGCTCAGCTCGGCTCTTAATACCTTCCAGTATTTTGTAGCACTGCTCATAACAAAGCTTATTAGTTGCTTGCGCTGCTCCTGTTACAGTAACAGTCACCTCTACTGTGCCATTCGTTTGCTTGCGCCAATTAACTACAAGCTCAAACTCATACCTCCAGGTGTCTCTGCCCCTTTTGTCAATTTTCCTGTAACTAGCTGTAGCTTCTCCAAGTCGCTCATTTACAAAAACATCTTTCCATCCAAGTGGCTTAACCGTAGTTAGTATTACTTCCGGCAATTCTTCTACAGCTACCGCAATATAAGCTCTTTGGTCTGCTTGCCAATTTCCCATTTATCAATTACCCACTCAAAGGATCGAAATCTTCTTGCTCATCTCTTGATCTGTCTTCTTCCCCATCTTGTTGTTCTGGTTTTGCCACCCTATCATTTTCAAAACTTTCTGCTGCTCGCTCCGCCATCTTTTCTCTACTATCGTCATAACCTAGAAGCCGTTCTAATTCGATGTCTCTTGGTTGATGCATTCGGTTTTCAGCAGCTAATTCCCTCATGTAATCAAGGTCCTTCGCTATACTTTCAGCTAATTCCGGGTATTGAGCGGACAGATCTTTTAGCCGTTCTCTTTCCATAGCATTTGTATAATCATAATGGTGTTCTGAGAGTTTTCCAGCTTGTTCTACCTGTCGCTGTCCCCACGGCTTAGGATACAATTCAGGACTTCTTTTGTCTTCAAAGGACTTTCTAAGTTTTTCGTCTATTTCCTCAAATTCTCGCCTAGCCCTATCTGGATCATCCTCTCGATCTTTTTCTCGTTGGCCAAATACCAGGATTTGGAATAATTCATCCCCACCTCTCTCGTACTCTTTAGATCGAATTAAGTCCTGCAATTCTCTGTCTATATAGCGTTCTAACTTATGCTCTCGGTTTAAATACTCGTCTCCAAATTGCCGGAGTTGGCTATGATCGTTTTTATCAATCCGCACCCTGTGCCCATCTTTATCCTTGCCCATAAGCACTACATGCACATGCTGATGTTCCGTGTTTTCATGCACCACAGCTCGCCACTCTAATTCTTGTCCCTTTAAGTGCTCTAATTTATCCATTAACTCACGCGTATATTCTTTCGCGTCAGTATTAAGTCCTGGCGATAAAATTATCTTATGCATGGCAACACCTCGCTCGTCAGCCATGTCGTATAAGCTTTGCTTTACTTCCCACGCGTCTATTCCGTCTCGTTCTTTATCAAAAAACTTTCGCCCACCCTTCTCTCTATCTTCGCCCCGGCGGTGCGAAATATAATTTATATGAGCTCTGCTTCGGTCTTTGCTATGCCTGCCTTTTACATAGCTATGCTTTACTACTGTCTTTATCATCTGCTTCTACTATTTCTTGCATTAATTCTTTAATGGCTAAGCCTTGCCCCTCTAAGCGTTTCTTTGTCCTATACACCGCCATGTTATAAGCCGACGTTAATCTTTCGTCTCGAACTTTCTCACCCATATTTTCGTACAGCAACGCAACTATAGTCGCAGTATCTATTGCATTTTTTGCCAAGAGAGAGCACATGCGATCCTCCCCTTTTTTCATTTGTTTTTGCAAAACGGTTTCTCGTGCATCCGCAGTTAGCTTCTCTTGATTATCCAAATACCAAGCAACCGCTTCTCTTGCTAACTGACTTCTGTTTTGTCCTTTTACTCGGCATAAATCATCAAATCTTTTTTGAACATCTGCCAATAATCTAAACTCTATCGATGGCGTTCTTACTGTCTTTGGCATTTTGTTTTCCTGTATTGGACGCTAGTATAATTTAAACCAGACAATACTTTTCAGTATTTGGAGGGTAATTTTCTATTCTTATTATAGCTTTGTACGTGTCTATAAATCAATTATATAGGCATAAATTTAATAATGGATGTTTTGCTTTATCCTGCCTTACCTTCGTCGCACGCGACTCGGTGCGGCGCCGCATAGCGGCGTGAGTCAGTTGAGTTGAGCGCAGCAAAACGAAACTGGCGAAAGTACCGATCGCTTGTGAGGCGTTAGCCGAACATTGCGACGAAGCGTACAGCACCTGGTAAAACTTGAGGCATTAAAACAGTTTTCTATTGATAAGCTTCTGTTTGCCTTTTAAAGGCATAATTTTTCCTTTAAAGCCATTGGAGTTCAATTAATCTCAAAACAGAGCTTTCTAAGCCCAATAGCTACCGCTATTAAATTGCCGGACAATGATCGGCCAACGAACTTTTCTTAAGGAACGTTAGACTAAAGTTTTTATTTTTTTGTTATGGATTTTTCACCGTGAGGAAAAGCATTGGTCCCCATACCCCACCCATCATCCAGTTTTCGAAGCATAAAAACCAGAGGAATTAACCCCCATCCAAATTTTCTAAGCCGAATACACAGTTGGGTCTCCAATTGAGACAAGCATCTCTAACCCAGCACGCCTGTCTAAGCGTCAACCAACCTGCCTCTGGAAGAAACCTGCTAAAGGCACCATAGGGCTTGGTCCTGCTTTCGGTGGCGCTAAGTCGGTAAACTTAAAAAACGGCGGCAAGACTCTTAAGCTGCTAAAACTTCTACCTCGATACTTATATCGTCCCAAGGAACAATATATCGTCCTTCCACATTGGTGGTTATCATATCTAGCCGGGAAAGTAGTTTTATATCAACCTGAATATTTTTGTAGTCTCTAGCAAGGTTTTTGGCTATCTGACGAGCGCTCATAGGACCATGCTTCCGTAGATAGCGCAACAATTCCATCCGTTTAGGAGATAGAGTACTAAATAATGTAGCTTGATCAATAAAATCAATACGATGTACAGGACCGATAGGTTGTCCACGTTTAGCTTTTTTACAAGCATCTAAAGTTTCCTTCAATGATTGCTCAAGGCTGGATACACCAATTATTAGTTTATGATTTCGTTTCATTTCCGCCTCCTTGCTTTATTTACACCTTCATTAAAGTCGTGAAAAAGTTTCTCTAATGATTCAAATTTATACGGCAACTCTATTTCACCAGTATGCACATGATCACCTTTGCCAGCCTCATTATCCATCCTCAGCAACGTAACACCATCCGCAGCACTATAGTTAAGTCTATATTTGTACCCGTGTGATCGCTCCGATGTTGGTTCCGGTAATTCCCAGACAACGATTTCCGCAATACAGCCATCGTCATAAGTTATTTTTTTCTTTCGCAAGAGCGTGGCTTTCATAGGCTTATAATACCATAGGGTCTACAAAGCCGCCAAGAGGGCAAATATATTGACACTGTCATGACAGCTTGAATACTATATGAATAGATTTCCTATAAGAGTTTGTTGCGCTTAGTGTCCAATTTACTGAATGCTTGTCGCAGCGGTTCAGTTAGTCCGTCCTCATCCAGCTTAAGCAATCTTCCAGTACTTCAGTTTGCCGAATAGGACCCCATCTCGCCGCAGTACATGCCGCACATGCAAGAAAACATCAACCATGGGACCTAGCGTCAAGTACTGGCAAAGCCACAGCAAAGCTGCTTGGTACTTGACGCTGGGCTGGCTGATGTTAGGCTCATTTGCCAGGCATAGTAAACAAGGCGGGAACATACAGAAAAAAGCAAGCGTAGGCAGAACCGAAGTTCCACCTTGCTTGCTTGGATGAATTAGGCAGCAGCCTTTACAGATGAAGATTCCTCTTGCGGCTTCTTACCACAAAGATGAAAGCTTGTCATTCTGATAGTTAATGCCGCAGCTGATTCTCCTTTTTTGGTTTTGTAAGTCTCCAGTCCAAGCCGTCCTTGTATAAGAACTTCACGCCCTTTGGTTATGTTATCGACAACCCGTTCAGACATCTCATTCCAGGCTTGCACTGCAAACCAGAGCGTTTTATTGTCGCCATTGTTTACCGCCACTGAAAATTTAGCCATGGTCTTTCCAGATGAAAAGGTGAGAATCTCTGGGGCTTTTCCGACGTGCCCGATTATTGTGATTGTGTTGTTCATAAAGGAACCTCCTTGTATTTGTTTCTGACGCGACCGAAAGAGCATGAGTGCGTAAGCACTTTCCCTGTTAGCGGCAATGGCTGCGCTAAGCGCACCTTGAATAAGGTTGCCATTGCTAGCTATAAAGGGTCATGCTAAGGTCAGCTGTTCAGAAACGCCAAGGAGGTGAATAGAATAACCAAGCACCTAGGCACGGAGGTGCCACAGAATTTCTCCACCCATAAGGAAAGACCATGGCCTTAAAATTGAAAGCGGTAATGGCATTAAAACCCTGGGATATTTTTTGTGCAAGCCTGATATAGATAATAATACCGGGTTCGATACCATCAACAAGACGAGAAAATTTATTTAAGACGGGCGCGAGATGGAGATTAAAAGAGAAGTAAGCCAGACATAAACAAATCAGATATAAGCAACATCAAGATCAAGAAAAGAAGCCGCAAGAGACAGCTATATTAAAACTGCTGCCTTAATCATCTAAAGGCAAGGCAGAAAGGGATGCCGATGTTTGATCACTTAGATAACTCTTAGTAAGGGGTTCGGTTTAGATTGAGAAAACACTAAAGATAAGCCAATATAACTACCTCTCCTGGTTTGAATAATTTCTAATTGGGAAATTAGAAATTATGCAAAAACATTTTTCAATATTTATTCTAAACAGTCTGATATTACTGAATTTTTGTACCTCACAAGTGTTATCTAGTACTGATATATGGCTTACGTATAAAAATAAAGGTTTACAAGCTCAGGCGGCTCACGATCTAACTACAGCCGACGAATATTTTCAAAAAGCTCTACAAGAAGCAGAAAGCACTAGGTCAGACGAAAAGTTGATCGAAACTTTGGATCACTTAGTACACGTAAAAATATTACAAGGGAAAATGCGGGCAGCACAACCATTTTTTGAAAAAGCAATCAGTGTTGCTCAAACTCTTAAAGATAAGCCGGGAATACAGAAATCAGTATCCATGTGGATGAATGATCTAGGTAATTTTTACTTTAAAATTGGTGAATTTAGCCCTAATGAAAGCGTCAAAGAATACTGTATGGAGCACTATATAGACGCTAAAATCCTAGGCACTGATAAATACGATCCGATTTTAGTTCCCCGGATCAATTTGCTTACAGTTAAGTATTATATGCAAGGACAATATGCACAAGCAGAGCAACTAAAGCACAAAGCCTTAATAGGTATCTATAGAGATCCCAAGAAAAGCAGTCTCCATATTGCTACTGGAGAAATGGCGAATTTTCTTTTGCTTCAAAAGAAGTTCGCAGAAGCACAGAAATACTATCGTGATGCTTTAGTGTTAAATAATAAAATTGACCCTCTCAATAAAGTTTGCCATGAAGGTACGTTGGACCGGCAGCTAGGAACAATTGAATTTGAAAAACAAAATTGGAATGCAGCTGAAGCCTACTTAATTGCGGCTACCAAACTTCATTTGAATAGCAAAGCAGATAGAGAAATTGCTTTTGATAGTTATGTTCTAGGTTTAATAGAGGACAAAAAAGGCAATATTCCAGCTTCAACGCAATACTTTCAAGAAAGTCTACGTCTTGGTAAAATATTGTCTTTTCCTAATCCTTCATTGTTAGCCATGTCAGCAGAACATCTTGCTACTGAGTTAAATAAACAACATAATGAGAGTACTGCAAAGGTGTCAGTTATTTATGCTAATACAATTCGTGGAGAACACCCTGAATGGAGACAAGTATCAAACCCTGACCCGGAAACTTTCTTTTTAGTGTCTGGGGAGCTACCTTTTCCTACTGATACTATTCCGACTCGCACACATTTAGACCTTTATTGAATTTTTAGTAAAATAGTGTAGTCTCTTATCGATGTCCAGGTTTTTAACAGCATCGATTTTGTTTGTGTTGCTCAATTTTTTGGCAGCACAAACCTTTGTTTTCTTTAATCCTTGCTTTCAATTACCCAACAATCAAAAAATTGCCCCTAAAGTAATGCTGCCACAGCATCATGAGCATAGTTGTATGGAATGGGCGCTTACTGATTTTTTAAAACAGAAGGACAACCCAGCATCAATTGTTTTATTAGGCTCATCACTTGTGATGGTACCAATTAATAGTGCTGATGCTAATCTCACTCAACGTATCATTGATTCTGCCTTACATCATAAAAGTATCTTACTTAGCTTGCTCATACATAGCCTAAATCATCTTGTGGTTTCTAATTTTAATTTTGCCCTACCAGGAATGATGCCTTCTGATGCTTATTTGATTACAAAACTACTCCTAGGTGACAAAGATCATCCTGAACTTATTATCTATGGCATTGGACCGCGAGATTTTATAGATAATTTGTTTACAGTTCCTTCTACAACAGATACTTATTTTTATCTACATAAACAATTAGCTAGACAGTATGGACAACAGTCCTTGTTACCTTATGTCGGTCAAGGATTACAGTCCAGACTAAATTACCTACTTGAGCAACAGTTTGCTGTCTGTCAGAACAAAGAAGAAATATCAAACACTTTTTACTTTCAATTGGATCGGGTTTTTAGATCAATTGCTAGTGACTCAGGAAGTTCGCTATATCGAAAAGATTTTTCAATCCCCCAAATAGAAAAATCAACTATATCCAATGGTCTTTACTCTAAAGAACTAGACCATTATTTGTTTTTTCCACCAAATAAAATTGGCTGGGGTCCTAACCACTTTCAAAAAAATCTAGATGAATATCGTTCGCGCTATCGCCATTTTAATATAGACACTTTCACTTCTCAGACTAAATTTTTCCTAGATTTTCTTCAACTAGCAGCAAAAAATAAAAGCAAAGTTTTGATAGTAGCAATGCCTATAACATCAGCTAATCGGGAGTTAATACCGAAATACGTATTTTCTATTTACAAAGAAAATCTGCGTGTGTTATCTAAGCAATTTGGGGCAGGTTTTCTTGATCTTGATAGTAGTAGCTGTTTTTGTGATAAAGACTTCTCCGATACTGTTCATCTTAATACCATTGGCGGCAATAAATTTGTCAAATTGATTGCTGACTATGTTGTTCAAAATAAGCTGATTGAACCACATCCTTTTGTTATTAATAAACTGTCCAACAGTCAACCAATTGATCTATCAAGTTCGGATGAAGAATTAAAAACGGTAGGCAAGATTGCTAGTTGGTGGGTAGCAAAATCATATTTTGCACAACCGACACCACCTGATATTGTTGTATTAGGCAATTCTCAATTGGGCGCGGTGCAAGGAGCTGATACGTCTGTCTTTAAAGACAGACCAACAATAGACGCTACAGGCGATCATCGATCGCGCCTTTTGGAACACGACTTAAAGGTATTATTAAATCAGCGTTGGAGAACTTTAATAGCTGGACTTCCAGAAGCCATGGTATCGGATCAATTAGTATTTAGTCGTGCTATTTTTTCTGAAAAATATCACCCAAAGGCAGTCGTTATAACTCTTTCACCAAGAGATTTTATAGATAATACCTGTTACTCAGTCACTTCTAGTGAGGTTTTTACTTTCTTTGCAAAATATGCTCATTTAGGATCTGATTTGGACTTATTTTTGAGCGATCAAAAAGTTTATACCAAGCAAAGACCGATTTTACCAGTCTCATTGAAAACTAATAGTTCGCTGCCAATGGAAAGCTACAGCGTTCAATTAGGCGAAAATGATTTTTCCGAAATCTTTTCACCCCTGCGTCTCAATAAGCAGTTTCAACGTATTCGTCCAGGCGAAATTATTGTGAATTCAAGCACCGGTTATGTGTTTCGTGATAACACAGAAGAATACAAAAGAAGATACAAAAGGCCGGACAGTCCACGATTTAAGATGCAATTACACTGCTTAGAGTCTTTGCTGTCATATCTAAAGCAACTACACATCAAGGTCGTAGTAATTGGTATGCCTTTAATGAAAGAAAATAAGGAGTTACTACCCAAGAATTTCTGGAAATTATATAATCAGCAAATTAGTGAGATTTGTCATAAGAACGGTGTTGACTGGTTGGACATTGACACTGTTTGGAATACATTCTCCAAGAAAGACTTTTTGGACACAGCTCATTTAAATTTATCTGGTGGGCGACAACTTACACGCCCTATTGCAGTTGGACTTGCTCATGCTTTCGGTTTTGTAATGGCTAATGGCAGTGAGCAACGCGATGGGCAAGGCATGTTCTAATAGAGATTGTTACTTGTCTGGCGGTGGTTTAGGTCCAAGCATTCGATTATGCAATTCCTCTCTAAGATTATCAATATGCTGCTTTAGAGATAGAGCATCGTCAAAATTCGGTGCAACACTCAAGTAAAAACTCAAAACAGAAATAAGTGTTTTAAGTTTTTCTGCCGGCAATTTATTAGGCGGTTGTGACGTTAAACAAGCAATCTTATCCTGCCAATCGTTTTCACAAGCCCTCCTCGACCTTATAGCCTCCTGTTGTTTCTGTTTCTTTTCACGTTGGGCACGCATAGATATCTCATAGACAACACGTTTGGTTGCCAATAGTCCTGGCGGCGTATTTTCTCGGTGAGACTCTGAGTGGGGCTTGCTTTCTGAACAAGCAGCCCCATCAAACACGTTATATTCGTGTGTACTAATTGCAAAGAGCCCCGATGCTAGATCTTCGTATTGCTGCCGCCATATATCCAAATGCTTATATAAAGTGGTCTTAGAACATGCTGATTGTTGTTGTAATTCACTAATAGTAAATGGGCGATTTTTTGTTGCCAGCATATCAAAGGCTGCTTTAATTCTTTTACGGGCGTCTAGCTTTCTATTAGCATTTTCACGGACCCATGCTATTGGTACGTTAGCAATATATTTAAGTGACTCATCGTTTTTCTTATGTGTTGGTCGCCAGTGTGCGGCACGCTCAATTTGGGCAATTGCATCACTATGACCCCTATTAATATCTTCGCTATGTCCATTATGTTTAAGTGATAGGAATTCATGAATAGCCCATTCTCTTTCTTGCTCATAACCATAACCCAGGGCTGGTAAGGCTCTGCTTGGATCACCATAAAAGAGATAATGGCTAAGGGATGTTATTGCCTCCGCTCTTTGTGATGGGCCAGTCAAGCCATTTAAGTGAAATTCTCTTCCCCTATACCAGTTATCAGGTATTATGCCGGGTGGCAATTCGTGAAACACAGAAACAACAAATTCAACACATTCCCCCGTCTGAACGATATTTTGCGGCTTTCTACCAAATAGAACAAGATTGTTTTTGGGAACTTTATGTATATGTCCTTTAGCAATCTCTTTACGAGACTCAAGCTCATCTACATATGATTTAAGCTGGCAAAAAGCAGCATAAGAATTAGCATCTCCATTTAGGGCATCAATAAACAATTCAAGAGCAATAGTAGCATCTAGACTATCTCGTTCATGCTCTACTTCTAATGTCTGCCGGCTAAGCCATGCCCAACCAGGTTGCAATGGTAAGCGCAGCCCCATCCCAAGTGAATTTTCACCTTTATGAGGAAAAATTTCTAGTGTTCCTTTTGCGATTTGGAAGTCATGCAAAGTTAAAAGCTTGACCAATTGTTTGCGTAGATCAGCACTGTTGATAGGCTCATCAAAAAATATATATAAATGCCAGCCACCACTATAACTAGAACGGTAAAGTGAGGATTTGGTTAGTCCAGCACCAGCAAGAACGTTCAATAGCTTTTGCATATGCTGCTTATTGTGATACTTGCTTTTAGCATCAATGTCTAATACTGCAAAGCTACTGGACTTACCAGCACGACAGCCTATATAAAACTTAGGATGCGCGCAAGCAATGGCCTTTAGAATTTCCGAATCACTAAGTTTCCAACTCTCATCGGCCGAATACCAGGAACCGCCTAACCGTGACTTGTAAATATAACCGTAACGATGAAATAGTTCTAAAAACTCAGCCGTACATATTTCCCAACCATCAGGGAAATATGTACGGCGATTAAATTTTACTGGCGCAGGCTCAGACATTGAGCGTGCTTGAATAGATCCGATAATAGTTCTTTCCCCTAAATTGGGATGAGTTGACCTATTCGGACCAATCGTTTATTCTTAATGTTAATTCGACGAATGCACAAACGCCGAAACTACAACTGAATAAATAAGGTCCGATATAAGGACTTAATGAGAGACATCGCCCCCAAGCGGTGTCTTTTTTTATACTTTTAAGTCTGTTGCTATCTTTCTAGAGAGCAGAAGCTCTGCATATCCACTAAATACATCACTAACATTTAAGAAAATGTTAGTGACACTATATAAGGTGCCAAAAAATGAATCAATTCTTTGCAACACTCAAAGATCGCTGTCATGCCTTTTTCTAGCAGGCTAGAAATTCTAACCTTTTACTTCCAAACATGAAAGGTCCATAAAAAGCTAGTTTCGTATCAGTAGTGCATTTCTCCTAGAGAGGCAGTGTACAGTGGCTAGAAGTCGCTTCCACCCCCTCAAAAGGTGGAATTAGAAATCAAGCGCCTAATTTCGAGTCGATTAGAAGCGCTTAGAAATTACAAAAATGCTCTAGTTATGCCATCAATTGAGTGCCCACTTTTTAAAATTAGCCACAGCAGACTTTCGCTTCTATCCCACCCTGGAAATATTTCTAGGGTTTTCCAGGCGCTTCTAGAGGGGCTAGAAAGAAATTTGCTTGATGCGAATTTTGATTTCCACTCCCTAGAAATTGATCTGTTGTTAACCAGTTTTAGAGTTGTTTGCCGAACAGGTAAATTTCTAGCTGGTTAGAAACCTTTTTTTGATTGGCTTTCAATGAAATAGCAAAAAGAATTTTCTCCATGCAAGTATTTCCAAATGGCTTTCTTGATTTTCTAGCCATTTCTAATTACTCAATATCTGCTTTTCTAGGTCTGAATGAATGACACTGGTTAAGCCATTTTTCAACAATTTATGACAATATAGGACTAGCTGAAAAGCTTTCAAAGCCTTATAATTCATGTGCTTGCGCTCTTGGTATATATTTTTTACTGCCACCATATATGGAGTGATATCATTGAGAACTATATCTGTTCGGGAAGCTGCTTCGGCTTTAGGAATAACTGTTAGAGCTGTTACTTACCGTTTGGAAAAAGGTCAGTTAAAAGGAAGCCTTTCTAAGAATGAGATAACAGGTGTGCCAGAGTGGCGAATATATCCTAATAAACAAGTTCTTGAGGGATTGAAAAAAAATCAATCGACCACAGTAGAATCATCCAATTTTGCACCAGCAGAAGACACCATTGATGCTGTGACAATAGAAACAAATGACCAGGTTGAGGAAACAATACAGGAAAATCACACACAAGAGGTTCCGGTTCAATTTAAAGCCTTAATTGATGAGTGTGTTCGCCCTTTAGTTGAAGAAATCAAACAGCAAACACGACTACTTATTGAGAAGGAAAATGTCATACAGGAACAATCAAGACAAATACGGCTCCTTCCCGATCTAGAAAAGCGCGCGGAAGATGAAAAAAAACGAGCAGAAGAAGAGCGTCAAGCCGCACAATTACGTGCTTTTGAAATTGAGACACTAAAAAAACAAATCAATGCTTTGGAAGAAGAAAAGTCCAAATTACAGCTAAAAGTTGCAGAAGAAGCGGTTTGGCCGCCCCATGAGTTACAACAATTAAAATCTGAAATAGCAGAACTAAAGCGTCCTTGGTGGCAAAAAGTATTCAGTAAAGCCATTGCTAGCTGAGCTATTTTTTTGTATTGCAGGATACTATTCCTTGAGTCGCAATGGGTTTCCGGCTTCGTTATCAGCCCATAAGTTGGCATGATTTTCACGAAAACTATAAGTACCACCATGAGGGCTGATAATCACGTGATCAATTACCGGAATTCCAAGCCAGTCCCCTATTTTCACTAAAGTTTCGGTAGTTGTGTAGTCTTCATTGCTCGGCATCACCTGACCTGATGGATGATTATGCGCCAAGATAATGCTAGACGAATTAGCCAGCATTGCGGTCTTAAAAATTTCACGAGCATGAATAATAGCTTCTGACAGTGTTCCTCGGGAAACAACGTGATAGCCAATAACTTGACATTTTGCAGTTAAGTGAAATGAGACAAAGTGTTCTTCACTAGCATATTTAAGAGGTTCTACAAATTTTCCTATATCACTAGGAATATTAATGTAAAGGGGACAGGAATCAACTTTAGACTCCTTAATCAGAGCCAGACGAAATTCTGGCACAATGTAGGATAATTGTTTTTTTAGTGTTTGGTCTTCCATAATATCCATCATGCGGCCAGCTTACCTGATAAAAATAGCTCACAGTAACGATTAGCATTTACTTTAAGATCGTTTTCTGCTAGTTCGCGTGCCGCCTGTGTCGGCAATGCTATTGGTATAACTTTGCAGAAACCGGTCTTATCAAATAATTTGAGTGTGCTTGATATCGGATTAATATCCCATTCGATCACATTTATTCTGCTATCACCTTTTTTGAGTTCAAGTTTTATAAGCACCGTATCCGCAGTTAAATCACTTTGAGAAATAACACGTTGTTCCATAGTAGCAAGAGCCTCATTTATAGACGCCTCCTCTTGCGTAATTTCGTCCAAGTTAGTACACACGTTAATCATTGATGGTTCTATTATTGATTCAAATTCCTCATCATCTTCTTCCATTACTGGTGTCTTCGGTATTTTTAGTACTTGCCCAGGTTTGAGGACAGCTATCATCTTGCCTTTTTTGCCCAGTCGCACACTTAAGCCATTTAATCTGGCAACTTCTGCCCATTTACTTTCGTCTTGCAAATCAATATGGCTTTTAGCAATTGATTTGAGTGTGTCTCCTTCTCTGCAGGTGTAAGTAGTAAATTCTTCAGCAACAATTAGGCTTCTTGCATATAACGTTAGTGCTGTTTTATCGCCTAAAACGTGAACTTTGTATCTAAGAATTTCTGAACGATGCGGTAATAATATTGTTTGCTTATCGGGCTGTATGGCGTAAATGGCTTGTTTGTTTTCTTCATTCTCAATTGGTTTGATATGCTTTTCATGCACGTTTATAGCATAGAGTAGTGGGGTTAACCGGGATTCTTGAAGCACCTGCTTAGCTATATCTTCTAATGTATCCCCTGGGTTAACCCGGCAAGATTTCCGCTTCTTCTTAGAAAAAATATCTACAAATAAATCAAGCAGCATTTGTTGTTCAGTCTTATCATCAAGTTGCTTATTCTTTAAATCATGCAGAAACACCATAATATTTTCGATAATACTTAAACCAATTTTGGATTTTGGTGCTTTAATTGGCGCCCCAGTAGCACTACTTGCTCGCTTACCATCTACTATTGGCATATCATGAAAATCATCTTCATCATTTTCATCTTCGTCAATATTGTCAATGTTCACTTCGGGTCGTCCAGTAACCTCTTTTCCATCCTTCAATTCTTGTTTAGGATCATATATTTCTAGTGGGGGCAAGGCACTTGCTACTAGTGATTTAATATCAGTAGAATTAGGATCTTGTGAAGCAGTTCCAGTATTTGTAGTTATCGTATTAGGACTAATGCCAGTTGGTTGTTGTCCTGTTGTGGCTGTTTGTCCGGTAGCTTGTGACCCGCTTGTGGCTGTAACAACAAGAGTATTTTGAGCTGAATTAGTTGCTTGACCTATAGGTAATTTGGCATCATCCCCACCTTCAATACCTTTGCCACCTTTACCGGTTAATGTGGTTGGTAATGGCATAAGCGTTTTGCTTGTACCTTCAATTAGGCTTTCTGCGCCTTTTTTGCCTGTGCCTTGATTTGTTGTTAATACATCAGGCAAGCCAGGACCGCCACCTTTTACAATTGTTTTTCCTGGTTCTTCTGTCCCTTTCACTGCCCCCTGTCCAGGTTGCAATATGCCTTGGAAGGCTTGCACAATTGCTTGTGTATTAGCAGCGCTTGGTGCAATTGGTACATCTTTACCTGTAAGAGTACCTGGGGCAACATTGGCTAAATTAGTTGTTGCCGCAGTTGAAGAACCAGCTGGGGCTTCTATTTTAATTGGAGCAAAAGCAAAGCTTGGATGCAACGGTGTTCCTAATGGACCTATAAGTGCCTCACTTAAAGCAGCATTGTTATCTCTAGCAACTAATCCGCCTTGTGGGGGATTCAAGAGATTGAACAATCTTGATTGCATACTAATCTCATTTAAATTAGCACCTAAATTATTTCCCGCACTATTATGCAAACCATTCAACAATTGCACAACTTGAGCCTCTGGAATACTCGCTCTTGCTAAGTTCAATTGTTTATCTAAGGGCAGTACATTTGCTGTTGCATCAGCACTAGCTGGTCCTTGTACGCCTTGTATACCTGTGGTTTCAATTCCTGCAAATACCGTTGCTAGGCGAGAAGTTTCTTTGTTGTTAGCAGTTACAAGAGTTGGCTCGTTTGTTGTTGATTTGACTGCTTCAGATGTTTTAACTTGATTGCTGGCTAAGGAGCCAGCACCGTAGTCAGAGATTTTTGAAACGGAAGAACTATCGCGTACATTAGATATGGATTGTTGTATAGGAACGGAGTCAGTAGGAGGGGCTGCTGCTAAGAGC